>DATJXE010000001.1:0-23498 GCA_035500505.1 Minisyncoccota bacterium
TATCAGCCCCGATATTCTCTCTTTGGCACGCCCTACTAAGAATGCCACGCTTATCGTCATTTCAGACAACAAGTTCAATGAAACCGCTAGAAAGTTTGATTACGTTCAAGCAAACAGTGTTCTCACGCTGCTCGATCCAGAGCAGATGGAGGAGCTTCTGCTCAACGTGCATAAGGTAATGCACAAGGATAGTGTCTTCCTTGCAAACGTTCCCTTATCCAATAAAATCCGATCAAGGTTGTGGAAACGCTATTTTGCATATCCATTAGAGTGGATTGAAAAAGTGGCTCGGCGCGGCGGATTGAGCGTTGAGAAACTTCCAAGAGATAGAGCGTGTATGGAGAAAACTGATTTGCTGCGAATGCGCTTGTATACTGAAAAAACATGAGAAAAAGAATCGCCAAAGAGGAACGGAAGGGGCGGGTGACTGATATCACGCGTCTTCCGCGCATTACCTTAACGGACCGGCAGCGGTTCGACCTTGAACAGATACTTTGCGGGGGCTTCGCGCCCCTGAAAGGTTTTTTGAACGAAAAGGATTACATATCGGTCGTCGAGCGCATGCGACTTTCCGATGGAACACTCTGGCCTATCCCGATCGTACTCGACGTTCCCGAAGTGGAAGGCCGCAAGATCGGCGACCGTTTTATCTTATGCGACGTGTTCGGCAATCCCATTTCCTTTTTTACCATCGAAAGCATCTATTCGCCGGATAAGAAAAAGGAGGCACGCATGGTGTACGGGACCGAAGACCGCACCCATCCAGGCGTCCAATACCTCATGGCGGAGACCGGCAAGGTATATCTCGGCGGTCCCGTCGAGCTCATCAAGTACGCTCCAACCCACGACTTCAGTGAGCTGCGCCGTCGGCCGGAAGAGCTGAAGCAAGTATTCAAAGAGCGCGGCTGGAAGAAAGTAGTCGCATTCCAAACTCGTAATCCGATGCACCGCGCCCACTTCGAGCTCGTAAGGCGGGCTGCAGAAATGCACGGTGCAAAGGCACTCGTACAGCCTGTCGTGGGCCTCACCAAAGAGGGCGATATTGATTACATTTCGCGCGTTCGCTCTTACAAGCGACTTGTCGAGAATCGCATGAGCGATTTTGCAATGCTTTCACTGCTTCCGATCGCCATGCGCATGGCCGGGCCGCGGGAAGCGATTTGGCATGCGATCATACGCAAGAATTACGGCGCGACGCACTTCATCGTCGGCCGAGACCATGCGGGCCCGGGGAAAGATGCTTCCGGGAAACCGTTCTACGAACCTTATGCGGCACAGGAACTCGCAAAAAAACACGAACAAGACACCGGAATAGTGATCGTTCCGATGAAGGAGTATGCGTATGTAGAAAGCGAGGACGCGTACCTCTCCGCCGATGAACTGAAGCCTGGCCAAGTCACAAAAAATATCTCGGGAACGGAATTCAGGAAGATGCTGCGCGACGAAGAAAAGATCCCAGAATGGTTCTCGTTTCCCGAGGTCGTTGATGAGTTGCGCATAGCAGTGCGCAAAGAAAAGCGCCGTGGCGGAACCATATTTTTTACTGGTCTCTCGGGTGCGGGGAAATCGACCATTGCACACGTGCTCTACCACAAGCTTCTTGAACGACAGGAGAGGAGCGTTACGCTGCTCGACGGAGATGTCGTGCGACAGAACCTTTCGAGGGGGCTCGGGTTCTCTCGTGAAGACCGCAACGCGAATATAGAACGCATAGGCTTCGTCGCCGGAGAGATCTCAAAACATGGCGGCATAGCAATATGCGCAGCTATCGCGCCATATCGCGAGCCGCGAGACAATAATCGGCGCCGTATCGAGAAAGTGGGGCAGTACATTGAAGTGTACGTGAAAGCGCCCCTGGAGGTTTGTGAGTTGCGCGACACAAAAGGTTTATACGCGAAAGCTCGTGCAGGGCTCCTCCCTCACTTCACCGGCATCGATGATCCATACGAAACTCCCGAACATCCAGAATTAGTGCTGGATACGACCGCCCTTTCTGCGGAGGAATCGGCGGAAAAAGTGTACGACCTGCTCTGCGAACGCGGACTCATTGATCTCCAGGTATGAATTCTTCCGTGTCCGCCGACGCGCTCATTCCGCTCGCGAAGGCGGCCGCGAAAGAGGCACTTCGATTCCGAGATACTGTTGCATCAGAGGAAAAGTTCCCGGTGACCGATGCAGATAGGGCGTCGAACGCCCTCCTCGAAAAAGGATTATCTCGATATGGCTTACCAGTTGTTTCGGAGGAGAACGACGTTGTCATCCCTGACGCAGGCGACGCGTGGGTGATCGACCCCCTGGACGGCAGCGCAGATTTCATCGCAGGCGATGGGGATTGGTGCATTATGGTCGGACTTGTCCGCGAAGGTTCACCTATACTTGGTATCGTCTATGCACTCGAGACAGACATTTGTTGGACTGCCGAGAAGGGAAAAGGTGCTTTTCTTCATCACGGAACTGCGGTGGAGAAGATGACAGTGTCCGCAATTTCTTCCCCGGAAGAGGGAACTTTTTTGGTGAGCAAAGCGCATCCGTCAGATAAAGCAAACACTGTTTTAGCGATGCTTCGGGCGAAGTCGCGCGCGATCGGAAGCATTGGCATCAAGTTCGGGACAATCGCCGGAGGCAACGCGGAAATGTACGCGACCGATGCGCCCCTCGGGGAATGGGATGTATGTGCCCCCCAACTCATTCTCGAAGAGGCAGGCGGAAAAGTGACGGACCTTTCAGGCAATGCTATACGATATGGAGCGCCGGCACGGCGTCTTCTGAATGGGTGCGCCGCCTCGAATCGAGCTCTGCATCCTGCGCTATTGCACGCTATGGTATGAAAACAGAACGACTAGTCGTCATTATTCCGACTAAAAATAGACGCGCGCTCTTGGAACGCGCGCTTGGGAGCGCTCTATCGCAGTCATATCAAAATTTTCGGGTTGTCATCACGAATGACGGCTCGACTGACGATACCCAGGCCTATCTCGATTCACTCAAGGACCCGCGGATACGAGTCATCCATCACGAGAAAAGCCGCGGCGTTCGCGCCGGATACAACAACGGCTTGCGTTCGCTTCGCGAGGGAGAGTGGGGAGTTCCGCTCGATGACGACGACATATTTCTACCCGGCGCACTCCAAACAGTAGCCGATGCCGTAGCACAAGCCCCCGAGAATGTGGAATCGCTCTTCTTCAACACCATCACGCAGACCCCCACAGAAGAGTTCGTCGGCGGATATCAGTTCAAAGAGGGAGAAACGGTGCATGACGTTACGTATGAAGAGTTGATGGCCGGGAAGGGCGGTTCTTTCCGTGGCGACAGCAGGGTCGCCTACAAGTGGACGCTCTTTCCGAAGTACCTCTACATCGAGGACGTGAACGGCCTTGAGAGCGAAATGGATATGCTACGCGCCCGCGACGGCGTGGGGCGGCGGCATGTGCGCAAGACGATCACGCGGGTCGATTTTACGGACGCGGTCGGAGAACACTTGAGCCACTATGCCGCAAAGCGTGATCCGGCGTCCTTCGTACGGGCCAACGCGCGCATCTTTCGCGATCACGAGGCATTCTTCGCCGAACATCCGCGCCTCGCGATGCAGCGCGCCGTTGGAGCTATCAGGATCGCGCTGCGGGCCTTTGATCCCCTGCACGCGGCACAGTTTTCCTTCTACTATCTCCGCGCCGCAACCAAGCTCGCCCTCGGGCAGGGGAAAGAAACGTAGGAGACCGGAACGTCCGCAAATAAACGCATGAGCACACCTTCGTCCTTTTTGAAAAAGATACGTCTCTTCAAAAACTGGTGGCGATTGGTGAGGGGCATTCGAACGTTTCCTCTCGTCCTCTCCTTGCGCGACGGGACGCGTTTCTTCCTGCGCGACCAAAGTGATTATTTCATGCTCGAAGAGGTATTGATGAACGATTGTTATCGCCTCGGCTCCATATCAGACCCGGACATCGTGCTCGACGTGGGCGCCAATATCGGCACGTTTTCGATCCTTGTCGCCCGCAAATTTCCCAGGGCGCGCATCGTCGCGATAGAACCGAATTCGGAAAATGTCGCTGCACTGCAGCACAACATCGATTTGAATGGGCTGAAGAATATCGAAGTGCATCACCGCGCGATCGGGACGCGTCACGGAGAGGCGGAGCTCCACCTCGACGAGCGGCACCACGGCGGGCACTCACTCATTCCGGGGTTGAATAAGGGGATAGGCACGAGGACGGAAAAAGTTCGTACCGTCCCGCTGGATTCTTTTCCTGCACCGGATGCATTGAAGGTAGATTGCAGCGGATACGAGTACGCGCTTTTTGAGAAAGACCTGCCGAGCGCGGCATACGTGGGAATTCGTCTGTATAAAAACGGCGACCGCAACGCCTTGGAAGACCGGTTCGTCAAAGCCGGGTACAAGCTCGAGCAAATGAGCAAGCAAGTATCGGTATTTACGCGCGCGTAGTCTGCACACCGGCGTTCCCCGCCCCCTCGGACAAGGGGAAGAAAAGGAATAACAATGCCAGGAGTATGTTTATCAGATTCGATATGACGCGCGCGGCGAGGATACCGGGGATGCCAAAGTAGATGATGAGCGGCACTTGGAGCGCGAGCAGGACGATAGGGCTTATGATGTTGAATACGTAAAGTTCACGCTGCATGCGTAAGGAAACGAGGGCCGTGAACGCCAGATTGCTCGCGATCGTGATGATGATGAGCGAGTAGAGTTCGGTGTAGGGCAGGGCATCAAGGTATTTTGGGAAAAGGAGATGGAAGAAGAACGGCGCCAGGATGACGTAGGCGAGGGTCATGGCTGCGCCGGCGAGCGCGGCGCGCAATGTCTTCGAGATGATGTGCCGCTTCACCTCCTCGCGCGTCTGGTTGGAGAATTTCGGAAGCGCCGCGACGGAAACGAACTTGAAGATGCCGCCGACGCGTTCCGGTATCATCGAGGCGAAGCTGTAGACCGCAAGCTGCACCGCGCCGAGGAAGTGAAAGACGAGGATGGAGTCGAGCTGCGTCACGATGGTGCCGAACGCGTTCATCGCGGAGAGGTGCGCGCCGAAAGGGATCGTTTGCGGGTCGGTCTTGTCGTTGGGCTTGTAGGACTTGAGCGTACGGAAGTATACGAAAAGGGTGCCGAGCGCGTTGGAGGCGAGGTTGATGAACACGAGCACGAGCGCGTCCTTGAAAAAGAAGACGCCAATGAATATCGAGGCGTAGTAGATGAGGTTGACCGCCGTGCCGTAGGTGAATATGCGCTTGAATTCCCGTTTGCCCTGGAGGAAGGCGTTGTAGGTGTTGTAGACATTGGTGAGCGGGGAGAGGAGCGCTATCACGACGAGCCCTGCCCCGAGCGTGCCGTTGCCGTGCAAGAAGTAGTAAAGGGCGGCTACGAGACCGATGGCGAGGGGAACGATGCTCCAGAGGAGCTGGATGCGGACGGAGGCGCGCAAGTCGCCCTCGAAGCCGCGCGCGACCGATTGCGAGACCGCGTTGTTCATGCCGGCGAGCGTTATCGCGGTCAGAAGCGCGGAGAGCGAAAGGAGGTACTGGTAAAGCCCGAAGACATCCTTCGGCAGCAGGTTGGCGAACGCTATCGACAAGAGGAGCGCGAATACGGAGACGATGACGAAGTTGAGGTTGCTCCAGAACCCCGCACCCGCGAGGTAGACCATGTCGGTCTTGGTGTATCGCTCGCTCCAGCGCAAGAAGCGTACGGCCCGTTCCTGTGCGGCATCTGTAAAAGACATCAAAGGTACTCTAGCGTCAAATCAGAAACGGCGCTAGCACTTCAACCAGGCAATGGTACAATCCTTTCTCATGACGGTGTCGGAGAAAATATTGCGATGGGTGGTGCTCATCGGCGTCTTCGCGCTCCCGTTCGTCCCTCTCATCGTTTCGACGTGGCTCTTCTTCCCGTACATCACCGGCAAGAACTTCGCGTTCCGCGTCATCGTCGAGATCATCACCTTCTGCTGGCTCGCGCTCGCGCTCTTGAACCCCAACTACCGCCCGCGGCGCAATTGGATATTCATCGCGTTTTTGGCGTTCATCGCCATCATCGCGATAGCGGATGCGCAGGGCGCGAATCCGTTCAAGAGCTTTTGGAGCAACTTCGAACGCATGGACGGATGGATAACCATCGCGCACCTCTTCTGCTACACGGTGGTCGCCGCGTGCGTCATCAATGCGGAGAAACTTTGGCAGCGGCTCTTTGAGCTTTCGCTCGCCATTTCGGTATTCATCGACCTGTGGGGCTTTTCGCAGATACTTGGCGTCGTCGCCTTGGGCGAGGGCGGCACTTCGGGCTTGACCGCGCGCATCGATGCGACCTTCGGCAACCCCATCTACCTCGCCGTGTACATGCTCTTCCATGTTTTCCTCGCGGCGCTCCTCATCTACCAAATAGGGAAAGAACGCTGGAGCATCACCGACAGGATCGTTTTTCCCGTAGGACTCGTCATCGGCCTCCTCTATATCGCCGCGCAGGCTGGAACCTCCGGCGGGTCGCTTCCGCTTTTGGCGGTGCTCTTGTACTTCGTCATCCTGGCCTGCATCGTCGGCCTCATGTTCGCCCGCCGCACCTACCTCTATTCGTTCGTCATCGCGTTCGACACCATCGCCCTCCTCTTCACCGGCACGCGCGGCACCATCCTCGGCTTGATCGGCGGCGTCGTTTTGGCCGCGCTCATCTACGCGGTACTTGCGCCGGACGCGCGCCGTGCGCGGCCCTACGTGCTCGGCGGCATCGCGGCACTCATCGTGCTCTCGGGAGGGTTGTGGCTCGCGCGCGACACGGCGTTCGTGCAGAAGGTCGGGTTCTTGCAGCGCCTCGCTTCGATCTCTCTCACTGATACGACCATCGCCTCGCGCTTTACCAACATGTCCATCGCGTGGAAGGGGATAGAAGAGCGTCCGATATTGGGCTGGGGCCAGGAAGATTACGCCATCGTGTTCGACAAGTACTACGACCCGCGCATGTACGCCGACGAGCCGTGGTTCGACCGCGTGCACAACATCGTCTTCGATTGGTGGGTCGCCGGCGGCACGCTGGGACTCCTTGCGTACCTTTCCGTGCTGTTCGCCTACCTCTGGGTTTTGTGGCGCTCGCGCGCGTTCACCATTATAGAGAGGAGCATCCTTACCGGCCTTTTGGCGGGTTACTTCGTGCACAATCTTACGGTCTTCGACAACATCACGAGCTATATTCTCTTCGGAACAGTGCTCGCGTATATCGTGTATCGCGCGAGCGCGACGGACGACTTCCCGTACATTCCACTCCCGCGCCTCGGCGCCTCGGCGGCGCCCGTGGTGGCGCTCGCGGCCGGCGTACTTTCGCTGGGAGCGATCTGGTTCGTGAACGGCAAGGCGTACGAGCAGAATCGCGCTATCCTCTCCGGACTCGCGGCGCAGTCACAAGGGCTCACGCAGAATTTGGCCGACTTCAAACAGGCTGTTTCGTATGATGTATATGGGGAACAGGAGGCGCGCGAACAGCTCGCGCAGGTAACGACCGAGCTCGCCGGAGCGGACCCTTCGCAAGTATCGAACGATCTCAAATCGCAGTTCCTCAATTTTGCCGTGCAGCAAATACAGCTGCAGGCGCAAGCTTCTCCCCTGGACGCGCGATTCCCGTTGTTCCTCGGCACCATGCTGGATGCGTACGGGCAAGTCTCTGTCGCGCAGCCGGCGCTCGAGAAGGCGCACGAGCTTTCTCCCAACAAGCAGACCATCCTCTTCGAGCTCGGGCTCAACGCGGAGGCGCGGAGTGATACTGCGGGCGCGTTGAACTATTTCAAGCAGGCCTACGATCTCGAGACGGATTACCTCGACGCGCGTCTCTACTACGCCGCAGCCGCGATCGACGCGGGCGACGGTTCTCTCGCGGACCAACTGCTTGCACCGGTCATTCCCACCGGCCAGGCTGCCGATGCGCGCATCGCTTCCGCATACGCTTCGCGCGGGCAGTACGGAAAGATAGTCACCGTCTGGCAGGCGGCCGTCGCGGCAAACCCCTCCAACGCGCAGAACTACTTCACGCTCGCCGCCGCCTACTATGCGGCCGGCAACCCGACTCAGGCGATAGCGACCCTGCAGGCCGCCGAAACGGCCGTCCCATCTTCCGCCGCGCAGGCGGAAGCCGTCATTCAGGAGATCAAGAACGGCACCATCAAGGTGCAGTAAGTTCCGTCACTTGCGTGCGGGAGTTCGCGGAGCTATACTTTTTCCGTGAGTGCCACACTTCGTGTGAAGTGCGGTTCATAGATGTGAAAGTCGCCGAAATACCTCCCTCACGGGAGGTATTCGGTTTTAGTTGCGCTCCTTTTTGCCTCGTGATAGCAAGAGGTAAGGACTGTCGTTCTATTCAGCGCCCTATTGGGCTACAGAGGGAGACCAACGCAAATGGATGCAATCGCCGACCTTTCGCTTCGCGAGCGCTTCGAGCGTTTGCGGGCGATGAAGCTTGACCTCGATATGACGCGCGGCAAGCCGTGCGCGGAGCAACTCGACCTGTCGCTCCCGCTTCTTACGAGCCGAAGGACACGGTCGATCCAAGACGGTGCCGACTGTCGCAATTACGGATATCTCGAAGGTCTTCCCGAAGCGCGTAAGCTCTTCGGTGAATACCTTGGCATGCCGGCGGAGCTCACCTACGTGCTCGGCAACTCGTCGCTCGCCGTCATGCATGACCTTGTCGTGCAGATGCTGATGCGGCAACTGCCCGACGAAGAGAGGAAGTGGGACCCGCACCATGAAATTCGCTACCGTCCGGTGATGTTGTGTCCGGTTCCGGGATACGATCGCCACTTTTCGATCTGTGAGCGTTACGGCATTGAAATGGTGTCGATCCCGCTTACGGATCAGGGCCCGGATATGGATGCCGTCGAGTCGGTACTCGGCGGACCCAAAGGCCACCGCGTCTTTGGCATGTGGTGTACGCCGAAGTATTCGAATCCGTCCGGGATCACATACTCCCGCGACGTATGCCAGCAGCTTGCCTCGATGAAAACCGCACCTGGATTCCGTATCTTCTGGGACCTTGCTTACAACGTGCATGACCTCGAGGAGCCAGGCGACGAGTTGGCGAATTTCTTCGAACTGTGCCGCGCGGTCGGCAACGAGGACCGGCCGTTCATCATCGGCTCGACCTCGAAGATCACGTTCGCGGGTGCGGGACTCGCAATGCTCGCCGCAAGCCCACGCAACCTCGCGTGGTTTCGGGAAAGCCTCTTCGTGCGGACGATCGGAGCTGACAAGCTCAACCAGCTGCGACACGTCGAATTTCTGTACAGCATGAAAGGTATCCGCGACCACATGCGAAAACAGGCGGCGATCATAAAGCCGAAGTTCGATGCGATGTGTGAGGTGTTCGACCGAGAACTCGGCGGGCGCGACATCGCCTCATGGCAAAAACCTCGGGGCGGATACTTCGTTGCGCTCAAGGTCAAGAAAGGATGTGCGAAAAAGACGGTCTCACTTGCGGGCGAACTTGGCGTCAAGATGACTCCCGCAGGCAACACGCATCCGTACGGGAAGGATCCGAATGACGAGTGGTTTCGCTGTTCGCCGACATTCCCGCCGCTCGAAGAAGTTCGGCTCGGAGCGGAAGTGCCCGCGGTATGCCTCCGTATCGCCGCAGAGCTGTAACGCGGCGCGATGACAAGTGCGGGCTGCTCGAAAGGGCAGCCCGATTTCTTTGGGTTGCGCGCAACGGCTCGAGTGCTACTCTGGACGCAGTTGAAAGGAAACAGCCCTACTTCACTAAAGTTACGAAGGGCGCAGCGCGGAGGGCGGCGGCACTCATAAAAGACTTTCACTTTGGAGCTCGCACCCGTCCTCCGCATTGCGCCTTTTTGCTTTGCAAAAAGATCTGCGGAGGAGGTGCGAGCTCCAAAGTTCGAAGGGGGTCGGGGAAACTGTAGTTTCCCCGTGGAGGAAATAATTAAGAACCGGCGGTTCTTAAAGCGAAGCTCTTTGGTGTCTCCACCCGTCCTCCGCATTGCGCCTTTTTGTTTTTTTTATTTTTACTTGAATTGTCGGGAAATTTTGTCTCAGGACTTATCCACACATACGCGAGAAAAAAACCTTTTTTCTCGCATTCGGTGCAATACTGAAAGAGAAAACGCATCTCGCGTCATCGTGCGCAAGTGCGGGTCGATCTTAGCACAAGCAAACGAATTACTATGGCAAAAAAGAAAAAGCGAACGACGAAGAAGAGGAAGGCTGCGAAGCGCAAGAAGCGCGTATAGGTCTCCTCCAGAAAAATCCCTCCACATCGGAGGGATTTTTCGTCCCGAGACACGCCCCGCAGGCAATAAGTTTTTGGGCGCCTGCGGGGCGCATGTAAATCGTGGTCGATAGGCCGAGGCTCGTGGGGCGCTTATCCTCGTCGCCAAAAACTTATTGCCTGCGGGGTGCGTCATCGCAAAACTGGTCCCTTTGCGGTAGGATGCTTGGAATGGCATTTTTGAGCGGCATCTTTGGCGACGAGAACACCGCAGCCCTGAAGCGCGCGGAGCCTATTGCCGCGCGCGCGAATACGCTTGAGGAGGGATTCAAGGCGCTCTCGGACGAGGACTTGAAGGCGAAAACGCTCGAATTCAAGAAACGGCTTTCCGAAGGCGCGACCTTGGACGAGCTCGCGCCAGAAGCTTTTGCCGCAGTGCGCGAGGCGAGCTCACGCACGCTCGGTCAGCGGCACTTCGACGTGCAGCTCATCGGCGGCATGGTGTTGCACCAGGGCGACATCGCCGAGATGCGCACCGGCGAGGGAAAAACGTTGGTTGCGACGGCGCCCGCATACTTGAACGCGCTCGAGGGGAAGGGCGTGCACATCGTCACCGTCAACGACTACCTCTCGCGCCGCGACGCGGTCTGGATGGGACAGATCTACCACGCGCTCGGACTTTCCGTCGGCGTCATCAACCACGAAGCATCGTTCCTCTATGATCCCTCGCACGTCACCCCTGCGGAAGTGAAACAAGAGGACGAGACGGGGAGCTTTAAGGTGGAGAAGGATTTTTTGCGCCCATGCACGCGCCACGAAGCGTACGCCGCTGATATCACCTACGGCACCAACAACGAGTTCGGTTTCGATTACCTGCGCGACAACTTGGAGTATGAGCCCGAGAAGCTGCGCCAGCGCATTCCCAAGGACGGCGGCTACCACTTCGCCATCGTCGACGAGATCGACTCCATATTAATAGACGAAGCCCGCACGCCGCTCATCATTTCCGCACCGGTTTCGGACGCCGAGAACCTCTACCAAAAATTTGCCGGCATCGCAGCGACGCTTTCGCCGGAGGAAGATTACGAGGTGGACGAAAAGCGCAAGCAGATACAACTGACCGACCACGGCATTGAGAAGGCGGAGAAGGCGCTCGGTGTCGAGAACATCTACACCGACGCCGGTATCAAATTCGTGCACCATCTCGAAACGGCCGTGCGCGCCAAAGCGCTCTTCCATCGCGACAAAGAGTATGTCGTACGCGACGGCGTTGTCGTCATCGTCGACGAGTTCACCGGGCGCTTGCAGCCGGGCCGCCGCTGGAGCGAAGGCCTCCACCAGGCCATCGAGGCGAAAGAAGGCGTCTCCGTGCAGCAGGAGAGCCGCACGTTCGCTTCCATCACGTTCCAGAACTACTTCCGCCTCTATGGAAAGTTGGCGGGCATGACGGGGACGGCCGTGACCTCTTCCGAGGAATTCTACAAAGTATACGGATTGAATACCGTGCAGATCCCGACCAACAGGCCCTCCGAGCGCAAGGACCTCAACGATCTCATTTTCCAGACCGAAAGTGGCAAGATGAAAGCCATCGCCAAGACGGTCAAAGAATTGCACGATAAGGGACAGCCGGTCCTCGTCGGCACCGTTTCCGTCGAGAAGAACGAACTCCTGTCCGCGCATTTCTCGCAAGAGGGTATCCCGCACGAAGTCTTGAACGCGAAGAACCACGAGCGGGAAGGGGAGATCATCGCGCAAGCCGGGCGGCACGGCGCTGTCACGATCGCGACCAACATGGCCGGCCGCGGCGTCGACATCAAGCTCGGCGGCAATCCCGGCTCTCCGGAGGAGTACGAACGCGTTAGGAACACGGGCGGCCTCTTCGTGCTCGGCACCGAGCGGCACGACGCGCGCCGCATCGACAACCAGTTGCGCGGGCGCTCCGGCCGCCAGGGCGATCCGGGCACGACGCAGTTCTTCGTGTCGCTCGAGGATTCCCTCATGCGCATCTTTGCCTCCGACACCATCAAGCGCGTCATGGGCACGTTCAAGATCCCCGAGGACGAACCCATTTACAACTCGATGATCACGCGATCTCTCGAGAAGGCCCAGCAACGCATCGAGGAGATAAACTTCGACGCCCGCAAACACGTGCTTTCGTACGACGACGTGCTGAACATCCAGCGCAAAAGCGTCTACGAGCGTCGGAGGAACTTGCTCACGGGAGGGGATGAGGCAGTCGACGAAGAACTTGTCCGGCTCGGCGAGCTTGCGCCGCAATTCGCTGCTCCGGGAGAGAGCGCGCAAACACTTTCGTCCGAGCGCTTCGCGGCGGCTGTCGCGAAGAAAAAAGAGCAGCTCGGCGCGTCGTTCTACGGGGCACTGCGGCGGTTCCTCCTACAGACGATCGACTTTCTCTGGGTCGACCACCTTGAGGCGATGGAATATCTTCGCTCGAGCGTGAACCTGCGCGCCTACGGCCAGCGCGATCCTCTGGTCGAGTACAAAAAGGAGGGACTGCAGCTCTTCCAACAGATGGAAGAAACGTATGCGCTCCAGATCATTTCGACGCTTCCGAACGTCGGTGCTCCGGCGGCGCCGACCCAATCGGTCGTCCGGGCGGGGGAGGCGGTCGCGCGGGCCGCTGCGGCCATCACCTCGCAAGGCTCGGTCGTAGGCAAAAAAGAGCACGGCCGTAACGACAAAGTGACCATCACCAACGGTTCCGAGACCCGCGAAATGAAGTTCAAGAAAGCCGAACAGCTCATCCAAAGCGGCGCCTGGAGGATTGTTCAGTAAGCTGCTATCGGAACGTATCCCGCCGCAACATACTTTTCGGGGTCGGGTCGTTTTCTGCTGAAAACGCCCTGCCTCTCGCGCCAAGCGCTCCGAGACACCCCGAAAAGTATGTTGCGGCGGGATACGCGCTCGGTTATCCACAGCAGAGTTTCCCAGCTTTTCTGCGAGCTTGAACCTTGCGCGGTTCCAGTTGTTATACGTCGAGCAACTAGAAAAAGCGGGAGGGTGTCAAGGTAAAACCGCCGAGAATCGGCATCCGAGACTCCCACAATGCGGGATATCTCGGCGAAGGTGAGTCATAGGCAAGATGAGTTTCGGGTCGAGTAGAAATCTACGAGCAAGGTTCAGTCTCGCTCGGTGCAAGGCTGAACCTTGTTACGAACGGCTGTGAAAATATATGCGTTCGTTGCAAAGCTACAGCCTTGTTTGTTAGAGTGGGTCTATGAGCAGGGAATATGTCCCCACTATCGGACTCGAGATACACGCGGAACTCCGAACGAATACGAAGATGTTCTGTCAGTCAAAGAACGATCCTGACGAGACACGTCCCAATGTCAACGTTTGTCCTGTGTGCCTCGCGCACCCGGGCACGCTCCCCGTCATTAATGGGGAAGCGGTCCGGCATGTGCTCAAGGTCGGTGTTGCCCTCGGATCGACACTCGCGGACTACACCGAGTTCGACCGAAAAAATTATTTTTACCCCGACCTCCCGAAAGGCTACCAACTTTCACAATATGAGTACCCCTTGGTCAGCGGGGGAGCGCTCGCTGGAGTTTCGATCACCCGCGTGCATTTGGAAGAAGATACCGCGAGCTCGGTTCACGACGAAGAAACCGGCGAGACCTCGATCGATTACAATCGCGCCGGAGTGCCGCTCATGGAACTCGTCACCGAGCCGGTCATCACGTCTGCCGAGCAGGCAGGAAATTTCGCGCGCGAGTTGCAGCTGTTACTGCGCACACTCGGCGTATCGGAAGCGAACATGGAAAAAGGGGAGATGCGCGTCGAGGCCAACGTGTCGATCGCCCCGAAGGGCGAACGTGGAACGAAGGTAGAAATAAAAAATCTGAACTCGTTCAATGCGATGGAACGCGCGGTACGCTTTGAGATCGAACGACAGAAAGAAATATTGGATCGCGGAGAGAAGGTCGTACAGCAAACACTCGGCTGGAACGAAAAGAAGCAAGCGACGTTCCCGCAGCGCTCAAAAGAAGGCAGCGCGGACTATCGCTACTTCCCGGACCCCGACTTGCCGTCATTGAAACTGTCCGAGATTCCGAGTTTTGGTACCGAGGCGCTCAAGGAGGGGATGCCCGAGCTTCCGTGGGAACGCCGTGCGCGATACATGAAGCTTGGTATCAAGGCGGAGGACGCGGAGACCTTTGTACGCGAAGAGGAGCTCGGAAGGCTCTTCGAGGCAGCCGTTTCCCAGTTCGGAGAGGGGGATCGGGGGGTGCAGCTTGCAGCAAACTACATTGCGAACGACCTTGTGAACATATTCTCGTCCTCTGCAATTGAGAGGCGAGATATCGGTAATCGAGATACGGGAACTATTGGCGAGATACCGATATCGTCACAGAATTTCAATAAGATAATTGTTTTGATCCGCGACGGGAAGATATCATCCCGTGCGGCCAAGGACATGCTCGTCGCCTATGCAAAAGGGGAACAGGAAGACCCAGAGGCGTACGTCCAGACCCACGCGCTTTCTCAAGAAAACGCCTCTTCTAAGATAAAAGAGGTTGTTGAAGAGGTGCTCAAGGCAAATCCTTCGGTCGTCGCAGACTTCAGATCGGGCAAGCAGGCTGCTCTTGAGTACCTTCTTGGGCAATGCATGAAGGCACTTCGTGGGGCGGCAGACCCGGTCGGGCTAAGAACCGCACTCAAAGACGAGATTTCTCGGCTCTAGTAATTCACAGCTTATTAAGCGAGACTCGCTTCCGAGATACGAATCTCGGTATATACTTATGGCATGTCAGATGAGATGCAGATCGATGACAAGACATACGTCTCTTCGAAGCGCGCATCGCAGTCGACCGGCTATGCGCAGGATTATATAGGCCAACTTGCGAGAAAATCCCTCATTGACGCGCGCAGGATCGGAGGGCTTTGGTATGTCTCGATGGAGTCCCTTGAAGGCTATAAACGAAAAGCAGAGGAGTATAAACCCCAACCGCCGGCTCCCGCGCGCCCCACGGCTCCTGAACCGGGGACATTGGTCTTTTTTGACGGGAAAGAGTACCTTTCGGCTGCGAGAGCCGCGGAACTTACCGGATACGCGCAAGATTATATAGGGCAGCTCGGAAGGACGGGGAAGATCCTGTCGCAGCAGGTAGGAAATCGGTGGTACGTCGAGAAAGAGAGCATTCTAAGGCATAAAAAGGAGAAAGATGGTCTTCTGGCGGAGGTCCAGAGGGAGTCCGTGGGCCTTGCGAGGTCTAAAAATGCCCCACAAAGCCCCGCGGGGGGCATACCCGGCATTTCCGATGCAGGGTCATTTTTTAACTACTACAACGATACAGGGGATCTGATGCCCATTACTGGGGCCGAAGTGCAGCGAAAGAAAGAGCCCGTTGCGGTTTCCCTGGGAGAAACTGACGACGACCTTCCCGCATTCGCGAGTGAAGCCGATAGGTACTCAATTCCTATCAGAAGGGTCGAAAAAGCAAATCTCGGCGAGCCGAGAATCCTAGGTAACAGGGCTTTAGATGTTGAAATGTCGACACGTAGGCGGAAGCGCTCTTTTCTGCCCTTACTCATCGGCGCTGCCGCAACTATCGTCATTGTGCTCTCGATCGGGTATGCCTCGCTTTTGAAGCAAAATTCTGTCTACGCGGTTGCAAATAGGCAGGTGTCCTACGTAAACGCTCTTCCGGCAGCCGTTGGTGCTGCTTTTGCTCGGATCGGCGATTTTCTGGAGCCATTCTTGACGCGTGAGCTGAGCTACAAGAGAGCGGACACCCAATAATGGCCGATATTGGCTTCAACTACGTCTCTCGGGGAGCCGAGAGATTCTTAGTATGCGCGCATAGTTTCTTGTAAATCATCGCGACTTGCTAAGAACTCTCAGATTTTCAGGTGCTTTGGCGATCAAGACTCCATTTTGCTCGAAATTCGGTCTCGTCAGCCCGAGATTTTTATCAACAATCGCCGCACAAGAAAATCGCCTATTTATCCCCAGCCTGGCGCAGCACAAATCAACAGTATTTCCACAGCTCACGATACAATAATAAGCGTGAACGCTGCGTGTTCGTGCGCCCGAACTTTCTAGGAAATCCTAGTTATTCCGGCAATCATGTCCGACGAACTTTTTTTTGATGGCACTAGGTTTATACCCGCTTCGGAAGCGGCGGGTATTTCGAATTTGACCCGAGATTACATAACTCGGCTCGCCCGAGAAAGTAAGGTTGTTGGCCGACAAGTTGGCCGACAGTGGTATGTCAGTGAAGAATCCTTCAAGGCATTCCTGGTTGCTCAAGAATATGCGAATTCTCAGCGCCGAGGCGCGCTGACGCGCGAAAGACAGCAGGAATACGACCGTATTCAGGCCGTTCAGGCGCCGGAAAAGAAAATCTCGGCGTCGTCAAGGACGGAGACGCCTTCTTCGCCCCAGCCAGCCGCCTTCACTAGCAACGCCGATCTACACCGCAAGCTCGCGGCTGCCGCGATGAGGAGCGGCGCACAGGTCATCTCGAAAGCAACAACAATCGCGGGGAACGCGTCTGCGCAGATGCCGCTCTACGCGGTTACGCCCGGCGTCGAGCTGTTGCACAAAGTCGCCGCAGCAGTGCTCGCGCTCGCGCTCGTGGTCGGGCTCTACAGCGCGGAAGGTTCGCTCATCTCGACGTCGCCCGAACTCGCTCCTGGAACGCATCTTTCTCCGCAAGTCGAACTTAGCGCGACGGCCGGATTCATCGGCGACACGTTCGCGAAGATCGCGAGCGTTCTTCAAACGGGCACCGACGCGTTCCTCGCGCCGCTTTTCGGCGTGCATCTCGCGCAAAGCAACACGCCGACCGAAGTCGTCTCGCTGAATATCACGCAGCAGAAACCGAGCGCGCCGGTGGTCGCGTCGTCGAAGTCGAGCCAGACCATCATCAACAACAATCCGGTCATTGAACGTGTCGTGCAAAGCGAGCACGTGATCGCCTCCGGCGGCATCACCGAATCGGAATTAAATCAGCGCTTGCAAGAACTCGATAACGAACTTTCGGAAAAGATCTACACGGCGACGGCGGCGAACTCGACCGTCATCGCGCAGAACTACAACGTCACCGCGCAAACGAACGCGATCGACCAACTCACCAACACCGCGATCTACAACCCTTCCATTTCCGGCGGCAGCATCAACGGCACATCGGTCAACGCATCCTCGCTTTCGGTGTCCGATACGGCAACGTCGACCTTCGCTGGCGGCATCGATATCGCCGGCGGCTGCTTTGCGGTCAACGGCACATGCATTTCCGGCGGCGGAGGCGGCGCCGGAAATCCGGGCGGCTCGGACACGCAGGTGCAGTTCAATGACAACGGCGTATTCAACGGTTCTTCCTCCTTCACCTTCGCATCGTCCACCCAAACGCTTTCGGTCCTGAACGCCTCGACTTCCAATGCCACCTCGACTAATTTCGCCGCTATAAACCTTGCCGTTTCGGGCATCGCCTCGACGTCGAATTTGGTCGTTTCCAACGGCTTTACGCTCGGCTCCCTGACCGGATTTTTGAAAGCGACGGCAGGGGTTGTCTCGGCTTCGCTCGTGAATCTCGCGAGCGACGTAACGGGTGTTTTGCCGATCGCCAACGGCGGCACGGGCACGACGACGGCGCCGAGCTACGGACAACTGCTGGTCGGGAATTCCTCCGGCGGCTACTCGCTCGTCTCGACATCTTCGCTCGGCATCGTCTCCGGCGGCGGAAGCAGCAACGTTTCGACGACGTCGCAGAACACTTGGAGCGCGCTGCAACTTTTTGCGGGCAACGCATCGTCGAGCAATTTCTCCAACTTCGGCGTCGCCTACTTCGGCGGCACCGCGACCTCGTCGTTCGACTCCTCCGGCCAACTCACGCTCGCAGGAATCTCGAACTCGCTCCTCTCGACCAACGCGAGCGGCCAGGTCGTCGCGACCACGTCGATCGGAACCAACCTCCTGACCGGAACGCTTGGCACGATCAACAGCGTGAGTCTTACGGCTGGAGGTTCCATCACCATCACGGCGGCTTCCTCCACGCTTCTCACCAACAGCAACACCTTCTCGGGCAACAACCTCTTTACGGCCTCCACCACCTTCTCCAACCTCATCAACATCAACCAATCCTCAACCTCGCTCGCGACGCTCGGCACCACCTGGCTCTCGGGGATCGCGAACGCACTTCTCTCGACCGATCAGAATGGAAAGATCACCGCAACAACAAGCATCGGTACCAATCTCCTCACCGGAACGCTGGGTGTGGGCAACGGCGGCACGGGCGCGAACTCGTTCTCATACGGGCTTCTTCTCTCTCCGGGCGGCACGGGCGCCTTCACCAACATCGCAACAAGTTCCCTCGGTCTTCCGACCTTTACCGATCTTGCCGCTGCGTACCCATTTCCCCTGACCGGCAACGCGACGTCGACGCTCACCCAGTTCAACGGCGGCTTGACCGCGTTCGCTTCCTCGACCATCGGCAACGGGACGCAGGGCGGCGGGCTCACTGTAAACGGCGGCGCGACAACGACCGGGAACGCATATTTCGCGAGTAAGGTTACTATCGGTACCACTACGCCCTACGGAGCGCTGCAGGTCGTCGGCCCCGATATAAGCAACGGTACCGGCACGCTCTCCGACGACGGCAGCGGTAACATCACCGGCTCGGGCACTTCTTTTGTCACGCAACTTCGCGTTGGCGACCTTGTAACTGATCCCAACAACAACGATGTCGCGCAGGTTACGGAAATCATCGACGACACGCATCTTACTGTCAGCCCGAATTTTGGCGGCGACACCAACTTCAGCTTTACTTACGAGCAGCCAGTCATCAGTGCGAGCTCTGCAAATAACCTCCACCTTTTGCAGTTCTTCGGGGCACGAGGAAGCTTTAGCGTCGGCAATAATAGCGCCACCGGTCTTGAGGCCTTTGCTGGTGGTGGCGGTAACAACGCCTTCGGCAACTTCTCTTCGGCGTTCGGAAGCGCTAATACCGCGTCCGGCGTGTACTCTTTTGCCGGCGGCAATTCCAGTGTCGCTACCAACACCGCCTCGGTCGCCTTCGGCGAGAGCAACAACTCCGGCGGCGAAGACTCCTTCGTATCTGGTAACGGCAGCAGTGCCTTCGGTGATTTCTCGAACGCGTTCGGCCGGAACACGACAGTGGACGGTACCGGTTCCTTTGGTATCGGACTTGATGGCAGCTCGTACACCGTAAGCAACAACAACGTGTTCGCGATCTTGGGCGGCGACGTCGGACTTTCCGCGAACACCCACATCAATTTCGATGCAATAAATTCCGGCTTCGGCGACTCCGGCTACGGCTTCCGCGACAACAGCGGCATCATCGAATACAAAGACAGTAGCGGAAGTTGGACGAGTTTCGACAGCTTGGCGAGCCCCATCATCGTATCGAACAACAATATTTTCTCGCAGACGCTGGGTGCGCTCTCATCAATAACCAGCGGCACGGGTAACGTTGCCCTGGGTAGTTCAGCCCTTCAGAACGATACTAGCGGGGGCAATAATGTCGCGATCGGGGTCCAAGCCCTTCAGAGTAATATAGACTCCGTCCGCAATATTGGTATAGGTTCTCTTGCCCTCTTTTCCAACACGTCGGCAAGCGACAACATCGCGCTTGGGCTCAACTCTTTGTACAGTTACAACGGAGATATTTTTAGTGGGAATAACATCGCTATTGGTCAAAGCGCGGGGCAAGACCTTGTTGCGGGCAGCAATAACATCGCCATTGGAGAGAATACGTATGATTTCTTTGATAACTCCGGTTCCAACCAGCTCAACATCGGCAATGCCCTTTACGGCGATTTGGCGAATGGCGATATAGGAGTTGCGTCTGGTAAGCATATTAACTTCGGTGTTGACAGCTCCGGCTTCGGCGACTCCGGCTACGGCCTGCGCGACAACAGTGGGACGATCGAGTTCAAAAATAATGGAGGAAGTTGGACGACCTTGGGGAGTCCTATCACAGTGGATGGGAACAGCAACTTGTATTCGACGCTCAATACACCCTCGAGCCTCACGTCGGGTAACTACAACGTCGCGCTCGGATACCAAGCACTGCCCGCGATCACTTCGGGCCAGTACAACGTGGCATTTGGCATCGACGCGCTGCAAGTGAACCAAGACGGCTCCAATAACGTCGGACTCGGTGTGCAATCACTGCAATCGAACGTGAGCGGTTCGAATAATGTGGGGTTTGGTCCCAACGCGCTTCAACTATCTACCGGAAGCAACAACGTCGCGCTCGGCTCCGGCGCCGGCTCCAACCTCACTTCCGGCGATAACAACATCGCTATTGGTCAGGGGACAAACTTCCGCTCATCTTCGGCTTCCAATCAGCTCGACATCGGCAACACGATTTATGGCGATTTGTCACTACAAAGCATTTCGACGGGGGACAACTCTAATGCGGCCACCGGCCAGTGGTCTTTCATCGGTGGGGGTGCTTCAAATTCCGCGACCAATACTGCTTCGGTTGTCTTGGGCGGAAATGGCAATAATGCAGGAGGAACAAATTCCGTTGTTTCCGGGGAATCTAATAGTGCGTATGCCGGCGACTCTTTTGTTGCCGGCGGTTCAGGCAATATCACGAACGGCACAAACTCCTTCATCGGCGGCGGTAGTGGAAATACGACGAACGCGGACAATTCAATTGCTTTTGGAACAGGCTTGACCATCAACGGCACGAACTCCATCGGCTTTGGTTTGGATGGAAATTTGCATGAGATCGATCAAGCGCATGCCCTGGCCGTCCTCGGCGGCAACGTTGGCATCGGCACGACGTCGCCATCCTCACTGTTGCATCTCGTCAACCCAGATCTCCAATCTGGTACCGGCACTTTAACCGACGACGGAAACGGGAATATAACCGGCACGGGTACTGCGTTCACGTCGCAGCTCCATGTGGGCGACACGATCCAAGATGTGTCCAATTATGGTTTCGCCGTCGTTACGTCTATCACCGACGACACGGACATGACGGTGAGCGGGTACAGCGGAGCCCTCAGAGGGGATACCAATTTTTCCTTCGAATATCAACAACCGATCATAACCGCGTTCTCCTCGGATGGTATCAATTCATCCGCGTTACAGCTGAACGCTCGAGGGGGATTCGCCACGGGGAAAGACAATAATCTCTCGAGTGGCCAGTACTCGTTCACGGCCGGTGATACCAACGTTGCGACCGGTTTCGATGCATTCGCCGCGGGCTCAGGCAACAATGCCATAGGGGACTCGTCATTCGCGCTGGGACAAAACGTAACAGCGAACGGTTACGGCTCCTTCGGCATCGGCCTCGATGGCAATCCTTACACGATCGGCAACGACAGTACGTTCGCAATTCTCGGCGGCAATGTCGGCATCGGCACCACGTCGCCAACGAACAGGTTCGAAGTCGCCGGCAACACGTTCTTGGGCGGAAATCTCACGGCGACAGGAACACTCAACGTGACGGGTAAGGCGACGCTTGGAAATGCCTCCACGTCCATCTTTTCGGTTTCAGGGACTTCGTATCTCGCTTCGGCGCATGCCACGGGACTCGCGCTCAGCAGTGTCCTCACCTGCACCGGCTCGCAAGCGCTGCAGACCGACGGCTCCGGCAACATCTCCTGCGGCACCATCGCGAGCGGCGGCGCATCGAGCGGCGGCGGCTGGACGACCAACAACATCGGTCTTGTCACGCTCTCGACGACGACCGATCTCGTCACTATCGGCGCTTCCTCGAGTCCGTACGCAAAGTTGAACATCATCTCCGGGAACGCCGCAACGACGACCCTTTCGCTCGTCGCGGCGTCGGGGCAGAGCGCGAATCTCTTGGATATTTACGATTCAAGCGGCGCGCTCAATTCGGTCTTCACTGCCGACGGCTCGCTTGGCATCGGCACGACCTCGCCCGGCTCCATCCTCTCCATCAACGGAGTCGGGAACTTCGTGAACGGCGCGACCTCGACGCTCTACCACGGACTCAATATCACGAGCGGATGCTTCTCCATCAATGGCACGTGTCTCGGTTCGAGTTCCGCATCAACCACCTTGCTCACGGACAACAACTCTTGGGCCGGTCTGCAATCTTTCGCCAAAGCATCGACGACGCTGACGACGCTCGGCACCACGTGGTTCTCCGGCATCTCCAACTCACTTCTCTCGACGAATCAGAACGGGCAAGTCGTCGCCACTACTTCTATCGGCGTCGACTACTTGACCGGGACGCTGGGAGTGGGCAACGGCGGCACCGGACTTGCCTCGACCCCGACCTACGGTCAGCTTTTGGTCGGCAATGGTACGGGCTACACGCTCACTGCCACGTCGTCTCTCGGTCTCCCACAGTTCTCCGACCTCACGAGCCAGATCGGTGCCGCATATCCATTCCCCCTGACGGGCAACGCCACCTCGACCCTCACGCAGTTCAACGGCGGCCTCACCGCGTACGCATCTTCCACTATCGGCGCGGGAGGACAGGCGACAGGACTCACCATTAGTGGTGGTGCGACGACGACGGGAAATGCGTACTTCGGGGGTAGTCTTTCTCTCCTGAATAGCCAGCAGATTTATTTGAATGGACTGACCGACACCAATTGGAGGATCGGTCGGAATATTGGGACAATTACCAAATCCCTTGTCACCGGAAACTCCACTAATTTCCTTACCTCCAATACGGGGTTCGAAGGATTTGTCTTCGCGGTAAATGGTGGCAACTCTATCCTGGAACTTGAGAACAATTTGACCGCGTTCTTCCGTGGAAACGTTGGCATCGGCACTACTACCCCCAACGCTAAACTTTCGATCGCTGGCTCGAATGGCGGTACCACAGCGCTTTTCACGGTCTCATCATCAACGAGCGCGTTCGCGACCACGACTGTCTTCAACATCGATCAAAACGGCAACACGACGATAGGGAACAACGGCTCCACGCTCTCTATTAATGGAGCGACTACTACAGCAGCCAACGGCATCAATCTTACGACCGGCTGCTTCGCCGTCGGCAACAACTGTCTGACCCTCGGCAGCTTCAGCGGCACTCTGTCCGTCGGCAACGGCGGCACCGGTCAAACCAGCCTTTCCTCCAGCCAGCTCCTCTACGGCGCAGGAAGCGGAGCAGTCCAATCAGTAGCAACGACGACGCAGACCTTCTCCGGTCCCTTCTCCCTCTCTGCCTCCCAGGGCTACCTCGTGGGCGGCAACAGTGCCACCATCACCTGGACCGGTCTTGCGACGACCTCCGCCCTCACCGCAGGACAGCTCCTCTACTCCAACGGCGGCGCAGGCGTGACGGGGGTCAGTACTTCGACGCTC
>DATJXE010000002.1:0-2977 GCA_035500505.1 Minisyncoccota bacterium
CCGCGGCGCTACACTTATACGTATGGCTGAACATCCATCGCTCAACCCGGAAGAATACGCGGACGACCACCGTGTCTCATATCTCGTGCAGGAGTGGAAACGCCTGACGCAGGCGGAAAAAGACGCGCAGGAACTCATAGAAGTGGATCCGGCGATGAAAGAGCTCGCGGAGAAAGAACTCCATGAAATAGACGAGCAGAAGAAAGTGCTCATGGAGCAGATGGAGAAGATCGTCGGCGGCGACTCCGAACGCGAATGGCCCAATGAGATCGTGCTCGAAGTGCGGGCAGGAGTCGGTGGCGAAGAAGCATCACTTTTTGCAGAGGAGCTCGCGCAGATGTATGTGAAGTATGCGCAGATGCAAGGATGGTCGGCGAAAGGGTTGGATGAATCGCGCGCGGCGCTGGGCGGGTATAAAGAAGCACAATTCGAGATAAAAGGTCCCGACAGCTATCGCAGATTGCGGTATGAGACGGGCGTACATCGCGTACAACGAGTCCCTGCGACCGAAAAAGCCGGCCGCATCCATACCTCGACCGCATCCGTCGCCATTTTGCCCATCTACAAGCGCTCGAAGATAGAAATTAATCCGGCGGACATCGAGATAGAAACGTCGCGCTCCGGCGGCGCGGGCGGACAGAACGTCAACAAGGTCGAAACGGCGGTCCGCATCATCCACAAACCGACCGGCATCGACGTGCGCTGCACCTCGGAGCGCAGCCAGGCGCAGAACAAGGAAAAAGCGATGACGCTGCTTAAAAGCAAGTTGCAGCAATTGCAGGATGAAAAGGAGGACAGGGAACGCGCGGCCGACCGCGCTTCGCAAATAGGCACCGGCGACCGCTCCGAAAAGATCCGCACCTACAATTTTCCGCAGGACCGTGTAACCGACCATCGCATCAAGGAGTCGTGGTCGAACGTACCCAAGATAATGGCCGGCGGCATCGAGCCTATCTTGGAAGCGTTGGCGAGCGCCGAAGGAGGGGAATCTGTTGCGAAAAACGCTTGATTTTGCTAGTATCTCCCGACGTATGTCAGTGCAAGACGTTCAAGAACTCTACGACGCCGGGGCGCATTTCGCGTGCCTGCGCGCGCACCGTCACCCGAGCGCAGCTCCGTACCTTTTCTCGACCCGCGACCATAACGACATTTTCAACCTCGAGGAGACCAAAAAGCGCCTCGATGCCGCCCTCGCGTTCCTTTCATCCGCCTCCGGTTCCGGCAAGGCCATCCTGTTCGTTTCCGGCAAGCCGGAGGCGTTGGCCGCCATCGAAGGCGGCGCCGTCCGCGCAGGACAACCCTATGTGGCCGGCCGCTGGATCGGCGGAACACTCACGAATTTCAAGAACATCCGCAAGCGCATCGAGCGCCTCTTACAGCTCGAAAAGGAGCGCGATTCCGGCGAGCTTGAGAAGTACACGAAGCGTGAACGTCTCATGATCGACCGCGAGATAGAAGAGTTGCGCGGCCGCTTCGGCGGGCTTGTCTCGATGACGGATCTTCCGGGCGCGCTCTTCGTCGTCGACTCAAGGCATGAGGAAACGGCCGTCGCCGAGGCGAACCAGCTCGGGATCCCCGTCGTTGCGCTCTCGAGTTCCGACTGCGATTTCTCGAAGGTTCGTTTTCCCATTCCCGCCAACGACACGTCCGTGCGCTCCATCCGCCTCATCGTGGACGAGATCGTCGGTGCGGTCCTGGAAGGAAAGAAAGTGCCGAGCGTCAAATAATGCAGAGATGCGGCAAGACTCTACTTGCCACAGGTTCCTTTATCGTTGATACTTATCGAAATTCGTATGGATATAACGACCGAAATGGTGAAAGAGCTGCGCGACATGACGGGCGTTTCCATCATGCAGTGCAAGAAAGCGCTTGAAGAGGCGGGTGGCGACGTTGAAAAAGCGAAGATAATCCTGCGCAAGCAAAGCGCCGCCATCGCGGGCAAAAAAGCCGACAGGGAACTCGGCGCCGGCATTGCCGCGGCTTACACGCACGCGGGCGGCCAGGTCGTCGGCGCGGTCGTCTTGGCTTGCGAGACCGATTTCGTTTCAAAGAACGAGGAGTTCGGCAAACTTGCCTACGCGATCGCGATGCATGTCGCCGCGACGGACCCCGTTTTTCGCTCACGCGATGACGTCAAAGAAGACGACCTCAAGGCGGCGCGGGAAGTGTTTGCCGATGAAGTGAAGAACGTTCCCGAGAACGCCCGCCAAAAAGCGCTCGAGGGCAAGATCGACAGCTTTTTGAAAGAACGGGTCCTCCTCGACCAGCCGTTCGTGAAGGACCCGAGCATCACCGTGCGAGAGCTCATCGAATCGCACATCCAGAAATTCGGGGAGAAGATCGAGGTCGTCCGCTTCGAACGCCTCTCGGTACGTTAATCGTATGGTCATCGCCGCGACCGTCATTTTCTTCCTCGCCCTCATCGGCATCGTCGCGCTCTTTACGCTGAAGCGCTGGGAACTCGCGCGGGAGCGGGTGCTTTTGCCCTCGCTTCGCGAGCGCGCCGATTCCGAAGCACTGCACCTCAAGGAACTTCTTGCGGCGGGGAAAAAGGACCTCGGAAACCTGCCGCCCTTCCTCCTTTTCGCCGCACAGAGCATCGTCCACGGCATCGCGGTCGATGCGGGGCACGTCGCGCACTGGTTGGGTGCGCAATCGCACCGCCTCGCCGACTCCGTATCGCACAAGCGCAACTTCGAACGCGGCCAGACCAGGTCGGAATTCCTCAAGAAAGTCGCCGAGCATAAGAATGGGAACGGGAATGGCGACGACACAACATCGAACGTATAATTCTCTCGGCGCCTCCGAAGAACATATGCGCCGCCTTAGCTCAGTCGGTAGAGCAACGCTTTTGTAAAGCGAAGGTCCCCAGTTCGAGTCTGGGAGGCGGCTCCAGGTTTATATAAGAAAAAATCCGGACAGAGTGCATCTGCCGGATCTAAACAATTACTTCGTTTCTGACCCTTATGTTCCTCCG
>DATJXE010000003.1:0-366717 GCA_035500505.1 Minisyncoccota bacterium
CTGATATCTGTTCCCGTGTAATTTCCTTCTTCGAGATAGTCGATGATGTATTGTCCGCCTCGCAAATAGCCGCAACCTATATCAAGAAGCGTGTGTTGAGGTTTTATTCCATGTGCGATGAGGCGTTCGAGCTGGAAAGGAGCCCAAACCGGGTTCAATTCTCCAAACCCTCGTCTCACGTCGTCACTCATTAAAGCCTTGTAGTAATCGAAGTGGGGTTTCCCAACCCATCTGAGATATAAGTAAGCCCCTCTAAGATAATCGATACCGCGCCTGAAAGATTTATTCATACTATGGCGACGTGGGAAACCATTTCCGCGATCGCGAAGCATCGCAGACGCTGTAGCTCGTCCGATTTCTTCACGGAGGGATAATACAATGTCGCGCTGGGAAATACCATCAGTTCATCGCTTTTCCGAATATACCCACTTCCTATTTTTACCCACCAGCCAAGGAATGAGAGAGTATAGGGCATTCGCTTTCCAAGACCTCATCCAGCGGTCATCGTAGGTTATTTCCCGTCCGCCTTGCATTTTCGAGCGATTTCCGTGACCAATGTGATGCTCCCATTGCGCGTTCGAGCGCTTCCAACCAGATGCGGATTCTATGCCCTCAAAGGTGCGCTCGGGTTCAAAACAGAACTGCTCGTATCCGATGGTGATGAATGGAATGCCAGAATTCTCGAGAAGTCGCTGAAAGTGCGCATTGCCGCGAATCCATGCGTAAAAGTGGTACAGGAGCCAGGAGCCTTTTGAGTTCTCCCGGCTCGCCCAGGCGGACTGGGCCGAGAGTGCCCATCCACGCACATCCCGAACGAGGAACACAACGAAGGGTTCGACCACTTTACGCTCGCGCAAGCGCGTGAGCACTGGCAGGAACCCGGCCTTTTTTGAGGAGTCGACTATGAACTCGGCTTTCTGTGCCAGAGGATGTTGCAACAGCGTTTCGTAACGGGCAGCCCACTCTTCTGTGGAGATGGGGCCTGGGCGTGCATCTTTCAGGAGGGGTTTCCAGAAAGGGCATTCATCGAGCCGCTGCCCACACGAGCACATATGTCCGAGCCCTTGTGTGTAATCAGTGGCAGCAGTGAATACGGCGTAACTTTCTCCTACGGCCAACCCTCCGAACACTTTCGCCAGGATGAGATTGAGCACGGTCGAGCCACAGTGACTGAGGCCGAGTATATAGATCACTCTCTTTGGAGCAGTCGGTTCGCTGTGCGTCTTTTGCATACTGGTTTTATTGACGCCCGAGCATGGGGGTCTGCACATCTTTTTGGCATTTGAAGAGAAGTCGTTTCATCCGCTTGTGCAGAAAAGGCAGGAAAAAAGCGAGCATCTGTTCGTACCTGTGGTACGGCTCGTAGTAATAAAGGTTGTCGGATCCCATATACCTGGTGATTCTAAAACCGCTCCCGCGCAAAAGCGATTCTATTTCTTTGAAACGAAAATAGTGTGTGCCTGTTGGAAATTTCTCCTTGCGCATTCGCTCGTAGAATTCGTAGCGTAGCCAATCCCGATTGGGTACCGTGAGAATGAAAATGCCCGTCGGTTTCAACACACGATGCGCCTCCGAAAGTGCCTTTGAAGGACGCGGGAGGTGTGCAAGCGTTTCCGTCATGAACACAAAATCGAATGTTTCGTCCGCATACGGGAGTGATTCTGCGTCACCAACTTGTATTTCGGCTTCAGGATTTCGTTCTTTCGCAATCTCGCAAAGCTTTGGCGAAATGTCTATGCCAAACAACTGAGCGCGGGGCGCGGCATCGCTTAGTTTCTTGAGCAGAAGCCCCGGTCCACAGGCAATGTCGAGTATCTTCCCGTAGTATGTCGAATGAAGCGCGAGAATGCGCTCATAAAAAGCGTCCTCCCTCCCGATCGTGCCCGCGATACGATCATACTCTTTTCCCAAGACCGTACCTATTCCACTCTCATTCATAGAGTATCTTTTTTAATGTTGCGAGATGTACCTCCGTTGAATTCTCCCTGATGACCCTTTCTCTCGCCGCTTTTCCGAGCCTGGCACGTAGTTTGTCGTCGCGACAAAGCAGTGCGGCTTTCTCGGCGAGGGCTTTCTCGTCGCCGAAATCGAAGAGCAGTCCTTCGACACCGTCCGTTATTTTTTCTTCGCCGACGAATCGCGTGATGAGGCACGGCAGGCCCCAGGACATCGCCTCGAGAAGGACGTTCGGACCTCCCTCCCACTGCGGAGTATAGACGAAAATATCCGCGGACGCATAATACTCCGCGACTTGCTCTCTTGTCTTGCCTCCCGCGAGAACGACCTTATCCGAAAGTCCGTGCTCGGCGACGAAGTTGCGTATCTCCTGCTCCGTGGGCCCCGTGCCGACAAGAACCAGCTTCCAGGCGAAGTCCGCGTCCTGTAGCCGTAAAAGCGAACGCAGGAGGAAGAGGTGCTTCTTTTTGGGCTCCAGCGAGCCGACCATGAGAATGGTCACTTCTTTTCTTGGGCCATGAACGACCGACCTTTCGGGAATATCGACGCCATTCTCTAAGAGGACGATCTTACGCTTGTGAACGGGCTGGTACGGTACCAGCGTCTGTCCGACGATCGGCGAGCACGCGACGATCTTCCTGCTCAAAAAATTCAAAAAGAGATCCGCGATTTTGAATTTCACCGATTTGACGTTCGCGACGTTCGCCTCCCGCACATAAACCCTGACCCGTGGGGCGAGCAGTTTGGCGATCCTCGCCGCGATATTCGCGTCATCCAGCGTGGAATACACCACTTGTATCGAGTTCTCTTTCAGTGCACGCCGAAGCCGCATATACCCCCCGATATCGAACAGGTTCTTGAATCCGAAGGAAACTACCTTCTCCGGACCGAGTTCGAGCGCGGGCAGGCGATCGGCGCCTCTCCGGTGGGGATACAAAAAGCCCATCGAAACGTCGTATCCGCTCTGCGCGAGAGCATTGGCGTCCTTTATGAAAACCCGTTCCGCTCCCCCGAGCCCGAGGTTGTTGATGAGGAACAGTACCCGCGGCCGCTCGTCCCTCATGAGCGTGCGTGCGCAGCGAAATAGGTTTTGATGACCGCGCACACTCGCTTCACGTCCGAGAGACTCATATCCGGATACATCGGGAGCGTCAGTATTTCGCCGCAGAGCCTCTCGGTGACGCGGAGCGGCACCCTGGCTTTGTAATTCTTCTTGTAGAAGATCTGTTGGTGAACGGCGGGGATGAAGTGCACCGACGCTTCGATGTTGCTGTCGATCAGCGTCCGCGCGAGAGCGTCGCGGTCTTTGGCGGGAACGGTGATCGTGTACATCTGGTAGACGTGCGTCCTTCCGGGCGCGATGGTCGGTGTCGCTACCTGCGATACGTCGCGCAAAAGTGTATCGTATTCGCGGGCGAGTTTTTGGCGCTTGCGATTCAAGCCGTCTATCTTTTTCATCTGCTCGACCCCTATCGCCGCAAGAATGTTGCTCATGCGAAAGTTGTACCCGGCGTAGCGCGCGGAGCGGTAGCCGGGGGTCGGGCCTTTGTCCTTCTTTTTATCGATACCGTGGGCGATCAGGGCGGAAACTTTCTCGGCCAGCTTCTCGTCGTTGGTCGTGAACATCCCGCCTTCGCCGGCCGTGATGTTCTTGGTCGGGAAGAACGAGAAGCACCCAATGCCGAACGACCCGGCTTTTTTGCCTTGATAGTCGCATCCGATGGCTTCGGCAGAGTCCTCTATGAGCAAAAGGTCGTGTTTCTTGCAGAGCCGCTGCAATTCTTTGAGCGGTCCCGGCTGGCCCGCATAGTGCACGACCATGATAGCTTGCGTCTTTTTCGTGATGCATTTCTCGACGCTTTTTGGATCCAACATACGGGTCGCATAATCGACATCGGCGAAGACCGGTGTCGCCCCCGCGGTCACGATCGCGTTCGCGCTCGCGACGAACGTGAAGCTCGGAAGGATGACCTCGCCCGTGATATCGTTCGCGACCAACGCGAGAAAGAGCGCCGAGGTGCAGGAATTCATCGTGATCGCGTGTTTGACGCCGATATATCCTGCGAAGGCCTCTTCAAAAGCCTTATTGTTGTAGCCGTGCGTCAACCACCCCGAGCGCAGCGCCGAAACGACGGCGCGCTCCTCCTCCTTCCCAATACTCGCTTTCGAGAGAGGGATCTTAGCGTCCCTTTTTTTGCGGCTCATAGTAGCGCTTGACGAACTCGTAGTATTTTTTCATGCCTTCCTCGAGGGAGTATTTCGGCTTGTAGCCGAGCAGTTTCTTCGCTTTCTCGATGCTAAGCGCGCCTCGTTCCGGCCGATGCACATCGGCGGGGGCGCTTTTGATGACGACTTTCTTTTTCGAGAGGCGTTTGATGATGTCGGCCAGTTCTTTCAGCGAGCGCCCCTCTCCCCTCGTTATGTTGAATGTTTGGTTGAGGGCCTTGGGGCTGAACGTTGCGAGCACGAATCCCTCTGCCACGTCCTCCGCGAACGAAAAATCGAGCTTCGACTGTCCGCCATTGTGCAAGGTGATCGGTTTCCCCTCAAAAGCGTTCTCAAGGAATATCTGGGTCACCCGTTTGTTGACGTCGCCCGGTCCATACACTGCCGACGGACGGATGATGGTATATGGAATGCCGTATCGACGTCCGTAGGATTCGGTGAGTATTTCTCCCGAGAGGCGCGCGGCGCCGTACATGCCCTTCGGGCGCTTGGGGTGTTCCTCATCGGCTGGAGCATATTCAAAGTCGCCATAGACCATGCTCGAAGAGGTATACACGAACCGTTCGATGAACGACGCCCCCTTAATGGAGTCGAGCACGTTCACGGCGCCCTGGATGATGCTCGATATCGCCTCTTCCGGATTCTTATCACCGATGTCCGCGATCGGGAGTCCCGCGAGAAGAATGATGTGCGAAGGCTTGTATTTCTCGATAACACTTTTCAAAAAATACTTGTCGCGGACATCCCCTCTCACGAACTCGATGTCGCCGTGCATGTCCCGCAATCGCTCCCCTGCGAACGCCTGATAATTCCTATTCTCGAGCGGGCTGAAGTACTGGATGTAGGCATCGTACACGATGACCTTGCAGCCTTTTTTGAGGAGTTTTTTGGCGATGTACGAGCCGATGAACCCCGCTCCTCCTATGACAAGCACGGTTTTGGAACTCATGGATTCCACAATGTATATCGTATCGGGGGATAAATCAAATCCCGATGCGGCAAAATTCAGTAGCCGTGGCGCAGGCGCATGTAGAGCGTTCGCAAGAAGGTCGCGCCCGGGAGCGGATGCGCGTAGCGAATGGCGACCTTTCCTCCGCCGCTTCGTGCGGATGTTTGCGCCGCGGTCAGGATCGACACCACGTCGAGCCCCAGGCGAGCGCTTGAGACAGGCTCCTTTTTTGAGTTGATGCTCTGAGCGAAATCCGCGAACATCGCCGCGATGTCCTCTCCCCCTTGAGGGATGTCGATGGCGCTCTCACCGCCCTCCCGCTTTGATAGCGTGAGCTGCGGCGAAGCGAGCTGATCGAACAGCATCACTCCCCCGCTCCCGACGATCGTGAACGTGCGCACTTTGTCGGGTGACGCCCAACTGACATGTATGTGCGCCGAGAGGCCATTTTCGTACTGAAGCGTAACATGCGCGTCGCTCTCTTGCGTGTCGTCATGCACGGAAGGGACTTCGGGGCGGGAGGCGTTCGCAGAGACATATGTCGGTTTCCCGTTCAAAAGATACAGGAGGATCGAGATATCGTGTGGGGCAAGGTCCCAGATCACATTCACATCGCGCTGGAAGATACCGAAGTTGAGACGCGATGACTCTATCGTGGAAAGCGTGCCGAGTTCGCCACGGGACACGACCTCCCGCATTTTTCGTATAGCCGGAGAGTAGAGGTACGTATGATCGACCATCAAGATCCGTTCCTTCGCGCGCGCCAGGCGGATGAGGATCTCACCCTCTCCTTTCGCGAGAACCATCGGTTTTTCAACGAGCACGTGCTTGCCGGCTTCGAGCGCCTGCTTGGCGATGCGGAAATGCGACGAAGGGATGGTCGCGATAACGACTGCCGCGATGTCCGGACGCGAAAAAACATCTTTGTATTCCTTGACGATCTCGATGCCGGGATTTTCGGAACGGACCTGTTCGTGCCGCTGCTCGCTTTTCTCGCATATCGCGACGAGCCTCAGGGTCGGAGTCGCATGTATGTTGCGAATGAGTTTTGGGCTCCAATAGCCGTAGCCGATGACCGCCACGCCGATCGGTTCAGGCATGGAAATGGTCGCGGATCGAGCGGACAACGTGTGTTGTCTGCTCATCACTCATGCCGGGGTAGATCGGCAGGCTCACGATGCGTTTCGCAAAATCTTCCGCGGCCGGAAAATCACCTTTGGTGTACCCAAGCGAAGAAAGTGCGGGCGTGAGGTGCAAGGGTTCGGGATAATGAATACCGGTCGCGATGCCCTTTTCCTTGAGCGCCTGCATGAACGTATCGCGGTCGCCCTCGAGTACTTCAACGACAAAAAGATGGAAGACCGGCGAAACGTCCGGGTTCTCCGGCGGCAACCGCAATTGCGGGACATTCTTTAATCCGGTTCGATAGCGAGCGGCTATCGCCCGACGCATGTCGTTCCATGGATCCAGCCGCTTCAGCTTCTCGTCGAGCACGACCGCTTGTAGGGTGTCGAGTCTGCTGTTGAAGCCCACGACCGCATGCTCGTATTTTTTGATACCGCCTTGGTTGCGGAGCATGCGTAACGTTTCGGCAAGCGCGGCATCATTCGTCGTTATCGCGCCGCCGTCCCCGTATGCGCCAAGATTCTTCCCGGGATAAAAACTGAACGCTGCAGCTTTGCCGAAGGAGCCCGCACGCTTCCCTTTATAGAGAGCGCCGTGCGCCTGGCATGCGTCCTCGAGAAAGAGGATCTTCTTTTTGTCCGCGATCTTTTTGAGCGCATCCATGTCTGGCATGTCGCCGAAAAGATGTACCACGAGTATCGCTTTTGTCTTTGGGGTGATCGCCGCCTCAAGTTTTTTCAGATCGAAGGTACGGGTCGCGGGATCGATATCGACGAACACCGGCTTTGCGCCGGAATGTACGAGCGGGCTCACGGACGCGATGAAGGTCGTGGGGATGGTGATCACTTCATCTCCTTCGCCGATGCCGAGCGCATCATACATGAGCATGAGCGCGTCGGTCCCGTTGCCGACCCCCACGCAATGAGCGACCTCGCAGTATTTCGCGAAGCGATGTTCGAATTCCTCGACGTCTGGGCCAAGCACGAATGCGTTGCGCGCGATAGTCTCGGCAAAGCGCCGCTCTCGATCCGCGCGGATCTCGCGTTCCTGCCATGAAAGGTCGACGAACGGGACGTTCATGCGGCAAGTATGCCGAAAAGGCGCTCGACGAGCAATGAGAGCGAGTGCTCACGCTCAATGTAGGAGCGCGATTTCTGCGCGAGCGCGCGGCGCTCGGGCTCCGGCATGTCGAGCGCGCCGCGCAAGGCTTGCGCCGCGGCTTCGTCGGAGTCGTCCTGCGGCATGAGTTTTTTCGGCAAGATCCCTTGCAACACGTGGTTCACCGCAGCGACCACGCAGCCGCTCGCCATCGCCTCCCCTATCGTTTTGTCGAAACTGCCGGAAGGCGTGAGGTTGCAATAGATCGCGTGGGAGCGGAATAGGTCGCGTGCCTCTTGATTGGTCACGGCCCCGCGCATCGAAAGCATTCCTTCAATGGAAAGCACCGTCGCGAGGTTGCGCACGTCGTGCGCGTACTTGGAACCTGCCTCGGTCGGGTCGCCGATGATGTCCGCCCAGAACGAAGCGCCTTGTTCCTGCAGAAGCTTGAGCGCGCGGACGAACGTGTCTACTTTCTTAACCGGATCGAGCCGGCCGAGGAAGAGGATAGAGTCGGGTTTCGGTGTTTGCGAGGGCCCCACTTCGCCAAGGCTACGAAGGGCAGGCGAGAAAAATCCCGTGTCGATGCCGATAGGCATTAGTACCGCGTTCTTGCATGTCGCGACGAACGCTTCAGGCGAGGTGTAGCAAACGTTGTGTGACACCTTCGTCGCCAACCAGGTCAACCACGATCCTTTCAAGTGATTGCGCCAGAGCACAATGCGTTTGCCCCAGAGCCACCAGAGCTTCCAGCCGAGCAGCACGTACTCCTGGTTCATGTGCACGAACACTACATCGTACTCGCCCCGGAATTCGCGGATATATCGATAGAACCTAAAAAGATACTTCAATCGGGAACGGCCGCCCTCTTTCCCCAACGAGTGTATGAACACGTTTTTGGGCAACTCGTGCCGTCCCTCTTTAAGGCAAATCACGTGCACGGCCTCAAAGCGCTTCGAAAGTTCCTCGACCCAGCGATGGAAAAATCCCAAGACCGGATCGTCGAGGTCGACCGCCTGCGTGCAAATGAGGAGCCGCATCGGTAGTAGTTTAGCGCTTTTTCTTCTTTTTTGCGCCTTTCAAGACTTTCACCCCATACACCCCCTTAAGCAGATCAAGGTCTTTGCCCGTCGAAGTCAGGAGGTCGATATTCTTGGCTTCCATCGCTTCGAATACTTTCGCACCGAGCGTGTCGTTCGGCACGTGTTTCTTGTAGTGCTTCCGCAGCGCAGCCACGTCTTTGATGAAACAGCCGCCTCCGGCGCCGCGTCCGCTTTTGTGCACCGGATTCGAGTAACGTTTCGAAATGAGCGGATCGGCTTGTATCGCGCGATTGACGACATCCCAATTCGCGCCGAGCGATTGCGCGAGATCGTACATGAGATTGAAGAGGATGACCTGCGTGTACCCACTCGCGTTGTGCGTGTATTTGAATATTTCGGCCTCGACACTTTTGCAGATGGATGAATAGGCTGCCTTCGGGAGGGTCTTCATCACGCGCTCGGCTGCCAAATAATGTTTGGAATCTTCGACCGACATGCCGACGAGGTTCGCAAATGGGTGTGCCGCATCGTGCACGTGCGAGGCGATGGAGAGAAATTCCGGACTATAGAGGAGCGTGATGCGGGGAAATTTCTTCTGCAGCTTTTCGGTCGTGCCGGGCAGTATCGTCGACTTTAGGACTGCGATCTTCCCTTGTCCAATGAGCGGTAATACGCTCTCAACGACGGAGATATCGAATCCTTCCGGAGTGGTTGGCGTCCACACCGCGATGAAAACGATGTCGCAATCCTTTATTTTGTCTTTGTTCTTTATCCAGGGTTTTTCGAGCGAATAGCGCACGACCTCATAGCCGCGCTCTTCGAAGTTGTCCGCATAGGCGCGGCCGATCCATCCCTGCCCGATGAACCCGATGCGGGGCTTTTTTGAACCGTTCTTCTTCGCGGTCATAATGCGCCGTAGTATGCGGTTTTAGGCCCGTTTTCGCAAGAATCCGGCCTATTGGCCCGTGGCAATAGCCGAGAGAAGGGCCAGGAGCTCCTTACCCAAAGGTACCGGGGAGTAGAGGCGCATCACTTTGGCATACCCCCGCTCGGCGAGACGCTTTGTGAGGGCGGGGTCGCCTTTTAGGCGCAGGATCGCATCAGCGATCGCGCGCGGCGTGTTGGGAATGAGCAGCAGGTCTTCCTCGGTAAAGATCTCGCGCACCGCAGGCGTGTCGGCAGTGATGACCGCCTTTCGCATGCCGAGTCCCTCGTACACTTTGTTCGGAATAACCCGCCGGGCTTTTTCCGTATCGCCGAAAACGCCGAGAATGACCGATGCTTCCTGCGAGAGTCGCGCGATGTCCTGCGGCGGCATGCGGCCGAGCTCCTCGACGTTCTTGAGGTCGTTCCCTCTGATGATCGCGTCGACTTTTTTCGAGAGCGAACCGGAACCGATGAGCCGGAACTTGATCCCTTTCTCTCCCGCGAGAAGGTGCGCGGCCTCGGCTATCTTGTCGACGCCCTGGAGCGGAATGAAAAAACCGTGGAAACTTGCGAGAAATTCTTGTCGCTTCGTCACGTTCTCCGCGGGATAAAAAATGTGGTCCTGCACGCCGGTATAGATGACGTTCATTTTTGCCGCACGCACGAAAGGAAAGCTGGCCCAGTAGGCGCGATGCTGTCGCGTATCGACGACCATGCGGTCCGAGAGCAGCGCGCTCAACCAATCCAAAAACAAGAGCTTGAGCGCGCGCGGGTGATACCAAGGGATCTCCTGCCGATCGTTCACGACGGAGTCGTACATCGAATAGAGCGCGTCCATGACGACGGGGCGCTTCGAGATGAGCTTTGCCCATATCACGGGCATCGTCGCGGGATACGCGGCGTACACAACGTCGTATTCGTCTTTGAGCGTCCGAAGTTTCTCTCGCAGGATGCGGTGCCTGTTGGGATCTCGCCAGTCGGCATGGCACTCGATGACCTCGGCGCCCGCGGCGCGGAGTCCCCGCAATAAAATATCGTTCCTTGGATATGCCGGGTCGTAGATGCCGAACCAGCACACCCGAAGCGGTTTCATAAAACGTCCTTGACGCCTTCCTCGAGCGCGACCGTCGGCTTCCATCCCAATAGTTCCCCGGCCCGTTCCGGCTTTTGGATGATGTGCTTGATGTCGCCCTTGCGATCGCCAATGTATTCGATGGGCGCCTTGAACAATTCCTTGGCCACGTAGTTCATGGTGACGTTCCGGCCCGTGCAAACATCGATCGGCTCCCCGTTGTACGTGCTTTTCATGGCAAGAAGATTGGCGCGCGCGACATCGGAGACGTGCGTGAAGTCGCGGCTTTGTTCCCCATCACCGGTCAGCGTGATGTGGCCGGTCTCGCGCAGCGTTTTTCTGAATGAGGCGAACACATTGGGGCTCGGGCCGTCCTCGCGCTGTCGCGTGCCGTACACGTTGGAATAGCGCAGGCACACGTTCGAGAGGCCGTAGAGCGAGGCGTAGACGGCCGCGATGGCTTCCATCGCGAGCTTCGATTGTTTGTAGGGGGTTTCGGCCGCGTAGACGATGTTGGACGAGGAGAGCACGACGCGCTTCACGCCTTTGCGCCGCGCGGCTTCAAGGACGTTGAGCGAGCCGAGTACGTTGGTCTCATAGCACAAAACCGGGTCCTCGATGCACCAGGGCGTGCGTGCGATCGCGGCAGTGCAAAATGCACCATCAACGCCGTCGAAGTGCTTCTCGATGTCCTCGATGCGACGGATGTCGGCAGTGACGTATGTCGCGCCCGCATTCTTGTTGTCCCCGCACAGGCCGTTGTCGATGACGGTCACTCCGTGTCCGTCCTTCAGGAGCGCGTCGACAATGTGAGATCCGATGAAACCCTGGCCCCCGGCGACGATATATTTCATTCCACCGAATTGTACTGGCGCGTGCCGGTGCGTCAATGCGCCGCTGCGGCTATGTCCGCCGCTACTTGTGCGGCATAGTCGCCGAAGTCGTGGTACGGATATCCTCTCAAAACACCCGCGCGTGGACCGTGCTCGAACCATTGCTGCAAATCGCGGGCAAAGTTCTCTTCGCTCGAGATGATGGCGCCGGCATCTTTTGCGACGCCGACATCGGTGGAAAGGACCGGCACGCCGGCTGCGAGCGCATCGACTATCGTGAGCCCGTAGCCCTCATACCGCGAAGGAACGAGCACGAGGTTGGCCAGCTTGTAGTACGGTGTGCCTTCCTTCTCGCCCTCAAAAAAGACGCGGTCTGCGACCCGCAGCGCGTGCGCGAGCGCCTGCAGGCGCCCGCTCATGCTCCCCCGCCCCACCACGATCAAACAGGCGTCTTTCGGCGCCGCTTCTGCGAACGCGCGGACGGCAAGTTCGATGTTCTTCTCCGGTTCGAGCCGCGCGACGACGAGTACTTTCGTTTTGAACGCTTCGAATTTCGCGGCAAGTTCCGCAGAAGGCTCAAGGTCTTTGAACCTTGCGACATCGGCGAAGATGGGCAACGCAGTGATCGGAGCTTGTATCTTGTGTCTTGTGTTTTGGAGCAAGTGCTTGATGCGTTCCGACACGACCCGCACGCGTGCGGCGCGTTTCAGAACGAATCCAGCGAGCAGCACGCGAAGGCGGTTCGTGACTGAAAGTCGCGCGTAGGTCGGCGAGAGAAAATCCGTGTGCACCTGCACGTAGAGCGGGACATTGAAATGCCTCGCGATGCGCCACGCTGCCAATCCCGTCTCAAAAGGATCTTGCGAGGAGACAACGTCGGGACGCGGAAGCTTTTTTGCGATGCGGATCGCGTCGAGCCCGTAGAGTAGGCGTGAAGCGGAATTCGTCGGGTACACGTGCAGGTGCGGCTCCGAATACTCTTTCGCTTCTCCCCGACGGGAAAATCCGATGATGTCGAGCTGTCCGAATCTCTCGGCGTAGGCACGCTGACGAGACGCCGCGGGGGAATCCTGGAACAAAATACCGCGCTTCGATCTGTCCGCGCCGATCGAAAGTACTTTCATATCAAGCTTTTTTGCTTTTATTACGGACCTTGGGGTCGTGCCTTCCGTAATCGTCCGCGATGCGGACGATGTCGTTCTCATCGAAATCGCCGAGCGCGAGTTCGACGATGACGCAGCCGCGGCGGGATTCAAGCCGGTGTGTCGCGCGCGCGGGAACGGTAAAGAGGTCGCCGCCGCGGAGTGTGTGATGCTTGGGTACGCCATTTTTCCCGACCAAGGTCGCGACTGCCTCACCCTCCACGAGCAACCAGGCCTCGCGTCGGCGCTTGTGGTATTGCAGGCTGAGCCGTCCGCCCGGCTTGATGTAGATGGTCTTCAGATGCCATCCCTCGCCGGAGTCCCAGTCATAAAATTCCCCCCAGGGCCGGACCGAGCGCGATATGCCGCGCGCCGCGTGTCGTACCATCCATGAGGAAGATTGGACTTTCCCTCCCCGCCCAACTCTAAAGGCGGTCCGGATCCCGAGTGCTTTGCACACGAGCGCCTCGGGAATGTTGTCGGAAAAACGATCTCCGCCGTTTGCGAATACGGCCGGGCGCAGTTTTCGCAGGGCACGGCTGACGCTGCGATCGGCGTCGTGCGGTCGATGGTCGGTATAGATGACCCTGTCGACGAACGGCAGTTCTTGCAGCAATTCTTTTCGCTCTTTTTGGGGCATGAAAACGAACCCTTTCTTGTCCTTGAGCCAGTTGTCATTGTTGAGGATCACGACGAGCTTGTCGCCGAGACGCCGCGCTTCTTTCATCATGCGTACGTGCCCGATGTGGATCGGATCGAAACCGCCGGAAACGGCCACCCATCGGGGCTTTTTGCGGTTTTTCGCACGGGAAGAATCTCGCATTTGGGCATTATAGGCGAGTGCCCCGTAGGCGCAATTGCCACGTGTTGGCCCGAATGCTTTTGACAAAGCGTATGACGTGCACTACATTCAATTGACTCGACTGCTCCTCAAAATGAATACTGAATCCTCACATCGCGCGCAGCCGTCTCGTATCTGCCAAGTGGGCTTGGGGTTCGTGGGCAACGCCGTGCTGCGGGCGTTCGCCGCGCGCGGCCTCGATGCGATCGGCATGGATATCGCGCCGGAAAAAGTCGACGCGCTGCGGGCCGCCGGCTACCGGGCGCACCTTGCGACGGAGCCGCAGTGGCGGGAGGCGGACCTCTTCTTCGTGTCGGTGAACACGCCCGCCGACACGGCCCACAAATCGGGATATGATCTCCGCGCGCTCTTGGGCGCGCTTTCCTCCATCGCGGAAGTCATTAGAGAAAGGAAGCGGCGACGCATCGTCGTCTTGCGCAGCACCGTGAGCGTCGGCACGACGAGAGACTTCCTCATTCCGCACCTTGAGCGGCAAAGCGGCATGGCGGCCGGCAAAGAGTTCGGTGTCGTGAGCAACCCGGAATTCCTGGAAGAGGTGAACGCCGAGAAAGATGCGTTGTCTCCGCCGGGAGTGGTGTACTGGGCGTCCGACGAAGAGACCGACCGCGCGTTCGTCCAAACCCTGAAGGCGTTCGAGGCACCCTTCATGCGCTACGACACGCCCGAACTCACCGAAGGACACAAAGTGATGAACAACTTACTGAATGCCACGGTCATTTCCTTTTTCAACGAGTGGCTCCTGCATATCCGTTCGCACGCGGACATTCCCCTGCCGAAGCTCCAGGAAATGTTCTACGGGGTGACCGAGACGGCGTTCGCGAAAACACGCAAAAAATACGGCGCCCATATCATGGGAGCCTGGGGCGGCGGGTGCCTGCCCAAAGATGTGGACGCGGCGCTGACGCAAGCATCGCTCTCCGGAGACGAGCTCCCGCTCACCCGGGCGGTCAAAGAGGTGAATGAGAAGATGAAAGCCGCCGGAGAGGACGTGCGGGCCTTTAGCGAAGCGAAGTTCTCCAAGATCAAAGGCAAGCGTGCATGAACGGTATGCGGCTATGTATGTACACGCCGATATTCCCTCCTCGGATAGGCGGCCCGTCGACGCAGTCCTTCAATCTTTGCAAAGCGCTCGCCATGAAGGGCAAGACTTGCATCGTCGTGACCTACGGCGATCGCTTCGGCTCAAGCGAGGCGTACGGCTTCACGGTATACACGTTCCGGAGCCTCTATACGCGCACGCCGCTCGACAAGGCTATCCGGTGGATCGTGTTCCCTTTTTATATCGCCTACATCCTGAAGAAAGAGCGCATCGACGTGCTCCACTGTCATACGGTGAGCATGCCGTCGTTCATCGCCGGCGGCATCGCACGGCTCTTCGGCATCCCCCGAATCATAAAATTCGCCGGCGACTGGGTGTGGGAGACGCTTTCGGGGCGCGAAGTGCGCGAGGAAAATTTCGACGACATTTACACGCGTTCGCCATACTCCCGATTCCTGACCGGCATCGAGCGGTTCGGGCTTCGTCAGTTCGACAAGATATGGGTCGTATCGGAGTTTAGGCGCGAGAACGTACGGAAGCTGCTCGGGACGTCCGAAAAAACCGTCGTCATACCCAACTGCCTCTTGCTCTCGGGCGGGGCAAAGCGCTCTTGGAGCGCGGACGATCCGGTCATCGTCATTTCGGCGAACCGCTTCATCCCGCACAAACGCATCCCCTTTATCGTCGAATTGTTCGCAAAACTTGCGCTCCCGCACAGCCGGCTCGTCCTTGTGGGCGGTGGGGAAGAACGCGAAGTGCGGGCCGTGCGTGAGGCTGCAAAACGTTCCGGAGCGGGAGATCGGGTACGTCTGACCGGCATCCTTCCGTCGGAAAAGGTCTACGAAGAATTCTCGAGGGCATCTTTCTACATTTCAACCTCTCTCGAAGAAGGTTTCCCCAACGTATTTATTGAAGCGATGCATTACGGGCTTCCGATAGTGACGTCTGACGCGGGCGGATCGAAAGAACTCGTGCTCAACAATGAAACGGGGTTCGTGGTCGAACCGCATGACACGAGAGAATTTTTGGACGCGATGAGGCGCCTGGCCACGGATATTCCGCTGCGAAGCGCGATGTCGGAAAAGGCCCGCGAGCGATCCAAGCTTTTCGATCTCACCTACCGGGTCGAGGAATTTATTGAATTATATACAACTCTCCTGAGGAAAAAGGAGGGGCGCGCATAACGGGCGCAAAGCGAAAGGGGGCGCGAGCGCGAGCTGGCGTCCCCTTCCCGTATGCGCCGAGCATTGGCGTCTTCAGGCTGCGCGGGCGAGCGTGAAGGCGTTCGCCTCCACCGGTTCATCAGTCGACGGACTGAAACACGCATCGATCGTCCGAGCAACAGGCCGTACGGTCTGCAGCGCATAGATGGACGCTGCGATACCCATCAAAAACATTCCCGCCCAGAACTGGACCACGCTGTCGGTCGCCGCCAGAGCGTCTTTCAACTGTACGTCATTCATGACCGCTTCCCTCCAAAGTCGGCACGCGAACGCGCCGCTTTCAGCAAACACCCGTCCGGATATTGGGGCAAATGAGTTATCCCCTTGCCGTCAACGGCCCGAAGACCCTCGTTTTCATGTCGGAAGCGATCTTGTTCCAATCATATTTCTCGGCGACGAGCTTCTTTGCGTTGGAAACGACGCGCGAAACGAGCGCGGGGTCCGCGAGATAGCGCTCCACCGCCTGCGCGACGGAGCGCGGATCCTGGACTTCGCAGAAAAGGCCCGTTTCCCCGTCCGCGAGGAAATCCGGAATGCCGCCGACCGAGGTCCCGATGATGGGGATCCCGGCCGCCATGGCTTCGAGGAATGCGTTGCCCAAGCCCTCGATGAGCGACGGGCGCACGAATATGTCCGATATCTTCAAGAACGCGGGCAAGTCCTTGTGGTCGACGTACCCCGCGAAAATCACGCGATCCTGCACGTCGAGCCCGCGGGCCAGATGCTCCAACTTCGCACGGTCCTCGCCCTCGCCCGCGATCAGAAGCTTCACGTTCTCCGGCAAGAATTGGAGCGCTTGGATGACGTCTTCGACGCCGCGCGAAAGCACCAGGCGCGAAGCGGTGAACAAAAAGACGTCGCCGGATCCTTTGCCGAACTTCACCTGCAGTTCGAGAAGCTTCTCGTAGGAAGTGCCGGCGGAAAATCTCGCCACGTCGACCGCGTTCGGGATGACCTCGATCTTCTTCGTGTAGCCGATGCCGCGCACCTCTTTGGCGATGTAATTGGATATCGTTTTGATGAGATCGGCGCGCAAATAGATCCTGCGATATAAACTCCAGAGCGCTCGCAAGACGGGCTGGCGCGTTTTCATTTCATCAAAAGCACGACCGTCCTGCAGTTCGAGGAAGTACGGAGTGCGCGGGTGCGTGAGCTTGAAAAAGAGCGCGCCGAAGCCGGCCTGATTCGCCATCATCGCCCACACGAGGTCGTAGCGATGTCTGCCATTGAGCGAGAGGGCCTTGAAGAACGAGGTGAACGGGAAAAGTATTTTCGCGATCTTGCACGAAAGCGGCATCGCGCGGTCGGAAACTTTTGCACCTGGAGAAGAAAATCCGATGCGGTATATGGTTACATTTCCCTTTTTCTCGACGCGCGGCAAACGGCTGTCGAACCGGAGCGTCACCATGTCGAACGAATACTCCTTCGGGTCGATGCGGTCGGTGATCTCTTTGATAGCGACCTCCGCTCCGCCGATGAACGGGTGGTACGCGAGCGAGAAGATGAGAACGCGTTTCATTTCCGTTGTGCCTTCAAAGAGTCGATGTACTGCTTCACGGTCATCTCCGGCTTCCAGCCGAATTCTTTTTCCACTTTCGAAGTATCGACGATGGAATCCATGCGGTTCCCCTTCCGCTCCGGAAGCATGACGATGTTGTCGGTGAACATCTTGGCGATATCGAGCACCGAGTAGGACTCTGGTGAGCCCAATCCGTAATCGTCACCCCGCCCCTTTTCTCCCACCATGAGAAGGCCGCGCGCGATGTCGCCAGCGTAGGTGAAGTTGCGCTTCTGCGTGCCAGGAGAGACGACCGTGATCGGCTGTCCCGCCCAGTATTGTTCCTTGAACCGGCCCATCACGCTTGCGTACGGTCCCTTTGAAAGTTCCCGCGAGCCGTACGCATTATAAAAATAGGTCGTCGCGTACGGCATGCCGAACCAATTGCTAAAGTTGCGGACGAGTTCGGTATTGCCCGCCTTCATCCAGGCGTACGGGCTCTGATCGCGTCCGAGACCGCCGTCGGAGAACTTGGTCGAAGAACCCGCGTAGACGATCTTACAGCCGCGTTTTTTCCAGTAATTGAAAACGCGGAACGTGCCGTGCACGTTGGTTTGCCACACCACTTCGAGATCGTCGAAGCTTTGTTCGACGCGCGAATATTCTCCGAGGTGGAAAATGATCTTCGGGTTCTCGTTGGGAAGCAGGGTCTCGATATCCTTCGTGTGCCCCTCGACGTATTCGGCACCTGCGACGTGGTTGTCCTTGCTTCCTATAAAGTAATTGTCGAGCGCGACAACGCGGTACTTTTTGAGCGCGAGTTCTATCAAGTGCGAACCGATGAGGCCCGCGCCGCCCGTCACGAGGATGGTCTCTTTCTGCGCCATTCGAGAACGATACACTCATTCCGTCTTATCTTCAACGATGTCCCACTCGCCCTTTTTGAAGTGCCCGAACGCGAGGGTCGCCGCGCCCGCCGCAAGCGCGAGCGCGAAGACGCCGAGCCACCAGAGGTGGTTGGAGACGGGCGCGGACGCGGCGGCCGTTTGCGTGAACGCCGGAGCGTCGGTGGTGAGGAGCGAGCTTGTGGCTTGCGCGCTGTCGGCATCGGACCCTTCCGGATCCGGCTCAACGGAGAGGTCTTGCCCCGCGAGAACCTCGGGCTCTTTATCGGCAGCCTTCGGTGGAGGTGTGGGCGCGGCCTCGGTCATGCTCGGAGTGGTTTCTTGCGGCTGCGCCTGTTGAGCCGTACTCGACGCGGAGCTTCCGCCTATTCCGAGTGCCACGGCGCCGTTCGGATATTCGAGCAACGTCGAGGATGACGCGCGGAAGGAGAGCGTTTGCGCGGAAATGTTCATCGACGAGCCGGAAAGTATCTCCGAATGCTCCGGCAGTATGAACTGCGCCGCGAACGTCGTGCCGTTTTCGCGCACGACCCAACCGGAAAGATCGAGGTCGTGTCCGGCGAGGTCCTCTATCCGAACTCCGCCGTCAGAGAGAAGCGAGAACGAGAGCGCGGCCGGCTCCGCGGTCACGGTGAGTTCGTCCGAAGCCGCGTTCTTCGCAAGGGCTATGTTCAGCGTGACGGCGTAGCGGCCGGGATAGCTGAAGTGGTGCAAAACCGCCGGTCCCTCCGCGGTCGAGCCATCGCCGAAATTCCAGGAGAAGCGGACCGTGGTCGGGTCAAGGAGGTCCTGCTGCTTGTCGTACGCGCTCGCGTCGAACTCGACGTCCGCGCCGACGATGACGGTGCGATCCTCTCCCGCGTCCGCAAACAGATTCGGTGTTGGCGGTGGCACGTAGGACGAGTTTGGTGACGGCGTATTCGACTGCGACGACTGGTCGGTCGTGGAAGCGGTCGGCTGGTCATTCATTTGCGACGTGTCGGGAGTGTCGGCCGGCGGCGCGACATATGGAGTTATGGAGTTCGCCTGCCCCGGCGTCGGAAGCGCCGCTATCCACGAGCCGTCGGCCTGGCGCTGCAAACTCGAACCGTCGTCGTTACCTCCTTGCGCACTTGTGTAGGAAACGCTGTCGACGGTCGTACCGGTGCCATCGAGGAGAGAAAGTGTGGCGCCGGTGTTGTTGAGCGATATCGAGGCTTTGGCGACCGAATACGCGCCGCTTGCCCCGCCACCGGCAGAGCCCGCGTATTCGCCGGAAATGAATTCGTTCGGGTCGCTTGCGATCACCAGGTAGCCGCCCGCGGGTATCGTGAGCGAGCCGCGTCCGGTCCCGCCAGCCGGATCGGTGATCGTATGATTCGAGCTGTCGCTGATGCGCCAAGAGTTCTTTCCGCTTCCCCCGACCATCGTCACGTCGCTCTGACCCTCGTTATACAACTCGATCCATTCGCGACCCGAATCGCTCCCCTTCGGGTTGTACATCACCTCGTTGATAACGACCTGCGCGAAGGCGAAGGACGGCAACGCAAAAAATATCAATCCGAAGATCGGACCCCGTTTCATAGGGGTCTAGTATGCAAACTGATCCTGCTGCGAAAACGCGCGGATATGTGAACAACCTGGGGCCATATCCCCGCACCGCATACTTTTTGCCGTGTTCTCGGAGCGCTTGGCGCGAGAGGCAGGGAATTTTCAGCAGAAAATTACCCGACGGCAAAAAGTATGCGGTGCGGGGATGGGGATATTGCCTAGCAACCTACAATTGATTGTCGCGGTCGTCGTTCAAAACGCGCGCGAGGAACTCGGGCGATATCTCCCCATCATTCGGCTTCGGGGCTTGCGATGCGGGAACAGCGCGCGGGGCCGGTTCCTGCGCCGGCGCAGGACGCGGCGGTTGTACATGCTGCGGAGGGCGTGGATTTGAACTATTTTTTATCGTCCTCTCACGCAGGATGTCCGCAGGAGAGCGCCGTGGCGCTCCCGCCGGTTCCGGATGCGCCGCCTGTATCGCGGCCCGAAGCGCGCTGCGCTGGTCTTCCGGATGTGGGCGAGGCGCAGGCTCGGCGCGCGGTGCCGGCTGATATGCGCCGCTTCCGCTTTGCGGACGAGGCGCGAAACTCCCGGAGGCCGGTGGACGTTTGCGCTTCTCTTCTTTGGGCGGCACGAATTCGAGTTGTCTTTTGTTGATGACCGCTTCCACATCCGCCCGTGCCCTGCCGTAGAGCGCGCGAGAGTTGCGCACAACGTCGTCGCGGTACGAAATGCGGGGCGCTTCGATGGGCGCGATGGTCTCCGCGGAGAACGGGTGCGAGCCGACGCCGTCTATCATGAGCGTGAGATAAATTTGCCCCAAGCCCAGTTCGACGAGGTCTTCCGCGGTGAAGGTCGGTTCGAACACCGTTTTCAGCACCTCCGCATCGAAGGGGCCGACCCGGAAACAGACGAGCGTGCCGACGTTGCCGAAGACCGCGTCGCGCACTTTCTCCTCCATCTGTTCTATATATTGATTGGCGAGTGTGAGCGCGAGCTTGTATTTGCGCGATTCCGAGAGGATGTCGGCGAACGCCTCGTTCATCATCGACTGGAATTCATCGACGTAGAAGTAGAAACGCGGGAGTCGCGCCATGCGCGCGGCAGATTCGTCGGCGCGCGACATCGCCGCAAGGTAGATCTTCACGGTGAGCATCGAACCCAGGAGCGACGCGTTGGTCTCGCCCATCCTGCCTTTTGAAAGGTTAACGATGAATATTTTCTTTTCGTCCATTATCTTGCGGAGGTCGAGCGAGGATTTCGGCTGTCCGACGATGTTGCGGATGAGCGGATTCGACACGAACTGGCCGACCTTGTTCTGTATCGCCGGCGTCGCCTCCTGCGTGTAGCGGTCGGTGTACGTTTGGAATTCGACGGTCCAGAAATCCCGCACGATGGGGTCCGTTATTTTTTCGACGACCGCGGCGCGGAACGTTTTGTTGGTTAGCATGCGGTTCACGTCGAGGAGCGTCGAACCCGGATACTCGAGAAGTGCCAGGAGCGTGTTCTGCAAGATGTACTCCATGCGGGCGCTCCACGCGTCGACCCAGATGCGCTTCAGGGCGCCCATAAGGCCGGAGACGACGAGATGGCGTTTGTCGTAACCGACGTCCTCCATCACGTTGAAACCGATGGGGTGGTCGGTGTCGAACGGAGCGAAATACACGACGTCCTTGATGCGGTCGTGCGGGATGAAATCGAGCAATTTCTCGGCGGTCGAACCGTGCGGATCGATGAATGCCAATCCCTCGCCGTTCTGGATGTCCTGGATGGCCATGTTCTCGAGCATGGTCGATTTGCCCATGCCGGTCTTGCCGATGACATAGATGTGCTTGCCGCGGTCGTTCGCGCGAATGCCGAACATTTCGCGCTTCCCCCGCGTGTGCGTCGAGGCAAAGTAGGTCACGCGCCGGTCGTCTTCTGGATTGGAGGGCGGCATATATATAGAGTATAGCCTGTCTACCGGCAGACAGGCAAAATGCCCCTTCGGGGCATCGACCGGGGAGGCCGCGAACCTATTCTTCCGATGTGTCTTCGAACGAATCCTGGCGGGTCTCGAAAGAGGTCGGTCCTTCAGATGCTGTGTGCATCCCTCGCCTGCGGACCGCTACGCCAAGGCCGATGATGACGACCCCGGCTACGAACGCGAAAAAGTTGGTCCAGTCCTGCGGGAACTGCAGGAACGGCAACACGGCGACGAACGCGCCGAATGCCATGATGACCGTATCGAGCGTCATACGCGGGAGTATACCACTATCCGGCCATCGGATGAACAATGACGACGAACTCTCCACGAACGGCCTTGCGCCGCGCAAGATCGGCCGCAAGCGCGCGCGGCTCCCCTTCCAAGAACTCCTCGTGCATTTTCGTAAGCTCGCGCGCGATGCCGACCTTCGTGATGCCCGCCGACGCAAGTTCTTCGAGTAACTTCTCGATACGGTGCGGCGACTCGTAGAGGACGACGGGGACGAGGCTCGCAGCGACGAATTTCATTGCGGTCTGTCGTCCTTTCTTGTGCGGCAGAAAACCGAGGAACATGAACTCGTCTGTTGGGAGTCCCGCGATCGAAATAGCGGCAGCAAGAGCCGAAGCGCCGGGAATCGCTTCGATCTTCGCTTCCGGCAGCTGCGTTCGCACTGCAGCAACTAGTCGCGCGCCCGGGTCGGAAATTCCAGGCGTACCTGCGTCGGAGACGAACGCAATTTTCTCGCCTGCCTCCAATCGTTCGATTATTTCTTTTGCTTTCTTTTCTTCCGTAGCCGCGTCCAATCGCTGCAGTGGTTTCTTGATCTCATAACGCGCGAGTAGTTTCGCTATCACGCGCGTGTCTTCCGCAAAGATGACATCACACTCCTTTAATACGCGCAGCGCACGCAGCGTGATGTCCTCCAAATTCCCTATCGGCGTCGCGATGATGGAAAGTATGCCCATATCAATCTGCTATCTGCTCCGCGACTTTGTAGATATCTCCCGCGCCCATGGTGATGATGAGATGGGACGAATCGGATTTCAAAAGCTCGTCGCGTATCGCGTCGAACGAATCGAGCGCAATGACGTCGCCGCCGAGGGCTGCCGCTTCGCGCGCAAGCACGTGATTGGAAATGTTCGGGTCCGGTTCTTCGCGTGCGGCGTAGATGGGCGCCACGATGGCTTCGTCGGCCTTCGCGAGCGCGACCGCGAATTCGTGCAGCAAGCTCTTCGTGCGGGAGTAAAGATGGGGGTGGAACGCGACCACTATCCTCTTCTCCGGGAATTTCCCGCGAGCCGCTTCTACCGTCTTCTGTATGGCCGTCGGGTGGTGTGCATAATCGTCATATACGAGGGCGCCGCTGGGGGTTTCTCCTTTATATTCAAAGCGCCGCCACGAGCCCTGAAAATCGCTTAGAGCGCGATCGATCGTCCCCTGCTTGATGTCCGGAAATAAGGCCTTAGCCGCACTCGACGCGGCACGCGCGTTCATTCTATTGAACTCGCCGATGAGCCCGAGTTCCGGAACTTCTTCTTTCGTGTAATCGAATACGGATGTCCGACTTCCATATGTTTTGATGACGTCGGCGATGGTCGGGTCGTTTTGATCCGTTACCAAAGCACCATGAGCCGGAAGTTTTTGTACCGCCTTTCCGAACGTCTCCTTGAGCGCGTCGAGGTCGGGAAAATAATCCGTATGGTCGAGCTCGATGTTCGTGATGACGAGGATTTCCGGGTCGAGCTTCAAGACGTGGTCGCGATACTCGCACGCTTCAACGACGAAGAGATCGTCGTCACCCGCCAAAAAGTTCGAGCCAAAATCTCGAACGATGGAACCGACGATCGCCGTCGGTCTTTTCCCGGCATCCGAGAGTATTTTCGCGAGCATGCCGGTCGTCGTCGTCTTGCCGTGCGTACCGGCGACCGCGATGGTCCGCTTGCCTTTTGAAACTTCTCCGAGCGCTTCGAAATATGAAAGTTCGGATATGCCCAACTCTCTCGCTTGCGTCCTCACCGCGTTCGACGCGGGCACCGCATCGCTGTAGATGAGAAGCTCCGTGCCTTCCGGCGCGCCGCCGACGCCGATCGTCACCTCGATGCCTTTTTTTGAAAGCATCTCGACGACGGGAGAATCGTCCCTGTCCGTCCCGCTCACCGTCTTCCCCTCGTGCACCAATAGTTGTGCGAGTGCGGACATGCCGATGCCGCCGATGCCGACCATATAGATGCGCTTCGGGACCTCCATAGGAGTCACTCTAGCACTTCGAGCGAATACGTGCTCTCCGGAAAAAGTTGCGGAATGAGACGTCGGAATACGTCGGAATCTTTGGAGATGAAGAACTTCGTCGTGCCGTTCCCCACTTCGCGCGGCCAGAGGTCGCGTTCGACGCGTGCGGCGACCATGTGCGCGGGATCGAACAACTCAATATCGCCGAGCACTTTCTTGAACGATGAGAGCGCGAGCGGATAGTGCGTGCAACCCAAAACGATCGTGTCGAAATTGCGCCCGATATTCTTGAACGCATCCGCGACGATCGCATCGAGCGTACTCTCCGGCTCGCCCGCCTCGATGGCGCCGGCGAGTTGCGGGATCGGCAACCCTTGAATGTCGACACCTATCATGCGGAACGCGTCTTGGTATATCCCGGAGTTGATGGTCGCGTTCGTCGCGCACAAGGCGACCTTCTCCTTCGAGCCTCTGAAGGCCGCGACGGTCGGGCCGACCATTTCTATGAGTTGTCCCGGGGCGAGCGAAAAGGCGTCAAAAAGCGATACGGCGAGCGATGCGGAGACGCTGTTGCAAGCGCTGACGATGTTCGTCGCCCCGTGGCCAAGCAAAAACTGTAGCCCCGCCACCGTAAGCGCCGAAAGCTCCTCCCGCGACCGCTCGCCGTACGGCGCGTTCTTCGTGTCGCCGAAATACACGACATCGATAGAAGGAAAAACATCGCGCATCGCGCGCAACACCGTGAGTCCTCCCACGCCGGAATCGAAAACGCCGATCATAGGGCGCGCACGATGCGCAAGAACTCATCGTTGCGCTCGTACTCGTTCTTGAACATGCCGAAAGAAGCGAACGCGGGAGAGAACAGCACTACCCCTTGTGTTGTCTCCCGCATAGCGATGTCGACAGCCTTCTGCAAACTGTCCGCTTCCTGGAACGCGACGCCAACCTTCTTGAATTCGCCCGCAAGACGCGCCGAACCCTCGTACTTTTCGTGCGTGAGTATGATAACGCGCGACGCATGCTCACGGATCGACGCGACTAGTGCTGTAAGGTCGAGACCTTTCTCGGAACCGCCGATAATGAGCGTGATGTTTTTGGCGAGCGCTTCGAGTGCAGCGATCGTCGCTTCGGGAGTCGTTGCGTTATTGTCGTTGTAGATCTTCGCGCCGTTCACCTCGCGCACGAATTGCAAACGGCCTTCGACTCCTTCGAACCGTTCGAGCCCGTCACGAATTTCTTTTTCAGAACAGCCGAGCGCGCGCAACGCGGCAGCGGCGAGCGACGCGTTCTCTCGATTGTGTTCGCCGAGGATCTTTAATTTCCAATCGTCGGGGATCGGTTGCAAAACGCGCGGCGCGACCGGAGGTTGCGCCGCGGAGATCTTTTCAAGAACCGTCTTGCCGACGAAAAGAAAGTCTCCGGGTTTTTGGTATCGGAATAAATTCGCCTTGTCGGAAAAGTATTTTTCCATGTCGCCTCCGTAATAGTTCAAGTGGTCCGGCATGAGATTGGTGAACACGGCAATATGCGGAGAAATTTTCATATCGCCGAATCCTTGCAGCTGCCATGAATCCAATTCGAGCACCGCGACCGTATCGTTCGAAACATCGGGCAACATCGCGAGTGTCGAGACGCCGCGCACGTTGCCGCCGAGCAACACATTTTTCCCTGCCGCTTTCAACACTTCAACTATCATCTGCGCGGTCGTCGATTTCCCGCGCGTTCCCGTCACACCAACAACGGTTGCGCCCATTTCCATCGCGGATTTCGCAAAAAACGCCGTCGACATCGCGACTTGCACGCCGTTCTTCTTCGCTTCGGCGACTTCCGGAGAATCGAGCGGCACGCCGGCCGCTTTGATGACGAGATCGATGCCCGAAAAATCTTCCGCACGGTGCCCACCGAGATGGAATTCGATGTTGGGATACTTTTCAAGTCTCGCGACCGGATCCTGGAGTTGCTCGCGGGTCTTGACATCGGTCACTACGAGACGCGCATTGCATTTCGCAAGAAATTCGGCGTCGCCGACCCCGCGGCCGAGAAGTCCGAGACCCAGCAAGGTTATTTTTTTCCCTTCGAACGGCGTGCACGCACCCCTCATCCGACCATTCTACTTCCAAACGGCGGTTTATCCACATGTCTCGTCACGAATATTTGCCTCGGTCGGATGCATAATAACAGTCGCATTTGTCCGACTCGCGTGCGCGCGCCGAAGACCACGGAAAGGAATTTTCGTGGGCTTACGCCGGCCCATAAAAAGTCGATACGGAAGCGAAAAATAATTATTTTTTATTACGAGCGTTAGAAAAAGTCGATATGACCCTCACCATTACCAAAAGAGACGGAACGAAGGAGCCTTTCAATGCGGATAAGATCAACCGTTCCATCGAGCGCGCGTGCTACGGCCTCCTCGATCCCATCTCGATGGTGACGCAGATAGCGACGGAGACGCAGCTGACGCTCTACGACGGCATCACGACCGAGGAAATGGACCAAGCGACCATCAACGCCGCGGTCCAGAACATCAAAGAGGATATCGAGTACGACAAAGTCGCCGTTCGCCTGCTCTTGAAGACGGTCTACCGTCGCGTCGTCGGCGAATACAACGACAACGTGCAGGAGCTGAAGGCGAAGCACAAGAAACAGTTCTCCGCGCACATCAAAAAATATGTCGCGGCGGGACTTCTCGACACGCGCATGGAAAAAACCTACGACCTCGAGAAGCTCGCGGCCGCGCTCGACACCGACCGCGACGAGATCTTCACCTACGCCGGCCTCTCGACGCTGCTCGACCGCTACTCGATGCGCGACGAAAATCAAAAACGCATCGAAACGCCGCAATACTTTTTCATGCGCGTCGCGATGGGACTCGCGTACAACGAAAAGAATCCGACGGAAGCCGCGATCGATTTCTACGAAGCGATGTCGCACCACCGCTACATCGCGGGTGGCACGACCAACATCGGCTCCGGCACCTCGCGCCCCGCGCTTTCCAATTGTTTCCTTCTCGAGATCCACGACGACATGGACCACATCGCGAAATCGGTCGCCGACGTGATGAAGATCTCCAAAGCGGCCGGCGGCATCGGCGTTTCCATCACGAAGTTGCGCGCGGCCGGCTCTCCGCTCAAATCGTCCAACACGGTTTCCTCCGGCCCCACGCCCTTCGCGAAAATAATCGACACTGCCATCCGCGCGGTGCAGCGCGGCGGCAAAAAGCTCGGCGCACTCTGCTTCTACATGGAGAACTGGCACTATGACTTCCCCGAATTCATCGACTGGAAGCACAACGCGGGCGACGACTACCTCCGCATGCGCACCGCCAACACCGCCGTCTTTCTCTCCGACGAGTTCATGCGCCGCGTCGAGAACGGCGAGGACTGGTACATGTTCGATCCGAAAGAAACCATGGATCTCAACGAGCTCTACGGCCAGGCCTTCAGCAAGCGCTACGCCGAATACGTCGAATTGGCCAAACAGGGAAAGCTGCGCATGTGGAAGAAAGTCCCCGCTCGCGAGCAATGGCACGCCATTTTGACCTCCCTGCAGTCGACCTCGCACCCCTGGCTGACCTGGAAAGACCCCATCAATTTGAGGGCTCTGAACAACAACACCGGGACCATCCACATGTCCAATCTCTGCACCGAGATCTGCCTCCCGCAGGACAAGGACAACATTGCCGTGTGCAACCTCGCCTCGGTCAACCTCGCCGCACACATCGAAGGCAAGCAGATCAACTGGCGCAAACTCGAAGAAACGGTCCGCCTCGCGGTGCGCCACCTCGACAACCTTATCGACATCAACACGCTCCCCATTCCGGAGGCGACGAAGAGTGACAGAGAGAACCGCGCGGTCGGCTTGGGTGTCATGGGATTCTCCGACGCGCTCGAGCAGCTTTCGATGTCGTATGAAAGCCCGCACGCGTGGGATTTCGCCGATCGCATTTTCGAATTCATCAGCTACATGGCGATCGACGAGAGCGCCGACCTCGCGCGCACTCGCGGAAGCTATACGCACTTCAAGGGTTCCGGCTGGTCGAAGGGCATGGTCCCGCTCGACACCATCGAGAATCTCGAGAAGGACCGCGGCATGACGATCGACCTTCCGAAGATAACGCGCCAAAAATCCCTCGACTGGGACAAGCTGCGCGCGAAGGTGAAGCAGGGCATGCGCAACGCCACGCTCATGGCCGTCGCGCCCAACGCCAACATCGGGCTTGTGGCCGGCACGACGCCCGGCATCGACCCGCGCTTCGCGCAGGTCTTCTCCCGCAACAAGATCTCCGGAAAGTATCTGGACATCAATCACAATCTCGTGAAAGACCTCAAGAACATGGGGCTGTGGGAAGACGTGAAGGAGCGCATCATCGAAGAGCAGGGCAACATTGAGCACATCGAAGGGTTGCCGCAGCACCTCAAGGAAATATACAAAACCGCGTTCACCACATCCCCGCACGCTTACATCGAAGTCGTCGCGCGCGCGCAGAAATGGGTCGACCAGGCGCTCTCGCGCAACATCTACCTCGAAGACCGCGACATGGACAACATGAAGAACGTGTACATGACCGCGTGGCGAAAAGGTTTGAAGACGACCTACTACCTCCACATGAAGCCGCGTCACACCGCCGAGCAATCGACGACCAGCGTCAACAAGCAAGAAATGACCGGCAAGCGCGGATTCGCCGCGATAAAGACCGCGGCAGCGGCGGCACCCGCCGTAGAGGCGGGAGCAAGGCCCTCGCCCGTCGAGATATCGCCCTCGCCCGTCATCGCCGTCACCGAAGAAACGGTCTTCGTGCAGAAGCAAGGAAGAGAAGCTACCGTGGTCGTCGAAACGGAAACCGTGGCCATCGTCGAAGCGAAGGTCCCGCAGACGAAGCCCGCCCAAAGCGGAACGGCCTTGGGCCGAACGTCCAAGAATGTCGACATGCCAGACGACGGCGCGGACGGCCCGAATGTCTGCATCGCCTGCCAGTAATCATTATTCAAAGAATTCAGTGCGCACACTCATCATATGCTTCTAGGAAAAGCCTCCCCGAAGGATTACAACATTCACCCCAGCAAGTACCCGTGGGCCAAAGACCTGTACGATCAGGCCGTCCGCAACACGTGGTTCCCGCACGAAATAGCGCTCAAGGAAGACCTTGAGGACTGGGCAAAGATGACCGAAGACGAGCGTCATGCGGTCGAATTTCTCATCTCCTTCTTCAACCCCTCCGAACTCATCGTGAATCGCGTGCTTGCGCTGGGCGTGTATCCGTACCTGACCTCGGCGGAGTGCCACCTCTACCTCGCCAAGCAAATGTGGGAGGAGGCGAACCACTGCGTCGCGTTCGAGTACGTGCTCGAGACCTTCCCCATCGATCGCGATCGGGCTTTCGCGCTCCACGAAGAGCTTCCCTCGATGGTCGCCAAGGAAGAGTACGTGAACAAATACATGCGCCGCATGACCGACACGCGGCTCGATATCACCACTCCGGAGGGCAAGAAGGACTTCGTGCGCAATCTCACCGCCTACAACGTCGTCATGGAAGGCATCTGGTTCTACTCGGGCTTCATGGTCGCGCTCTCGTTCCGTCAGCGCAACCAGCTGCGCAATCTCGGCAGCATGATCAACTGGGTGTTGCGAGACGAATCTCTGCACTTGAAGTTCGGGATTAATCTGATACACGGCATTCTCGAGGAGAACGCGGAGCTCCTGACACCGGAATTCGCACAGGAGATCCGCGACATCGTGATCGAAGGCGTCGAATGCGAGAACGCGTTCAACAAAGACCTCTTCCCGCGCGGGATATTGGGCCTCAACGCCGAATACGTGAATCAATACGTGCAGTACGTCGCCGACCGCCGCTTGCTGGAACTCGGTCTCGAAAAACACTTCAACGCGACCAACCCGGCGAAATGGATGTCCGCCGCGACCGACGTCTTCGAGCTCGTCAACTTCTTCGAATCGCAGAACACCAACTACGAAGTCGACTCCGGCGGGGACAAGAAGAAAGCGTCCTAACTACGTTTACCCATGCGCTTCAGGACCTTCAGGTAGAGGTCCTCGACTATCCGCTCCTGCGCTTTTCCCGATTGCGCGTAATGGTCGAGGCCCGGCGCCGAGTTTATTTCGATGATGTGATAGCTCGGCTTCTTCCCCTTTCTCGATATAACAAGAAGATCGACGCCGCAGAGCCTGAGTCCCATGTCTTTCGTTACGCGTATCGCCGCCTTTTTGAGCGAGGGGTGGAGGGTGCGGGTCACGTCGAGAGCCTCGCCACCCGAAGAAAGATTGGCGTTCGGGAGCAGCTGCACTCGCTTCCCCTGCGGCAGCACCGATCGAAGCGACAGTCGATCTCGCCGGAGTCCCTGCAGTATCCGCGGATCTTTCGGGTCCAATTTTGTGTCCCGCCCATCCGCGACGAATGCGCGTTGTTTTTTGCGCAGTAATTCTCGGATCGAAGAGTGTCCGTCCCCCGTCACGCTGAGCGGCACGCGCACGTATGCGGAAATAATGTTGTCATCCAGGACGACGATCCGGTAATCGTCGCCCTTCACGAACGGTTGTATGAGTGCGACCTTGTCGAGCATAAAAATACGAGCGAGCGCCCGGCGGAGCTCTCGCACGTCGTGCACGAGAAAAACGCCTCTCCCCTGGCTCTGGCTGTTCGGTTTTGCGATGACGGGAAACCCGAGGCGGCGGGCGTACGCGCACGCTGCGGCGACACCTCTGTTCGAACCGAGTATCTTGCGGAAATCATCACGGAAGAAAGTCTTTCCGGGTATTACCGGGTAGCCGAGTCGGTCCATGAAAAATGCCGCATAATCCTTGTCTTTGCTTATTTCGGATGCGCCGAGCGCGTTTACCCCGATGCTGTTGTACCGGAAATACGAGCGCATCCCGTTTTTGAACGTTATCTGACCGGCGACGTTCCATTCCGGTTCGAGCGTGACTTTCGCTCCGATCTTTGGTGCAACTTTTTTGAGGACACGACCGATGAGCGACGGCTCCTTCATTCTAGAAGCTCGTTTGCTCATGCGACGTGGCTCGCACGAATATCGGTCGGGCTCCAGATCTCTATGTGTTCGGGTGGACGCTCGAGCGAGAGGTTGTCGACGATGATCTTCGCGACGTCGCCCGGTTCCATCGATTTGTCGTAGTCCTCGTGCTTATTCTCGCCGAAGAGCGCGGTCTTGATGCGGTATGGGTAGATGCCGACGACCGTGATGCCGGAATCCTTGAGCTCGTCGCGCACCGCCTGCGTGAATCCTTCCGCAGCGAATTTGCTCGCGGAGTACGCCGCGCCGAGGGCTTTCCCTTTGAGCGAGCGCACCGAAAGAACGTTCGCGATGACCCCTCGTTTTCTTCCGTGCATGTGCTTCATCGCTTCGAGCATTCCGTAGGCAAGACCGAAATAGTTCACCTCAACGAGCTGGTGCGCTTTGCCGAAATCGATATTTTCTGCCGGGGCGTAGGGCATCCAAATGCCGGCGTTGTTCATCCAGAGATCTATCGAGCCGTATGTGTCTATGGCAGAACGAGCAAGCGCTTCGACCTGATCGCGGTCGGTGACGTTGCAATGCTCCGCTTGCATACCGAGCTCTTCGGCGAGCTCGTGCACGCCGGAGCCGTCGATGTCGGAAAGGAGTACCTTGGCGCCGCGCGCCGCAAGCTCGCGCGCCAGAGCGGCACCCAGGCCCCGTGCGGCGCCGGTAACAACACATGATGCGTTTTTCAGTTCCATGGTGGGCATGGGGAGACTCGAACTCCCAATCCTTTCGGAATGCGCTTCTGAGACGCACGCGTATACCAATTCCGCCACATGCCCAATTCAGAGATAGTAACAAAAAAACAGGAGGGGCATAGCCCCTCCAAATTGTTCCCGAACGGTTTTCACTGCGCCTCGACGGCCAGCTCGCCAAGCCTCAGCTCAACCACCATCAACCCGTTCGGACCGCTCGCACATCGAACGAGCACATCCTTCCCTCTCTTAAGGCGCTGGAGGCCCCAGTAGCGAAGGACAACGCTGTGAACCATGGCCTCCGTCCCTCCGTCCTCAAGTACGACAAATCCATATCCCATTCCGGGATCGTGGAATTTTACGGTTGCTCGCTCGAGGTCACCAATTGGGCCGACCTCGACCTTCAACAGACATGTAGCGCTCAAAGCCGTCTTCTTATACTCCACGGAAAGAATTCGCACGGCCTTCAATAGCCCCTTCGGGGAACGCTCCGCTTCGCCTGTCACGAAATTTCCTTCGAACAGCGGCGCGAAACCACTGCGTTCGACACATTTTTTATGAACAAAAACGTGTCCCAATTTCGTGCCTCTTCTTGGGACGACGAAACCATACGGTCGATTCCGATCTGACCAAGCCACAATCCCGGAAAATGGGATTACGTCTTCCTGGGCAAGAAGTTCCGTCCTTGAAGCCTCCAAACCTGATACGCTCATTTGCTACTCCACCCAACAGTGCATCCGAGCCAGCCCCGGACACTATCACTACCATATACTTCAAGAAGCAGCGGTGTCAAAGCCACTTACCCTCGCTTTGGTATCCGATCCGAAGCGAATGCGGATCCTTTCCGTCCCAATATATCTCTCCGTGCACGACCATGTTGGTCACCTTCGGCTGCCAGCGATGCTCTTCGACATTGACCGCTTTCGCAATATCGTCCGCCGTCATTCCTTTTTTGACGGGAACTCGGTATTCAAAAAAGACCGGGCCACGATCGTACTCCCCAGTGACGAAATGCATCGAGAGACCTGATTCCGTTATTTCTCCCGCGTCGAACGCTTTCTTTACAGCCTCATGCACATGATGGCCGTAGAGCCCGGGTCCGCCAAAACGACCGTTGTCGAACGATAGGGGCGCAGGATGGATGTTGAACGTGCGCGCAGGATCGAGACCGGCGACAAGCTTGAGCCATCCGGAAAGTGCGACCCATTCTGCGCCGTACTTTTTGACGATGTCACGGTAGTGCTCGGCGTCGAACGGGCCCGGAAAATATTCGAACGACACGCCGAGCTTGTCCGCACGCGCTCGCACGCCGCCGTGTTCGTGGTTGGAAACCACCGCAACGATTTTTGCATCAAGCTCCCCCGTCTTGGTCGCATTCACCAAATTCTCAAAACCCGACCCGCCGCCGTCTTTGCTGCCGGAGGCGAAGATAATCAGTTTTGACATGCTAATCTGCAACACCACTTTATACATTAAGGAGAAAAACGGATGAGCCCATTACGAGTAGCATGACGATAGCAACGCCTAACAAAACCAGTACTCTTACCTTCGTCGTAAACGGTGCAAAAAAGAACAATGCCGGTATAAATACCAACGACCAGAAAAAAGCGGTTATCTTGAAAAATTCAATCATCGGCGGCGTGTGGTTCGTGGGGCTATCATAGGAAAAAGGCAACACGAATAATGCAATCGGAACAGCAACGATGGCGGACGCTATCGCAGAGCGAATAAAGCCCCGTCTCCATTGATCTTGCATATAGCTATTCTACCGCGTCAACGGACGCGCCAAGGGCCTTGAGTCGTTCCGCGAGGTCGGCATAGCCTCGATTGATCGGGTATACGTTGCGGAGCATCGATTCGCCTTTTGCGGCGAGCATGCCGATGAGGAGGAGGGTTGCAGGACGGAGCGCGTTGGGCGCTTCGACGTCGGCCGCGTGCAACTTCGTGGGACCTTTGACGAGCGCGCGGTGATCGTCGAGCAATTTTACATCCGCGCCGAGCTTATTCATTTCCATATAATATTTCGCACGACCTTCGTAGACCCAATCATGTATCAATGTCTCCCCTTTCGCTTGCGTCGCAACGGGAACGAAGAAGGGCAGGTTGTCGATGTTGATCCCGGGATACGGGCGCGCGGCTATCTTTTCCGGCGGCGCGTGGAGCTCGGAAGGATAGATGACAATGTCGGCAAGTTTGGTGTGTCCGTTCTCGGCCATGAAGCGCTCGTCTATCTCATACTTGAGCCCCATCTGGCCGAGCGTATACAGTTCGAGCTCAAGAAAATCTATCGGGCAACGCTCTATTTTCAATTGCGAACCAGTCGTCGCCGCGAGTGAGACGAAAAACATGCTCTCTATCGGATCTTCGCTCGGATAGCCTGTTATGTCTGCGTTGATGTCTTTGACGCCGTGCACGACGAGCGTCGAGGTGCCGATGCCCTCAACGGTGACCCCGCATGCCTGCAAAAAGACGCACAGGTCTTGGACCATGTAGTTCGCCGATGCGAACTTTATCGTCGTCTCCCCTGGGATCTTCGCTGCGGCCATAAGCACGTTCTCCACGCCCGTATCGGAGGCCTCGTACATGACGATGTCCGTCGTCCGCTCCCCCTTTCCGATTGCACTTTTTACGTTGTAGGTATGCGTTGCCTCGTTGCCCTCGATCGTGATACCGAGTTTTTCGAGCGCATCAATATGAGCCCCCAACGAACGTTTACCTAGGTCGCACCCTGAAGGCGCAGGTAGTTCGAACGAACCGAGCAGGTGCGCCAGAGGTGCGATGAAAAGCGCGATGGAGCGCGTTTTCCCCGCCGAGCCCGCGTTGATGTGCGACAGATCTATGTTGCCGGGAATGATCATCATGTCGCCGTTTTCCGCCCACTCAACGTTCACCCCGATGGACTCCAAAACTTCAATGAGGCGTTTCACTTCCTCAATGCGCGGCATTTTCTTAAGCGTGGTCGTGCCACGATTAAGCAGCGATGCGGCCAAAAGCGCTACGGCGGCGTTTTTGGAGATGTTCGTAGAAACCGCTCCGGAGAGCTTCTTTCCGCCTTCTACGCGGTAATTCATTGGGGCATTATACCTGTTGTGCGCCAAGGAGGAATCTCCCGCGCCTCTCGTCCGCCCGTCGGCGGACTCGGGCTGGGCACCGCCTCGCGGCACGCCAAGCTTGGCGTGCATCGCTCCGGCGTTCGATTCCTTCACGAAGCATGCGCAGGCATGCTCCTCGGGCGCATAAAATTTGTGCCAAATTTTGTGCGCCCGGAAGGAATCGAACCTTCGACCTCTGTCTTATCAGGACAGCGTTCTACCACTGAACTACGAGCGCAAATGAGGAAGAAAGTGGAAGCTTGCTTACACTTTTTCCGAATGCCGCGTTCGAAAGCTTTGGCTTACGAGCGCTAGCGAGGGGCAAAATGGGAATGCTTGCATTCACATTTTCTCCGAGCGACGCGCTCGAAAGCCTTTGCTGAAAGACAAAGGCTTACTGCGCAATTCGCCTGACGATAGTAGCAAAAATGAAGGCCCTGTGCTACCTTTTCGGGCGGCTGGAGATGGGTCAGCCGTATCCACAAGGCGAGGAAACAATGGGAATTCTGACGCGCGGCCGTGGCCGCAAGAAGTGCGATTCCGTCCAAATGGGCGATCCGAAGAAATTGCGGTTTCGCAGAGGCAACGGCAATAATCGCAGCAAGAAGCGCCAAGCGGGGTTCTATCAAATATTGCGCGGCGAGAAAGCCGCTCAAACGGCACCGCCGCAATAACCTCCGACTTATTCGCACTTTCGACGCCGGGCAACACGCCCGGCGTTTTTCTATAAGCAAAAAGGCGGCACGAAGCCGCCTTCCGCAATTCGCGTTATTGTCTGCCGAGCGTCAGAGTATGAAGAGCAGCGCGACAAGGCAAACAACTATCGGTACCCACAGTGGAATATTCAAACGATGCGGACCGTGGATAAGCCGCATTGTTCCTTCACGCCGACCGAATCCGAGCGACATCGGTAGTCCTCCTTGTGCCCCGCGACGCGGGACTCCCTACATGAAGCCTAGCACGCAAAGACAAAGCCCGCCTCCATGGAAGGTGGTCTTGCTAACCGCGGCGCGCGGCCTCTATAGCAGCGACGTCGATTTTCTTCATGGTCATCATGGCATCGAAGACACGTTTGGCTTCGTCCCCGCCAGCCATCAGTGCCTCTGTGAGCACGCGCGGGGTGATCTGCCACGATACTCCCCACTTGTCCTTGCACCATCCGCACATGCTTTCTTGCCCGCCATTCCCGACAATCGCATTCCAATACTTGTCCGTTTCCTCTTGGCTGTCCGTCTCTATGGCAAAAGAAAACGCCTCGCTCTGCTTGAATGCCGGCCCGCCATTGAGACCCATACAAGAAACGCCGCATACGGTGAATCCTACCGTCAGCACATCGCCTTTCTTGCCACTGGGAAAATCCGAGGGCGCGCGAGTAACAACGCCCACTTTACTGTCCGGAAACGTAGCCGCATAAAACTCCGCCGCAGCAAGCGCATCCTTCTCAAACCACAAACAAATCGTATTTTTGGGTTGTTTGTTCATCGCGCCAGTATATCAAATCAGATATTTTAAAGTTGGCGACTTGGTAATCTATTCGCTCAGTTTCATCAACGGAAATCCTCTCTTACTGAGTACCTCGTTTGCGAGCTTTATCGCACGATCTCCTTGCTCTTTGTAACTCCCTCGAGCACCGCGCCCATGCGAGTCATCTTCGATTCTAACCAATGTGACTCCGGTCCCATCCGGAGCAGAAGCATAAGTAAACTCTCTCTCGTCATCAACACGAACGACGATCTTAATATTATTTTCTTCAAATGTAGATTGGGTAACAAGGAGACTCGAGCCTTTCCGTTGCTCCAACTTATTATCCTTTTTTTGGGTTGGCCCTTGCCTCATCTCCGGCATGTCAAAAGTATACCAAGTCCGGCAGTCCCTTGCGCTTCCACTCAATCTAACGATTTACGACTTCATAACCCAGAAGCGCTCTTTCTCACTTTTACAGGCTCTTTGTTCAGTCCAAACTTGTTTGACTAATACAGAAAAAGTTATATAGTCTCGCCAGCTATATCTCTGAACGGAGGCTCTCACATGCCTATATCAGGCCAAAACGTTCTGTCCGCATGCCGGTTGTTCAGAAGCGAATTCGGCGCACCGGGCTGCGTGTACTATCCTGGGTGCGGTAGTGATACCTCCCCCGCGATTGCTTTCCCCGAGTCAACCATCATCTTCTTGGACCCGATCAAGAACGGACTAGATGAAATCAAGAAAGAATTCCCGAACGCCGTGACCATCTGCCAAAAGGCTGAGGATATCCCGCCGGGCGCTAAATACGACCTGGTTCTCGACATACATTCACACGCACCGTTCGAAGCGGAAATTCGAGATCTTAGAATCCGTGGGCACCTGCTCATTGCTAACAAGGGATCCGATCGGGCGTTCGACAACCAGCAGCTTGAACTGATCGCGGTGATACCTTGGAAATCTGAATACAGCGAAGATGGCCTTGCCGGTGTCGAGAGGAGCGGTCTCGAACGCTATAAGGAGATTGACCCGAACCATCCCAAGTTCTCGTTCTCGAACAAGCGGAAGGTCAAAGCATCGTTCTATGTCTTTCGAAAAATCGCGTGACCACTTTCGGCCACGCAAAAACCCCGGACCTTTCGGCCCGGGGTTTTGCTTTTACACATTACACACTCTTTTGTTCCGTCCAAACGGATCGTCTTTGCGACCTGTCAGGCATCATTTGGGGATGTATGCCATTTCCCTCGAGTACTCAGCTGAGATACTCGAATCGACTCGACACATTCACCGAAGTGAACGGTCAATTTTTGAATGAATCCACGAGCAGCTTCCGCTACCCGTGCCTTGTTACGACTTACTCTTTGTCATTGAGTTTGCCTTGGTCCATCGAACGATGAGCTTCGGGCACTCCCAACTTCCCTGAGTTGACGGGCGGTGAGTACAAGGCTTGAGAACGTATTCACCGTGGTGTGGCTGACCCACGATTACTAGCGATTCCGGCTTCATGGAGTCGGGTTGCAGACTCCAATCCGAACTGGCGCCGCTTTTGGGGATTTGCTCCGCCTCGCGGCATTGCGTCCCATTGTAACGGCGATTGTAGCGCGTGTGCAGCCCAGGACATCAGAGGGACATGCTGACTTGGCGTCATCCTCACCTTCCTCCCCCGTGAGGGGGCAGTCTCGCCAGACACTTGTAACTGGCAACGAGGGTTGCGTTCGTTACCCCACTGAAGGGAACGGTTCAAACCACGAACTGACGACAGCCATGCATCACCTGTCCTACACCCTCGAAGGCTTCCTAGCTTTCGCTAGGCGTGCAGTAGGATTTCTAGCCCTGGTAAGGTTCTTCGCTTAGCGACGAATTGAGCCACACGCTCCACCGCTTGTGCAAGCCCCCGTCTATTCCTTTGAGTTTTAGCCTTGCGGCCGTACTACCCAGGCGCTCAACTTAACGCGTTAGCTTCGCCTCCCAGAGGGTCGATACTCCGGAAAGCCAGTTGAGATAGTTTAGGGCGTGGACTACCGGGGTATCTAATCCCGTTCGCTACCCACGCTTTCGTGCTTGAGTGTCAGGAACGCGCCAGTCTGCTGCCTTCGCTTTCGGTGTTCCCCTAGATATCAACGGATTTCACCCCTACACCTAGAGTTCCACAGACCTCTCACGCCCTCGAGTCGTGCCGTTTCGCCCGCGGATCCAGGGTTGAGCCCTGGGTTTTGACGGACGACTAACACGACCACCTACGCACTCTTTACGCCCAGTAATTCCGGGTAACGCTTGGGGCCTCTGTATTACCGCTCCTGCTGGCACAGAGTTAGGAGCCCCTTATTCATGGAGTAACGTCAATGACTTCCTCCTCCATAAAAGATGTTTACGCGACGAATCGCTTCATCCACCACGCGGTATCGCTCGATCAGGCTTTCGCCCATTGTCGAATATTCTCGGCTGCAGCCCCCCGTAGGGGTATGAACCGTGTCTCAGTTTCATCGGTGGGGGTCAGCCTCTCAGCTCCCCTACGCGTCATAGCCTTGGTGAGCCATTACCTCACCAACTAGCGTGATACGACGCAGGCCGCTCCTTCAGCGATAAATCTTTACTCTTGCGAGACCATCTCGAATTACCCCGTCTTTCGACGAGCTGTGCGAGACTGAAGGGTACGTTCCTACGTGTTACTACCTCGTCTGCCGGTGACCTTGCGGCCCCCTAGACTTGCATGCCTTATCCATACCGCCAGCGTTCACCCTGAGCTAGGATCAAACTCTCAATTAAAGAGAATTTAATTTACTCTTTTTAGGATGGACGGAACAAAAGAATGTATATGTTCTTTTCTTCCACTTACTGTTTTGTGTGTTTCTTACTTACCAATTGCCGATTAATCGGCATTGATGCGTACAATCGATATTCAGTTTTCAATGTTCTTCCGAAAGAAATCATAGAAGTATTTCGGCACACCGCCCCACTCCCTTGCGGGATTTCGTTATGTGGAGGTCCGAGTGGACCTCTGACAAGCCATCAGGAGCGATGGTCGGACCATTATAGGCATATGCACATGTACGTCAAGTGAAAAGGAAAGCCGCCGGCGCGCAAGGCGCCGGCGGCTGAATGTGAACTCGCGGACATCAGGAAGATACGACCGTTATCCTTCGTGAGACCAACAGGCGATTAAGGTGACGGGCTATCGCGCCGGGATGTGGAGTCATCACAAGGAATTCTCGTTTCCCATGCGCCGGGTCACAGGTGTCTACAACGAGACATCCGTGCCTTCTCCACCACGGCTCAATCTTCACTTTCGGTTTGCCAGTGTATTTGCGGACTGCCACACATCGAACCGAACTGATGTTATAGAGACTACCTAGACTCGATGTGACGTCAGCTGCTAATCCTTCAAATACGGGGACTACTTTCCCATGTTCTCGTTTCTTGTGTCGATTGCAAGCCACTAACCCCTCCCTTCATGTTTCGGTGCTTTTTCGACGGCCCGAGTTTCGGTGTCGCACCAAAAAATGCCGATTGAGTGCGTCCGCTATGGCGTCCGCCGTCGCCTGCATCGTATTCTGGTGCCTGCCTTCACCGTGATAAACACTGCCGTTGGTCGTGTAAATCGTGACCTTGATGATCGCTACCGCCTCGGAGCCTCTGCCGATGGCTTTGCCGCTCCATTCAGCAACGTCGAAACCTGGCTCGAAATGCTGCAGTGCTTTGCACATCGCGTCTATCGGTCCAACCCCCCGACCTTCGTAGGTGTTAGTTGGAGTAGATTCCAGGCACGCAGTAATCGTCGCGTGGTTATGGGTTTCGTTCAGGGTGCTCGTGATCACGGTGATGCTTTCGATACGAAGCCGCATCGGTCCGTCTGGATTGAGCGCTGGCAGTGGTGCCGGCGCAGGCTCTATCGCAAGGGCTGTTTCAACCATTGTTTTCTGCTGCCTTATTTTTCCGTGTTGGTCCTATGTGTCCACTCAACGAACAAGGAGGCCCTTCGGTGAAGGGCCTCCTTGTTTCCGAATCGTTTGATTTAGAGACAAGCAGAACCTCCACCACGAGTGGTAAGGAGGAGACCAAGAAGGACGACCTGGTTCTGCTTGTAATTCATATATGCAGAATAGCGAGCCCATAAAAACTGTCAAGCAAGTTAAAGGCCGCCGAAACGGCGGCCTTCGAACGCAGAACAGAGGCAAGCTTTCAGATGCCGTGAAGGCGCTTCGGGACGCCACTGCGTACGTCGCTGAGTGGCTTGCTCGTCGAATCGGAACCCTTCACCAAAGAAGGACGGTTCCAGCTTGGTAGTTGGTCTTCCGACGCGGGCAGTTGATGGTCCTCAAGGACGGCCCCCGGCGTGTATCCACTCGATATTCCCTCCGCAGCTGAAACCATGGTCGGGTCTCCCGGCGAATCCGGAAGCACTGGCGCTTTCGGTGGCCTCTGCGCTGGGGTGCCACAAATAACCTTTCCCATCTCGCACATCTCCCTAAAGATCTGGACTGAAAAAGCCTCCCGTATGGAGGCCCTTGAGTCGTTTGGTTTCGTTGAACCTAGCAGCTCGAAAGACCTCCAGATGAGGTACTAATCGAGATAATTGTTCCCTGCCGGTTCATGCATCCACTATAGCCCGGCTCTCCACACTGTCAATGTTGACTGCGTGAGGTGCGAGGATAGAGTGAACTTTCGCGAGCGAAAAGAGCAAAGGGCTCGCGCAGCTCTTTGCTCTTTTCGCAACCCATATCTCATCACAAACGAGGAGGCACTGCCGTGTTGTTCCAGCCCCAAGGTCAGATCGAAATCGGTCTCTTCAACAGGATCGCCGAAGCCGGTCTGAAGCTTCTCGGTGACGGCTACCTGGTCCGCGATAAGCTTGAAAATCCCGATGCAATCCTGGTCCGCAGCGAAAAGATCGACACCGACAAGTATCCAAACCTGATCGCCATCGCCCGCGCCGGTGCCGGCGTCAACACCATTACGGTCGACAAGGCAACGGCGCGCGGTATTTGCGTCTTCAATACTCCGGGCGCCAACAGCAATGCGGTCGCTGAGCTGGTCATGACCATGATCGGCGCGCAGATGCGGAACCTTTTCGAAGCAGCGCAGTTCGTCCGAACCAATCTCCACTTCGATCTGCCCCGGATCGAGGCGTTCATTGAGGCGAACAAGAAGAAGTTCGTCGGACGTGAACTTTTCGGACAAACGCTCGGCGTCATCGGGCTCGGCCACATCGGGGTTCGTGTCGCCAACCTCGGCGTTCAAAAGGGTATGAAGGTGATCGGGTTTGATGCGTATCTAACCCTCGAAAACGCGCACCAGCTGAACAAGGACGTCCAGCTTGCGACGTCGATGGAAGTCATCCTCGAAGAAGCTGATGTCATCACGGTTCACGTGCCGCTGACAGAGACGACACGGAATCTGATCGGCGCGACGCAGATCGATCGGATGAAGAGAAGGCCTATGCTCGTGAATTACTCGCGGCGAGGGATCTACGACGAGAAAGCGCTGTTCGAAGCGTTCGAAAGCGACAAGGTCGCCTCGTACATCTCCGACTTCCCGAACCCGGAGCTGTTACATCCGAAGGTCATCTTCACGCCGCACGTGGGCGCAAGCACCGAGGAATCGGAGGAAAAGTGTGCCGAAATGGCCGTTCTACAGCTGAAAGCGTTCCTTGAGAGCGGTACCGTCACGAATTCCGTGAATTTCCCTCCGACCGAGTTGGTGGCCGGACAGAACGTCCATACGAGGCTCGTCGTCGTCAATCGTGATGTTCCAAACATGATCGCGACGATAACTGGCGCTCTCGGCGAGAAAAACATCAACATCACGGGCATCATCAACCACAGTAACGAACAGATCGGGTACAACCTGATCGACGTTGCTAGCGAGGTGTCCCCCGAAATCCTCTCGGACATCGAGAACATTGTCGACGTGCTCAACGTGCGTCCGATCGTGATGAAGAAATAGGCACTGCCAACGCCGCGGGCGGGTTCTATCCTGTCCGCGGCTCTTTTGTTGACAACTTTTGGCTACAGCGTATGCTGCCCATATGCAGTCGTTCTCAGCCCAAAACTTCAGCTTCTTCTTTTTCTTTACCGACCGGAGAGGGGCGACTGTCTAATTGCTAGACGAACGACAGAAAAGCCCCTCTCCGGAGGGGCTTTTCATTGCTCCGAGCCTTCGCCGAATCACTTCGACCAAGGCTCGGGTCAAGGACCCGGCGAGCTTTGAAAGGGCTCGTGAGAGTTCTTTCAAAGCTCGCGTAACAATCTTTCGGGAGAAGAAGAATGAATGGCGGATATTTTGTTCCGAAGCCGAGAAAAGATAAGGCCGCACCGAGGGATAAAACGGTACGGCGTGTCGTACTTATCGTGCCCTCTCACCAAGATTCAGCGCACGAAGAACTGTGTCGTGAACTCGAGTGTTATGGCATCAAGGCTTCCGTCGACGCAGGGTTGGGACCGATATCCCTAGATGGCATCAACCGAGTGCTCGTAATCATCCCCAACGATAACGAAAAAAGATGGGCGGAAATTCGATCGCTCGCGTTGAAGGCTTCTGTCCAAGTCTCGTTTGCGGGAAGCGGCACCGCCGCCAAACAACTTCTCGAAGATCTTGAACTGTGAGCAGCGGACGAGCTAAACGGCGGTCGAAGGACCGCCGTTCTGTTTTTCTTGACAGCTTCGAAGGCTCGATATACCCTGAACGCAGTCAAATCCATTGAGCCGGTTCTCCGCCAGGAGCGGAGGTTGGGGCCGGTGAGGAAGTAGCTGCATGAGTGGCTATTCGGGCTCTCCCGTAACAGAGATAACCGATGTCGTTTCGACGGAGTCGGTAAGACAAAAGTAAGGTGGTACCGCGAGAAAATCGCCCTTATAACACGAGCATTCGTTCGTGTCATAAGGGCGGTTTTTGTTTTCTGTATCCGCAATAGGGACAGGAAGCGCCGCGTGGTTCTTTCTGTCCTTTAAAATCAAGCATCACTGGGAGCAAGAGGAACATGGCGAAAGAACGAAAACATACTCTCGGTTGGGGAAGCCTTGCAGTGCCGCGACCCAATAAAGTCGTGCTGATCGGGCACGATGAGGCCTGTGAGACGTTGCGAGACGTCGCCCTCAACTTGCGATCGCGCGGCCTCATAGCCTCGATGTATCGCAATGATGATGTCCTGCATGCGATCAGCGAGGTCATGTCGTCGACAGCCTTTCTGCTGATCGGACTCAGTCGGGCCGGGCGCGAAGTGAGTGAGATCAACTCTCGAACCCACACGAACGAGAGGACCATCCTTGAGTTGGTTGCGCGCATGCCCAAACCGATACCCTGCGGCGTTGTAGCCGACATCGATGGCTACATCAGCGCGCCATACCTCACGAAGCATGGCGAGCTCGTGCGTCTCGTCGCCACGGACGACCCGAAGGTCGACTCTCTGGGCATTTTCAAGAATCACAAGAAGGTGCCGCGAAATCCGACTGATATCGCGGCAGCCACGTGCGAGATCTTGAGGGCCACCGCTTGAGCGTGATGAATCTGGATGTCGGCGATGCAACTCGTTGCCGACATCCACTCCCCTTTTTGTTGTTTGGAATCCGCACCGACGCGGTTCAGATTCCAGACCGCAAGGTCTGAAACATATGAAAACGTACAAAAAACAATTCCTGTGGCGCGATGGGTTTTCCCTTTGCGCCTTCTAATACCGGAAGGCATACGGTGCGCCTGCGGGCGCAAAGGAGGACGTGATGTGGGATATCTTTTCTATTAGGGCGATGAATAGGTCACAGCCCAGCGAAGAAGAGAGGCGCACGGCGCTCCGCGAAAGCATGGAGCGAGTGACCAAGGAACAGCGCGAGGTCGCGGATGAACTTCTCAGGTGGCTTCTCATAGATGGACTCGAGTTCCGTCTCACCATCGACGACATAAAAAGAATTATCGTCCCGGGAAAAGATCCCGAGGCCGTACGCAAGGTCATCGCGCTAACCATAACGGCGCTACGACCAAAGCCGTGATCTTTGGTGCCCGCCGCAGGCGCGGCATCCCATCACAAATGAAGAGGGCGCCGCCGGGATGGGACCGGGCGGCGCCTTTATTTATTGGCACAGATTATCCGATGCGATGCCTCTTGTGGAACTTCGGTGGTGCCGCACATTCCTGCGCGGCTTCCCAGATAAACGCTGCAATTTTCTTTCCGGGGATCACAAGATCCGTTATGTCGCTTAAGATCGGAATATCGGGGAACAGTTTCCGAAGTTCTGTACGTGGCCCGCTCGCTGCGACCAGGAACTTGAATGGGAGCTTGGCATGAAGAAGCGACAGTGTCCCCCACTTTCTCCTGTCCTCCGTGCGTACGATGATGCCGCACGCCGGGAAACGTCCGCGAGTGCGCAATACCGACACGGCCGAGTCAGTGGGTAATGCAGATATTCCGACAACGATGAGGTCCATCATGTCGGCATGCACGACGGCGCCGAAACAAACTGCTTTGCCAGTCTCCGGCATGTGCGGAAGGATGCCCTTCCGAATATCGCTCATGAGAAGATGGTCATCCGCCGCGAACATAACGTATGGAGGGCGATCGTTGGTGGGCACGACATGTTCCTTTTTCTGTGCTTCCAGCAAATTCAAAGAGCTCTCGCAAGCTCCTTGAGCTTGCAGCCAGCCGCGGGATGCGGTCTGGAATCTATATCGGGAACGAGACAGATTCCAAACAACAGCCACTGAAAAAGCCCCTCTGCGGGGCCTCATTTCGTCCTTGTTTACAGCGACAAAATTATCCCCTGGGGCTTCGATAACCGTAATAATATGCAACGCCAAATTTCATGTGCTGGCAATGTACCACCTACTTCTGCTTCTGTCCACGACGCTTCTCGACCCAGACGAGGAGCGGTGTTGCGAGGAATATCGAAGAGTAGGTGCCCGCGATGATGCCTACGAGAAGCGTGAGCGCGAAGACTTGTGTTGATTGCGGCCCGAGGATGTAGAGCGCGAGCAGGGTGAGAAGCACGGTGAGCGAAGTATTGATGGAGCGGGTGAAGGTCTGGCCCAAGGCGCGGCCCGCGGTTTCGGCGAAATCTTCGCGGCGGTTCCTGTCCTGGTTGATGCGCAAATTCTCGCGCACGCGGTCGAAGACGACGATGGTGTCGTGCACCGAGAAGCCGAGCACCGTGAGGATGGCAGTGACGAAGAGCGTATCCACTTGCGCGCCGGTCAGGTGTCCGAGGAGCGCGAAAAAGCCAGTCGTCACGAGTACGTTGTGGCAAAGGCCGACGATCGCCATTAAGCCGTACATCCACGAGGAGATCGGCTTTGAGACCTTGCGAAATGCGAACGCGATGAAAAGCAGGATGCACAAGAGCACGAGCGCGATCGCGGTTATCGAATCGGTCCGCAATTGCGCACCGATCGAGGGGCCTATCTCATTAAGCGAATCGACGGTCATCGGATATTTCCCGTTCACCGAAAGTATTTGCGATAAATTCGCACGCTGTTCGCTCGAGAGATTGCTCGAACGCAAGTCGTAGTCATTCGTGCCCACTTCACGCAGGGAGTAACCGGAAAAACCGCCGGCACTCAGCGATTGCTCAAGCGTAGCTGCGTCCGGTCGGCCGTTCTGGTAGGTCACCTGCACCAAGGTGCCGCCGGTGAAGTCGATGCTCTCGTGCAAACGGAACGCCACAAGCGAGGCGATCGAAAGCAACACCACGACGGCGGTGAACGCGAAGAACCAATTTCTGTACCTGATGATGAACATACGTTATTTTGAGAAACCTGAACCGAAGAAAAAGTGCGAAAAAGCCCCTTGCCCCTTGAATCCGAGCGCGTAGAGGAAGGTGCGAGAGATGGAGATGGCGGTCAGCATCGAGACCAATACGCCGAGTCCGAAGACAAGCGCGAAGCCCTGGATGATGTCGGTACCGAACCAGAAGAGAATGACGGCCGTTATCATCGAAGAGATGTTCGAGTCGCGGATGGAAGGCCATGCGCGGGCAAATCCGTCGCGGATGGCGTCTTCGGCGGTCTTCCCTCCGCGCAACTCTTCCTTCATGCGTTCGAAGATAAGGATGTTGGCGTCCACCGCCATACCTATCGAAAGGATGAACGCCGCGATGCCGGCAGCCGTGAGCGTGACGGGGATGAGCTTGAAAAGCGCGAGGACGGCGACGATGTAGACGGAAAGTGCGACGCACGCGAGAAGGCCCGGTAATCGGTACCAAAGCACCATAAAGAGCATGACGAGCCCGACGCCGACGAGTCCCGCCAGGATGCCGTCCTGCACGGCTTGGCTCCCGAGCGTCCCCGCGACCGTTTCCGTCGATATGAGGGTGATGGGCACCGGCAACGCGCCCTCATTCAGGTTGGCCGCAAGATCTTTCGCCTGCTGCGCGGTGAAATTGCCGGAGATGACCGCCGTTCCGTTGGGGATGGGCTCGTTAATGACGGGCGTTGTGATGGGAACGCCGTCGACGAAAATGCCGAGTACCGTCCCGACATTGTCGCTCGTTATCTGTGAGAAGAGTTTCGTGCCTTCTGAATTGAACTGCAGCACGACGGTCGGTTCCTGCACGATGCCGCTCGCGCCCTGGAACTGCAAGGTCGCACTCGTCAGGTCTTTGCCGGTGAGTGTCGCCGGTTCGAACGCGGCACTTATCGAGGTGGTCGAGATGTCTGTCGGAATACTCGCCCCTGGCTTGAGCAGGCGGAATTCGAGCACTGGAGTTTGTCCGATGAGCGCGATCGCCTTTTGCGTGTCGGTAACACCGGGCAATTCGACGATGAGACGCTGGTGCCCACTTACCGTTTCCGTCTGTACCAATGGTTCGGCAACGCCGAAGAGATTCACGCGGCGCGCGATGGTGTCGCGCAAGGCCGCCATAGAGCCGGCCACGTCCTGTTGCTGGATGTTATTCAAATCGGCCTGGTAGACGAGCTGCGTACCGCCGGAAAGATCGAGACCGAGCTTGAAGGGCCACGAGCCCGACTTTTGCGTGTGGTATACAAAAAAACCGACCCCCATGCCAAGGACGATTATCAAGAGCGCCACGAGGCGTCTGTTGAGCATTCGAGCAGTATACCGAGGGCGAAAGTATGCGCAACTACAGCCCTAATTCCTCTTCTCCATCAGATCGAACAGGTTCTCGAATATCATCGCGACCGCGACGGGACCGACGCCTCCGGGAACCGGAGTGAAAACGGACGCGACTTCAGCGCAGGCCGGGTCGCAATCGCCGACGACCTTGCCGCCCTGTTCTGATGCGCCAGCGTCGATGAGCGCGACCCCCTTCTTCAAGTGCTCCGGTTTGACGAAGCCGGGATTCCCCGCACCGCAAAGAACGATGTCCGCCGTCTTCAGATCTTCGATGGAACCTTCTTCGAGCGTGAAAAGAGAGACGTCCGCGCCGAGTTTTTTCAACAGCGCTGCCGTTGGCGCACCGACGAGGCGGCCGGCGCCGATGATGACCGCGCGCTTTCCTTTGGGATCCACGTTGGAGCGTTCCAGTATTTCGACGACCGCGCGCGCGACCGGCGCCTCGACCAAGTGTTCCTGGGACGCGGTCGAGAGCGCATCGACGTCTTTGTTGTCCGGTATCGCCGACAAAACACCGTTCACGTCGGCCGTCTTCGGGAGCGGAAGCTGCACGATGATGGCATCAACTTCCGGTGAAAGCTTCTGAACGAGCGCGATCGCTTCCTCGGTGGTTACGGTGGCATCCGCGTCCTCGCGGCGCATCTCAATGCCCAAACGCTGCGCCGCGCGGGTCTTGATGCCGACGAATGATTCGATGACGGGGTTGTGTCCGGCGACGATGATGCCGAGTCGGGGTGCGTGCGGGAGCCGCGAGCGGCGAGCGCTCAAGTCCTTGTACAAGTCCTCCGCTATCGCCCGTCCGTCGATGATCATGCGACACCCATCAACTTTTTTAATTCCGCGATGCCCTCTTCGAGCGTGACGGTCGGTTCCCAGCCGAGCAATTCCTTCGCCTTGCGATTGTCCGCTTTGGAGTCATGCGCCTCGACGCGCGGCGGGCCGTACGCTATCTCTCCCCCGACGAGTTCCGCGAGGTACTTGATGGTCACGTTCCTTCCCGCGCCGATATTGATGACCTCTCCTTTCCCCACGTTGGACGAGGCTGCGGCGAGCAAGTTCGCCTGCACGACGTCCCGCACATGCGTGTAGTCGCGCGTGATAGTGCCGTCGCCGAATATCGTGAGCGGTCTGCCCTCCTTGCGCGCGAGCAAGAACGCGCCGACCGCGAGCGCATACGGGCCTGTCGGATCGAGTTTCGGACCGTACACGTTGAAATAGCGCAGGGAGACGGTCTGTACCCCGTACACGTCCGGCCATATCTTGCAAAAAAGTTCTCCAACGTACTTCTGGAGCCCATAAGGATTCACCGGGTTCGCTGTCATGGTCTCGACGAGCGGAAGCACGGCTTGGTCGCCGTAGGCGGAGCCGGACGATGAGTAGACGACCCGACGGACCTTGGCCTGTGCCGCAGCCGCAAGGACCGATGCCGTTCCGGTCACGTTGAAGTCGGTCGTTTCGACGGGATGCTCAACGGAGTACGGGACCCGCGGTATCGCGGCCGTGTGGTAGACGACGTCCGCGCCCTGGAAGATCTCTTGGATCTTTTCGGTCGAACGAATGTCGACCTCGTGGTACGTCGCTTTCGCATTCACCCGATCCTCCCGCTTGCCCGACACATAGGTGTCTACCGCGTGCACCTCGCTCCCCTTTGCGACGAGCGCGTCAACCAAATTAGACCCGATGAACCCCGCCCCGCCGGTCACGACGACCTTTTCCATTGGGGCATTGTACCAGAAGCGCCCCTGCGCGGCATGTTTTGCTTCAACTACGACCCGCGTGCGGTCAAAACGATGCGGACGGTCTGTAACATGATGAAAATATCGAGGAACAGTGAACGATGTTTGAGGTAGTAGAGGTCGTAAGAAAGTTTCTCCTTCGTTTCCGCGATGTCGTGCCCGTGATGCGGGTGGCGGTCGTGCTTGAGCTGCGCCCAGCCGGTCAGACCCGGCGCGACGAGGTAGCGCGCGTTGTAGTACGGTATCTTCGCGTTGTACGTGCCGGCTATCGCCGGAAGCTCCGGCCGAGGGCCGACGAGCGAGAGATCGCCGCGGAAGATATTCCACAGCTGCGGCAGCTCGTCGATGCGCAAGAGCCGGAGCCACCTGCCCACGCGGGTAACATGGAGCGACGTTTTCCCGTTCTTGCCGTATTGCCCCTCGTCGTTGCCGCTCATGCTGCGGAATTTCACGATGCGGATGGGCTCCTGGTAGCGCCCGACGCGCGCCTGCGTGATGAAAATGGGGCCTCCGTCATCGAGCTTGATGGCGAGCATGATGAACGGATAGGCAATGAGCGAAACGATGCCGGCGATAGCGGCGAAGAGGATGTCGAGGCCGCGTTTCAGGATGTCGTAGAGATGCGACGTGCCGATGTTCCCGAGCACCCATTCATAGTTGATGAGCGAAAGGGGTTCGCGTTCAAATACTTCCTGGTAGAGCTCTACGGCATCGACGAGAGCAAAGCGTTTCCGGTGGAACGCAGCGTCATAGATAATGGGGAGCGCCGAAGAGACTGCGCGATCGGAGAGATCGACCACGATGAAGGAAACGTCGGTGTCGACGGCGACCCGGCAGGCCTTCTGGATTATTTCGTGCGAAGGCGCCTCCTTGGTGTCGATGGCATAATCGAATGTGAACGGAAAATGACCGCGCTTTACCTCTTCCGAGAGGTGTTTCGCGTCGGGGCCGGAGGCGATGAGAACGCCACGGATCTTGCGGCCCGAGCGTAAATGCGGGTAGAGCGACACGCGCCACATGAATATGAGCCCTGAAGAAACGAGGAGATAGAGCACGAGGACGGTTTTAGGTGCGATGCCGAACGTGGGAGTGAGAAAGAAAAAGATGGCGGCAATGATGATATTAATGAGCTGCGCGTAGAGAATGGTCGCGAAGAGCCGGCTGCGGAAAAGCGGCGTGTGACGGCCATACAATCCGGCGAGAAAGAACACCGCGGCCCACGCAACGAAGAGGAACGAGAACGGCACGAGGTGTTCTTTGAACAATGCCGCAGACGGCGGTTCGAGATAGCGCAATGCGAGCGTGAGCCACAACGACGCGATGAAAATGACGATGTCGCCGATGAGAAGCGCAAGGTATTCGCGCTTGGGCATGAGTGTCATACGTGTTAGTATCATACAATCAATTCTCGTATGAATCAAGGCCATACAAAGGTCCTGTATCTGATCACCAAAGGAACCTGGGGCGGCGCCCAACGATATGTGTACGACCTGGCAACGCATCTTCCGACCAGTCGATACGAGGCGGTCGTATCCTGCGGCCTCCCCGGTAAACTCGTCGAAGACCTGAAAAAGGCGAATGTCCGGACTATCTTGCTTCCCTCGCTCGACAGAGACATTGCTATCCTTTCTGACATCAAAAGTTTCCTTCAGATACTTCGGTGCCTGCGCACCGAGCGACCCGACGTGGTCCACCTCAACAGCTCCAAGGCCGGAGGTATCGGCGCGCTTGCCGCGCGCCTCGCGGGCGTCAAGAAAATAATCTTTACCGTGCACGGGCTTCCCGAAGACGAAATTCGCTCTTCCCTTTCCCGTCTGCTTATCAAGTTCGCGACGCGGCTCACGTTCTTGCTGTGCACTGATATCATCGCAGTATCGAGGAACAATTTTGATCGCATCGATTCACCCAAAGCACATTTGATATACAACGGCATCGATCTCACCATGCGGTTCGGCTCGGGCGAACAGATCCGCGCCGCTTTTCCCAAGGACGCAAAGATAACCGGTACGGTGGGCGAACTCACCAAAAACAAGAACCAGGTCGCACTCATCGAGCAGGCCAGAAACAATCCGAACATGTACGTCGCCATCGTCGGCGAGGGCGAAGATAGGGCTATGCTTGAGCAAAAAATAAAGGAATATGGTTTGAGCGACCGGGTGAAGCTTTTCGGTTACCTGCCCGCAAGCGACGTATTAAAAGGTTTCGACACCTTTGCGCTTCCCTCGCTCAAAGAAGGCCTGCCCTACATTCTGCTCGAAGCCCGCGCAGCTGGCCTCCCCATCACCGCCAACCGCGTCGGTGGCGTGGGCGAAATTCTGGACGCAAAAGACATGAGCGAATTCTCGCTTGAGCAAATGGTCAAAGAAACCCAAGCGCTGTATTAAGGTCACCCACTACTGAAGGGGTCTAATTTTGAGACGACTCCCAAAAAGGAACCACCTCCGTCGAGGGGTTACTAGGATTTTGTCTGGCGATCATCGAGCAGTCGTAAACGGGAGAAAGTGGAAGTTCGTTGCCGGTCGGATCGAACAGCTGTTCCGTATACGAAACGGTCGTCGTCCCGGTATTTCGAAATAAGACTTCATAGCGATAATCTCCAGTTGAGGGACTCCTAGTGTTACAGTATTCGAGAACCACGTCAGTGCCTTGGTGTGATGAATAAAAATCTTGTACGACCGTCGGTACCAAAGTATCCAGAACAGTGATCCTGCCCGGACTGCTTGAAGCTGTCCCTCGTTGCCCGTCGAGAGACCGTATAGCGCTTATTGAAACAGAGGGTTGATAGGTACCTGGCTTCGTATAAGTATGATCAAAAGTGTAGAGGGAGTTTGCCAACGCTTCGGCCTGAGAACCGCTGTAGGTCACCTCTGGGGAGCCATCACCATAATCTATGGCTATCTCTGGATCCCGATTATATACGCACGGATCTGTATTACTTTGTGGTGGCAGTTCAAACTGGAACGTCTCCTGTATCTCGAAAGGCGCTTCACTGGCACGGGCCACGTCACTCATGCTGCCAACAGTAAATACGCTGACGAAATAGCGAGCACCGTAAAGATTCGCGTTGATTTCACACTTTTGCGCGGATTCGCCCGGACTAGCGGCCACCCCGATGTTATAGGCCACACCAAATATGAGGAATAGCGGGGTATAAACAAAATAATAAAACAGTATCACGCTCGGAATACCCACCACGAGAATGATTATTGGCCAGGGAATTTTGCGACGTGGGACCGGCGTAGGAGAATTTTGCGTATCTTCCGCACTATTTACAATAGGGTCAGTGTTTTGAGAACTTCCTTGCATAAAATCATCCTCCCCCATGGCTAAGATTGTAGCACCGCCCAAAAACTCTCACGATACAATCGCGCGCAGCCGGTGGAGTGGTCTCGCCTTTGGACTTGGTATTCCGAGGGTTGTGGGTTCGATTCCCGCCACCGGCTGTAAACATCTTTATTTCCTTGACCGTATGGGCGAGTCGGTTATCATTAGGGTACCAAGTCCAGGGGCGAGTCGTATCGGACTCACACTCTCAGAAGCAAAAACTCCGCAGTTTTGGCGGAGTTTTTGTTTAAAATTCTGATAAAACTCTCCTAAATTTCTTCACCTAAACCGCCCCAACGATCTCAGTGTCCTGGCGTGCCTGGAGCGGTCTCGCATGACGACGCATGCTCATGAGGATGCCGAGCGCGAAGTATTCAGTGAGCAAGTGCGAGCCACCGTAGCTCATAAAGGGCATCGTCGTGCCGGTGATGGGCAAAAGCCCCATGTTCATGCCCGCATGCACCAAAAACTGGGCCGTGAAGAATACCGCGATGCCGGCCGCGAAAAGCATGTCGAAGTTGTCCGCGCCGCGCATCGAGATGGCGAGGATGCGCCAAATGACGACCGTGAATAGTCCTATCAGAATGAGGACGCCGATGAACCCCCACTCTTCGGCGAACGCAGCGAAGATGAAATCGGTCTGGTATTCGGGAAGGAATTGCAGCTTCGATTGCGTGCCGTACCCGATGCCCTTGCCGACCCACTCTCCAGAACCGACCGCGACCGTTGACTGATAGGCGTTGTAGCCGGTCGTCTGGATGTTGGCGAGGGGGTGAATGAACGTGAGAATGCGATCTTTTTGATACTGATGCAGTCCGAAATGCCAAAGCCCCGCGAATATGATGGCGGCGGTTATGAGAAGTGCCGCGAGGTGCCGCCACGAAATGCCGGCGACCAAGACCATGCCGAACCATATGGCAGCGATGATGAGTGCGCTGCCGAAGTCCGGCTGCAGAAATACCAGCACGAAGAGCGCAAAGGCGTAAGCGCCGGAGACGAGGATGTGCCGAATGTGAGCGATCTCGACATGCCGGCGCGCAAAATATTTCGAGAGAACGGCGACGAGAATGAGCTTCGCCGGATCGGCAGGTTGCACGAAAAAAAGGCCCAAATTAAAGCGATTTTGGGCGCCCTTAACGATCGACCCGAATACGAAAATGAGCGCGAGGAGGAACAGGATGATGCCGTAGAGCGCGGAAAGGACCTGCGTGCGCCGCAAGAATGAGTAGTCGGGCAAGCTCGCGAGAAAAAATACGATGACCGAAATGCATATCCATACTATCTGCTTATCGAAAAAATCATTTTGCGCGGAGTAACTTTTCATCGTCACGAGCCCGAGCATGGAGATCGCGAGGGCGGCGCCGAAGAGGAACCAGTCTATGTGAGCGAACGTCCTGCCCCTGCCCATACGTCACTCTTGCGCGGTCGGGTCGGCCTGCGGCGCGACGACCGGGATGATATCGACACTTCCGACCGGAGCCGAAAACGCGGACGGCCAGGTGAAGAATATTTGTGCGCTCGCACCCGCGTCGAGCCTCGGTATCGCGGTCTGCGAAGTCGCTATCGCGTTCCCCGTTGGGTCGAACACGGTGGCGACGAAGGTTGGGTTCAAGATATCGGAAACAGAGCCATTGGTCGCGATGGCGGTGATGCCGGACGAGCTCGCCGCAGTCGATACCTCTTGGTTGTGGACGCTGATATTCTGCTCAACCCCAAGCACTCGTTCCCACACCAGGGGCGAGGTGAACTTGAAGAGTGCGTGTACGGCATCGCGGTTCCCCGTGTCGATGCCACCGACGAAAACCGGCGTGACGCCGCCCGGCATCACGAACGTCGTTCCTGTTTTGTCCGCAACGAGCGCGTTCTGACTGTCGTACACATCTACCTCGTAAGACGCCTGGAGCACACCTGCGGTCTGATTCGGGTTGTCCACGTACGCGATGCCGTCATAGAGGCCGTCGCGCACCTTGAGCGCCCGCGCCCACAAAACACCCGCGGGCTGCAGCTGCGCCGCGTTGAGCAAAAGGCACGGACCGCCCCTGTCCGGCGCTGTCTCGCCTTGGTTCTGCACGCCGTCGTGGCATGTTGGTTGAATGGTCAAAAAGTGGTACGCGATAGGCCCACCGATAATGATGATCAAAAAAAGAATGACGCCCGTGAGATACAGCAAACGTCGGCGTGAAGCCCAGGACATTCCCCTATTTTACAGCGTTTCTTCTTTTTGTCCTGGCGGCTAGCTATTGGATGCGCCCTTGCGGCGCTGATCAGACCCCCCCGGCAAGCTTTGCTTGCCGAAAAGATTGACGGAATGAGTGCGGTTTCAAAACTGTGTGTTGGCGGCGACCTACTCTCGCCTTACGACTACCATCGGCGCAGAAGGGCTTAACTGCCGTGTTCGGAATGAGAACGGGTGTTTCCCCTTCGCCAAACCACCAACACACAACTTTCAAACCTCAGCGAACGTTATACTCGCTGAAAACTGAAGAACCTTGCCCGCCTTGAGCGGGAACACAAGAAATCGAAAACAATTCATTCGTTATACGCGACTCCCACAATTCCTTTCGAGAGTTCTGTCGGGGTATTAGTACGCCTCGGCTGAGCACATTACTGTGCGTGCACCTGGCGCCTATCAACGTGGTCATCTCCCACGACCCTTAACGATTCCTTATCTTGGGGCCGGCTTCCCGCTTAGATGCTTTCAGCGGTTATCCGATCCCGACATAGCTACGGGGCGTTGCCACTGGCGTGACAGCCCCCAGACCAGAGGTCGGTTCATTTCGGTCCTCTCGTACTAGAAACAAATCCCCTCAAGAATCAACGCCTACAGCAGATTAAGACCAACCTGTCTCACGACGGTTTGAACCCAGCTCACGTACCTTTTTAAATGGCGAACAGCCATACCCTTGGGAGCTTCTCCGCCCCCAGGTTAAGATGAGCCGACATCGAGGTGCCGAACATTGCCGTCGATTTGGACTCTTAGGCAATACCAGCCTGTTATCCCCAGAGTAACTTTTATCCGTTAATCTTCGGTCGCATCTAATGCGGACCGTCGGTTCACTTTGCTCCGCTTTCGCGCCTGCTCGTCATGTGCGACTCGCAGTCAAGCCACCTTTTGCCAATGCACTATCGGCACGGTTTCCATTCGCGCCTAGGTGACCTTAATAGGCTCCTCCGTTACTTTTTAGGAGGACAGCGCCCCACCGAAACTGTCCATCAGGTACTGTCTCTCTCGAGTTTCGCTCGAGAGGTTAGAACATACAGTCGTAAAGAGTGGTGTTGCATTGACGGATCCACACAGGCCGAAACCTGTGCTTCAAATCCTCCCACTTACGCTACGCAGCACGCCCGTATGCCCAATACCAAATTACAGTAAAGCTTCTGGGGTCTTTTCGTCTAGCTGCAGGAAGGCGGCATCTTCACCGCCCTTGTATTTTCACCGAGCAAATCCCCGAGACAGTTCCCAAGTCGTTATACCATTCGTGCGCGTCTGAACTTACCAGACAAGGAATTTCGCTACCTTAGGACGATTATAGTTATCGCCGACATTGACCGGGGCTTATGAAGTGCCAGCCCTGCTCCGCACCTTGATTACAAGGCGCTACGGCAGGACAAGCAATCAGCGTTTGCTGAAGACTTGTCCTTCGTAGCACTTTGCTTGCAAGGTGCGAAGTAGGACCGACCTCACTTGACCTTCCGGCATTGGTCAGGCATCACCCCCTATACTTCCTCTTGCGAGTTTGCAGGGAGCTGTGTTTTTGGTAAACAGTCGCCTGGGAATAATTCTCTGCGGCCCCGCCACATTGCTGTGAAAGGGCGGACCTTATTGCTAACGTACGGTCGCTTTTTTGCCGAGTTCCTTGGGGATCTCTCACTCGTTCGCCTTGGGCTACTCGCCCTGAACACCTGTGTCGGTTTGCGGTACGGTTTGTATAGTATTGAAGCTTAGAAGTTTTTCTTGGAAGCGCGCTCCTCTCCATTCGCTTTGACGAATCTCCACTTCTCCCCGCTGCTCTCATTTACGCTGCGGATTTACCTACAGCGCACGATCACAGCGAAGACCCCAATCCAATAAGGGGCGGAGAGTACAGCACTCCGTCACTCCATCGCATACTACACAAGTCACGGAATATTAACCGTGAATCCATCGCCTGCGGCATTCGCCATCGGCTTAGGACCGACTAACCCTTCGATGATCTCCATTGCGAAGGAAACCTTGTTCTTTCGGCGTGCAAGAATCTCACTTGCATTGCGGTTACTCGTGCCAACATTTTCACTTCCGATCGCTCCAGCATGGGTCACCCCTTTGCCTTCATCGCGATCAAAACGCTCTCCTACCACTGCCGTGCACAGCACGGAAGCACCAATGACCAAGATACAAATCCCAAACAAATTTGTTTGGTCCCTGTTTCTTGGAATTTGGAACTTCTGTGCTACGCACAGCAATCCGCGTCTTCGGTACGATGCTTAGCCCCGATCATTTGTGGCGCAGAATCTCTAAGTCAGTGAGCTGTTACGCTTTCTTTGAATGGTGGCTGCTTCTAAGCCAACATCCTGACTGTCTGAGAAATTCCACCTCCTTACTTGCACTTAGCATCGATTTAGGGACCTTAGACTGCGGTCTGGGCTGTTTCCCTTTTGGCGTATGGAGCTTCGCCCCCATCGCCTAACTGCCGTACTATAGCCTCTGGTATTCGGAGTTTGATAGAGGCAGCGACCTTTCGGTCTGTCCGCTTCTTCCAGTGCTCTACCCCCAGAGGGAACATACGACGCAAGCCCGAAAGCTCTTTCGGAGAGAACCAGCTATTACCGGGTTCGATAAGCTTTTCACTCCAACCCACAGCTCATCCCGAGGTGTTGCACAACCTATGAGTTCGGACCTCCATCCGTATTTCTACGAACTTCATCCTGGCCATGGGTAGCTCACCCGGCTTCGGGTCTGATACGTGCGACGAACGCGCTATTCACACTCGCTTTCGCTGCGGCTCCATCCGAAAGGACTTAGCCAAGCCGCACGCATCAACTCGTTGGCTCATTCTTCAATAGGCACGCAGTCGCGGACTTGCGCCCGCTCCTACTCCTTGTAGACATGTGGTTTCAGATCTATTTCACTCCCCTCACCGGGGTTCTTTTCACCTTTCCCTCACGGTACTTGTTCACTATCGATCTGAAGAAGTATGTAGCATTACCAGTTAGTTCTGGTGAATTCACCCGAGCTATCCATGTCTCGAGTTACTCAAGAACTACAGCCATGAAGATGCTTCGTTTTCGTGTACGGGACTATTACCCTTTGGAGTCGAGCTTCCCAGCTCGTTCCACTAACTCAGCATTTTGTAACTTCACCTGTTGCCAGCGCTGTAGCCTATACCCCCAACTACAAAATCGATCCACGACTAACCGTGGCCCGATTTTGTGGCTGAGTTTGTGCTCCTCCCGTTTCGCTCGCCGCTACTAAGGGAATACCTGTTGGTCTCTTTTCCTCTTGGTACTGAGATGTTTCACTTCCCAAGGTCTGCTCTTTATCCCGTTACGGATAAAGTTATCGAGGTTCACTCGATAGGGTTCCCCCATTCGGAAATCTCCGGATCGAAGTTTGCATAGCAACTCCCCGAAGCTTATCGCAGCTAAACCGCGTCCTTCATCGCCTTCTTCAGTCAAGGCATCCACCACACGCCCTTACTCAGAACTCCCGTCAGGAACTCTGAGAACCGCGTATTGCTCCGTTGTCTACAAAACAACGAAGACTTTTTTAGTACACATGCGCACAGCGCATGTGACCAATAGACTTTTGTTTTCCTGCATCCCGCACCGGAAAGACTTATAACCGGTACGAGACGTTTGATTCTTTCTTGTGTCGTTCTTCAGTTTTCAACGAGCAACATATGATGTCGTGCTCGTTCGAACGTGAAAAAGGCCGCTTTCGCGGCCACCCTTTTGCGTGAGAAGTTCCCCCGCTTACGGTTGCCGCTTTTTCGTCCTGATTCCGAACACCATATGTGCTCCGGAGTATAGACGAGCCTGTATTCCCTGTCAAATTCTGCCCTTTGAGCAAGATTCAACCTTGCTCAATTCTTGATATTTCCGAGCATTTCCCGGGCCTTTTTGAGGTCTTCTGGAGAGGTAATTTCGAGCCATTTATCGGTTTTTACGGCTCGAAATGGGATACCGAGCATCTGTGCCGCTTGTATGGCCGTCTGCGGCAGGCCAAATTCTTCGCTTCCGGGGGCCTTCGGTACCATCGGACATTGAAAAATGCGTGAGTCCAGCATGAACAGGTTGGTGCTAAGAAAACCGGGCACGGCACCATGGTCTCCCTCCGTCACGCCTATAACCTCACCGCGTTTGTTGACCTCAACCTTGCCCTTCGAACGGATCTCATCGCGATGTTGGACCAAAAGAGCCCAGTCCTTTTCGCGTATGCAATTCTCCACATCAGATCTCGCGTAAAGGTCGTCGGACATCATGACGACAAAACGGTCATGCAAGATGTCTTTTGCCCTCCACAGCGCGCCAGCTGTTCCGTCGAGCTTGTCTTGCTCCACATAGAATATCTTTTTGCCGTTCCATTCCCCGCCGAAGCGTTCGTGTATCAGGCTCCCGAGATATCCGACAATGACGATGACTTCGTCGACCTCATCAGGCAACGCGTCAAATTCGTATTCGAGGAGTGTCTTGTTGCCGAGCGGAAGCAGCGCCTTTGGCGTCGTCTCGGTCAACTCTTTCATGCGGGTACCGCGTCCCGCTGCCAGGATGACTGCTTGCATAGTCTGATTGTAGCCTGCCTACTCATGAGGGCAACATGAAAGAAAACGCGCCCCTTCGGACGCGTTTTCTTAAAAGACTTCCCCAACGAATTACTGCTGATGATGTGCGATGTCCGAGCGGACTTTCTCGATGACGCGAGCGGCCGCTTCTTTGCCGCCAAGCCCGAAGGCGAGGCCGAAGGCAAGCGAAAGCGCGATGACGACACCGGTGAAGAGCGTCTGCAGGAGCGTGGTTGCGATGCCGAGCTGCGTGAGCGCGGCCATGATGGCCGTGATCCAGATAGCCCACTTGGCGACCGTGCCCGCGAAGTTGCCCGAGCGAGCGCCGGCTGCGCGGGCGGAACCCGCTACCAATCCTTTTACCACTTCGGCGACGATCGCCCCCAAGATGAGGATGAGCGACGCGACGATGACCTGCGGCAAGTACAAGAGTACGACCGTCTGCAGGAAGATGGTCACTCGCGTGAGCCCGAGGATGTCGAGCGACGCGACGAGGAAGACCAAAATGATGAACCATTCGACGAGGGTGCCGAGGAATCTGCCGATGTCGAGGTTGAATCCGGCTTGTTTGGCGGCGTCATTGAGTCCTGCCGCTTTGAGTGCCTCGTCGATGCGAAGTACTTTTACTATCTCGACGACGATGCGGTAGAGGATGATGCCGACTATCCAGCCGATGAGGAACACGATGATGGCCGCGAGGATGGCCGGCAAGTAGGCGACGGTGGTGTACCACAGGTCATTGAAGGAGCCGGAGATCGCGTTGGCCGATTGAGAAACGATCATAATGTTAAAAAATATAGCGAATAAAAGCTAATAAGGCAGTTCGACCCGCTTTGTAATCAATACATAAATGATAGCACCGACCGGGGTGCATCCTGGCCAAAGCACGACGGCTTGTGGATTAGATTCTTGGCTCTGTAGAGCCGTATTTACAAGATTTTTCCCCGATCCAGCAATACTACGTGAGGGAAATCCAGCGTATCTCGAACCAGGCGGTCCTGGATGGTCAGGCGATAGCGCAGCTCGGGGGCCGAAAAGGCCGCATAGCGCAGTTCCCTGCCAAAAATGGGCTCTAGCGTCTTGATCGCGTTCTCAAGGCGACGCTCCGAAAGTTCGTCCGCAGCGACCAGGATATCGACCGGCCTCGTGGCGTCGCCCACGAACGTGCCGGAAAGGATGACCGTCGCAAGCTTGCCGCACGGCCTGAGCGCTTCGACCACGTTCTCGTAGCGCATGGGCGATATCTCATGAACGAACGCGGAAAGGGCGCGCCGATGTTTGAAATCGGGATCGAGCGACCACGTCTCAACCTTGGTTTTTGCATTCACCTTGCGCGCGGTGCCATTGCCGAGCACGACCGAGACGAGCTTCCCTTTCTTCACAACGCCCCACTTTTCCAACACGCCGATCTCGCGCGCGGCGACTTGCGGCGAAATGCCGGCACGCTTGGCAGCATCTTTGAGGAGGTACGAACGTTCCGGGTCGAATACGAACACGCGAAGCAGTCTTGCACGAGCCTGGTTGCCCCCCATAAATTCCGGCAAAAAGTCGCCTCTCATACCCACATCCTAGCGCAGAGAAAAAAGTTTGCCAGAGTCCCTCCGCTTAGACGCCGAATGGCCCGCACACGCGGGCCATTTCGTTTTTGCGAGCTGCTGTGGAATTACTTGAGCGTAACCTTTCCACCGGCTGCTTCGATCTTCGTTTTCCACGCTTCGGCATCCTCTTTCTTAACCTCTGCCTTGAGGACGACCGGCGCGCTTTCGACCATCGTCTTCGCTTCCGCGAGCCCGAGGCCGAGCGCTTCTTTGACCGCCTTGATGACGGCGATCTTCTGTTCCCCAGCCGAGGTAAGCTCGACGCTGAATTCGGTCTTCTCTTCAGCTGCCGCGCCGCCTGCCGCAGGGCCTGCAACAGCGACCGCAGCCGCCGAAACTCCCCACTTCTCCTCGATAGCTTTGACGAGGGTGTTGAGCTCGACGACCGTCATTTTCTCTACCGCTGCAATGATGTCTTCTTGTGTCATATCATTGGTACTGAACGATTAATTCTTGTTTTCCGCCACCTTGCTCAAGACGACTGCAAATCGCTGGCGGGGCGAATTGAGTAGTTGCGCGAACATAGCCCGCAAACTCTGCATCGGCGGAATGGTCGCTATCTCCTGCATCTGTGCTGCACCGACGAGCTTGCCCTCGAAGATGCCTCCGAGGATGGTGAGCTTGTCGGTGAACTTTTTGCCGAATTCGTGCAGCTGGCGGGCCGGCGCGGTCGCGTCCCCTTCGCCTCCGTAAGCGAGAGCGACTTCGCCGTCGAGCGTCGCCTCGTCGGACTTGTGTCCGAGCGAATCGAGTGCGCGACGGATGAGAGTTTTCCTCGCCACCGTGTAGCCGATGCCCTCTTTGCGAAGATCACGGCGCATCGCGCTTTCCTCGGCGACCGTTACTTTGGAGAAATGAACGAACACGGTCGTAGCCGCATTCTTCATCGAGTTCTCCAATTTCTGCACGATCTCTTGTTTTTGTTCTCTGGTTTTTGCCATATCGAACAAAACCTATTTCTAACCAAGGCTCGGGAAATCCCGAAGAGAGTTTCGACCTCAGCAAGTCTGACGCTTTGCAGCTGCTCGCTTTCTCTGGCCTTGTGCGGTGCATTCTATATGTTCGGAGCATGAAGTCAAATTTTGACTTGTCGTCGCACTGGGCGTATAAGAGAAGTGGGTACAATTATTGAAGGTCTTGCAGATGAAAACATCTACGCAGGTTGCGTCGAAGGGGCACTCGCTCAAAACCGACGTCTCGGAGTGCGTTTTGCCGAACTACCAACCCCAGGCGTGTGAGCTCGAATTCCTCGAAAAGCTCCCCAACTGGGAGGCCAAAAAGCTCATCGGGCAAGTTGCCCGCGTGGAGGTCATTGCAATCGTGCACGGAGGCATCACCTCGTTCCACGAATCAACGTCTTCCGAGCGACAGTTCCTTGTTCGGGAAGCGCAGCGATGCGGTTTTGAACTCTTTCGTCCGCGGTTAAAACGCGCGTAAGGCTGGGTCCCTTGAACATTCGACAAACGGCGCCGGAAAATCCGGCGCCGTTGACTTTTTGCAATGACGTGCTACTATAGAGGTCGTTAGGGACAGGGAGGCGATCAGGAAGAGAGGGAAACCGAATGATCGCCTTATACCCTTGCAAACATAATTGGCTGACTGAACGTGCCTCTGCAACAACATCGGAACTTTCCGATGCGTTCTCGAACCCCATCACAAAGCATCTCGTTAGGACGATGCGGGAGAGAGGCGTGCAGGCTGCAGGTCAGGAGTTGGCCAGACAGTTCTCGGATACGCACGAGGGCTGATAAGTTTAGTACTGCGTAGGCACCGGGTTTGGAGCTGCCCTCCTCCCGGTGCCATCTATTTTATCTGCTGAAGCATCGCCGCCTCTGCGGCCGCCGTTTGTTGCGTCGCTTCTTCGCTCGCCGAGATCTTGCTGACCGCTATCGTTACGCCAAAAAATACACTGATGAATACCAGGAAGCCGATGACGAATCGGAAGAACGAACTGGAGGCGGAGGGCTGCATGGCAACATTATACAATAAAATTATGGGCCTGTCGGGGAAAATGGCGTTGTTCGCAGCGTCGAAACGCCCGCATCGATCGATGCAAAGAACGAAATGAAGCTCGTACCGTCGGGAATATCCCCTTCGCAGCCGTTCCCGCACTGTATCTGCAGGTTATTTTCGTCGTCCCAAAGGATCCAATGCGTCGAACTCGCCATCCGGAGCGAATAATAACGGATGAAGGGCGTAAACGAGGTTGAGGGCGGGCCGAGCCCGAAGGAAGGCGGGGGGAACGAGCAATCGTTCCCTATCGCGAGCACTTTCGCCCTGAAAAGACGCCCGTCGTTGTAGGGAGCGAGCAGGCGCAGGTGCACGCGCAGGAGGCCGCCAACGTACTCGGCGTTTTGATACGACGGGTCGAAGAAGTATCCGTTGGCGGTGATGTCCGGGCAGCCGGCAGGGGTCGCCACGGAATTGCTGAACGAGGGAGGTTCGCCGCCTTCGAATATCTTGAGCCCGCGCGATACGAGCGAGCTATGGTTGCCGCTGCCGTCGACACTTGAAGCATCGAACGCGATGGAGCTATACGTCGGCAAGAGCCCGGGAATATCGTAACTTCCAAGTATCACACCGTCGTCATCATTCCAAATATCGAGATGGGTCATCGACGTAAACCGCACGCTCCAGTCATATACTCCCGATGGCAAACCGATCTGAAAAGGCGTATGTGTGATCGTCGGTCCCGACACATCGCATTGGTCGTCGTAATACGTCCAGGTGAGCGTGAACCCGCCGTTCTTCGTGTCCCCGAAATGGTACTGCAGAAACCCGCTTGGGGAATACTCCGCGTCATCTTTCGTGCCGGAGAAAAAATCTCCGGCCGTTGCGAGAGCCGACTGCCCACACGAAGACTGTGGAGTTGGAGGTTGTTGCTGTGGAGGCTGAACCTCCGCTGTGCTGGTTGAACTGGAAGTCGTGGAGGTCGCGGTGGTGCTGCTTGCGTCGCCCGTTACGCCGTCAGGTGGAGGAGTTTGGTTCTGGTTTTGCGATTGATCGTCTTGTTGTGAGGACGTCGCATCGACCTGCGGGGTCTCCGGCGCGGACGTGGCCGGCGCGACAGGGGGTGGTGCGACTACTCCCCCGCCTCCGCCGAAGCCGGGTGATATCGATATAACACTCGAAAATGGTTGCGGCGTCGGAGGAACCGATGACGGCGGAAGAATTGGTGGTGGCGTGGGCGGTGGCGTGACGTTCTCTTCGCTCGGCGTTTCCACCGGTGTCGGCTCGGATCTCTTTGGCGACTGACTTTGCGACGCGGTGGGTTCGTCTTCGGGCAAGTCTTTCCCCTGCAAAAGCGCCTCGTAATCGGCTTCGCTCAAACTTGAGCCGTAGAGGGCTTTTTCAACAGCAAAGACACTCCCCGCATTCTGCGCATTCGGTCTCGGGAAAATCGAAAAGAACGCGTCGCCGATAGCGGTATTGACCGTTTGCGTGAGAGCGTTCCCTGCCCATACCGCGGCCGATGCGGCTGTCCCGGCAGCGTTCCCGGCTTTGCCTGCGACGGAATCAATACCCGCAACGGCCGGATCCGCCAAAGAAAAGGCGGTTTTTTGCAGCATATCTGCAAGCCCTGGCGGAGGCGGCGTGAAGCATGCACCGGGAGATGCGTTCGAAGCGGCGAGTTTGGCAAGTGAATTGTCTATGTCCGCCACAATGCGGGGTGCGGCGCCTGCGAGGTAATCGCCTCGAAAATGGTGCCCACCATAGATATCCTCGTCATCGCCCGGTTGGGGCGGTATCAATATATTCGCGGGCAACGGGCCCGGCGCGCCGGCTTCCGCATCCCACACGCGGACTTGGTTGATGAGCTTGTCGTTGCCGGACGTGAGATAGGCACCGCCGCCTTCCACCGTGCTTGCTGGCGTCGCGAGGTTGTAGACGGAAGTGGACTCCGGCGGAACGCCGTTCGCGATCAGATAGTCGTAGAGTTCGTTGGTATAGAACGTTCCTTGCGAATGCCCGACGAGCAGGAGCTTCCGCGTCGTTACGTCCGGCGCGACTTGGTCGAGAATGGTGTCCAGATCGAAGCGGCTTATCGGAGCGCCGAGCGCCTGGCTTGCCGATTCGAGTTCGTCGCCGTAGCCATCCAAGTGCGACGGGTTGTAGCCCAGGCGGATCGTTAGCCTTTGGGAGTTGAATGACGTTCCGAGCGCATCTTGCAACGCCGTGATATCAGTGTTCGCATCGGCCTGAGACGTCAGTATGCCGTTCACGTATAGAACGGTGTATCCCTGCAAAGAGCAGTCGGCGAACGCAACGAACGGCAACGCCAAAAACAGCGTTGCGATAATGCTAAGAGATCCCCGGCGCATGACTGTTTAGAGTGTGCTGGGGTCAAGGTCACAAAAATTATCGGCTGGTAATGCGTAACTCGTAGTAAACCCGAATGCCTTCTCTTTTGCGGCCACACGAGATGACGTGTTGAATTCGAGGTCCTCAACTTCCGTAACTCTCGCGCCGACGATCTGCAGGTAGGTTTGCAGATCCGTGCGCGGATACGTTTTCCCGATGCATTGGTACCCTCTGCCTTCCTGGACTGCGGCGGCTTTCCACGTTTCGGGGTCGAACACCTTTGTGAGCATCGTCTGCAACGCGAGCGCGTACTGCAGCTCGGCCGCACGCGGAATCGTCGAGGTCGGGTACTTGGCGAATATCGCAAGCTCGACATCGTCGCGAATGCCGTTGCCGTTCACATCCATGCCAGCGACGCTCGCATCAGCTTCGTTGGTGGCAGACGGCGGAGGCAGATGATTGCCGTCGACGTCGTTCATCGTGAGTACCTGCGTTTCTATTTCGGCAGAGGCACTCTCCGCAAGATGCGCCTGGTGAACATGCGAGTAGCTATAGGCGACGTCGGCGACGTACGCGAGGACAACTATCAAAAGCACCCAGCGCGCGCCGCGCACGGCGCGGCGCGCTCCCGATGCAATGCCACTCGACCCCAGAGCGGACATATGCGGGCCAGTATCACACGCGTTATTCTTAAAATGCGCTGCATGCCCTCTTTTTCAGGAAGGCATCCAACAAAACAACTTAGAAAAGTATTTTCCCGAACAAATCCAGAGCCGGATTTGATTTCTATTTTACTGCGCCACGACCTGGAGTGTTCACTGTCCGTTCGCTTCTGCTTGGATCTGCTGCGCGAGAGACGCTTGACCTTGGCTTTGGGCATTCTGGATCGCAGCGTTGTATTCAGCGCTCGCGTCAGCCGAGCGGCCGAGTGTTCGGTAGTAACGCGCGAGCAGTACTTGAAGGTTCACGGCTTTTGGGTTGGCCGTAATCCCCTGCTTCAAGATATCTTCCGCTGAGGTCGCTGTCGGCTTGTAGGAAGTCGTCGTGTAGAGCGTGAAGAGATCTACGTAAATGCTTGTGTCCTGCGGCGCGTACTTGAGCGCAAGCAAATAGTTGGCTTCGGCTTTCGGATAGTCCCTGACGTAGTTCAGGTACAGATCGCCAAGATTGTAATAGCCACTCGATTTATTGGGGTACAAAGCAATAACGTAATTCCAGGCCGCGGCCGCGCCGGCGTAGTCCCCGGTTTCCTCGCGAAGCGTTCCGAGTTCGATCCACGCCGGAGCATCCGTGACGTCGGCGTTAAGAGCCGCGATGATGGTCGCGTCGCGCGATTGGATGCTCAAGCACTGCTCTTGCGACATGGTCGAGGGGCATGCTATCGCACCGTTGTATGACGGGGCCTTCGCAGGGGCGGGATTCGAAATGGGGACCTGCGTTATCGTGTAGCCCAGATTTGAGACCGTTGTCGAGGTGGATGATGTAGTGGTTGACGTCGCCGAGGATTGCGCCGGATTGCCGGAGTTGCTGTTGCCACGCAAAGAGAGGTATGCAACAAGCGCGACGAGAGCGATAACGACGAGTCCGCCGATAATGTATGGGCTGCGTGTTTCAGAATTCATTGGACAAGAATACCGCGTCGCAAGACAAACGCAAAACCCCCTCCTTTCGGAGGGGGTTCGCGTTCGCGTTGTCGCCGCGAATCGGAAGCTAGGCTTCGATTACTGCGTGCGGTTCTGGTTCAAGCCCGAGGACGGGTAGAGACCATAGCCGTTCGAGTAGTCGTTCGCGCCAACTGCCGTAACCGTGCCAGTCGCGTTCGGAGACCAGATGAATTTGCCCGCGACGTCAAGCGCTGTACCCGTGCCCACCATCGGCGAGCTGAGTTGGGCGCTTTCGCCCACGAGCTTCGTGTTGACGTTGTAGTTCGAGCCAGTGCCCGATACCGTACCAGTCAATTCGAAGCAGATCGTCTGGCCCGCACCGACTTGGATCGGAGTGGACGGAGTCGTCGTCGAGTAGCCACCGATGGCAGGACCTGTGCCCGCTACAACGAAGCCACCGCTCGTGGTGCCCGGAGCCGGGCTACCAGTGCAGGAGCTGCTGTAGGCGTACAAGTTGACGTTGGTGACCGTGACGTTGGTGCTCGTTGCGAGCTGGAAGACCAGCTGCTGCACGCCGAGGGAACCTGCGGAGTCAGCCGTCACGTTGAGGTCCATGAGTCGGCCGTCCGAGATACCACTCGTCGGCAATGTGCCGAGAGCGACCTTCGGGAAGGTGGCGAAGTCGCCAACTCCCGAGACGCCCGTCGTTGCACCCACTTTCTGCGGCAGACCAGAGGCCTGTCCGACAGCTTCGGCGCCGGACGGATCGACCTTGATGAGGTCGCCTTCCACGCCGGCCTGGCTGGTACCGATGTCGTTCAAGTTGGCCTTGACCGTTATGTCGGTGTCAGTGTCCGCCGGAAGCGTTATCTGCGTCGAGAGCGTCGACGTGGCGTAGCCGCTAGTCCAGGTGTTGGTCGAACCGATCAGCTGGTTAGCGCTGTTGTAGAACATCAGCGAGCTGATGTCTGCAGCGTTACCCGACGTCAGGTGCACGCCGATCTTCTGAAGCGTCATCGCTTCAGCTGTCGGGCGGAACTTGATGACGCCGAGCGTCACGCCTTGAGTACCACCCGATGCGAGTGCGTACGAAGGAGAGACAGCCGTGTCGACGGAGACCGTGAGGCCGCCGCTTGTGACCGACATCGTGCCGCTGTTGGACGTCGCCGCCGTATTGATCGACGTCGAGTTGCCAGAGGTCTGGCCCGAGATGGTCATCGAGTCGTTGTTGGTGCTCCACGTGAAGCTGCCAGTCGTGAGACCAGAAGCGACGTTGCACTTCAGCGAGTCGGTTACCGATGTTCCCTTCGGGATCACCTGTTGATTGTTGAAGGTGAAGAGGTCGGGGAGCGTCGTTGTCGACGGCGAGTTGACGATGTTGGTGCCGTAGTTGAGCGCGTTACCGTTGCTGTCATAAAGCTGACAACCGGTGAGGGCACTCGCTGCGGGCGCGCCCGTCGTTACGAGACGGAGCGGGATCGAGTTGATGCGCACATCCTCACCCGAGGCCGAAGCATCGAGCTGGACGTTCGCGAACAAGATACTCTGACCGCCTGAAACGATGGTCTGCGAAGCCGGTGTTGCCGCCATCGAGACCGAGAGCGTGAGGCCTTGGACCGTCATCGTGTTCATCGCAATCTGGCTCGAGAAGCCCGAGAGCGAGACCGTGTTGCCGGTCGATTGGCCAGTGACGTTGGTCCAGTCCGAAGACGGAGTCGTCTTGAGCTGGAAGGTGTCACCGTTCTTAGCGCCCGTCGCGACAGTACCCTTGAGGGTGTAAGTCGCGGAGCCGACCGGGAAGGTTACGCTGTCCGTGAAGGTCAGCAAGCCGTCAGTGGCTGCCGATGATTCATCGACAGGACCAGCGACAACCGCACCGTTCTGATCAACGATGCTAACGTTCTGCAAGTAACCCGTGCCGGTCGCCGAAGTGGACGATGCGACATGGATGACTAGTTTCTGGACCGTGACCGGTTCGCCCGAGAAGTTCGTGACGAAGCCGCCCAACGGCTGGTTCGGAACGTTTACGGGGATGTTCTGCGCTTGTACCGAAGTCGCGTTCTGGATCGTCGTGCCCGTACCACCTTGAATGGTGATCGTGGAGCCCTGGAACCAGGGTTGACTGTTGGTGTACAGAGAGCCGTGCGTTGCGCTTGAGTTCACGTTGCAGCCTGAACCGCAAGTTTCGTTGCCGCTCGTCGGAATGATGCCGTAGCCATAGAGCTGGCCGACGAGGAATACGTCGGTCGCCTTGTCTACGTCGAATTCCGCCACGCGACCCGAAGAGTTCGTGCCTGTGATGTCGCCTTGGACGTACGCATCAGCCGAGGAGCCCTTGGTGATAAGGACGCCGCCGGGGATGCTCGCCGAGACGTAACGACCGTCAGCCGACCAAACAGCCGGGTAAGACGTGCCGTTAACAACGATAGCGAGGTTCGAGAGGTCGCTCGCCGACGCGCTGCCGTTCATGCGGAAGCGGATCGAGAAGAGCTTGACGTCCTCAGCCGAACCCGCCGTGAGGCGGACAGCCGAGAATTTGACTCCCGTGTCGCCGAGGTTCTTTTGCTGTGCGCCCGCCGGATCGTAGGACGACGTTCCCGCCGTTACCTTGCCGATCACGAGCGATGCGTTGATCGTCTGTTGCGCACCCGAGATCGGGAGCGTGCCAGAGACCGGAACCGTGGTGTTAACACCGACGACCGACATCGAAGCGACCTGACCAGCGTACGCAGCTTCGCCGCCTGTACCCTGCATGTTAGCCGCGACCGTGTAGGTCATCGACTGACCAGGATTGAGCGTGAAGGTGTCGCCGACAGTCGCCTGGTGGTTCGAATTGAACGTGTGCGAGATGCCGACTTGGATGCCGTTGGAGTCGATCAGTTCGACGCCTGCGAAGGCCGCGTCGGCCGCGAGGCCGGTGCGCTGCACCGTAACACCAGTGATCGTCACTGCTGCCGAAGTGTTGTTCGTCAGCGTGAAGGTGGTGAACGGAACGCGCGAGGCGTTCTCAGGAGCCAAGGAGTTGGCCGGCTGCGCGCCTGCCGTGACCGAGATGCCCGGTCCCGACGGGATCGTGCCTGTGCCAGTTCCTGTGCCGGTGCCCTGCGACGCGCAAATGCTGTTCGCTTTCGCGCGCGAGATGGGGCCCCAGTAGCCCGCCGCCGGCGATACGCCGTTGGCTGCCTGCCACTTCGCGACTGCGGCTTTCGTGAGAGCGCCGAAGTACGAAGTTTCATTGCCCGGGGAACCCGCGCCGGATGCCGCGACCGTGAAGCCGTGACCGTTGAGGAATTCCTGGACCCACATCACCTCACCGCCGGTTTTGCCTTGCGACTCATCCTGCGTGAAGGTGAAGCACGCGCCGCTGCCGGAGGAAACGGTGCCCGTTCCCTGAAGCGACGCGATTTGTGCGAGCAATGCCTGGACTTGTGCTTGGAGATCCGAGAGCGTGTCCGCTTTCGCCGGTTTGGCGATCGCGAACGTGAACCCGAGGACCAAAGCCGCTGCCAAGAGCACTGCCGCAACATTCTTTGTTGCTAATGCTTTACTCATAGTTTTAGTTTGACCTTTCATCCCGAATAAATTCGGGATCGCGCAAACGCTCGTTCGACGCGAGCATGTGCGCTTATTGTTTGTCTTCTAAACAACTGCTAAATGAAGACAACTAATAATGCATATTGCCAACACGCGTGTTTTCGTTCTGGCAATATTTTGCTAACTCGTCCGCCGGCTGGCGGGCGAGAGTAGCAGCGAAATAGAAGTGGATCGTCTGTCATTACATCCGTGAAGGGAGGAGCAGAATATTCTGTAAGGATGCCCCTTCATAAACATGAAGGAGCCTGCCGCGTACTACGCGGCGATTTCGTGCCCTATTCAAATGTCAACGAACTACGCAGTGCGCACGCCGCTACCTGCGTAACGCATACAGTATATATGCGTTATAAGGTTTTTCGCGACGAGCGGGACTCCGTTTTGTGGATAACTTGTGAAGACGGTTTGGCGCTGTTTTCCAGCGTTTCCGCCAATATTCACAAGTCGCGCAAGGATACTCTCCCACCCCACAGGAGTCAATGTATATGACGCGCGGCCCTGGGGAAACTTTCAAAGAATTTCATGCTTCTTTAACGAGACGTGTGAAAAGTCCAAAAGCCGACACGAAACAACAATAAAGCTTACTATGCAAGTGAATACCTGCTCCAGCGCTTAAAACCATCCTTTTTCACCCGCCCAACACTCACCAAGAGCGCAAGTTCGCGCTGTATCATCTTTTCGCTGTAATCGGGCAGCCGGGACGCGATTTCCTTGATGCCGAGCCCGCCTCCTGCCTGCAAAATGGCCAAAATGCCCTGAGATCTGGCAGCGCTTGAGATCTTCGCGGAAGGCCCGCTTTGCCCAGGTGTAACGGACAGATTGTCCTTTACATCCTTTCTGTCCTTTATGTCCTTTAGAAATTGCCTGCTCCCTAACGGACTTGTATCGCCCACGATATTCTCACGTGTCAAGGAAATTCCCTCTGACAACGATGATCTTTGAGCGGAGGTCATGTATGCACCGAGTTCATCGAGTGCACCAATTATTATTTCTGCATTTTGGAACGAAAGGAAGCCTGCCGCAGTCAGTAAGCGAACAAGCGATATGAGGCGGCGTATGGACGCTTCGAACGCAAGGATGGTCTCGGACTCCGCCGCGCGCATCTCATCACGGAGCTGCAGTATCTTACCGAACAGGGAAATAGTTTCCATCCTGACCTGCGAGCGCAACGGCTCGCTTTCCGGAATATGCCTTGTGAGGAGGTAGAGTGCCGCGCCTATGCGCTCCGCTCGACGATAGAGACGCTCCGCAGCGCGATTCCTGCCGAAGGGATCGGTCCGGACGTTCTGCGCGTCGACAAATCTTGAGAAATCATCACCTTTTGAGCTGTCTTTTATGTCGTCCATTTGCTGTTCGATAGAAGTCCTTTATATCTAAAGGACGTCCGTGAGAACGCCTTTCAGTATATAAAGGACATGTCGGATATACAAGCTCTTCCTTGAGGGTTCCGCGGAGCAACGTCCAGCGCAGAAGCCGTTACAACCAATATCTAGGACGCTAGTTCGGCCAAAATATCGCCGCTTCGCGTGATACTATACGCGCATGAAAACAAAAAAACGCTCCAAAAACGGAAATGGAAAGAGGGGCGCGAACAGCGAAGTAAAGGTGGTCGAACGGAGTGTCAGCTCGGAAGCGCTCCGAGGCGTTGCGGCCATCCTTTTTCTCGCCATAGCCGGTTTTCTCATCCTCGCTGAGATCGGCGGGGGTGGTTCCGTAGGCGTGACCCTCTTCGGATGGCTTTCGTGGCTCCTTGGCATTGGCTACCTGCTCCTCCCCCTCTCGCTCGTCCTTCTCTCGGTGCTGGTCCTACGTTCGTTCGAGGGTCGCTTCGGGTGGGTGCATATCATGGGCCTTGCCGTCTTCCTCCTTTCCGCCCTCGGGCTCGTGAACCTCGCGTTCCCGGGCAAGGGCGGCGTATTGGGGGCAAGCGTCTCACAGCCCCTCACAGGAGCCATCGCAACGCCGGCAACGGTCATCTTCTTGATGGCGTTCATGGTAGCGGCGCTCATCATCGCTTTCGACGCGAATCTACCGGCGCTTTTTTCGAATATACGGAATTGGTTCCGCTCCTCGCCCGAGGATGAGTTCGATACCGGCCTTGAGGACGTGCCGGTGACCGGCATACACCAAGAGGAGATCGCCGAGAACGAAGAGCTCCCGATCGAAGAGGGGTCGGAAGAGAGAGGGTCTCCGGAGCGAACACCCGCGGTGAGCACGTTTGCTGAAAAGTCGGAAGCGAGTGATGCGGGCTTCCCTATCATTGCCGCGACGGGTTCCGCGTATGAACCGCCTCCGGTCGCGCTCCTTTCCAAAAACAAAGGCAAACCGGAAGTGGGTGACGTGAAAGCGAACATGAACATCATCAAGCGCACGCTCCAGAATTTCGGCATCCAGGTCGAGATGGACGAGGCATCCATCGGCCCCACCGTGACGCGTTACGCCATGAAGCCCGCGGAGGGCGTGCGACTTTCGAAAATAGTCGCGCTCCAGTCCAACCTCGAGCTTGCGCTCGCTGCCGCGCCAGTGCGCATCGAGGCGCCGATACCTGGAAAGTCGTTGGTCGGGATCGAAGTTCCGAACATATCGCGCACGACACTCGGCCTCGCCCCCCTCGTTTCGGATGAGCAGTACACCGGGTCCGACAAGCCACTTCTGGTAGCACTTGGTCGCTCCATCACCGGGCAAGCACATTTTGCCGACCTCGCCCGCATGCCGCATCTTCTCGTCGCCGGAGCGACCGGTGCGGGCAAATCGGTCGCCATCCACGATTTCATCGTTTCCCTCCTCTACCGCTGCGGTCCCGAGCGTCTGCGGTTCATCATGGTCGACCCCAAACGGGTCGAGTTGACGGTCTACAATTCGATCCCTCACCTACTGACTCCCGTCATTACCGATGCAAAAAAGGCCATCCTTGCGATAAAGTGGCTCGCGAAGGAAATGGAAAGACGCTACAACATCCTGGAAACTGAACGCGTGCGCGACATCGGCTCCTATCATCAGAACATCGTCACCCCGGCGCTCGAAAAGGGCGTAAAAGAAGGCGAAACGCCACCGGAAGCGATGCCCTACATCGTGGTCGTCATCGACGAGTTGGCCGATATCATGTCGGCCTACCCGCGCGAGCTCGAAGCTGGCATCGTGCGCTTGGCGCAGATGAGCCGCGCGGTCGGTATCCACCTTATTCTCTCGACGCAGCGCCCGAGCGTGAAGGTCATCACCGGACTCATCAAGGCCAACATTCCCGCGCGGGTAGCGCTGCAGGTCGCCTCTCAGATAGACTCCCGAACGATACTGGACACGGGCGGGGCGGAAAAATTGCTCGGTGCGGGCGACATGCTCTTCCTTTCGGGTGAAATGTCCAAACCGCGACGTATCCAGGCCCCGTATCTCTCCGAAAGCGAAGTGAAGAAGGTCGTGGCATGGATAGCGAAGAATGCCGAGGGCACGCTCCCGAGCGAGATAGACTTCACGGACTCCGGAAAGATCGGCGGCGGATTGGATACCGTATTCTCCTCAATGGCCGATGAAGAAGAGGAAGATGAATTGTATGGAGAAGCTAAGAAAACGGTCATCGAGGCGGGCAAGGCCTCGACCTCGTATTTGCAACGCAAGCTCGGTGTCGGCTACGCGCGCGCGGCGAAACTGATAGACATGCTCGAAGAGCGCGGAGTCGTGGGACCTGCCGACGGGGCAAAGCCGCGCGACGTCGTCGGAGCGGGCAATGCGGACGAATTGGTGAAAGCCGCTGAAGAACCGGAAGAGGAAAATTTGTAGCCCATGCTTCCCTACCGCGACAGCGTCCTTACGAAGATCGCCCTCGTCCTTTTCTTCCTCATCATCATCGGCTACGCGTATTTCGAGGCGCGGGGCATCCTTTTTGGACCATCGATCCAGGTTTCGCAGACCATCGAAGAGGTCTCGAACCCGTACATTGAACTCACGGGCACGACGACGCACATAGCCGAGCTCGACATGAACGGACAAGCCGTGCCCGTCACCGAAGCGGGGGTTTTTGACATTCCCTACGCGCTTTCGCCCGGGTACAACCGAATCGTCCTGGACGCGAAGGACAAATACGGCAAATCCACCGAAAAAATAATCCAAATAGTCTATACGCCTGCCTCGACCACCCCCGCCCAAACGGCCGCAACCTCGACTCCGGCAGCCTCATCCACACCAACGACGCCCTGATGTATACTGCCCTCTGACCCCAATAGCAGGTAATTCATTAATCACTATGGCACTCGGAACAAAGAAAAAAGAGAAGGCTCCGCCGAAGGAAGTCGGCACTGGGTCGGACAAAGATATCGAACGCGCGCTCGCGCAGATAAAAACGAAGTTCGGCGACGAATCCATCATGATGCTTGGCGCTTCGCCCAAGGTGGACGTCAACGCCATCCCCACGGGCTCTATCGGCGTCGATTGGGCACTCGGCATCGGTGGACTCCCGCGTGGCCGCATCATCGAAGTGTTCGGTCCGGAAAGTTCCGGCAAAACGACGCTCTCGCTCCATGTCATCGCCGAAGCGCAGAAAAAAGGCGGCATCTGTGCATTCATCGACGCCGAACACGCGCTCGACCCCGAATACGCCAAAAAGCTCGGCGTGAAGATCCAGGACCTTCTCGTATCGCAACCGGACACCGGCGAGCAGGCGCTCGAAATAGTTGAATCGCTCGTGCGCTCCGGCAAAATAGACGTCATCGTCGTCGACTCCGTCGCCGCGCTCACGCCCAAAGACGAGATCGAGGGCGACATGGGCCAATCGCACGTCGGCAAGCAGGCGCGCCTCATGTCGCAGGCGCTTCGCAAACTCACTGCCATCGTATCGAAAACGAAAACCGTCATCATTTTCATCAACCAGATCCGCATGCAGATAGGGGTCATGTTCGGCAATCCAGAAACGACCCCGGGCGGCAAGGCGCTGAAATTCTACACATCGGTGCGCATCGACATTCGCCGCATCGCGCAGATAAAGAAAGGCGACGAAGTGATGGGCGGCCGCCACCGCGTGAAGATAGTCAAAAACAAGGTCGCAGCTCCCTTTCGCCAAAGCGAATTCGACATGCTTTACGGAGAAGGCATTTCCAAAGAGGGCGAAGCGCTCGCGCTCGGCGAGAAGCTCGGCCTCGTCCAAAAATCGTCCGGCGGAGCCTACAGCATGGGCGAAACCAAAATGGGCCGCGGCTATGATGCGGCTCGCACGTATCTCAAAGAGAATAAGCCAGTACTCACCCAGTTATTGAAAGACATCCGCAAAGGTCTTCAGGAAGGCGGCGGGGTTGTTGGAAAATCGAGTGGCGAGGAGGAGTAGCGAATCTTCCGGCCGTATGGTACGAATCTCCTAGCCGCAATTCTGCGGGAAAGGGTGACACATGTCAGCAACAGCTCTTGCCGAAAAATTGGCACGTCCGACGCTTCGCTGTATCGAGTGCGGTAATGTCCAAGATCTCTATCGGGAACGCAAGTTCCGTTGCGTGTGCGGCGGCCTCTTCGAGGTCGTGCACAACCACGAAAATCTCTCACTGCTCCGGCAATTTCTGGAATCGCAGTTCCAGCGCCGCGCGGCGGGATTTATTGAAAGTCCTCCAGGTCGCTCCGGCGTATGGCGTTTCTACGAACTCATCATGCCCGAAATGCGGTCAGACGAGATGATCACGCTCGGCGAAGGTATTGTGCCAATCGTTCGCGCTGGACCGCACATCAGTCGGTGGGTGGGCGGCGATCTGGATCTCTGGCTCATTCTCGAAGGTCAGGGTCCGACCGGTTCATTCAAGGATTTCGGCGGCGCCGTGATGATGAGCGTGGCGAAGAAAGCGGGTGTATCGGCCGTCGCATGCGCATCTACCGGCGATACCTCTGCCATGACAGCCGCATACTCCGCTGTGGCAAACTTTCCCTGTGTAGTTCTTCTGCCACAGGGAAAGTACACGGCCGTGCAGCTGACACAGGCAGTCGCCTATGGTGCGCGGGTCATCGATATCCCCGGCACCTTCGACGATTGCATGCGCGTGATGAGTGACCTCGTCGAGCATCACGGGGTTTATCCGGCGAACAGTCTGAATCCTTCACGCATCGAAGGACACCAGGCGACCGTATTTCTCATCGCGCAGGCGTTCAACTGGATACTACCGGAATGGTTCGCGGTTCCTGTCGGTAACGGCAGCAACTCATCCTCTATCGGCAAGGGCATGCGACTGCTCCTTGAGCACGGCTTCGTGCAAAAAGGCGCCCGCATCCTCGGCTGTCAGAGTGAGGCCGCAAACCCACTGGCAGCGTCATGGCAAAAGATCCGTGACATACCGAACGAGCAAAAGCTCTCCTGTTGGCGTAACGTCTACAGGCGGCGTATCGATCTCGGCGAAACGGTCGCCACGGCGGCACGCATCGGCGACCCAGTCTCGCGCGAGAAAGTCATGCGGGAAATCGTTGCGTCGAACGGGGCCGTTACGCAAGCGGACGAAGGAAGCATCGTCCATGCGACCCAGCTCTCGGCTCGAGACGGCATCATGGTCTGTCCGCAAACTGGCATCGCACTTGCGGGACTCCGCGAGGCGGTTGCCCGCAATGTGGTAAAGAAGGGCGAACGAGTGGTTGTCGTGTCAACGGCTACCGGGCTGAAATTCCCTGAAGCCTATGGCGTGAATGCAAATGCCATCGAAAAGGCGGCTGATGTAAGCACGAAAACCGTCGCGAAAATGCTCGGTCTCTGATCTTTCGGTATGAACAAAAATCGGGCGCGGCAGTGAAGCTGCGCCCGAGTTTTTTATTGGACAAGAGAATTTTTTTGAATACAATACCGCGATGGCAATGATCTCATACAATGAAGTGAAGCCGGGCGTCGCGGTCCTCATCGAGGGCGAGCCGTACGTCTGCACGTGGAACAACATAATGAAAAAACAGCAGCGCCGTCCGGTCAACCAGACGAAGATGCGCCATATCATCAAGGGCAACTCCATCGAATATTCCTTCCAGCAGTCCGACAAGGTGGAAGAGGCCGAGATCGAATCGCGTCCTGCGGTCTTTATCTACGAAAGGAATGGTGAATGGTTCTTCCACGATGCCAAAAACAAGTCCAACCGCTTCTCGGTGACGGACGAACAAATGGGCGAATCGGGCAAGTTCCTCAAATCCAATACGGAGGTCGAAACTCTCTGGTTCCAGGGCAAGCTTTTCCGCGTGAAGCTTCCCATCAAGGTAGAACTCAAGGTGACCGAGGCGCCGCCGGACGTGCGCGGCAACACCGCGCAAGGCGGCTCAAAGGTAGTGGAACTCGAAACAGGGGCCTCGCTCGACGTCCCCATGTTCGTGAAGTTGGGCGATGTCATCCGCATCAATACTGAAACAGGCGAATACGTCGAACGAGTCTAAAGAAAAAGTCCCGCTCAGCGGGACTTTTTTTATTTCTGTACGTAGGGCAAAAGGCCCATGAACCTCGCGCGCTTCACTGCCTGCTCGACGGCGCGCTGCTGCTTTGCGGTGAGGTTGGTGCGCGTGCGGGCCATGACGCGGCCGTGCGGGTTGATGAACTGCTTCAAAAGGTCGACGTCTTTGTAGTCGACGTGCTGGATATCATTTTGGGTAAGAATGTTGTTCATAGAATTAGAAAGGGATATCGTCGGGGTTAATGTCGTCCTTCGGGTATTCGATAGCGCTACCGCCTGAGGGCGCGCCCATATCCTCCGGCATCGATTGCTCGTCGTCGCTCTTGCGAGAACCTCCGCCGCCGGATGAACGCGGACCGAATTGGACGCGATCGGCGACTATCTCGGTGCGGTATTTCTTCTCGCCGTCCTTCCCTTCCCAGCTGCGCGTCTGCATGCGACCTTCCACGAATGCGGAAGAGCCCTTCTTGAGGTATTGCGCGACCGTATCGGCCTGACGGCCGAAGACGACGATATTGTGAAAATCCGTTTGCTCCTGCTTCTTGCCGTCGCGATCCTTGTAGACGCGGTTGGTGGCGATGGAAAAGCTCGCGACGTTCATGCCGCTCGGGAGCGCGCGGAGTTCCGGATCGCGCGTGAGGTTGCCGAAAACCATTGCTTTGTTCAGATACATAGAACGTTATTCCGCAGTAATGTCTTCGAGCGCCTTGTCGAGCTGCGCTTCCGAAACGGGAGCGGAGGGCTCTTCGACGCGCTTCGGCGTCGTTTTGATAGTATCGGTGCGACGCACTTCGCGCAGCTGCGGCGCGCGCAGGTGGGCGCGGGTCTCCTCGCGCACGGTGCGAAAGACGATGTGGCGAATAACGGCGGCGTTCCGTTTCAATGTTTCGTCGAGCGCGAGCGCGGCGTGCGCGGGCGCCTCAAACTTGAGCCAGCCGAAAAAGGCACGGTCGAACTCGACGCGCTTGCCGCCGTCGGTGCCTGGAATGCCGTAGGAAAGTCTCGTCATCGAAGGGGCGCCTTCTGCGATGAAGGTGCCGCCCTCCTTCTCGATAGTTTTGCGGATCTCGGCAACGACCTTCTCGACATCTTCTTCTTTCACGCTCGGAGAAATGTGGTAGCCGATCTCGTAGATACGGGAAATGCCCGACTCGATGTCGGTTTCATTCGTTTGCGCGACTGCAGCGTCTGCCATACGTTCGGAGACTTTAACACGAGGCTTTGGGCCGTGCAAACCTAGCGCACGCCGAACACGCGCTCTGCGTTTTTGACGAGTTGCGCGCGGACTTTCTCAAAACCTTCGCCTCGAATTTCTGCTATTTTGCGGACCACGTGTTCGACGTATGCGGGCTCGTTGCGCTTCCCCCTGTTGGGCGCGGGCGTGACGTATGGAGCGTCCGTTTCGCTCAAGATCATGTCGAGCGGCGCATTCTTTATCACTTCGTCGTAATCGTGCGTAAAGGTGACGACGCCTGTGAACGATAGGGTAAATCCTAAATCCAGGAATTTCTTAGCGATTTCCCAGTTTCCTGCGAAAAAATGTACATCGCCTTTTACTTGCGCATGGGCCTTCAAAACATCCAGAGCATCGTCGTACGCATTCCTTATGTGGAGCATCAGGGGCTTGTTCAAGTCGTTCGCGAGTTCTATTTGCTGAACAAAATTCTTTACCTGCACATCTTTGGTGCTCTTATCGATACGGAAGTAATCAAGTCCACACTCGCCTATCGCAATCACACGCGGAGACTTCCCCAATTCCGCGTATGCGGATATGTCGAATACTTCTCCGCGCGACGTAAACTCTTTTCCGCCTTCGCCGAGTTCCTTTTCGTCGTGATACGACTTCGAGGTGTGTATCGGGTGCAAGCCGATGGTTGCCCAGACATTGTCATATTTCTGCGCCAGTTCAACGGCCGCCTTGGACGTATCGAACTGCGTGCCGACAACATTCATCCCCACCTGCTGCTCCTTCGCACGCGCAATCGTTGCTTCCCTATCTTCGTTATACGCAACGAAGTTGACGTGCGTATGTGCATCGAAGAATTTCATGCTACTCCTTACGCGGAAAAAGATTCGCCGGTTTTTTGTTCGCCATGATCGCTTCGATTATTTTCCCGCTCGTTTGCGGAATGATGGGCTCGAGCATTTCATCGATGAACGCAAGTTCCCGGACCATCGTTTCGATAAGCGCTTTGCCTTTCGCGGGGTCGGTTTTCACGACCTTGAACGGTTCGCTATGGTTGATGCTCTGATCGAGCGCTTGGATCTTGCCCCACACGAATTCGAGAGCCCCATTGAATTCGAAACGCTCCAGTGCCTGCCTGAATTCGTTGGGGTACGGAACGAACTCGACCTTGACCGGTTCGGGAAGATTCGCTTCCGCAAGTGTCATAACGCGCGCCGCCAAATTGCCCAACCCATTCGCAAGGTCCGCGTTGTACGCCTCCTTGAACCGCTCCATCGTAAAATCAGAGTCTTCAAAAGGCGAGACATGCCGCGCGAGGAAGTAGCGCAGCGCATCGGCGCCGTATTCGTCCACAACAGCGATGGGGTCTATGACGTTGCCAATACTTTTCGACATTTTCTGCCCGCCACTCGTGATGAAGCCGTGGTAAAGCACCTTATCGGTCGTCTTGAGGCCGGCCGACATGAGCATCGCTTGCCACATGACCGACTGGAACCGCACTTGATCCTTGCCCGCAAGCTGCAACGTTTCGCCGTCCACCCAGAATTTCTTGAAATCACCATTCTCATCCGGCCAGCCAAGCGTCGAGATGTAATTGATGAGCGCGTCGAACCACACGTACATGACCTGGGAATCGTCGTTCGGCACCGGTATGCCCCACGGCAGCCTGTCCTTTTGTCGTGAAATGGAAAAATCTTCGAGTCCGCCTTTCACAAAATTCAGCGCTTCCTGACGCCGCCATTCGGGAACGATGACGCCTTCTTGTGAGAGGTACGTTTCCAACTCTTTCTGGTATTTGCTCAAGGCGAAAAAATAATTCTCCTCCTCTATCTCTATCGGCTTCTGGCTAGGATGATTGGGGCACATACCGCCGACGAGGTCGCTTTCTTTGACGAACGCTTCATCGCCGACGCAGTAGAGACCCTTGTACTTCTTCTTGTAAATGTCTTTTTCGCACCGCTTCCAGAACTCCTGTGCCGCTTTCTTGTGACGAGAATCGGTCGTGCGGATGAAATGCAGGTCGGGAAAGAGCTCCAGCCTTTCCTTGAGCGAACGGAATTTCGCCGCGTACTCGTCGGTGTATTTCTGCGGGTCCTTCCCTTCCTCCTGCGCCTTGCGGAATATCTTGAGTCCGTGTTCATCGGTGCCTGTGTTGAAAAAAACATCGTTGCCCATCAACTTGCGGTAGCGCGCGATGATATCCGCTTGCACCATTTCGAGCGCGAAGCCGATGTGCGGCTCTGCGTTGACGTACGGGAGGGTGGTAGTGAGATAAAAAGCCTTGCTCATGTCTTTTCGCTCTCTTCCTCGTGGTGCGCCAAGCGCCCGGTCTCAATGTCGCGCACGAGTTCCTGGATGGTCGCCGCGGCCGGTACCGAAAGGATGATGCCGAGGAACCCGGCGAGCTCGCCTCCGATGATGAGCGCGAGAATGACGAGCAAGGGCGGCACGCCGACAACGCGGGAGACGACGAGCGGATAGATGAGCTGGCTCTCGAACTGCTGCGCGATGACATAGAGACCGACCGTGAGCAGCCCGAGCGTTGGGCCGCCGGAAACGAACGCGATCATGACCGCAGGGGCGGCGGCCATGATGGGCCCGAAAACGGGAATTATTTCGAAACATGCCGCGATAACGGCGAGGACGAGCGCGTTGGGCACGCCCAGAATGGTGAGTCCGAGGTAGACGAGGATGCCCATGATGACCGCGAGGAGAAGCTGGCCTTGCATCCAGAGCCCTATTTTGTGCTGCGACCGGCGCCAGAGGCCCTGCACGTACCGTTGGTGCCGGTGCGGCGTCACGATCCGCAAAAAGTCGTCTACGCCGGTCTCGATGACCGCAAAGTAGAACGAGAACACGACGATGAGCACGAATGAGAACACCCCGCCGAATATCGCGGTCGCCGCAGAAAGCGCGTTTCCGAAGAACGCGTCGAGGTTGAGCGCGCTCCTGATGCCGCTCAAGAGCGAGTCGGCCGAGAGCATCGTCGGTTGCGGAATTCCCAACAATTGGGCGTATTGGTCGAAAGCGCCGAAATGCGTGAACGTGTCGAAGTACCCCGGAAGAGCGACGAGGAACGTGGCGAGGTCAGAGAGCAACGTCGGAACGAAAAAGTAGAAGAAGACGAATGCCGCTCCCGCGAAGCACAGGTAGACGAAGATAACGGCAATGACGCGCGGGACCCTTCGCTTCACGAGTCCGGTGACCCCCGGCTCGACCGCGGATGCGATGACGATGGCGGTGAGAACGATGAGAACGATGTCCCGTATGTCGAAGAGAAGCCATGCGAGCGCGAGAACGACGAGCGTTTTGACGACCGTTCCGGAGGTGATGGAGATGTTGACGTGGCGGTCTTCCATGGCTGCATCGTAGCACAACGCTACCTTCTGACCATCAGCCGAGGCGCGAGGAAAGTTCCGAAATGGCCACTCGCTCTTGCTCACCGGAGTCGCGGTCGCGGATGGTGACGGTGTCGTTCTCGAGCGTCTGAAAATCTATCGTGATGCACGAGGGGGTGCCGATCTCGTCCTGCCTGCGGTAGCGCTTGCCGATGTTGCCGTTGTCGTCCCACATGATGCGCGGCTCCGTTTTCTTGAGTGCGGCGTACACCTCGCGGGCTTTTTTGACGAGTTCCGGCTTGTTCTTGAGGAGCGGAAAAACAGCAGCTTTGATGGGCGCGACCTCCTTGTTGAATTTCAGATAGGTCCGGGGTTCGCCGCCGAGCTCGTCCTCCGTATACGCGGACGCGAGTATCGCAAGCACGGTGCGGTCGACCCCGAACGAGGGTTCGATGACGTGCGGAACGAACCGTTCGCCCGATCCTTCGTCGAGGTACGAAAGGTCCTGCCCCGATGCCTGCGCGTGCGCCGAAAGATCAAAATCGCCCCGGTATGCGAGGCCGGAAAGTTCTTTGCGACCGAACGGAAAGTCAAATTCGAAATCGATGGTCCGTTTCGAGTAATGTGCGCGGTCTTTGTCCGGCACGTCGAGTTCGTGAATGAGGTCCGGAGCGATACCGACACGCTCGAAGAAGCCCCACGTCTCTTTGCGCCAAAGTTCGAAGGCCGTCTCCCACTCTTCCGGTCGCACGAAGTATTCGACCTCCATTTGCTCCATCTCCCGAACGCGAAAAATAAAATCCCGTGGAGATATCTCGTTCCTGAACGCCTTGCCGATCTGCGCGATGCCAAAGGGAAGCTTCGGGTGGAACGCGTCGACGGTATTCTTGAAATTGAGGAAAATGCCCCCCGCGGTTTCCGGCCGCAAGTACGCCTCAGTCGCTTCCTCGGCCGCTCCCACGCTCGTTTTGAACATCGTATTGAACAGTTTGCCGGTCGCGAGCGGGTCGGCGAAACCGGCTACGTGCCCGCTCGCTTTCCACGCTTCAGGGTTCAGAATAATCGCGGAATCGAGGCCACAGACGTCCTCGCGGCCGTGAACGAACATCCGCCACCAAAGCTGTTTGACATTATTTTTCAGCTCGACGCCCAAGGCCCCGTAATCCCAAAAGCCGGCGAATCCCCCGTAGATCTCCGACCCCGGAAAAATGAAACCTCGCCGTTTCGCGAGGGATACTATTTTTTCCATCAATTCATCGGCCATGTGAAGAGTGTAGCTTAAAAGCTACTGCGCGACCACGGTCGCGTTGGCAGCAGAAAAGCCCGGATCGGCGCCGACGACCATGCCCGGAGAAGACTGCGCGACTTGCGCGAGATTCGTCGTAACATCCTTGACCGAAACACTTATCTTCGCGCTGGAGCTCGCGTTGGGGTCCGTCGGCGCGAGCGTCGCCGCTTCGGACTGATCGATACCCTGCAGCGTGATGCCCTGCAAGAGCGGCGGCTGCGAGCCTATCTGCGAGGTCGACGGCGTGAAGCCTATGGCGATAGCCGCCTGCCGCGGCTGGTTGCCGTCAACACCGACGTCCGGCTTGATGGTCCCGAGATCCCAGGTGAGCGTGCCGTCGTTGGGGTTCACGGAAATGTTCTCGCTGGGCGGTGAGTAGTTGCCGAGCCAGCGCACGTAGGGCGGCAGGTGCGCCGTGAGGGTCGCGTTGTCTATTTCATTGGTCGTGTTGGTGACGGTGAAGAGGAGCGCGTAGGTCGTCTCCGTTCCCGCTTTCGGCGGGATGGGGCCGGTCGAACCGAACGGGCTCGCATAGTAGAGGCCCTGCGCGGCAAGCTCGAGATCGCTCGTGATGCCTATCGTCTGCGAGATGGCGGCCTGCAAACTCTGCGGCACTCCCGACTGGTCGGTGCGCTGCCCTGCCGCGCTCAGAGAAATGACGATGTTGGGGTTGGTCGCGTTCTGAAGCATCGCGGAGGTGGGTGCGGTAAAGGAGAATTTGAGCGTGCCCGAGCCGCCGGGCGGAATGGAGGAAAGAACGCCGTCTGTCGTCGTCTTATCCCAATACATTGAGCCGTCGCTGGAGCGGTAGAAGCCGTTGGTGGAAATGACCGTGGCGCCGTTTATCTGCGCGCCGGTGAGCTTCGCGACGATGACCGCGTTCTGTATCGCGGTCGGCAGATTGTTGACGTAGCTGATGGAGACGGAGACGCTCTCGCCGGGCGAAACGGTCGTCGTCGATGACGCACCGTTGACCGAAACGCCCAAGCCAAGGAACGAATTGGAAATGTTCATCGCGTACGATTCGCTCGAAAGCGGCGTCGTGACCGTCGTGGAGCTTGCGGCCTGCCCCGTTCCGGCGACTATCTGGAAAGTGCGCTCGTCGCCCGGACTTCCACTCAATACCCCGTCGACCGTGACCGATCGCACCTGTCCCGGATTGAGGTCGCCCAAGTTCCACAATCCCGGCGCGCTCGAAGGCGGCGCAGCCGAGGTGAGCTTGAAGCCGAACGGGTAGGTTATGGAGAGAAGCGCGCCTTTGACGGGTTCGGTCGCGTTCGAGGACACGTTGACCGTGAATTCGACCGGCTGTCCCGAAACCGTCTCAGAATTCCCGGAAACCGCGATGGAAAGCGGCGACGAGCCGAAGGTTATCCCGTAATCGCTCGAAGCGACGAAGATCGAGTTCGAGCCGGAGAGGTGGTACTCAAGTTCGAATTTCACGTCCGCCTGCTGTCCGGCAATTCCCGAGAAGACGGCCGGTATCTCTCCCTGCACGCTCTGTCCGGGAGCGATGGTGCCCAAGTCCTGCCGCAGATTCGGTTCGTCGGTTGAGAGGTCGGCGGCCGAGCGCGTGCCCGACGGGAACGTCACGACCAGGCTCGAAAGCTCGAGCGGCGCCGCGTTGCGGTTCGTGACGACGACCTGCAGTTCGGTGATGCCGCCGCTTTGCACTTCCGGAGGCCCGGAGACCGCGATGTCGATATTGGAGGGCGATGCGGCGAGAGCGCCACCGCCGAGAGTGAAGTAATAGATGAAAAATGCGACGGCACACACGAAAAACAGGATGGCGGCGGCGAGCACCCACCACAGTGCGGAGCGGGCGAACCCTATGGTGCGCGGCGCGACGATCGTTGGTGAAAGCGGCTCTTCCTCATGCACGAAATCGTCGCCCACGATGGATCGCGGTTCCTGCAACGTCCGGCGCTCGCGTGCTTTTAGTTTTTCAGAAAGCGTCCGCGAGTACATCGCCTGCCGCAGGCGGTCGATCTTTTCCTCATCTTCCGAGGAACCGGGAGGGGGCATTCCAAAAGTATATCACCGCCCTTTCCCCTTTGATTTCCGTACGTAGAGAAGCTCTTCGGGCAAACGGAAGAGTCCTTCGTCGTTCTTTTTCTGCTCCATGAAGTGCGCGATGAAGCCGACCGAGCGCGGGATGACGAAAAGCGCGTTGAAAAATTCGCATGCGGCAAGCTCGCGCAACTCTTCCGGAGAAAGTTTCTCGCACTCGGCGAGGATGTCGAGCGCAAGCGCGGCGATGACGCCGTCGACGTTGAGGATCAGATTGCCGCTTTTCTTGGTGGTTACCGCCTCTATCTCACGTGCGAAATCATAATGCGGATGCTCCTTGAGGAGTCCTGCGAACTGCGAAATGGCCGCGACGCGCGGGTCGGGGATGCCGACGCGATACTTGCGGTGCCCGATGCCCGCGAGCAACTTCCCGCCCTTGGTGCGCGCTTCGACGAAGTGTGTCGCAGCATCATCTTGTACGACGCCGGAGAGCCACTGTTCGGCGGCTGCATTGACCGCGCCGCCGAAACGAGGGCCGATCGTGAGGAGCCCGGCGGAGAGCGAAGAAACGAGATCTTTGCCCGCGCGCGCCGAGATCATCGTGTTGACCGCGCCGGAGACTTCGCCGCCATGGTCGATAAGCAATTGCAGAACGGCTTCGGCGAATGCGGCCGTTACGTCGGATCGCAACTTCTTGTCGAGCAAAGCCTCGAAGGCTGCTGCCGCGAAACCGCGCTTCTGCGGGATCAGTTTCTTGTTTTTGACGAACGTCGGCACCGCGTCAAGGTCCACGACCTCGCGTGTCGAAAGGACACTCGGGCGGCGGTTCTTCATCGAGTCCATTGTCAAAACGGTAGCATGAAATGTCTCCCCCGGCAGCTTTTTGAGCTCCGCAAGGAATTCAGGGAATGTATCCGGCGCGATCGCGCCAGCCTTGCGGAGTGCGTCCCGTTTCGCTCGTGCGCTTTCGTCCTGGCGCGCAACGAGTGCTTTCGCGTGCCCGAACTGCATGTGCTCGTCGAACGCCTCATCGATTATGCCGGCGATATAGGCCACGACCGGTTTCGTGAGCTTCTTTTTTTCGAGCAGCCCCACGATCTCGTACTCATCAACGCCGCCAAGTTCCCCAAAATACACGACCGCGTTCGTTTTCGGGTCATGCTGCGCAAGCAGCAAGACGTCGGTGAGTGACGTGATCGGAAAACGGTCGCCGCCGATGCACATTGCGAACGAAAGATCCTTCCGCGCGCCCGCGACCGCGCGGATAAGCTCGTTGGTCATGCCGCCCGACGTCGAGACGACGGCGACGGAACCTTCAGTCGTGAGGTTGCCCGCTTCGATCTGGGCGATGTCGGTACCGCCGATCGCACCCAGCTTGAGGTGTCCAGCAACGAGCAATCCCACACCCGAGGGCCCTGCAATGAGTTTGTCGTTACCGAATCGGCGAAGAAGCTCGGTCGCATGTCGTTCGGGAATGTTTTCTGCGAACAGATGTCCGCCGAGCGCATTCGGGAACCTTTCGAAGAAGGCGATGCTCGAATCGAACGCGCGCCTGCCCGATCGCACGTTCAGCATCCAAGAGATCCTGCCATGAAAAGACCGAGGAATAGGGCCAATATCCGGGAAGCATGGAAGAAGCAGCTCGGACGGTCCGAAAAAGAATTTCTGCGCCTTACGGGCGCCGCCCACTATCGCAACGACCGATGGTCCTTTTTTGCCGCTCAGAAAATCGAAATCGAGTATGGATTGCACGATGCCGGGATGGTTGCCGACCACGAGAATTCCCGTCGTCCCTTTTCGGACTAATTCGAGGACATTTTTCATACGCCAGTGAAAGCGATCGCGTCTTCGACCGCTTTCGTAATGACGGTTTCCGAACCGTGGATGGAACCGAACAATTTCTCGCGCTCCAAAAACTCCTGCATAAGTTCCAGTCCCGCTTTTTCGTTCGGTCCGCCGCGCCGCACGAACACTTTTATTTTTTGTGCGCGAAGTTTCGGTGCGTATTCAGAAAGCGCGTCGATGATGCCGGTGAATGTTTTTTTCACGTCGGTGAAATTGGCGACGCCCCCGGCGATGACCAGCGCTTTCTTTTTCGCCTTGGATGCGAGCATGAGCTCGATGACCTCTTTCGCATAGAGATAGGTCTCTTCGCGCGACGGTCCGCCACTGTATTCGCCATAGTTCCCTATGAACTTCCCCGCCCCTTCGAGCGCGGCTTCGTCGGCTATCACGATAGAACCCCCGCCGCCGGAAAGTAAGAAGAAGAGCGCACCATTTTTATTGACGACGGAAAGCTTGAGCGACGCGGGCGTCGTTTTGGCGATCGCTTCGACGCGCGCTTCGGCCGGATGTTCCGAACCGGTCGTTACGATATCGTCTTCGCCCCACGAGTCGGTAAAGAAAGCTCCAGCGCTGTCGACAAGACACGCTGCGTCCAACAGATACGTTTTACCCTTCTGAATAACGAGTGGATTTATCTCAAGGAACGCGAAAAAGTTCTTGTTGAACGTTCCGACGAGATGCTGCAAAAATCCCTCCGAGATTTTTGCAGCGTTCGCCACTTTCTTCACATCCGCATCAGTTGCAACAATGTACGTTTTCACCTTCTCCGGGTGCGCCTCGATGTCGATCCCGCCCTCGCCCGCGTGCAGTATCCGTATCCCTTCGCGCACGCGCTCGAGCGAAAGGTATTGTTCTTCGCTTGCTTCGTGCGGCACGAGTGGCTCGAGCAAGAATTGTGAGAAGCCTTTTTTCTTCCACTCCGCTATCTTTTTCAATGCCTGCGAGGGCGTTACGCCGACCGCAACAAGTCCTTGTTTAAAGCGCTTTTTTATACCTTGGTCGACCTTGACGACGAGAGTCCCCTTCGAAGCTTTAGCGGAGTAGGACTGCCCCGCATGAACAAAAATTCCTTTATATGCATCTCCAAGCAATATCTTTTTCGCGCGATACTCGCTGATCTTTACGCGAGCCATATTAGAACTGCAATCTGAACACCTGCGTGTCTCGCTTCTTGAAGCCTACTTTTTCGTACAAATGTTGCGCCGCGATACGATCATTACCGCTCGTAAGATACAATTGGCTTGCTCCCGCCTGTTTCGCCTCTTGTATAGCTATCTCCATCATTTTCTGTCCAAGTTTCTGGCCTCTATATCCTTCATCGACTACGACATCCTCGACAAATCCGGTCCGCTTTCCAAATTTGGTCGCCAGATATACCGTGCACATCCCTATTACCTTTCCATCGTCCTTCGCGACAACGAATATGACATTTTTGTTTTCTAAAATCGCATCAAGGTCAGTCTGTGTTCCGAGCGGTTCGCCTGGATCGCGTCGAAGCTGCGGGAGAAGCTTATTGATCTCCTGGAGCGCGTTTTTCGAAGCAGTCGTCATCCTCTCCGTAACAATCATTGCAAAAGCCTATACCTACGGCCGCATCTCCGCAATACCGAAATAAAAATAGGGGGCCGCCGAGAAGCGACCCCCCCCCTAATCCGCGCTCGCCGGCGCAAGATCACTGTTTTTTCTTGGCCTTCTTTTTCTTCTTCGCCGCCCTTGCTTGGCGCTTGTCACCCTCTTCGGAATGACGCTTGGTCATCCCCTCGCCCGCCGCGCGGACGATATCGAGATCGCCCGACGTAGAATGTTCTTTTCTATCCATCGCTATTCTCCTTCACCTCGTCTGGAAGGACCTCACGGTACACCCGTGCGGGGTTTAGTGTCAATCGCCAGTACTCAAAGTTGTGTCTCCGCAATCGCTTTGTTGATGGAGGTAAGAAGCTTGTCTTTCATGGTCTCCGCTTCGAGAAGCGACTCGCCGGTGTAGGCGGTGTGGGTGAAAAGTGCAGTGGAGAGGGCTTCGCTTGAGATGTAGCCGAGAGCGAAGAGAACGCGTGCGACGCAGACTATCTCTATTGTTGCCCATGCGTCACATCGCTCTTGCATGAGTGCATCATGCGCCTCCGCAAGCGCCGCAAAAAGATATTCGTTGCGCTCTTCCCCGTGCACGAGGCGAAGCACCAATTCCGAAATTCGCGCGAACGTTGAGACGCCGCGCAGGTCTCCGGAAGCCGATTTGACGGCAGTCGCGCCAGCCACTCGCCACCCGCGTTTCCCCCTCACGAGCGACACGTGCGCACGCGAGGATCTCTGGAGCGCGTAGCGCATCTTGGACTTCTCATTCCGCACGGCCGAAGCCCTCGCCCGGACCAATCCGAAATCGCGCGTGTAGAGCGCGAATACTTTGTCCGCTTCACCATGCTCGCGACTCCCCAAAACCAGCGCCTCGGTGTGGTACTTCTGGTACATGCTTACTCGAATTCTACCGTGGTGTGGGTCGCTTTCTGTATGGCATCGAGGTTCTTTTCAACGATCTTTCGTTGCTCCGGCGAAAATGTGGCTCTATAGCTGGCTTGTTCGCCCGGTTTTAAGCCGCTTTCTTTGCGGAACGCCTGGATCTCCCGAATGCTATCGCGCACAACTCCCTCCTCTCGCAACTCATCCGTCAGATTCGTATCGAGCACAACTGAATTGCCTTCTTTCTTAACCTCCTTAACGTTCACCTCCCCCGCAATGACAGCAAAATATTCATCGGACAATACTGAACTCGTTGGAATGTTCAAACTCGGGAGCGGTTGCCTGACCTTGATGCCCGCCTTATCGCGCTGCTCTAGTGCTTGAGTAACAAAGGTACGCGCTTCATTCATTTTTTCAATCGTTGAGTCTCGCTTCCCTATAACAAAACGGCGAATGATATTCACTTTTTGTATTTCGGGCCATGCTGAAAGATGAACACTCTCCTCGTCACTATTTTCTTTTACTGCCTGGAAAAGATACTCTGCAAAGAAGGGCATCGAGGGTGCCATCAGTTTTGAAACTGTGTAGAGAACGAATCGAAAGGTCGCAAGCGCGGCGTTCTTGTCGTTGCCGTCTTCTTTGAACCTGTCACGCGAACGTCGCAGGTACCAGACCGACAGATCGTCGATGAATCCTGCGATGGGGCGAGTGGCCGCATCTATTTTGTAATTCTCGAACCCGCTGGTCGCCTCTCCGACGAGCTGGTTCAAACGCGCCAGTATCCATCGATCGAGCACGTGTGTGCTCTCGTTTCCGCGCGCAGTGCCATTCTCGTAGAGTTTGTAGAACGCGAGCACGTTCCCGAGGCGTCCCAGGTTTTTCTTCACGATCTCATCCACTATCTTCTCGTCGAAATTCTTCGAATCCCCCGGCGCATTCACGGTGAACATGAAAAAGCGCAACGCGTCGACGCCATACTTGTCTATCACGCTCCACGGTTCGACGACATTGCCGACCGACTTCGACATTTTCTTTCCCTTTGCATCCAGGATGTGTCCGAGGCAAATAACGTTCTTGTACGCCGCGCCGCGGTCCATGATGCCGGCACCGACCGCGTGCAACGTGTAGAACCACCCGCGCGTCTGGTCTATCGCTTCGCAGATGTAATCTGCCGGATACAAAATATCTTTTGTGGCGAACGGATAGTGATCCTGCGCGAAAGGCATCGCGCCGGAGTCGAACCACACGTCCAAGACTTCCGGGACCCGCTTCATGCTCCCTCCGCATTCCGAACAAATGTATGAGGGTTCGTCGATGAATGGGCGGTGCAAGTCATTCGGCACGTTCCCAGTCTTTTGTTTCAGCTCTGCGATGGAGCCAATGACTTCGAAATGTTTGCACTTCCCGCATTCCCAGATCGGGAGCGGTGTTCCCCAGAAACGCGAGCGCGAAATGGCCCAATCCTTCAAGTCTTTAAGCCATTCTCCGAACCTCCCCTCGCGGATGTGTTCGGGTTCCCAATGTATCTTTTCGTTCTCTCTGATGAGGGTTTGTTTGGTCTTCGACATCGCGATGTACCACGAATCGTCGGCGTAATACATGAGTGGCGTTTTGCAGCGCCAGCAAAAGGGGTACGTGTGCAGAATGGTTTCCTTTTTGAACAAGAGCCCGCGTTTTTCGAGGTCGTCCATCACCCAGTCGTCCGCCTTCTTGAAGAATTGTCCGACGAGGGGCCCAGCATCGGTGGTGAATTTTCCGTCCTCGCCGACCAAGTGATGTTTCGGCAAACCAACTTTGGTTCCCAATTCAAAGTCGTCGGTGCCGTACATCACAGCCGTGTGCACGATGCCCGTACCATCAGTCGTTGAAACAAAATCCGCCGCATACACTTTGTATGCGTTCGGCAACTTTTCTTTTTCTTTTGGCGGCAAAGAATTGGCGAGGTACGGGAAGAGCGGTTCGTATTCGAGGCCAACAAGCTCCTTGCCCATGAACTGATGCCTCATTTTTGTATCTTCGAGGCCGATCGGTTCTCCACGGTCGAGTGCAGCAATAATGTGGGCACCACCAACATCGAACACTCGATAAATCGTCCCGAGGTTGACCGCAAGCGCGACGTTTCCCGGCAACGTCCAGGGGGTGGTCGTCCATGCAAGCAGGAAAACATCACCCTTTAATCCGAGCTTTTCAGGATTCCTCACTTTGAACTTCACGTACACGCTCGGGTCTTTTGTGTCGTCCTGATATCCTTGCGCGACTTCGTGCGAAGAAAGCGCGGTGCCGCAGCGCGGGCACCACGGGACGACTTTGTAATCTTTGTAGAGAAGTTTGCGCTCGTGTGCCGTTTTCAAAATGTTCCAAACGGATTCGATATAAGAATTATCGAACGTGAAGTAAGTGTGTTCGTAATCCTGCCAAAAAGCGATCCGGTCGCTGAATTTTTCCCATTCGTCTATGTACTGCAGGACGCTTTCTTTGCACAACGCGTTGAACTTGGCGATGCCGAATGCTTCGATGTCTTTTTTATTTTTCGAGCCGATCTTCTTTTCTACTTCGAGTTCGACCGGAAGCCCGTGCGTGTCCCAGCCGGCTTTGCGACGCACGTGGTAGCCCTGCATCGTGCGGAAACGCGGAATGGCATCCTTGAAGGCGCGACTTTCGAGGTGGTGGATGCCGGGGCGGCCGTTGGCCGTTGGCGGACCTTCATAAAATACGAACTCCTTTTTGCCAGCTGTTTTAGCAAGTGTTTTCTTGAAAATATCGCGTTCCTCCCAGAGCGCGAGGATTTCCTCCTCGCGTCTGGCGACCTCGCTCTTTGCCTCGCCAGAGCCCCTGGCGACGGCGGGTTTTGGTTGATTTTCAGGCATTTCAAGTATCGTACCAAACGAAAAGCCCGGCAGCGAGGCCGGGCTTTGTCTTTCGCGATTGGAGACCAACTTCAGGATGCGCCGAGCATATCCGCACCGGGCTCCTCGGTTCCAGCCCAAATTTGAACCGCGTCGCCACGCTTAGGATCGAACCCTCGCTTGATGAACAGTTCTTCCAGTTCGCTCGCCGCGTGGATGTACGTTTGTTCCGAATCTATTCGGTGATTGATGGTCAGCAAGCAGCGGATTCCCTTACGTTCGCCGACAGCGCTGAGCGCGACTTCCGCGTCGGTAAACGTCTGCCCCGAAAGCGCGGCATGGTTTCGTGGTGTGATGCTCATGATATTTCCCTCCGAGAGGAGATTGTACTCAGGATGCTTCCTTGAGCAACGGTTCCTCACTTCCTATGCGGCACCCACTTTTCGATGAGCCCGAGGTGGCCAAGTCGAGAACGGATCGCGCTCGGCTTACGGCCGAAATGTTTTGCCATCTCCGTATTCGGCCTTTTTGACTTGAACATTTCCGTGAGCAATGCATCGTCGTCCTTGCTCCACGGCTTTCCGACATTCGGATACTTCTCGCGAAGCTCATGCATCGAACTCGACTGTACTACCCTTTCCCGTATCGCACCTGGTTCCTGAGCGCCGATGGCGCGGAGAAAGTTGGTTTCCAACTTTTCTTTCTCCTTCTGCGGGAGCGCTGCGAACTTTTTGCGCGCGGCGTCGGAGTAGCCGCGGAAATGTCTGTCTGCCGCAGCGACTTTTGGGTGGAGTTGCAACGCTCGTTCGTTGAATCCTTCGAGAAAAAGTCCTCCCAGCGAGCGCACACGCGAGATGGCTACGTAGCCTTGTCCGAACTCGAATGCCTGCGAGAGGTCGATAACAGCCGCATCGAGCGACATCCCCTGCGATTTGTGTACCGTGATCGCCCAGGCAAGCCGCAGCGGCACCTGCGTGATGCGCGCGAGTATCTTGTTGCCGTCCTGCACGACCCACTCGACCGGCTCGACCGTGATGGTGTCGTTCTTCGTCCTCACGATGGGCGCGCCGAGATTGCTGAATCCGATGACCTCGCCAAGCGTGCCGTTCACGTACCCCATATCGAAATTATTCCGCGTAAAAAGGACTTTTGCGCCCTCTTTGAGTTCCAGGGTTTCGGGAGAAAGGCATTGGTTTTTTAGGGATTCTACGAGTGCGGCCGGGCCGCGCGAGGTCATGCGGAACACATGGGAATTTCCGGGAATTTTCCCGAGCGATTCCTGGTTGATGCGATCGACGTTCTCATTATGCGTATAGAGACGCGTCGCGACGGTTTGTCCCGAGAGAATGCCCGAACGCGCCCGGAGCCGCGTTCGGTGCGCCGGGCTTAAATTTCCGATGCGAAACGCTCCGAGCAGTTCCAAAAAGTCTCCATCTTCTTGTCGATGCTGCTCGTTCAAATAGCAAATGATCGGATTCGCCTCCTTCCATGCGTTGGACTCAAAAGCGAATTTTGCCTCCTCCTTTTTAGAAATGGGAGGAAGTTGGAAAAAATCGCCGACGAATACGACCTGAAGCCCACCAAAGGGCTCTTCTGGTTGCAGCGGTTTGCGATGCAGCGTCCGCAGCACGCGGTCGACGCTATCCAGCGTCGCCGCGTCGAGCATTGATATCTCATCGATGATGAGGACTTTCGCGGTTACGATGCGTCTCGCAGTTTTTTCGCGACTTTGTATCATTTCTATTTCATAATCGCTTACATTTGATTTGATACCGATGCCGCTCCACGAATGGATGGTCATACCATTGATATGCGTGGCCGCAATGCCGGTGGAGGCCGTGACCGCCGGCTCTACACCGCGCTCGCGAAGCCACTGTACGTAGCGATTTATCGTGTGCGTCTTCCCAGAACCCGGTTCCCCGGTCAGAAAGACGTTTAGTCCTGTCTTCAAAATGGCGAGAGCTTCATCCTGCGTCATCGACGCATCATACCTTACATCTTTTCGGGGGTCGGAATACCTAAGAGCCACGAACCGTTCTTGAGCGTTCGAGCGACGGCGGCCGTAATCGCCACTTTGTGTGCGGCGGCCGGAGTGCCGTCGAGTATCTGCTCTTTGGCGTACCAACTATTGAACTCGCTCGCTATCTGCAAGAGATAATTTGTCACCATATGCGGTTCATATTCGCGTGCCGCGCGCTCGACGACCTCGGGGAAACGATGCAGCAGGCGCGAAAGTTCGCCCGGTGTTGCGTCGGCATCGAGCTTGGCGACGATATTCTGTTCCTTGGCCTTTGCGAGTATCGCCTGCGTTCGAGCATGCGCGTACTGTAAGTACGGTCCCGAATCGCCTTCGAGCGAAAGCGCCCGCTCACGGTCGAAGGTTATGTCTTTTCCGGAAGCTTGCTTGAGGATCTGATACTTTATCGCTGCAACCGCGACATCTTGAGCTAATTTATCCTTATTTTCAGACCTGCTTTCGGCAGCTCGAACTTTTGCTTGTACGATGAGGTCGTTCAAAAGCGACTCCCCTGTTATCACGTCGCCCGTGCGCGACGACATCTTCCCCGTGGTCAACCGCATCATGCCGTGTGATACGTGTTTTATCTTGGGCGCAATTTTCGGTAATACCTTTTTCATCGCCGCGAGTACGACTGCAAAATAGTCCGCCTGCTCCTGCGCGGTTACCGTTATTGAACTATCGAACGGCCACTTCTCAGATTTTAGCTGGGCGAGACCGAGATCTTTCGTTTCGTAGGTCGGCAACCCCTTCGACGTGATAAAAACACGCGTATGCAAACCATCTTGCTCCCCTTTGTACACGATCGCCCCGTCACTTTCCACAAAAACATCCGGATGCGCCTTCACGAGAGCGACACCGATGGGCGCGGTCTCGCTTTCGAAAAAACAAAAGTCGAACTTTGTGCCGAGGATTTTGTACAATTCTTCAAAATGCTCAAGGGACTCTTTTCTTCCTACGTCATAGAGCGTATTTAATTTCCCGTCGCTTCGGTCGTAGATCTTCGCATTGAGCGAATCTATCCCGTCTTTGTTCGCTTCATAGTTCTTAGTCCCGTATGCATACGCTTCACCCCAAGAAAGCTCCGGCTTTTGCATCTTTCCCCAGATCGCCTTCGCAACATGCGGACCGACGTCGCCCTGATAGTTCGCGCGCTTCACCTCAGCACTGGAAAACTGCAACAAGCGTGATAAGGATTCTCCGATCGCGTTACTCATCAGGTGTCCGATATGAAATTCTTTGAACGGATTCGGGTCGGTGTATTCGACCATTATTTTCTTCTTCGAAAGATCGCTGTTCGCGCCCCACATATCTGTTTCGCCGGCCGCCTCAACAGACTCGGCGATCGCTGACGGCGCAAGATGGAAATTGATGAACCCCGGGTCCGCAATTTCTATTTTTGAAACACCATCAACGGTTCCGATTGCGGCAACCAATTTTTCCGCAAGTGCACGCGGCTTCATGCCCGCACTTTTTGCCTCTTTCAGTGCCACTCCCGTCGCGTAATCACCATTCGAAAGTTCTGCCGGAAATTCGAGTGGAACGTCCTGCGGTGCGACGGAAATGCCGCAGGGTTTGAGCGCCTCAGAAAGCGCTTGTTTTATAGCCCCTTTTACGTCCATTACGTTATTGTACCGCGTCAGACGCGGTGTACCGCCTTCCAAACCAATTCGTGAACCTCGCGGCGCGAGAGTAGTTTGCCTTTGGGGGCGCAGCGGATGGTGCACCAATTCGTGCCGCGAGCCATCTTTTGGTAGACCGCAGCGACTTTTTTCTGGTACGCGTTGTCGCGCTCGTGTTGGTCGCGCGTGCGCGTGCTCATGAGCTTGCGCGAAATTGCTTGCGGAACATCAAGATAGATGACCTTGTCCGGCTTCGGAAGCTTTATCTCCTTGAACGCGATGCCTTCGAACTGCCGCAAGAACGCAGCCTGTTTTTTGCCTGAAAGTTTCGCCGCGTGGTACGCGAACGTACTTTGCACGTATCGGTCGAATATGACGTCTCCTTTCTTCAGAGCCGCAACGAAGCTCTCGCGGGCGAGCGCGTAATCCATGAGGTACGGGATGGCCGAAAGATGCGGGTCGAGATGGCGAAAATCGCCGTACTCGCCATGGAGTGCGGCTTTGATGAGTTTGCCGACGGGAGTGCCATAGCGCGGAACGCTGAACACTGCCACCTTCTTCCCCTTCTGCCGCAAACGCTTCGCGAGAAGCGCAACCTGCGTCGCTTTGCCGGAACTATCGATACCCTCGAAAACGATGAGCTTATTCCGCATCGATGCCCATCGAACGCGCGGTGCCCGCGATTATCTTTTTCGCCTGGTCAATATCGGGTGCGTTGAGGTCTTCCATTTTCTCGGCGGCTATCTCTTCGAGCTGCTTTTGGGTGAGTTTGCCGACCTTGTTCTGCGGTTTCTGCGAACCTTTCTCGAGCCCGAGCTTTTTCAAAATGAGGCGCGAGGCCGGCGGCTTCTTGATGATGAAGGTGAACGAGCGGTCCTTGTACACCGTCATGAGGACGGGAAGGATGTTGCCCATCTGGTCGCGCGTTTGGTTGTTGAACTGGTTGACGAACTCGCCGATGTTGACTCCCGCGGGACCGAGTACGGTGCCGACGGGCGGCGCAGGAGTAGCCTTGCCGGCCTCAAGCTGCAGTTTGATCATTTTGGTGATTTCTTTTGCCATAGATTTAGACGCGTTGGACCTGATCGGCTTCGAGCTCTACCGGAGTCTCGCGACCGAACATGGGAACCAATACTTTAACTTTTCCGCGCTCTTCGTCAATCTCGCCCACCTTGCCTTCGAGGTCCTTAAAGGGGCCATCGATGATGGTGACGGCGTCGCCGGTCGAGAGATCGATGGTGTGCCGCACGTGCTCGCCCGAAGAACGCTTCAAGATCTTCTCGACTTCTTCCGGTTCGAGCGGGACGGCCTGGTTGGCAGTGCCGACGAAGCCGGTCACCTGCGGCGTGTTGCGCACGACCGACCATGCCTCGTCGGTCGCTATCATGTCCACCAAGACGTAGCCTGGGAATATTTTCTCGCGCGCCTCGGTCTTGCGGCCATTCTTTATCTTTATCTTCTTTTCGGTCGGCACGACGACGCCGAATATCTTGTCGCTCATACCGAAAGACTCGATGCGCTGCTTGAGGTTGCGCGCAACGGCATCTTCATAGCCCGAGTAGGTGTGTACTGCGTACCACTGTCTGTCCGTTCCGTGCGTCTGCTTTGCCATACTATTGTGTTGAACCGCTCGAAGGGGTCGCGCCGGGGATGCCGAATGTCGGACCGGATGCGGCCGGAGCTTGCGTTGTCGTTGGAGCCGCGTTCGACGTGGGTTGCTGCGTTACCTGAATGCCGCTCGACGTGCTCCCCTGCGCACCGACAACTCTCGCGAGGGCGGCGGTGAATGCTTCATCGAACGCGCCGAGGTAGGCTGCGATGAAAAGAGAGATGAGTGCGACAAGCGTCGTGTAGATGACCGTCTGGCGCTGCGTGGGCCAGGCGACGTGGTTGAGCTCGCTCCTCGTGTCCTTGAAGTATTGAATGATGGGGTTGGCCATAGTTCTCCTAAGTTAAAACCCCCGGCGGGGGTTATGGAAGCATCATATTCTTCCTAAAATCTAAGTCAAGCGGACGGGAACGAAACCCGTTTTTTGTTGCACATCTAGGGAACAGCTTTACCATTCTCTGTGCCGGACCCTCGCAAAAGAATTCTCAGCATACATAACAGAGGGGAAACAAAAACGGGTTTCGTTCCCGTCCGCTATCTATCTGATCTCGTAGGTCAGCGTCACGTCGTCCGTAATGGTGTTCTGGCCGGTCTGGATCTCGGGCGCCGGTGCGGCAAGATCTTTGGTCGAAGCGCCGCTCGCGTACATGACCGGATAAATACCCTGGTTGTTGTTCTCGTTGAAGCCAACCACGCCGACGAGCTGCACGCCGAGCGATTTGGCGAGGTTCTGCGCCTTGCCTTGCGCCTGCGCGATAGCCTTGTCGCGCGCTTGAGCTTGAAGTGTATCCTCATCCGAAACCGTGAATGAAAGTCCGCTCACGCTGGAGGCTCCCTTGGAGCCAACTCCGGAGAGGAGTGCACCGGCCTTGGTCGTGTCCTTCACTTTTACCGTGAGCGTCTCCGAAACCTGGTAGCCCGTGAGCGTTTGTTTCCCAGGCGGGCAGTAGATGCCCGAGCTCGCCGCGCCCGAGTCCGTGCTGTACACAACAGGTTGCGGACACACCGACTGACTATAGGAATACTGCGGGGTAATCTCGTAGTCGGTCGTTTGAATATCGGTGTCGGCGATTCCTTGGCTCTTTAGGTAATCGGTTATCGTGTTGCCGTCGTTGGTCGCTTTGGTCTGCGCGGTCTGCACGTCCGCCGCAGTATCCTGGACGGTCACGCTGAACGTGGCCGTATCGGGCACCGCGAACACCTTGCCCTCGCCGCTCACCTGAATGGTGTTAGTCGGAGAAATGCCCGTGCCGATGTAGTGGTAGCTCTTGAGTGCGCTCACGGTGAGCACGAGAAGAAAGAGTGCGAGCATGCCGAGCGCGGTCGCGGCCATGAGGCGCGGCCAGTGCGTCGCGGCGATTATTTTGTCGACAGCTCCTTCTTCCATGGTCAACAGTATATCATTGAATATTGCCGATGGTAGCGTAGGTGTTGATGAGACTCGGTATCTCGAACAGAAGTCCGATCAAAGGGACAACGAACAGGATGACGGACACGATAACGGTCCAGAGAATGATGCGATACAGCCTGCGCGCCATCGCGTATACCTCGGCCATCTGTTGCTCCATACGCTCCAGCCGCTGCTTCGTCTCCTCGTCCATCATGGGTAGTTTAACACGAGAAAGGCTGGTGCTCTGTTTTGTTTTCCGTCCCGATGTATGTTGGTAGTTACCTCGTGAGGGTCCGGCGCAGAGAATGATTACAGCTGTAGCTTAGACGTTCAACAAAACAGAGCACCAGCCTTTCTCGTGCACATCTTACGTTCGATGCGGCCATTTCTTATACTCGTGCCAGACAAGCCAGAACATGCCGATGTCGAAGAACGTGAGCAGTATGAGCGGGATCGAACCGGTCACCGAAATGCGGATTATCTGAAAGAGAATGAACAACCCCAGGAACGCCATTGCCGCCGGATACGCCCACGTGTAGTTGCGCCAGAGCGACACCGAGAGGAACGTCTTCACGAGCCCGTGCGCGATCAAATAAAGACCGCCCAGAACGAATGCTTCGTGTGATTGCGACGCGAGCGCGCGCAGGTGTGTGGCGAAGAAGCTGTCCGGGTCCTCAACGATCTCGTTGCGGGTAAGGAAAAAGGCCGCGCTGGCCAGCGTGGTGGTGAAGGGCGTAAACGTGAGAAGGGCGCCGAGTGCGACCTCGAGAACCCCATCAAGACCTTTGATAACGACGGTGAGGAGGAAGGCGTCATGAATGCGCTTTTCCTTGAAGTTCGAAGGCATATCAGGGCAGAGGAACCGGGTCGGCATGGAACACCGCGAACGATTTCGGGAACCACTTTACGCAGAGGACGTAGATGGTGTAGGTGATGAAATACGCCGAAGCGACGTCTATCGAATAGTGGTAATGTCCGACGAGAACGACGGCGGACATGTACAGCGACCACGCGAGAAATACATAGCGAAGAACTTTATCGCGCCAGAAAATGAGCGCCATCAAAAAGCACACGCCGACGTGCCCCGAAAAGAACAGGTCGCCTCCGAAAAGAAAGTGCCCTATCAAAACGCCCCAATCGCCGTTGGGCGGCATAGACGGGAATGGCGCCAAGTGCGTGAGCGACGTGAAAGCGGAGCGGATGAAGTAGAACGTCCCGAGGGCAAACACCGTAAAAGGGACGCGTTTGGGATGCGCAAGAAGGAGGAGCGTGATGAACGCGACGAGGAGGAGCGTGCCATAGGCGAAAAGAGCGTCTACGTCGAACGCGCGAACATTAGAAAGCACGATGTCAGTCACCGAATTGCTCGCACTTTCGGTCGCGTAGTTGATGGCGTAAAAGGAAACGACCACGCTCGCCGCGAAATACAGGAGGGACAGGAGAACGGACATGCGGAATTCGCTTCGTGAATAATGCGTTCGATACCGGCGCATAAGTTCCCGATGCGGGGCACTGTGACGGTGAAGCGCGGTTTCGGAGGCCATAGGAAGACTTATTTAGTATACTAAGCCTCAAGTCAGGAATAGCAATGATATGCAGGACGCAACCTTACGGGCAATCATGGCATGCGCAGTGTTCGCTGTGGCTGGGATCGTTGCATTTCTTTACTTCCCGCGCGCGAACGAAAGCCTCCTTTTGGCGGGATATTACGCGGTACTTGTTCTAAATACATTCCTTTCGATCAAGGCGTTCGCCGCCATAACGCCGAAAAATATCGTTCAGTCGCTCTTTGACGCCGCCCTCGTACTTACCTACATCGCGCTCGCGTTCTCGCTCGGCTCCGTGTTGCAGTTTTCCGTCGTTTCGTGGATTCTTTTTGTTCTTGCCAATGCCAAGTATGCGCATCTTGAACGCCTCGTTCCCCAAAAAGAGTTCCTGCGGCACAAGATGCGTATCAACTGGCTCGGGGCGCTGTTGTCGGCAGGGGCTTTCGTTATAGCCGCATTCGGCTTCCCTATCCCGGCCGCGTGGGCGCTCTTCTGTCTCTATGGGCTCGCCAATATCTATCTCCTCGGCATCGACCCGATGTACCGGATCAGGTAATTCGCGAACCTTGCGACTCGAGTACCGAAAGAAAACGTTCCGCCGACGTACGCCAATTGAAATGGCGGACGGAATCGCGGCACACTTCTTTTGAAAGACCGAGACATTTCACTGCAGCTCGCGAGAGGTCTTCGTCGAGATACCCATTGACGCCGTCTCGGATCATTTCCCTGGGTCCGATCACGTCGTGCGCCGCGACGGGGATGCCGAGCGCGAGGCACTCCGCAGTGGCAAGTCCGAACGTCTCGGTGCGCGAGGGCATGACCATCACATCCGCGCATGAGCACCAGTCTACGAGGGCACTGTTCTTTTTATATCCGACGAATTTCGCGGACGGATAGAGCGTTTCTAGTTTCTTGCGCTCCGGACCATCGCCGACGATAAGTTTCGTCCCTGGCAAGTCGAGTGCGAGGAATTCCTCGATGCTCTTTTCCGACGAGACCCGGCCCATGTAGAGGAATACGGGCTTCTCGAGTTCCGAAGGGCATGTGCCGCGACCGAAAAACATCTCATTGACGCCGAGCGGGCGCACGAAGATACGCTTGAGTCCGAACTGAAGCAACTCCTCGCGCATTACTTCCGTCGAGACGAGCGTGCACACCGCTTTGCTGTGGAACCACACGATGATGCGGATCAAAATACTTACCATGAAATCGCCGACCCATTTTTGCGCATAGAGATGATGCTGGCCATGGAGCGATGTCGTGAACGGAATGCCGAATTTCAGGCATGTGCGGCGGGCGTAAAGCCCAAGAAACGCTTCCGTTTCGATATGGATATAGTCGTAGTTGCCTGTGAGAATTTTTCTTCGAATGGACCCGCCCGCGAATATGGCGAGGCGCATTTCGGGATAGAACGGCAAGAACGGAATGGTAAAAAATTGGCTTGGCTCGAACACGTCTACTGTGTGCCCCATCTGCTCGAGCTCTTTTTTGAGGTTGGAGACGACCGTCGCGACCCCGTTGGGATGCGTGAACCACAAGTCGGTGACGAAGAGTATCCGAAGTGGCCGTCCACCCATACGAGTGTCCATGCTACCACGATGTGTATACTCTAGGGATATGACGGTCGCGATCGTATTGCAGTTCGTCCAGCAGTACGGATACTTCATCATCACGCCAGCCGCATTTTTGCTGGGGCCGGTGGTCGGTTTGGTATGCGGATTTTTGCTCAAAACAGGTACGCTTTCGCTCATTCCGACCTGCATCGCGCTCGTCATCGGCGAACTTGGGGGCGACGCTTTTTGGTATTGGCTTGGGTTGTACTATGGCGAAGCTGTCGTTCACGGTCCAGGAAAGTATGTTGGCATAACGCCAGAAGGAGTCGAACGCGCGAAAGCCCTATTTCGGCACAACCACGACCGCATCGTGTTCATTTCCAAAATAACCGGAGGCTTCGGATTTTCGACGGCGATATTCTTTACGGCAGGGCTCTCTCGCATCGCCTTCGCGCGGTATATTTGGATCAATGCAACAGGCCAGGCGGTGTGGATGGCCGGGCTTTTGGGGGTCGGATATTTTTTCGGTCAGTGGATCACCTCCGTCAATAATGTGTTCGACGCGCTTACCGCCTTTGGAACGCTTATTATGGTTATTCTGTGCTTCTGGGGATTCGGAAGGTACTTGCGGCGGCGAATGAGCGAATAGCTATGATACGCAAACTGGCCATCGTCACCGACGGTTGGTACCCGGTCGTTGATGGCGTGGTGCGTACGATCGAAGCGAGGAAAAAAGAGCTCGAGAAACGAGGCATCGAGGTGACCGTCATCAATCCGAATCTTTTTCAGAACATTCGGATGCCGTTCGACCACCAGGTGCGCATGGCGCTGTTCCCACGAGCGCGGATGCGAACTTTGCTTGCGTCAGGAAATTTCGACGCGATACACATCGAGACAGAGGGGCCTCTTGGCTCTGCGGCGCGAGCTGCATGTCGCAAGCTTAAATTTCCTTACACAACAGCGCACCACACCAACCTCGCGCTCTATATACGCATCAAGATAATGCCCGGACTCGACTGGCTCGTCTACGCATATCTTAGCAGGTTCCACAGGAACGCTACCCGGATGATGGTCTCGACGGAAACCTTGCGACAAAACCTCATATCGCACGGGTTCAAAAACGACATTGTTGTTGTGCCGCTCGGCGTCGACACGGAACTTTTCAGGCCACGCCCGGAAGAGCCGTCGCTTCCCTATCCAAAGCCCATCTTCACCTACATGGGGCGGGTGGCGCCGGAGAAGAGCGTCCGGGAATTTCTCGAGCTCGACTTGGCCGGAACAAAACTCGTCATCGGTGACGGTGAGGACAAAGAGAGGTTCGAAAAGGAATTCCCAGATGCGGTATTCACGGGGCTCAAAGAGGGGGAAGAACTCGCGAAACTTCTGGCCGGCTCGGACGTTTTCGTCTTCCCCTCCCGCACCGAGACCTTCGGTCTCACCATACTCGAAGCCCTTGCCTGCGGCGTACCTGCCGCAGTCTACGATTGCATGGGCTCCCGCGACGTAGTCACGAATGGGGTCGACGGCTACCTCTCTGAAGATCTCAAAGACGCGGCACAAAAAGCCCTCAAACTCTCGCGTGAAAAATGCCGCGAAAAAGCACTGCAATATACGTGGCCAAAATCTGTCGACATATTTCTTGAAAACCTCGCGCCGATCTCGCGCCAAAACTAAAACTCTCCTTTCTTTGCTGCAAGGGCCGTCAACGCCCCGTCGATGAGTTGTGTGTACTCCTTGGGCTGGTCATAAAATCGCGTATGGTGGCCTTTTACGGAATAGAAACCGTCGACGACCTTTGTTATGTCTTCGTCGGGCGATAACTTCTGCGACGCGAGGCTTCCTTGTTTTTCCATCAGCACCTTTCCGTTTTCCCCGGCCAGCACCTCCCCTGCTTCGTTCTTTGAGACTTCTCCGGTCATGACTTCCGCACGGAACATTTCGTCTTCCGGGCTTTGCACAATCACAATTCCAATGCCTTTTTCCTTGACCTTTCGCAAAAGATCGATAACTCTCACGTTCGCTATCGAATATAACTCCTTCACGACCTGTATCGGATGCTGCGTGATCTCTTTGCTTAGATCAAGGATGACAGAATCTTCCGGGTGAATGTCCCATTGATATCCAGGGTCGCCGCGCTTGTATGCTTCGTGCGCTTTGTTCATCGAGGGAACATCCTTGAGCTGATTCCGCCAAATTACCTGCACGAGAGATTCATTCGGATTCATTCCTGCCGGTTCTATAAGAACGATATTCCTGAAGCGTTCGGGGTATGCGTACGCCGCCAAAACGAGGTCGATGCAACCCTTCGAGTGCGCAACCGCGTCGGCTTTTTCGACGTGGGCCCCGTCGAGTGCGGCGGACATTGCAGCGACCTTCCGATACTCCGGGTCCATCGCCCGTTTGTCCAGGTTCGTTTCGTTCGGGTCATAATCGACCCCATGAGAACCGTCGACAACAAGTGTCCGCCTTCCGAGCGTGTAAAGCTCGCGCATATTTTTCTTCCACAATTCTGCCGTTCCCGTAAACCCGCTCACCAAAAGCGTCGGCACCGGAGTTTTCTCATGTTCCGGACGCATGTCGTACAAGTCGATCTTCTCGCCAAGCGGCGTGGTTATCTCTTGCGGGTGCTTCCACTGCTCGCTGAATTTTGCATCTTCTGGCGCGCGTTCGTCCGCCCTTTTTTGCTCTTCTTCAGGCGTTCGTTTCGGGTACAGCTGCTCAAAGCGCATGACCAAAGTCTAGCATCGTTTTCAACCTCAACGTTCATTTGACTCTCACGTCATTACAGATAGTCTTACAGAAGCTTCACAGAAATACCTAACCATTGGCAACAGGAGGGCCCGATGACAGTGAAATCTTGGCATGATGCCCAGCACGCTGCGGCCATACGTTTTTTTCTCGTTTCAGTTGTGATTGCGATCGCGCTCAGCCTTGCGGCGTACGTTGTCGCGGGTACCGAAATTGCCCGTGGGATCTTTTTGCTCATCTTTACAGCAATCGTGGGAATCACGATGATCTGGCTCTTCATCACCACGCCAAGTCCGCGCTAACCGCTTCACTGAAGAAGAACCGACCTTGTCGGAAAACCTCTTCGGCGGGGCGGTTCTTCTTTTAATTTGGCAAATCCTTCAAAAAAGAATTCATTATTCCCGCGATCTCGTCCGGGTAGTTGAGTGGCATGACGTGACTGCCGTGCGGGAGGACGACGAGCTTTGCGTTGGGCAGCGTGCTCGCGAGTCGGCGGATCTGCGCGACAGGCGAGATGATGTCATGCTCGCCATGGATGAGGAGGATGGGGACTTTCACGTCCTGCCACCATGCATCGAAATCGCGCTTGTAGAGATTGTCGAGGCAGAAAAGATACACATGGAGCGTCGTGTTCGGAATTTCGCGCAACATAAGTTTCGGGCTCAAGTCCCACACGCGCCCGAGGCTCTTGTAGTCGGTATGTTTGCCGGGTTTATTCGAGTAACTGAACAAACCGGCGATTTTGGCGCATCCCGCGACGAATGCTTCTGAAATGCGCGTGAGTAATATTTTCTTCGTGCCGTAGAGCGGATTGAGAAAGATCGCTGCCACCGCGCCTGGGCGCTCCTTCAAGAGGATGAGCATGATGAGGCAACTCAACGAACTTGAAACTGGAATGTATTTTTCGACGCCGAGGTGCGTGAGAAGCGCATCGATATCTCCTGTCATCTCCTCGATGCGGTAATCTTCGTAGCGGCCGGGCTTGCGTGATCTGCCGTGCCCGCGCAGATCAGGCGAGACGATGTTGTAGGCGCCTTCGAAATGCGGCTCATACGGCAGCCACACCGCCGAGCTCGGCGTGAGGCCGTGAACAAATACGAGGGTTGTCCTATCCGACCGTATCTCGCTCGAGCGATAGTAGATGCCGCGTTCCTCGAAAAAATGTTCCTGCAGCATATTCTTCTTGGGGCGATCGTCGGGAATCGAACCCGAATTGAGAGCTCCACAAGCTCCAGTGTTGACCGTTACACCACGATCGCCATCACAGTAGGGGCGAGTGTAGCACGTTTGGAACGCGATTACATTCCCTACATCGAGGCCAATTCCCTCGAACCAAACCCCGCCCAGAGCGCGACAAGCGCGACCAAAAGGTTGAGCAGATTGTCGGCGAAATTCACCACCATAAGCCCGAGAACGGAACTCCCCTCGATGAATCCCAAGACGGTGATGAGCGCATACACGATACCGAACACCTTGAAGTAGAGCCGCATGCGGGATTCGTCTTGTCTTGCCGCCAGTATGGCGAGCGCGCCGGTCGCGATGTAGACGACACTACTCATCGTATCCACGGCGAACACGCCGAATAAAAATCCGCCCGACGTGTCGAGCGGGATGAGTCCCAGCACCCCTATAACGAGGAGAACAACGCCGAATATCCATGCCATTCTTTTCATAAGATTTTTGGGAGTGAAGTGAGCGTCTAAATCTGGCCGTTCACACCATTGTGCTGCGCGCATCCGATGCGTCAAGCGCTCACGGTGGATTCTACTTGACTATCGTGGTCGAGGGCGATGAGGTGGCGACGTCCACGACCGTGAACGAAACGCGTCCTATTAGAGCCCCGTATTGGGTTACCACGTCGACACGCCACTTGCCGGGTGCGGGATCGAGGAGTTGCGAGTAGCCCTCGTAGCCGCCATCGCGTCCTCCCTGGATCGGATATTCGATGGTCGCTCTCGTCACCCACGTTCCGCTGGAAGCATCGTAGTAGCGCCACTCGTGCAATATCTGTGTCGAAAGTCCCGAGGGTGCGAATACCGACGTGTACACGTACACCCTTCCTCCAGGCGTCTCATGGAACACGCTCGGCAGAGGAAGGATGGCGTCGTACCAAGGTTCTTCTTCCCCGACGAGCGTATACGTGCCCGCGGACGCATCGCGCACGACGCTGTGGTAGACGCCCGCGTCCTTGAGCGAGAGTGGCAGAGGCGGGATCGCGTTGGTGAAGTAGAGGACGTTGAACAGGACGTAGATGACGGCTATCGCGCGAGCCGTCACGGTCAGCTGCCCCTTCGTTTCGGGGACCACGCGGGTAAGGAGCGCGATGAAAAGCGCGACGAGCGCGAGCGCGCAGGCACCGCTCGCGGCGAACATCCACGGACCGATGGCGTGGAAGACGACCGGCAAGAAGAAAATGAAGAACGAGAAGAGCGTCGTGAAGAGAATGGACAGCTGCACCGGCACGCGCACGTAGAAACGCAGAAAACGCTCGTTGCCTAAGAGAAGCGCTGCGACGAGTATCACAAATATCCAGCTCGCGGCATAATCGGCGCTCCGTGAGTAGAGCGAGAGGAATCCGCTGAAAAGCCCACCGAAGGCGAATTGCACGACCACAGGAATGATAGGCGCAGCATCGACCCAGAACTTTTGCCGCAAGCGCCCCGTTTCGATGAGGTTGATAAGAATGATGCCGGCGCTCGAAACGACGAGATAAAAAATGAAAAGCGCGTCGGTTGTCCAAAGGTCGACTCGGCGCAAAAGGATTAGGTTGTCGGAAACGAAACCGGCAACGAGCGAAAGCGGCGAGACATACCGCTCGTACCAATGCACGAGTTCTTTCACATTTTTGGGAAGATACTGGCGTATCATCCGCGCATCATAACAAACTTCGCTGTGCGCAGGGGGAGACTCGGTCACGCGTCGTTTTCTGCTGAAAACGCGCGCGGCCCCGACTCGCGCCGTCGCGCTCCGTCTTTCGAGTCTCTGCTCCCAACGCAAAACGTGTCCGCAAGGGACACGTTTTGCGTTGGGTGCGCAGGGGGAGACTCGAACTCCCATGCCCTTGCGGGCGCTACCACCTCAAGGTAGTACGTCTACCAATTTCGCCACCTGCGCGTTCGATAAATATACGGCGAGGCGCAAAGAAAAGCTACTCGCTTTTCTCCACGGCCTTCTCGTCCGTCGGTGCGGTCATCTCCTCGACGATCATCTCTTTCTCCGCTTCCGTTTCCTTGGCAAAATCTGCGGGGACGCCTTCCGCTTCGGTGGCTCCGACCATGCGCGTGCGGCGCAACTGACGACGCGCTTCGCGCGCGACTTTTTCGCGGATGTAGTAGAGCTTGGCGCGGCGGACGCTCGAGCGCTTCACCACTTCTATTTTGTCTATCATCGGCGAGTAGAGCGGGAACACTTTTTCGACGCCAACGCCGGAGAGCGTGCGGCGCACGGTGAATGTGCCGCCCGCTTCGGTGCCGTGCTTGCGAGCCAAGACGAGCCCTTCGAATATTTGGATGCGGTACTTCCCTTTTTCCTCGATCTTTTGGTGCACACGCACCGTGTCCCCCGGCCGAAGGTCGAGGTTCTTTCGCATGTCCATGTCTATCGGTGATATCGTGATCGCCATACTTTTGTCGCGGCACTATAGCACTCTCATGCCGCAAATTCAACTCTTCGCACGCGTCGCTCGCCCATTTTGTGCACCCTGAGAGATTTGAACTCCCGACCTTCGCTGTGTAAAAGCGCTGCTCTACCACTGAGCTAAGGGTGCCCTCCCCTCGGTTGGAATCGAACCAACATCAACGGCTTAGAAGTCCGCCGCACTATCCATTGTGCTACGAGGGGACACTAAATGTAACCCGAAACCGAGGCCCTTTCTACTTCGACGGGTCCGCGACCTGCGGCGCGGGCGACTGCAGGATGGACTGGTACTGTGCCTGTCGCGCGGATAACGTGCCGAGTTCGCTTCGCAGTTTTGCGGGATCCAACGGCGGCGGTGCAGAAGTGGGCGCTTGGACCGAATTCTCTGCCTGGGTCACTGCCGACATTTCATGCACTCCCAGAAGCACCGAGGAGAGAAGTGCAAGAAACGCGATGACGAGAAGGGTGCGCCAGAGCAGTTCGCCGAGCGCGTGGATATTCTCCGGCTCGCTCCGATAGCTCCAGACCTCCTTGACGCGCGACAATGAGAAAAAGTCGAAGGTCATGATGAGACGTGGGCGCTTGTAAGAACGCTGATACGCGCGGTGAGTTGCCAAGAGCTGCCTTGACCAGGACCAGAGCTTGGAAGCTGTTCAAAGTCGAGTTCTTCGACGTTCGAAGGAAGCGGCAGGGACCCAAAAAGTTGCGCCGCTCTCCACACTTGCGCGAACGTGCCGGTAGATTGCACGACGAACTCGAGCTGGCTCACGCCCGACGTCGGATTTTGGTGGGTCGCGGCCGTCGCGGACCCGATGGTCGTCTTCGTGCCGGCCGCCTGCCCGGCACTCTGTATCGCATTGGCGATGCCAACGACGTCCGTCCCGACGAATCCGTCGAGTGTCGCGCGGTCGGATGCGGTATCCACCACGATCGCATGCAGTTCTATCGCGTTCACCTGCTGCGCGTTCTGAATGCTCGAAGAGGAAAGCGCTTCGGCGCGCGCGGCGAGGCGCGCAGAGGTGTCGGAAAAAAAGAACCACGCTGCGCCCCACATGGACAACGAAAGTGCGAGTGCGGCGAACGAACCGTATGTGAGAGAGGTTCGCATATTAGGGGTTGATCTTCATCGTGATAGTAAAACCGCCGCCTTGGGAACCCAAAAGCGCGGAGACCGGCACCGAAACGTTGCTGAACCGCAGGTCGCTTTGGAGCGCTTGTTGGAACGTGTTCACGTCTCCCGGCGTATCGGCGTGGCCTGCGATCGCAATGGACTGTTGCGTGACCGAGTAGGAAATATTGTCTACATGGACGCCTTCTCCCCGCTGCGAGAGCGCCGCAAGCAAGGCGTCCAACGATGATGTGGCCGAGACGGGTTGCAGCGACGTGAGGAGCGCCTTGGTGTGCGCGACCGCCGCACTATCGGCCTTGGCATCGCCGCTTTGTGGAGAGAGGTCCTGCGACGCGGCGGGAGCGAATGAGGCGATCGCCAGCGCGGCGGGCGTGAGTGCGATGATAAAAAATGACGCGGATACGAACAGGACCAGCGCCGTCGCAAGCAAAAAACGGCTGCGGAATTCCGCTTTCATTCTCTTCTGTGCCGGTGGTGGAAGAAGGTTGGACATGGTCAATCGCGCAGTGCGAGCCCTATCGCGGTCGCATACTGGAGGGAGTTGCGCCGTTCGATGGGCGGGATGTATTCGTCGAAGGAACACACGTTGTTCCAGACGTTCGGGCGCTCGACGGGCGCCTGTACCCGTCCCGCGATGTAATCCGCGAGGCCTTTCATGTTGGCACTGCCGCCAAGGAGAAGCACGTGAGAAACCGGAGAGACGCGTTCGCCGCGATCGTTCCTGCGCGTATCCCAGTAGTTGAAATGCCGCGCAACTTCGCTTCCGAGCGCGCTCGCGGCGCCGGAAACGGCCTCGAGGCCGGGCGATTTCACACCGCCTTCGGGAAGAAGGCCCTGTTCATTCTTCCACAATTGCACTTGTTCTTGCGAAAGATGCATTTTCTCCTTCAGCGCGCGGTCGACGGCTTCGCCGCCGATCTCGACGGTCGACGTAAAAATGGGAATACCGGATTTGAGGACCGCGAATCCGGTGCGTTTGAAACCGAAATCGACCAAAAGCGCGATATTCCCCGGTGACATGCGTGGGACCGCGGCGCGGGCTATGGAGCGCGCCTCTATCTCGAGCGACAGGAGCGAAAATCCCGCGTCCGCGAAGGAGTCCGCATAGCTCTCCGCGAGCTCGCGCGGAAACACGACGACGCCGATCTCCTGGGCGTCGCCTTCTTGCCCCGGAATGAGGTCGAAATCGTAGACCGCGGCGGTGGGCGGGATCGGCACGCGCGCCTCGAACTCGAACTCGATCATGCTGAGTATCTGTTCGCGAGATGAACCCGCGGGCGCGCTCAAGCTGAAGACGAACGCGGATTCTTCCGGAAGCGCGGCATGCACGGCCGTTACACGCGGCATCTTCCTTTTTATCGCGCGGAGTGCTTCCGTGAGGCGTGCGGGGTCCTGGATGACGCCCGCAGATACTATTCCTCCGGGAAGCGGCTCCTGCCCCCATGCTTCCACCTTTCGGCTCCCGCGCCCCGGGCGGCTCAAGGCGATCCACTTGATCGACGCGTCGGAAATGTCTATCCCTGCACAGCGAGGAGAGAGAAAATTCGGAGCGGGGAACATGCGCGAGAACAATCCCCCGCGCTTCCCGGCACTCCCAGAAGGACCGGCGCGTTGCATTGTGAAATTATATCATTGCCAGCGACGCATCACTTCAACTTCGTCCCCGGCAAAACATCGCGTTCCGGAAATAAAAGTGCGACACCATTCTCGTCCGATGCCGCAAGCAACATTCCTTGGCTTTCCACACCGCGCAGCATCTTCGGCGCGAGGTTCACGATGTAGGGTAGGCGCTTGCCGACGAGCTCTTCTGGCTTTTTCCACTGCGCGATTCCCGAGACGATGGTTCGTTCCCCTAATTCGCCCAGGTCGACGGTGCATTTGATCAGTTTGTCGGTATCCGGCACGAGCTCGGCGGCAACGATCTTCCCGATGCGGATGTCGAGTTTGGCAAAATCGTCGTAGGAGATCTCTTCGGCCATATTGCAATTCTAACGCGAAGCGTTCATATCCAAAAATCGCTGCAGAATGAGCGCCGCGGCCGCAGCATCGTCGTGTTCTTTCCCCTTGGGCGCGTGACGCGAGGCCTCTATCGAAGAGAAAACCTCGAAGCCTCTGGAAAGGGGCAGCCCGGTTTCGCGCGCCAGCACCTCCATGAACCTTTCGGCCTCCGGTGTTACGGGATTCTCGCCACCTCCGTGAGAGCGGGTATCACCGACGACGATGGCTTCGACACGTTCTTCCTGAGCGGTGCGCACAAGCCGCGTCAAAAGCTCTTTGTCGTTAGCGAGCGTCGCCCGTGGGAATGCGATCGTCCCGCGCTCGTCGGAAACCGCGACGCCCACGCGTTTCGAACCATAATCAACGCCCAAGTACTTCATTAAGCCAAGTATACAGAACGCGAAACGCCTCGTCGCCCTGGCGGGGCGAAAGGGGTCGGGAAAACTGTAGTTTTCCCGTGGAGGAGAGCAGCGACCCGTCTTTGGCGGGGAGTGTTGAGACCTGCGGGTTCTCAAAAGGCATTTCGTGTTCATGATGAACGCGAAACGCCTGTCTCGGGGTCAAGAGACAGGCGCTCGCTTGAGGCTTTTGAACCCCAATTCGCTGGGCCCTCTGCGCTAGAGGCGCGAGGGAATGCCAGCTACAGGTAGTACATCCTTTCGAAACTCTTATTTCAGTCCCCCACTTCCCGTACGCCGAAGGCGTGCACGGTGCCGGAGGCTTGGTCGCCGAACACGACCACCGTGTCTCCGACGTCGAATCCGCCGCCAAGCGGAAGTCTCGTTGAGGGCCCGAGGATGACCGTCGTGGTTCCGGCCTCGTTCTCATCGGCGAGCAAGAAACCCCCCGGGATCATGGATACGATCGTGCCGTGGTAGATGCCGGGCACGTGTTCTGCCCCCACGCGGTAAATGACGTCGAGGGGTGGCGGCAATCCTCCAGGAAGTCGCGCATCGTGCAGAAGTCCAGCGTGGATGCGGGTGCGTTCGAGCGCATACCCGCCGCAGACAACGATGACGAGGATGGCGAGCACGGAAACGAGGAGCGGCGTCCGATAGCCGACGCGGTAGCGGCGCACCAGTATTTCAAGTATCACGAGGAATAGGACCAAAAGCGTGATGAGGATGAGCGGTAACGCCGCGAAGAACGCGAAGAGTCCTCGCATGCCGAAGACAGGGACGAAAAGTGCGCCGTCCTGCCGGAGCGTGAAGATGGCAAAGCTCGTGATAAAAAGGAGTGTGAGCGCGAGGATGATGACACCCAGCGCTGCGAGCGCGCCGGAGAGGACGAATTTCCACCGCGGGCGCATATGCACGCGCCCCGAATGGATCGCGTCCATGACGTTCTTTTCGAGCGAAGGCTGTTTGTTCGGTTCAACCATATAAATTCTTTTTCGCGGCTATCCGCTTCAGGCTCGCTTTGCCGCGGGCGAGCCTGACCCCGACCGTCGACATCGGTATGCGAAGCACGTCCGCCATGTCTTTATAGCTTAACCCCTCGAAGTAGTACAAAACCAGAGGCTCGCGATATTTCGGGTCGAGTTCGTCGAGACACTGCTCGAGTATCTCCTTGGTATCGCGCTCGAGCGCCTGATCGTCGGCCGTTTCCCCCGCGGCGAGATGCGGAAAAACGACGTCGAGATCGATGCCGAAAACGGGTCCGCGGGCACGTTTTTTGATGGCATTGACGAATTCGTTGTGCGCGATGCGATAAATCCAAGGCGAAAAGCGCCGTGTCGCATCGAAGCTCTGGATGTTCTCGTATGCCTTGATGAACACTTCTTGCACGATGTCTTTCGCATCGTCCGGATCGCGCAGGAATTTGCGCGCGTAGCGCATAAGTTTGTCCTCATACCGTTCGACGAGTTCGCCGAAAGCCTCGCTGTCGCCTTGTTGCACGCGCGTTGCCACTATTTCGTCAGTTTCATTCGCCATTGAGTTTGGAGGTTTTGAGCCGCTCCGGCTCCAGAGCCTTCAATCTCACCACCTTGACGCTAAGCCCCGCCTTAGTCAAATCATTCTCCAAACGGTCTACGTAGTCGCCGTGTTGGTCGTATCCGAGCGCGATGATATCTGGTTTTGCGGCAATGATGTGGTCGAGATATCCTTCTTCGTCACCAAGCACGACCTCATCAACGAGCGGATGCGCGGCGAGAAGAGCTCGCCGTTCGTCGGCCGTGTTGCGAGGCTTCTTGCCCTTTATCCGAACCACGTTCTCGTCGCGAGCGACGGAAACGATCAGGTGCGGCTCCTTCGCGAGCGCTCGTGCTTGTGCAAAAAAATCCTCATGTCCCGCGTGGACCATGTCGAACGTGCCAAAGACCATGATGCGGGTCATGCCACGACCGTCTCCTCCTGATTCACTCGCGAGAGCATGAACATTGCAAAGAGAAGAAGTGCGGTGCCGGCCCACTGGCCGAGGAAAAGGCCCAGGAACGTCCCCGCCGCCCAGTTGCCGGGAATGAAGTACGCGTTGACGAATACGGCGGCGAGCGGAAAACCAAGTTCTGCGATGGTCGCGATGGAAGCGCGCGTGTACTGAAGTCCATAGTAGTAGAGGAAGAGCGAGAATACGCCGGATGCGAAGGCAATGATGACGATGAACAATACGTCGGTGCCGGTCAGGACACCCGGAGCGGGGAACGTTCCCTGCACCGCGTTCAACGCGATGAGAAAGAGAAGCCCGACGACGAACCGGAGCGACGTGAGGGTCTGGAACGCCGCCGTGCGGAGTACGTATTTGCCGAAAACGGTAGAAGCGCCCCACAAGAGCGCTGCGAGAAGTGCGAGCGATGCCCCTATCACGTTGGGATTAAACGTTTCTCCCACATACGTTTGCGGGATGAGGTTCGGAAAACTGACGAGGTATGCGCCGAAAAGCGCCACACAGGTCCACAGCCAGAATCGTTCGTGCAACTTCTCACCCAAGAGAAACCATGCCAGCCCGATCGCTATCAACGGCTGTACCTTTTGCAATACGATGGAGACCGAAGGGTTCACGTAGTGGAACGATTCGGTGAACGCGACGGAGGCGAGCGCTGAACCGCACACGCCGATGAACACGATGGCGAGCCATTCGCGACCGGATATCTTTTTGAGGTTGCCCCAGTTGAAAAGCAGGATGGGTATCGCGACGAGACACGAGACCGCGTGCTCGCCGAGTACGATGAAATTTGAGGCGAGCGCTTGCGTGAGGTGTAAGCGGAATGGCGCATCGGAGGCCCAGAGCATCGCCGCGGCGAACACGATGGCGGGTCCCCATATCGCGAGTTTGCGGGCGTTGCTCATAGACCGAAGTATTGTCGCACGCCTTTGATGTCTTCCGCAATCGCTTTCTTGAGTTCGGCGGTGTGTTCAAATCGCTTGTCATCGCGCATCTTCTTCAAGAGGTGTATCTCGACTTCCTTGTCGTAGAGGTCGTCGGAGAAATCCAAAAGGTGTGCTTCGAGTATCTTGCGCGACGTATTGGCGTAGGCGACTGCAAGATACCCTTCTCCGTCGACGAACACCTCGGCGGCGAAGATCCCCTCTGGCCTGTCGCCCTCGAACGGGATATTGATCGTCGGGAACCCCAACGCCGTTCCTCGCCTATCCCCCTTCTGAACGACTCCCTTGTACCGCATGGCGGCATCGTACCATTGCGAAAAAGGCCTCGCGAGGTAGTATCCGCAACAGGACCGATATCGGTCAGAATAGAGAGGGTTAGGTTATGAGCGAACTCTTGCACCACCCAGCACTCCGGCGCTTCCACCCAAGCAGTCGCGGACTGGTTCGCATGGCGTCCCCTCTTTCGAGCGCCATCAATCCGTTCGCAGAAGACAGGGTGCGCATTACTCCGGCGGTCTTGTATGACGATACCTTTAACTCAAAAGCCCCGGTCGCGTACGAATTGATCTACGCCGCGATCAACTCGGGAAAAATAACCTCGAAGACGAAGGTCGTTGCTGCGTCGAGTGGTAACACGGGGCTCGGCATCGCGCAGATCTGCAAGGCTGTCGGCTTGTTGCGCTGCGAGATTGTCATGCAGAACGATACGCCCGGTTCAAAGGTCGGCACCATCTCGGCTCTCGGGCATCCGATCGATACGGTGCTCCTCAGCTCGGGAACCGTCCAATATGCGCGCGAGAAAGGCCAGCAGCCCGGCTGGTACAACGTCGATCAATACGCCGACCGTGCGAACCTGCTGGCGCAATTCAATTACATGGCGCCGCAATTGTGGGGCATCTACGGGAACCGGATCGATCTGATCGTCGTTCCCGGCGGAACGCTCGGCACTGCGGGCGGTCTGCAGAAATATGCGCAGAATGCGGGCTTTAAGACAAAGATCGTCCTCGCTCTGTGCGCAGACGGCCAAGAGGTCCCCGGCGCTCGGGACGAGGCGCGCATCCGTCGCGACGTGAAGATCGCTTCAGTGGACAACTTCGAGTACCGCATGACGGCGACGAGGTACCAATCCTTTCTCGCGAGCTATGCGATGTTCTCCGAGATCGACTGGACGCCGGGCGGGCCAACCTCGGGACTCGCGTTGTCAGTCGCGTTGCGCTTCCTGCAAAGACACAAAGATGCGAAGACTCTCGATCAATTTCGGGGGCCTGACGAGAATCTCAACGTCGTTTTTTTGTGTCCTGACGACTACCGCTTGTACGGCGATCTGTATCGAAGCACCTTGAACAAAGACCGGGATTTTTCCTTCTCGTCGATCCCGTTCTCGCGTCTTCTCGAAGACGCATGAACTTCAACGCGAAAACGGGCACTGGAAATAAACCCCCCAGTGCCCGTTTTTTATGCGTTGTTATACTCATTTGATGAGCTCATTCGAGGGGGCGCTTGTACGTACAAGCGATGTGTTAGAACCGAAATTGCAACAAGTCCTCTTGGGCGAAGGGCGCTTGAACGAAGCGATGCGGTACGCGGTTTTGGGCGGCGGGAAACGGTTCCGTCCTTTTTTGGTTCTGGAGAGCGCCAAGCTTTTTGATGTTCATCAGGAGAACGCGCTGAATGTGGCTGTCGCCGTGGAGCTCGTACACTGTTACTCACTTGTACACGACGACCTGCCCGCAATGGACAACGATGACATGCGTCGCGGAAAGCCCTCGGTGCACAAACAATTCGGCGAAGCGACGGCGATACTTGCGGGCGATGCGCTCCAGAGTCTCGCGTTCGAGATGTTGGCTGGCGAAAAAACGGAACTGACACTGGAACTCGCGCGAGCAATCGGCCGCTCTGGCATGGCGGGAGGCCAGCAACTAGATTTGGATGCGACCGCGGATATCGAACGCGTGGCAGCGCTGAAAACAGGCGCGCTCATTCACTTTTCTGTCTTGAGTGGCGCGATACTTTCCGGCGCGGAACCCGAGGACAGACATGCGCTCGATGTATACGCGCAGCACCTGGGGCTCGCCTTTCAACTATCAGACGACATTCTCGATGCAGCCAAAGATGCTGCGGCCGGCAAACGAACGCTCGTAACGACGCTAGGCATTCCCGGAGCAAAAGATCGGCTCGAGCAAGAGGCGCGGGATGGCGGCAAGGCGCTGGAGAGATTCGGGGCTCGCGCTAGGACGCTGCAAGATGCCGCCGCATTCATGGCGCGTCGTGCGGCGTAGCGCTACGGCAAGACCGAAGCGAAAGAGAGTGCGACAGAGAACACGAGCAGGACGGCGAGCGAAATAAAAAAGAGTTTCCGCGCCCACGCATCCTCATTTTCTGCCGTGAATCCCTGCGTCGCGAAGCCGAACCAAACGAGTGCCGCAAGTTCGACGACAAGTACGTACGCATATCCCGCATACCCAAGGAATGTCAGGAGCGATGCGGCGAGCGCGAAGCCGATGATATAGAGAAGAATCTGCCGCTTGGTCTCATGCGTCCCCTTCCGGAGCGGCAAGACGGGGATCCCGGCAGCCGCATATTCCCGGGAGCGGTACGTGGCGATCGAAAAGAAGTGTGGCATCTGCCACAGCGCGAGTATCAGAAAAAGGATGAGTGCGACTAAGTCGAGCCTGTCCGCGACCGCGACATAGCCGACGACGATGGGCACTGCGCCGGCAAGGCTGCCTATCTCGGTCGCCCAGTGCGTCGTTCGTTTGGAAAAGCTGTACACGAACACGTAGATGAGGAATCCGGCGAGCGCGACCAGCGCCGCCAACACGTTGACAAAAACGAGGAGGAGCGCGAAGCCGACGACGCCAAGCACGCCGGCGAACACGAACGCGTTCGTATTGGAAATAGCGCCCGTTGCAAGTGCCCTGTCCTTAGTGCGCTCCATGTTCTTATCGATGTCTCGATCGAGGTAGTTGTTGATCACGCATGCGGAGGCGATGACGAATCCGAGCCCGAAGACGGTACCCAAAAAATTCTCCGCATTGACCTGCCAGCGCGAGGCAAAGAAATATGCTGCAACGGTCGTGATCAAATTCCCGTAGATGATGCCCGGCTTCGCGAGGTTGTAGTAGGTTTTGAACATAGATTAAAAATCCAATTCCATTCTGACCCAGTTATCTTCTCGCCCTGTCTCTCTGAACCCCCAGCGCTCATATATTTCCTGAGCCTCTTCATTGTCTTGGTCGGTCAGGAGGTACATCCCTTTGGGAGAGTGGGGGGAGTGTTGCGCGCGCTCTTTCGCGTTGCGGAAAAGTTGCCCGCCTATTTTCTTCTTTTGTAACTCCGTGCGCACATAGAATCGCCTGAATTGAAAACGCTCATGCTCCGGCCTCCAGAACATTCCGCACATCCCCACCACTTGGCCCTGTCTCTTGGCAACGAGAAAGTACTCATCCTCGCCCGCTTTTTCGATTACCGGTATTAATTCCTTTATCCCTTCTTCGGGAATTATCGAACCCACATTTTCTTCTGGAAGTTTACCGGCATCCATGCGGGCCACAATGTTTTCGTACCGAAGTTGTGCCATTGCTGGCAGATCTTCCGCTCGCGCCACCTCGATGATGACCGGTATGCGCTCCAGCTTGGAATCGTCCATATTCAAAATCCGCCCTGGCTTTGCATATACTGCTCCATCTGCGACGCATCCGGCATCATGCGCAAATTCAGACTGAACATGATCCATAGCGAACCGGAGACCAGGATGCCAACGACGAGAATCGCGAACCCAAAAATGACAAGCCGTTTACGCGAAGCGCTTCCTCGCCCGAGGTGGAGAAAACACACGACCTGCACGATGAACTGCACGAGCGCGGCCGCGACAATGGCTGCGACGAGCCTCACTTGCGGAAGCGCGTGTTGTGCGACGAGAACGTAGGCGCCGAGCGTGAGCGCAAGCGAGAGAACGAAGCCCGCGACATAGGCGCGTGCAATCCCGTGCGAATGAGGCCACGCGCCGATCTCCTCGAAATAGTTTTTCATAGCGCTCCCATCAAATATACGATGGTAAATATGAATATCCATACGATGTCGAGAAAGTGCCAAAAAAGGCTAAACAGAGCCAATTTTCGCATATTGCCCCTCGAGAATCCGCGCTTGAGGATGGCGATCGTGAGCGAGAGCAGCCACAGGAGGCCAACGGCGACGTGAAGCCCGTGCGTGCCGACCAGCGTGAAGTACGCCGAGAGGAATCCGCTGTGCGAGGGACCGTATCCTTGCGCGACGAGGCGCGTGAACTCCGAAACTTCCATCCCGACGAATGCCGCTCCGAGAACGAATGTCGTCGAAAGCAACAGAATCGCCGCTTGCACTTTGTCAGCGCGCGCGGCAAGGAGCGCGAGGCCGCAGGTGAAACTGCTCGTAAGGAGTGCGATCGTTTCGATGAGCACGTACGGCAAGTTGAAGATGTTGCCCATCGAGGACCCTCCGAATGCGGGGCCGCGCAAGACGGCGAACACGGCGAACAGGCTCGCGAAGAGCACCAAGTCGGTCATGAGGTACGCCCAGAATCCGAAAACGGCGGTAGAATCCGCCGCGCGTTCTTCGGGAGAAAGGGTGTCGCTCGCGTGGGCTTGGGTTTCCATCATACGGTTATCGCTTCGTCTCGTCGCAATCCGGCCTCACGGTGCACGATCTCGGACGCGGTGACGACATATTCCGCGTCCTCGTCGAACGTGCGCGCGAGCGCGGTCACGATAGCGCCGAGCGCGCCGAATATCACGAGCCACCAGATGTGCCAGACCGCGCCGAACCCGAACGCGAAGACGAACGTTGCAATGATGAGCCCTGCAGCACTCTCTTTGGGCATATGGAAGTCTTCCGCCTGCATGTCGTGGTGTATCTTCGTGTGTTTGTATGCCCAAAACTGATCGCGCGCATGGACGAGCGGAAGTGCCGCGAAATTGTACGCGGGCGGGGGCGAAGCGACCGACCACTCGAGCGTGCGGCCGCGCCACGGATCGCTGCCGACCTTGTTTGCGTGCCGCTTCCTGATGCTCGCGATGAGCTGCGCGACCTGGCAACAAAAACCGAGTGCTATCAGAACGGCGCCGACTCCCGCAACCGCAAAAAGCGGCTGCCAGCCCAGCGCGGCGGAATAATGGTCGAGCCGCCTCGTCGCGCCCTCGAGACCAAGGAGGTAGAGCGGGCCGAACGCAAGGATGAATCCGGTGAGCCACAACCAGAACGCGCGCCTTCCCCACTTTTCATCGAACGTAAAGCCGAAGAATTTCGGGAACCAGTACGTGAGTCCCGCAAAGTAGCCGAAAAGCACGCCGGAAACTATCATCGTGTGAAAGTGCGCGACGAGAAAGAGCGAGTTGTGCAATTCGTAGTCGGCCGGTGGTTCCGCCATGACGACGCCCGCGACCCCACCCAGCGTGAAGAGCACGACGAACCCGATGAACCACAGCATCGGTGTGGTGAAGCGGATGCGTCCACGGTACATCGTGAAGAGCCAGTTGAATATCTTGACGCCCGTCGGCACCGCGATGACCGCCGTCATGATGCCGAAGAACGCGTTCACATCCGCCTCCGCGCCCATCGTGAAAAAGTGGTGCAGCCATACGATGAACGACAGCACAACAATGGCCCAAATGGAGAGCACCATCGACGTGTACCCGGCAAGTTTCTTGCTCGAAAAAACGGGCACGATCTCGGAAAACACCCCGAACGCCGGCAAAATGAGGATGTAGACCTCCGGATGTCCCCACGCCCATATCAAATTGACGTACATCATCATGTTGCCGCCTCCGCCTGCGGTGAAAAAATGCATGCCCGCGGTGCGGTCGAGCCACAAAAGCGCGAGGGTCACAGTGAGGATCGGGAACGCGAACACGACGAGCGACATCGAACCGAGCGTCGTCCAGGTGAACATCGGAAGGCGCATCCAGGTCATGCCCTTCGCGCGCTTCTTCACGATGGTCGCGATGAAATTCACCCCCGAGAGGAGGCTTCCCAAGCCCCCGATCTGCAGTCCCCATATCCAATAATCAACCCCAACGGTCGGCGAATATTGAAGTTCCGAAAGCGGCGGATACGCGAGCCAGCCTGCGGTCGAGAAGTCGCCCAACAAAAGCGAACAGTTGATGAGCGCCGCACCGGCAAAAAAGAGCCAGAAGCTCAAGGAATTCAAGAATGGGAACGCAACGTCGCGCGTCCCTATCTGGAGTGGCACAACGAGGTTGATGAGCCCGAACATGAGTCCCATCGCGACGAAAAAGATCATGATAGAACCGTGCGCGGAGAATATTTGTTGGAAATGGTTCGCGCTCACGATGCCGAACGAATCGCCCACCGAGGTCGCCTGCTGCGCGCGAAGGAGGAGCGCGTCGACGCCGCCGCGCACGAGCATGATGCCCGCGACCGTGATGTACATGATGCCGATCTTTTTTGGGTCGAGCGATGTAAACCACTCCTTCCACAGCCATCGCCATGAACCGGAGAAGGTGACGAAGGCGAGTACGGCCAGTATGCAGGCCACCATATAGATGGCGCCGCCCCACGCGATCGGATTCTGCGGGAGAACCGACCACGAAAGCTTGCCGAATATGAGTTCCTGCCAGTTCATGGTGTCATGTTCATTCCCTGCATTCCATCCGCCGTCGAGGCGGGATCCATCATCATGCCACTGCCGGGAGTCATGTATTTATTTTCTACGGAACCAAACAGGTCCACGGAAACCGGCCAGTAGTACGAGACAGGATTATACTCGGTCGGCTGGGCGAGCGACGCGTATGAACTCTCTGTAAGTGGCGCAAGTCCGGTCTTGGCGGCGGTCACCCATTGATCGAACTGCGTTTGCGGAACGGCTCGCGCAGTGAACGCCATGCCCGAGAAGCCGTCGCCGCTTATGTTGCCGGAGAAGCCGTTGAAGTCTCCCGTGCGGCTTGCCATGAGATTGAGTTGCGTGGTCATGCCGGGCATCGCCATGATCTGACCCCCGAGTTGCGGTATCCAAAAGGAATTCATCGGTGCATCGGCAGTGAGATAAAAATGGACCGGTGTCCCAACGGGAAATTCGACGAGGTTCACGCTCGCGATGCCTTGTTCGGGATAAATGAAGAGCCACTTCCAGTCGAGAGCGACGACGTCGATGGTCATCGAAGGAGTGTTCGCTTGGAGCGGTTTGTAGGGATCGAGTGCGTGGGAACTTTGCCAGGCGATGATACCGAGGATGAAAATGATGATGGCGGGGACGACCCACCAGACAACCTCGGCGACCCAGTTGTAGTGGTCCCATTCGGAATGATGCTCGTGCAGGGCCGCGTGGCCGCCTTCGCGGTAGCGCCACGAGAACGCGAAAAGCATTACGAAAACCGGCACGACAACAAGTGCGCACAAAAGGAGTGTAGTGAATATGATGTTCCTCTCCGCGAGCGCGACGGGCCCGGCAGGGTCGAGGATGGCGATGTTGGCGTGCTGTGCATAGATGACGGTCGCGACCACAAGCAAAGCAACGCCGGCGCACAGCAGGAATACCGAGAAGCGGCTCATTCTCTCAAGTGTAGCACCGCGAAATCGGGCGCGGCGCGATGCGAAACGCCAAGGCAAGACCTCACATTTGCGACGACGTGGCGGTATCGAGTAACCGATCGGGTATCAATTCTTCTCCGTACGTTGTTGGCTGGAGCGGCGGCACCGTCCCCGGCAGGATCACCGTCGCGTTTATCCTCACGTCCGTGCCGATATCGGCGGAAGTGCCGCCTGCGGGTATCGCTCGCACAAAGGGCACCTTCTCAAGGAGCAATTTGTTCCCGGCACCATCCACGAGGGTTATATCAGCATTCTTGTTACACAGGAGCTGCAGTGCCTGCTGGTTGACCTCAAAACTATCCCGGTCGTCCGGATACGCATTCTGGTCCTCGAGGTGCTCCTTTATGTCGTGCAAGACGGCGATCAGTACTGGTTGCAATTCTTCGCAATTGCTCTCGACGCCGCCGGACGAATCTTCGTTCAATACCGTGGTGAAAGGTCCTATCTCGAGGCTTTGTCCGAGGCTTTGGTCGAATCCCGGCCCGTTATTCTTCCCTTCCGGGTGTTCCGTGAATTCATGGTAGGAAAAAAGGAGCATGACGACGAGCAGGACACCGATAGCGACTGCGCTGATCTTTTCGAAGGTACTCATAGGTCAATCGTCGTCTCGCTCCCCATCATACCCCCGGATGCGCGGTTGTGCGGGCACGGCTGGCTGGGTCGAGGTCGGGATCGTCGGAGCCGTCACCTGGACGTCGTTGGTCACACTCGTCGGGGGAGCGGGTGCCGGAGCGACCTGCGATGTTTCCGTTTCCGCGGCGGGAGCGGCTGAAGGTTGTGCCTGTTCAAGTCGCTCCTGTCCTTGTAAATACGATGCGCCGTACACAAGGCCCGACAAAAGTACGAGGCCCCAGGCGAATTGCATATGTTCTTTGAAGAAGTTCATGCGAAGCCAGGGAAGAAATCGCTCTTGATCCTGAAGCGTGAGATACCCATTGCGTGCAAGGTTTTCTTGAACGATTCCACCATGCCGTGCGGGCCGGATATGTAGAACATGCGCTCGTGGAAATCCGGAACTTCCTTCGCGATGAGCGGCATGTCTATCGTGTTGCCGGTCGCATAGACCGTCTTGATGCCGAGTTCCGCCTGCGCGCGGTCCAAGAGCGGTTTGTATGCGATGTCGGCGGGCGTTCTGTTCGCGTATAAGAGGACGATGTCGCGTTTCTCCTTGGTGCCGAGCAGATATTCGATCATGCTGCGGAACGGCGTGATGCCGATACCTCCGGCGATGAACACCAATTTTTTATCCCTATTGCGGGGCAAAACGAACCCGCCTGCCAGATGGGAAACGGATATCGTGCCGCCGACTTTCATCGCGCCGAGGGTGCGCTTGAACGTGCTCGCGGGCGCGTAAAATTTCACGCCCAAGCGCACGTGCGGCTCGGTGGGGGCCGACGCGAGCGTGAAATAACGCCTGTTCCCGCGGTCGTCTGGATACCGGTGAGAAAGCGTCCACTCCATGTACTGCCCCGGCTTGAACGAGAACGGGCGATCCGACGTGAAGATGAAATCGTATGCGTCTTTTGCCGCCTGCTCGATCCGAACGAGGGTGAGCGTAAAGCGACCCTTCGGGCTTACGACGTAGGAGAATACGTTGCCGGCGAGGAGCGCGAGTTCCGGCGTCATGTAGAAGCTCCCGATGTGGATGTTGGGCGCAAAAAAGAAGCCGACCAGTGCGCCATAGCACACGCGCAGCAGTCTGTTCGGAGGAGTGGTCAGAGGCTCGGTGAGCATGACGAATCCCAAGAAGAAAAACGAGGAGTGCAGGAGTGTCTGCGTGATTGGTGTCAGGTAATCGCCGGTCGAGGTCGTGGCCAATGTGGTCGCGAGGGCAACGATGGCGAACGAGCCCACAAGGTCGAAGCGTTGTATCTTGCGAACGACAAGGAGTCCGCCGATCACTACGATTGGCATGAGCCACGCATTGCCGCCGACCCACCACGTTGCCGGTTCATTGATGACCAGCGCGGAGAGCGCGACGGCGAACGCTGCGGGGTTGAAGACGTGTTTTTTCCCTATCGCGAAGATGTACTTCGAGGCCATCGCCCACACGGAAGCGAACACGAGGAAGCCGACCCCGGCGTGATCGCTTGCCGTGACCGGAGAAATGATAAGAACGAGTATGAGCGCGGTGATGTAGACGGATTCGATGTTGGTCTCGGCCTTGAACGTCCGCGCGAAAACCCAGTTCGTCGCCATGCACACGAGCGTGATAAGAATGGCGGAAAACGCCAGCGAGGCCGGGTCGTACTGGAGCAATCCGAAAAAACCGAGTGCGAACGCGGTCAGCACGAGGACCACCAAGTAGTACAGCACCAGGCGGTACATCGTGATGCGGTTGAGTATGTCGTCGATGAACGTGATCATGCGAGGTGGGAGCCAAGGCCGCTCGTCAGGGTCGCGATGCCGGCGCTGTCTATCGAGTACCCTTCGAAGCCTTCGAGTTTTTCTATGAAGTCGATGCCGCTTCGTCCCATCGCAAAGGCAGCCGTCGCGAAACGGTCTGCTTCGCAAACGTCCGGACCGACGACGGTGAGGCTCACGATGTCGGTGATCGGTACGCGCGGATCATGCGGATTGTAAATGTGATTGCCTCGCGCGGCGGTGCCCGATGTGGCGACGCCCGCGCCGCGCGGGTAGAGAACTTTTACTATCTGCTCGCGGTTGAAAGGGTTCCGGATGCCGATCGTCCACTCCTTCCCTTCGGCATTGTGTCCGTTCGTTTGTATGTCACCGCCTATCTCCAGGTAATAAGAATCGAATCCCGAAGCTTTGGCGAGGTCCGCGGCTTTCCGTATCGCCCAGCCCTTGACGATGCCAGAGGGGTCGAAGGTCCCGTCAGGACGACGGACGTTGAAGTATCCTGCCGTTTCCCTCATGGTCTTCTCGGCAAGTGATAGCACCTCCTGCATCTCTCGACTGTGGTTGGATGGTGCGATGTTGCCGCGGTTGATATGCGCTACCTCGCTGTCGTCTCTGTACGTACTGAAACGCGCGTTGATCTCGTCCCACAGATCAAAAATGTGTTCGATCGGTTGAATATCGTCGCTCCCTACCAGTTCGACGGAAGCGGGCATGCCCATGATGATCCTGTGGTGTCGCATGGTCAGGTTTTTGCTTGAGCGAGCGCAGCGCCGAGCGACTGCCGGAACGCCGCACTGGTGTCGCTCGCGCCGGAAACTCCGCTGACATTCGCGCTTTGCGCTTGGATGGCTTCTTGGACGAGAAGTGGCATCGCCTGCCCGTTGATGTAACGCGACGTCCCGCGGTCGTTCGGATACTGCAGGAACGTGACGTCGATCAACTTTCCGCCGCTGACGGTCGCCTGAACCTGCACATTCCCGTAGTAAGCATCCGCGACGCTCCCTGTGTAGCTGCCATCAATGTACTGCCCTTGCGGCTTGGGTGTCGGAGTGGGCGTTGGAGTCGGTGCCTGGGTCTGTGTTTGAGGAGGTGGTTGAGTCTGGACCTGAGATGGCTGCTGAGACGTGGTTTGTTGTGGGGGAACTGTGGGGCTGGGGATGGAAGACGTCAGCACAACGGAGGTCGGGGGAGTTGTTTGGGACGATGTCGGTTGCGCTGCTGAGCCCCCCGAAAGGTATTGATATGCAACGTAGCCTCCGGAGGCCAGAAATACGAAAAGTGATAGGAAAAATTTCTTCATATACACAAGCATTATACGTTCTTCGTGCTTCCAATATTGCACTCGGCCCACCGATGCAAAATGCATCCTGCGACGTGGCCCGGTCTCGGAATGACCGCCTCAAAACTGTGTAAAGGTTTCTTGGTGAGTTGATAGTTAGACGGATTCAAGAGGAGCAGTCTAGCTTACTGTACGAACTTGAAAGTCTGTGCAATATCATCAAGTTTGCCGAGTAAAGCTGTTTCTGTCTGCACTGACCATTGACGATTATCACAGCCGCTATTTACACAAGCACTTGGAAACGAAGAAAGGCGAATATCTACGCATACACCATTATGAACTGCGGAATACTGCCGTTCAGCGCCTTCAAATGAATCGTGCGAGGTTACGTCGTACTGAAGGAAAGTGAGGCTGTTGATAATCGTGTTCTTAGCGTTTCCTGAGAGGACCTCTCGATATTGCGCCGGTATATTCGGATCGTTATCTACCCAAACGAATGCTCCGGGAGATGTGCATTTTGCAACATCGGACGAATCCGCGCTGACGCTAACGGTCATGTAGCCTTCTGTTTGATAGTTGTCGGTAAGTTGTACATACGCTATCGGGCTACTGGAGAATGTTTTGATTGAGCCGTAGTCAGTTGTTCCAAAATATGCAGCGCTTGGATACTGAAAACTGAATCCATACTGTGCATTGCTATATATCTTTGTATCCGAAGAAGTGACGGCTGGCTGTGTAAAGTGAAAGGATTGAACTATCGACTCAAGGTCATTTTGTGACTGACTGGGTTGCTCAACCCCACCTTGATAATTGCTGAACTCATCGTCGAGAATGGCGTAACACAAACCATTATGCGATGTGTAATACGCAGTAAAGGCCTCTTGAGTTCCGGCTGCAGCGTCTCCACCTGAGCTGGTCGTGAATTGAACGCCATGTATGGTCGCGGTACCGTATTTGGTGCTATTTCCTTCTCCTCCAGTTGGAGTATTGCACCAAGAATTGGTGCTGGTCGAAACGATAGGCACAACATACCCGTAGGCAAAGCCGTTTATCGGTTGCGGACTTTTTTCATAGAACACGACGAGGGGGTTGCCTCTGCATACGGAGAAACCTTCGGCGCAATCCGGATTTACTTGTGCCGTACTAGGATACTGCATAGTAAATCCATACTGAGTATTGTTGTATGTCTTTGTATCCGAAGCATCGGATGTGGGATTTGCTTGAGCGGACTGTGACGGTTTATTATTCACCGCTGTCGCTGGAAGTTCGGGCAAATTCTGCTGTGTCTGGAATGCGGCATTTTGATCCATGACGTAATATGCCCCGCCACCAACGGCGATGAGTCCGAGGATGATAGCGATCAAGACCCCGAGGCCGATAAAACCCCTTTGAGTTTCCATGATGCTTTAATTCTATAATGCGTGGCCCGAAAGTAAATCAGCTGTCAACTTGTTTCGAACAACCCCTGGGGTCGCACCTTTGCCTCAGACCTCAGAGTTGTCCGATAAAAAACTCTTGAGCGGAGGGGGTGAGATTCGAACTCACGGTGCCTTTCGGCACATCTGTTTTCAAGACAGACGCACTAGACCACTATGCGACCCCTCCGGGAATTACCACTATACAATTCTTTTGAGCTACAACACCAGACGCGGTGCTACAATAAATACTCATGCCTCCGCAAAGACGGGTGCTCCGCTGGAGCGCGTACGAACATGAGTTCACCGAGCGCGGCGCCGATTGGTTCTGGGCGCTCGGCATCATCGCGTTGTGCGGAGCGGTCTTGTGCGTACTTTTCCACGATGTTCTGTTCGGGCTCCTCATCCTCGTCGCAGCCGTCGCCTTCGGGTTGCTCGCCAACACCGCGCCGGAGCTGGCGACCTTTGAGGTCTCCGACCGCGGCATCCGCATCAACGGCATATTGCATCAGTACCACGACATCATTTCGTTCTGGGTAGAAGAAGAGCATCACCACGGCCGTCCACTCCTTCTTGTCGATACCACAAAGTTCCTGGCGCCGAACTTCATCATTCCGCTCGAAGGCATCGACCCGCATCTCGTGCGCACGTTCCTCAAGCGACACGCCAAAGAAGTCCACATGAAAGAACCTCTCTCGCACAGAGTCGTGGAATTCTTCGGGCTCTAAGGATCACTGTGCAGCGGCTGTTGATGATGCCGTGCCGACCGATACGGTCGTCGAGGCGATCCTGGTCTGTCCGCCGAGCGTCGTGCAGGTGAGATCGAATTCGGTTGGGCCGGTAATGCCGTCCGTTTGAGCGACGCCGTTGACGCTTTGGTTGTTCGCGTTCGACGCGGTGAATGCCGCGTCCTGCGGACTTGAGATGACGCACGCTTGCATGCCGGCCGTGACCCAGCCGATGGACGAGGGTTGTCCGTTCGGAACCGTCTTGGGGTTGGAGACGAGGACGATCGCAGGCTGGTTTATCTGCACGCTGCACTGCGCCCCCGTTGCTTGCGAACCGTTCGTGCAGGTGAGCCCGAAATTCGCGGTGTTCGTTCCCGAAGGCGGGGTCGTTATCACCGTCGTCGTCGAACCCGACGTTTGGTTACCCGTGGAGAAGCCCGCGCCGGAAGAACCGGTCGCGTTCCCGCAGGAGTACGACATGGCGACCGTCATGCCGACATCGGCGGTCTGCGGCGAGCACGAAAGCTGCGCGGTCGGCGTTCCCGCAGTTTGTCCTCCGCACTGATAGCTCGTGATGCACCCGTTGCTCGCGGCCGAAACGGGTTGCCACGAACCGGTCGTGCATGAGGAAGCGGCAGGCTGCGGAGGCGGTTGCGAGCATGCCTGCCCGTTGGTGCCGACGCCGTAGGGCGTTTGCGACGATGTGCAGGAATTTGTTCCGGTGCACCCGGCGAGTGAAGTGCCGTTGAGCGTGGTGTTGCAGGAGGCGGTGCCACTGTTGTTCTGTCCGTATACGATCATGGTGTAGTTCGCGGCACCGTTCGGGTAGACGGTGTAGGACCCCGAAGGTCCGACATTGCCGACGCCGGAGATCTGGGCTTGATATACGTTGCCACTCGATGTCCAGGTGAGGTTCGCCGGCATGCCTGGTTGTGGCGGATTCGGGGATATCGAGAGTTGGCACGAGAGGCTATTATTGCATCCGAAGAGCGACGAAAGAACGGTGCAAGTATTGTTGGGGTTTCCGCCCTGGTATTGCGGGTTGCCGAATGTTGACTGCTTTAACCCTCTGAGGAATGAGCTCAGTGGATTTCCAGTGTTGTTTTGATTATTTGCTGGCGGTTGTTGCTGTTGCTTGCCCGGAGGACTGCAATCTCCGCCAGGACACAACTGGTTAGCAGTGCTCGACCGGCAATAAAACGACAATCCGTCGTCAGTATACCCACCGGAGCTTCCGCTTGGGCATATGTTGCAAGCGGGAGGGTTGTTTGCGCCATTGGTACAGGTACCGCCTTGTGTTCCCGGAGAACTGGACAGTCCCTGGCAAATCGTTTGCCCCGTATCGGTGTACCCGGCAATTATTCCATTCGGACATGCATCACAGGTCGGAGGATTGGTGGCGCCGTTACCACAGGAGTTCGTGTTCGGAGTTTCAGGTGTGGGTTGGGTTGATGTATTTGCACAAATGGTCTGCCCATCATCCGTGTATCCCTGAACCCCGCCCGGGCATGCATCACAGGTTGGAGGATTGGTGGCGCCGTTACCACACAAGCCATTGTTCGGAGTGATGATCGGATTTCCGTTGGCTCCATTGTCAGAGCCAGAATTGGAGGGTGGCAGATTTGCGGGTGCGGTATCGTTGACGCCATTCCCAAGAGGGACGTCCTTGTCCCAACACGCAGGCGTCCCGCCTGCAAAATAAAAGTTGACGTGACATGTCCACGGACCGCTTTGGACGGCACTTTGAACTTGGTAGGTACTGCCAGACAAAACATATTTACACACCACTTTCTTCGTGGCGGTTGGCTGACTGTCTGGATTGGTGCATTGGGTTCGATTTGCTTGGGGTTGTACAGTCTTCGCTAATGCGGAGGGAAGGTTGGTCTGGTCGGAGGAAATGGTTTGCGGGAGGGTTCCCTTAACGGTTCCGTCAGTCGACGTATACTGGTACGCCGACTTTGCAGCTGCGTACACTTGATTACCCGATGTACAGATCCGAATTGCTTGATCTGAAAGTTGCGACGATCCGTTTTCGTATGAGGGTGTTCCATAGGCAGGGACTAACGAATACGACGGCACAACGGCAAGATTATAGTCCATCCCCTCTTGGCATGATTGATCGACCGAGGCCGCTGGAGCCGAAGCCTGTGCGGGAAGCGCGACGTTGTTCGCCGAGCCTGGTTGAAAGGCATGAAGTCCGAGCGCAACGGCCCCCAGCAGAGCCGCGAATACCAGCGCGGCGATGACGGAGGTTCCCGCCTGCGCGGCTGGCAGGCCGCGACGAGGACGCGGGCGAGAGGACATGCCATCATGATACCGCGTTTGAAACGAGGGTTTTTGTTGAGGTTTGACCCGTGTGGAAAAAGAATATTGGTGCTCCCGCCAGGAATCGAACCTGGATTACAAGCTCCGCAAGCTTGCGTTCTATCCGTTGAACTACGGGAGCAAACGTAAACAAAGAGAGAATACTACGGATTCTCTCTTTTTTCGAGTTTTATTTTAAGCGAGGTTGAACTTCGCTTATTTAGCGGCGATCATCTTGGAGAGTTTCGACTTCATGCGGGCGGCGGTGCCTTTGTGGATGACGCCTCGCTTGGCCGCCTTGTCGATAGCTTGGAAAACATCGGCGAGTTTCGCCGTCGCGTCTTTCGAGGACCCTGCCACGAGCTTTTTGAAGTCCTTGACGCCGGATCTCATCGCGCGCTTGCGGCGCTCGTTGAAAACCCTCCGACGGAGGGCGGCTCGGGCTGCCTTTTTGGCCGAACTCGTGTTTGCCATGGCGCGATACTAGCCGAAATGCGCCCGGTGCGCAATAGAGGCATGCCCCGTCGCAAACGCTGCACTATCGAACCCTCAACGGATGCTGTAGCGGAAGTTTTGCTGCGGGGTATCATGGAGCGCATGATCGGGCACATCGAAGGAGGAGTGGTGAAGGTTGGGGCTACTTTCGTTATCGTTTCCTGTGGCGGCGTCGGGTACAAGATCGCCACGACCAAAGAGTTGGTCGCGCGACTCAAGACGGGCGAGCGGGTAGCCCTCTGGACGCACCTCGCCGTGCGCGAAGACTCGCTCGACCTCTACGGATTTCCGAACGAAGAAACACTGCGGTTCTTCGAACTGCTTCTCACGGTTTCGGGCATCGGTCCTAAATCCGCGCTCGCCATCCTCGATATCGCTTCCGTTGAGGTCCTGCGCTCCGCTATCGCCGCGGGCAACGCGAGCTACCTAACGAAAGTTTCCGGCATCGGAAGAAAGACCGCCGAGAAGATAGTGGTCGAGTTGCGCGACAAAGTGGGCGCGGCGAGCGAGTCGAGCAATTCGGCGCTCTCGGGCGACGAAGAAGCGATGGAGGCGATGCGAAGTTTGGGGTACTCGGCGCAAGAAGCACGCGACGCGCTCCGAAAAGTCCCGGCGGACATAGAAAAGCCCAGTGAGCGCGTGCGTGCAGCACTGAAGGCTGCCGGCCCGAAGACATGAGCACTATCAGGGCTATCGCCCCCGCACAACTCGTCTCTCTCTATCACCTCTCGCTCGCCTACTTGGGCGCGTTGCTGCACGGCTTCCCTTCCAAAAAACTGCGCGTGATCGCGGTCACCGGAACCAAGGGAAAATCCTCGACCACGGAACTCATCGACGCGATCTTCGAAGAGAGCGGAGAGAAGACGGCGCTTCTCAACTCCATCCGGTTCAAGATAGACAACGTGTCAGAATCGAACCTGTTGCGCATGTCCATGCCGGGACGGTTCTTCATCCAGAAATTCTTGTCCGATGCCGTGAAAGCAGGGTGCACGACGGCCATTCTCGAGATGACCTCGGAAGGCGCGCGGCAATTCAGGCATCGCGCCATCGAACTCGACGCGCTGGTGTTCACCAATCTCGCGCCCGAACACATCGAATCGCACGGTTCATACGAAGCGTATGCGGACGCGAAGTTCGAAATAGCGAAACAACTGCTTCGTTCCCATAAGCGCCCGCGCATTCTGGTTGCCAACGCCGACGATCCGGCATCGGAGCGATACCTCAAAGTGCCCGTCGAGTTCAATCTTCCCTTCTCGCTCTCGGAGGGCGGCCCACACGAAGCGGGCGAACATGGCGGCTTCTTCACCTTCAAAGGCGTGAGAATGGTCGTCGACCTCCCCGGAACCTTCTCGCTCCAGAATTCACTCGCGGCGGCGACCGTCGCAAGCGCGTTCAAGGTCCAGGAAGGGGTCATTTCGCGGGCGCTCCAAAAAGTATCGACCATCCCCGGCCGCGCCGAGCGTATCGAAGGAGGCCAGGATTTCACGGTTATCGTCGATTACGCGCACACGCCGGAATCTCTGCAGGCGCTTTACGACGCCTTCGGTGCGCGGCGCAAGATCTGCGTGCTCGGTTCGACCGGCGGCGGACGCGACCATTGGAAACGCCCCGTCATGGGCGCAATAGCCGAAAAAGAATGCGCCGAGGTCATTTTGACCAACGAGGATCCGTACGACGAGGATCCCGTGCAAATAGTTGAGGCGATGAAAAAAGGCATGAAAAAACTTCCCAGCGTCATCATGGACCGGCGAGAAGCCATCGCGACGGCCTTGCAAAAGGCGGGCTCGGGCGACGCCGTCCTGATAACCGGCAAGGGGACCGACCCGTGCATCTGTGGGCCGCGGGGAGAGAAAATCCCCTGGAGCGACGCGGCAGTGGCTCGGGAAGAACTTGAAAAGTTGCTCGCGAGCGAGCACGTATAATGGTGCCATGGTCAGAAAAGTCCTCTGGTACATCTTCATCGGGCTCGTGGTTATCCTCATCCTTGTCTGGCTCTTCACGGGCGGCATCGACAAGATCAAAGCGGCTGCGACATCGTTCTCGAACCCCTTTGGCTCAGGAGGTCTTTTTGGTGGCGGCGCCATACAGCTGCCATGGGCCATACCGATACCGCAAGGACCTGACATCTCGAATCTCACCGGGGACTATCAAGGCGGTTCGCAAGCCCAAACGCTCGGCAACCCTTCCGCCTATGGCAATCAGATAACGATATCGGCGGACGGCGCGAGCGCGAACGATCCGCAGCAAGAATACGTCGTCATCCAAAATAACGGCGCGGCTGCGATCGATGTTACCGGCTGGTCGCTCCAGAGCGCGTTGAGCGGCGCAAGGGCTTACATACCTCGCGGCGCGAACTCCTTCGAGGTCGGGGCGCTCAACGAACAGACCGACATAAACCTGGCGCCCGGCGCGAGCGCAGTGGTAACGTCGGGCCTCTCTCCGGTCGGAACGTCGTTCCGCGAGAACGAATGCAGCGGCTATCTTGAGGGGTTGCAGAGTTACACGCCGCCCATCCAAACGCTCTGCCCGCTGCCGAACGCGAACCTTTCGCAGGCCGCCCAGTACGGACAAACGTGCGCTGATTTCGTCTCCTCGATCCCCTACTGCACGTTCCCCAAACAATTCCCCTCGAACATTTCTCCTGCCTGCCAAAGCTACGTGCAGAACACCTTCTCCTATAACGGCTGCGTGCAGACCCATCAGGGCGAGGCGTCGTTCCCGCTCACGACCTGGCGTATCTACCTCGGCGCCTCAAGAGAACTTTGGGGCAACAGCCGCGATACCATCAGGCTCCTGGATTCGCAGGGGCAGGTCGTTGCCGTGACGTCGTATTAATTAGCGTGGGCGGGGGAACCGAGGGCTGTTTTTTCGAACTCCGTACTCATCTCGGCTCCGATGTATATCACCATTGCGGAAATACCCCGGGGAACTTGAACGTGTCGCGCGCAATGTTCGCTAAAACAGCCCTCGGTTCCCCCGCCCGACCGCCCTATTTCTTCACGGCCGCAAGCTGTTGATCAATGACCGTTTTAACCTGCGCATAGCTCTCAGCTCCCGCGACCATCTGGCTTCCGATGAGCATCGCCGGAGTGCCTTGCACGCCGTCTTGTTCGCCCTCCTGCTTGTCGGCATCCATTGCGCTTTGGTACTTGGTCGCGTTGGTCTGTGCAAGTTGCATGACCTGTGCGGTCTGTGCCGCGGTGAGGACCCCCGCCGTTATTTTTTGTATCTCGGCGGTCGTCGCCCATCCCGTGTTTTCTTCTCCCTGGTTCGCGTAGATGGCGTGGTGCCAATCCGCAAATTTATCCGGCGCGACCGCCCACACCGCGCGAGCGACATGTCCGAGCGTGTCGGAGTCGGCCCCGAGGAAAGAGAAGTCTTTGTAAACGATCTTCACTTTGCCCGTGTTCACGTAATCTTGAATGAGCTGCGGCATGACCGTAAGTTCGTTCTGTTTGCAAAATGGGCACTGGTAATCGAACCAGTACGCGATGGTGAGCGGCGCGTTGGCACTTCCGATGGTCGGGTTGCCCGACGAACTTACTTGTGAGGCACTTACCGCCGCGACTTGCTGGGTGCCGGTTGCGAGAGGAGTGGCGCCCGAACCGGTGCGCCCGACCACGAAGATGGCTCCGGCGATGATTATTCCCGCGATGACTATCGCGATGGGCGTGTAAAAGTTTGGGTTGATGCTTTGAGGCATGGTTGGGGTTTCAATGTGTATAAAAGTTTTTGCAGTATAGCAGATTTATAAAAACAATCTCAAAGGGGCCTGTTATGTGCTACAGTGCACGATATGGCAAAACGAGCGGATCAGGATATCAGGAATAAGAAGTCGCGTTCCCGCAAAACAGCGAAGCGACTCGCGGCGAAACACATACGGCTTGCCGCCAAGGGAATCCGGCGCAATTCGGTGAAATTCAGGAAGCGGAGGTAGTTTGTGAACACGAGTCCGCCCACGCAGTACTGGGAAACCCACGGTTTTCCCAATCCTTCCTCAACGGGAAACTCCCGTTTCCCGACCCCTTCCCGCCCTGCCGGGCATAACATCATTTCATGTATGTTCCGCCCGGCAGGAATCGAACCTGCGACCGTCTCCTTAAAAGGGAGCTGCTCTACCAACTGAGCTACGGGCGGTTTGGAAAATATAGCACTAAAACCAAGAAGCTTTCCAATCTAGAGCGGCAGGTCGAACGCGACAGCGCCGGCTCCCGAAAAAAGAAGTGAAGTGCAGATAACGAAGAGGAGGATGTATGCGCCGCCGGAGAGCGGCAAGATGGCCGAATATTTTTTCACGCCCAAGCCGTGTTTGAGCGTTATGAGCATGCCGACGATCGCTGCCCCCTGGGTCCACAAGCCGACGAAAAGCAAAACCCCGACAAGGAGGGTAACGAACGCGGAGATCCATACCATCCACATGCGTATGTGTCCGACGATGATGACTTCCGCCTCCGTGATCTCGGCACGGGTCACCAGCATTCGGAATGCGATGTATGCGAAGAAGAGCCCCGCGACCGCGCGCAAAAGCGTCGGCACGAAGAACTGGTAGTCGAGCAGGTGCGGGAACAAGAGAAGCATGTCGGAAGTCTAGCACGTGTGCTAGGCTCTCGTCATGCGAGAAGTGGCCGTCTTGCTCCACAACATCCGGAGCGCCCACAATGTGGGTTCCATCTTTCGCACGGCCGATGCGGCGGGTGTTTCGAAGATATTCCTCAGCGGCTACACCCCCCTCCCCGTTGACCGTTTCGGCTATGCGCGTAAGGACATTTCAAAGGTCGCTCTCGGCGCAGAAAAGTCCGTCCCCTGGGAATATCAAAAAAATCCCTACGGCATTGTCGCCACGCTTCGGGGGGATGGGTGGCAAATAGTCGGAGTTGAACAAGACAAAAACTCGATCAACTATCGGACACTGCGGCCGAAACGCCGTGTTCTCTTCATTCTCGGGAACGAAGTTCGGGGTGTTTCGCCCGCGCTGCGCAAGAAATGCGATGCGCTCGTCGAGATCCCGATGCATGGCAAAAAAGAATCGCTCAACGTCGCCGTCGCGGCGGGGATCGTACTGTTTTCTCTTGTCCAATAAAATAATCGGGGCAGCGCAGCCATTGCTGCTCGCTGAACATCTCGAACCGCGGAGAAAGGCAATATCTGTGCCGGACCCTCACGGCCCATGACAGCATACGAGCGTTACATACCAGCGAGCAGCAATGGCTGCGCTGCCCCCGCTAACTAACTTGAGATACGCACCGTAACGTAATCGGTCACCGGATTTCCGCCTTGATCAAGACATGAGATCGTGAAGGTGGTCGCTCCCGTGAGCGGCACGGTCGAAGCTGCGCCGGAGAGCGAGCTCTGCGAAAAGTTGCCGTCTGGAGAACTTTCGCTGCAGTTCGTTGCATTCTGCGTGTTCCAGAATATCGAGGTGCGCGCGCCGAGCGGTACCGCCGAAGGCACAGCCCAGATCTCCACTTGCGCCGGCACGGCGGGGGTGGAGGTCGCGGTGGTCGTCGTTGTGACCGGTTTGGGCGCCGGTTTGGCGGGTTGCGTGGTCTGCTGTACGAGCGTCACCTGCGGTTGTGGGGGCTGTCCGACCTGGTAGCCTCCCCACTGGCAGAGGCTGTCGAAGAAGGACGACGGGATGATATTGGCGAGAAAGTTGCTCGCCCACGGACGGTTCTGGCAAAGCTGTCCGGCAAAGCTTTGCGACTGGCCGCTGACGGTCCCGGAACCGTAGAAGCCGGACGTTTCGCTATTGTTCGCGGAGTTAATCGTTGAGGCGAAGATGGTCGCGCCGTTCTGGTCGACCAAAATATTGCCAAAAACACCGGGGAACGACGGTGAGCTTTGTCCGGACCCTTGCGTGGGCGCGGTGTTGGAGAGGAAGTTGCTGACATTCCCAAGCACTTGCGAGAGCGCGGAACTGCCCGATGTCGTGCCACCTGGATTCGTAACCGACACGGTGACGGTCGCGGCCGTTGCGCCGTTCTGATCATAGAGGGTCGCGGTGTACGTTCCTGCGTTCGAATAGGTGTGGCTCGTTTGATACTGGCACAAAGACGGCGAGGTTCCCGTGCAGCCGTTCGAAGATGGCGTGCCGTGTGCACTGCTGTCGCCGAAGTCTATCGAGTACGTTCCCATCGCTATCGAATTGGTCGTGAACGTGACGGAAAGCGGCGCGGCGCCCGTTTGCGGCGTCGCGGAAAGCGCGCTGGTCGGCGTGCCGACCGTCGTACCAGAACCGGTGTTTCCGGTGAGCGCATTCAAAAGGTCTTGCGCGCTCGTATTGCCCGTCGTGCTGGTGGTGCCCGTTGTTATCTGGCTTGCCGAAGAGGGTTGGTACAGTGCACAAGGATTAACGCCTATCTGCGACGTATCGGACGTGTAGAAATACCCGGTCGTGCAGCCCGTCGTCGCGGGAATCGTCGACGGAGAAGATTGGCTCGATCCGCTGCTACTTTTTAGTAGTTGGCCAAGAACCGTGCCGAGTATCTGCGTAAGTTGGCTCAAACTTGAAAGCGAATTGCCGCCACTGAGACCGCTTGCCGATGTCGCTTTGCAACCATCCAAATGACACTGCCCGCTCACAGTCCCTCCGGGAGGAGAAGCCGTACAAACCTGTATAGCTGCTCCGGTGGGAGGACAATTCAATGACGGATTGTGCTGCTGTTGTGCGAGCTGAGCTTGATTTGTGCAGTAGGAGATACAAGCGGCATCTGCTGCAGAGCCAACGTTAGTTTGCGCATTAACCAAAAGTGGCGACGCGAGTAACATCGACAGCGCCAGCGCAAAAGAGGCGAACGCAAACCTGATACCCATCATCCAATAAATGGTATCACACCTCCGTAAGCACAAATCGCTCAAGTGCATACTCGAGCTCCACGCCTTTTCGTCTCGATTCATGCGGCAATTCGGCGAGACGCGCCAAAAGCGTCCGTCCGCGGCGCACCGCCTGCTCGCCGCGCGCATTCAGCACTATTTGCTTGGCTGCCCAGAAGAGGAATCCGTGCACTGCTTCCGGCGCCTTGCCGGTCGCGGCCTCCTTCATGAGGCCGACCCAGAGCGTCTTCTTGTCGCCCTTCTCCAGCGCGAAGCGCAGCCGAAAGATGGCGTTGTCGCGTTCTCCCTTCGCTGCGTCGAAGGTGTCGGTTTTCTCTGCATATTTCGACACCGCGCGCTTCGTTGCGGCATCAAGTTTTTCCTCAAAAATAAAGAATGCGTCGGGAGAATCTTTTAGTGTCGGCAGCCTCGCTATGAGGCGCTCGCGGAGCTCCTCGTTCGCGAAGACGCCATCGAGGATGACCGCGCGGACATCGCCGAACATGCCGCCGCCCGAAAGGGCCGCATCGAGGTCGGCCATCGAGTGCGCGTCGGTTATGTGCACGCGCTCGCGTTGCCCGAGTTTCTTGATGGCGGCGTTCATCGCGTCGCGTGCTTTCTTTCTGTCGGTGCCAAGATAGAGGTAGAGCATGATTATTTTTTTATGCGCTTTGTATCGCCCCAATTTTTTCCGATCGCTATTTCAGCGACGATGGGCACGCCGTTCAGGAGCTTGGGCGGCGCGACGCTTTCCATGACCCTGCAGATTTCCCGTGCGATCTTTTCCGCGTCTTTTTCCGCGATCTCGTACACGAGCTCGTCGTGCACCTGCAAGAGAAGCCGCACCTTGTCGCGCCAGCCCTCTTTCTCGATCACCGTATCGGCTTCGACCATCGCGAGCTTGATGATGTCGGACTGCGTGCCCTGCATCGGCGCGTTGACCGCCATGCGTTCCTGCTGCGCGACGATGCCCGGCAGGGCGGACTTGATGCCGGGAAAGTAGCGGCGGCGGCCAAAGAGCGTTTCCGTGTAGCCGTGCTTCCGTGCGAACTCCTTTTGCTTTTCGACGTACTCCGCTAGTCCGGAGAAGTTCCTGAAATATTGTGCGAGAAAGTGCGCGGCTTCATCGCGCGACGTTCCCACTCCCAAATTCGCGCGCAGCGCGTTGACGCCCATGCCGTAGAGAATGCCGAAGTTTATGACCTTCGCTTTGCGCCGCATTTCGTAATCCACTTTCTCGGGAGCGACGCCGAACACCTGGGAGGCGGTCGCCGAGTGCACGTCTTCTCCTTTTTTGAAGATGCCGATGAGCTTCTCGTCGCCCGAGAGCGCGGCAGCGATGCGTAGTTCTATTTGCGAATAGTCGAGCGAGGCAAGCACGAACCCCTTCGGCGCGGCGAATGCTTCCCGGATGCGGCGGCCGTATTCGGATTTGATGGGGATGTTCTGCAAGTTGGGATTTTCGCACCCCATGCGACCGGTCACCGTGCCCGATTGCAGGAACTGCGCATGCAAACGCCCGTCCTTTCCCACAAGCGCGGGCATTTTTTCAATGTACGTCCCGAGCAATTTCTGCAGTTCGCGGTACGAGAGCACGTCGGCAACGATCGGGTTCCCTTCGGCCATTTTCTGCAATTCGTCCTCGCGGGTCGTGCGCGCACCGGTCGCGGTCCGCTTTTGCTTGCCGCCCGAGGAGATCTTGAGCTCATCAAAAAGTACCTCGCCGAGCTGTTTCGGGGAGTTGATGTTGAATTCATGCCCTGCTGCTTTGTAAATGCGCGCCGCGATCGCGCCAAGTTCTTTGTTGTATTCCTTCGCGAGGCCCGCGAGATACTTCGTGTCGAGGAAAATACCGGTTTTGTTCATCGTTCGCACGACGGGGATCAGGGGCTTTTCTATGTTGTCGAAAACCTCCTGCAGACGGCCCGTCTTTTTCAATTCCGCGAACACCTTCTTGCGAGCCACCTCGAAGTCGCTCGTGTTGCCGTACGTGAGAATATCCTCGAGCGTAGGAGACGTTGTGTCCGAGTGAAGGAGCCAGAGCGCTATCGAGGTCTCGGCGAGCGCTTCGGGGTCGACCTCGCCGTCGCTTTGCGCCGACACGACCTCGGAGCCGCCAACAAGCCCCGTGACGCGCTCCCTGATGGAGCGGAATTCGAACTTGTCGCACAGTTCGACTATCGTTTTGACATGGTCTTTGAGCTGCCATTTTTCTTTGGGGAGTGCGAACGTAACGGGCGCATTGAGCGAAATGGTCGCAAGTTCCTTCGAAAAGCGCGCCGCCTCCTCGTTGTCGGCCATGAGCTGCGCATAACGTTTTTGAATGCCGGCTTTCTTTGCTACCGCCTCGACGCCTTCTTTCTTGAGCGCTTTGTAAATGTCGTCGATCCCGCCGAACGTTTGTATGAGTTTCATGGCGCTTCCTTCGCCCACGCCCGGCACGCCTTTGATGTTGTCCGAGGGGTCGCCCATGATGCCCTTGAGGTCGGGGACGTGTTCGGGGCCAAAGCCGAAGCGCTCGCGCACCGCCGCTTCGTCGTAGAATTTCATGTTGGTGATGCCGGTCAAGAGCCGGTACACGTGCACGTTGTCGGAAACGAGCTGCAGAAGATCCATGTCGCCGGTCACGACGATGGTCTCAATGCCTTTTTGCTTCGACGCCTGTTTCGCTATCGTTCCGACGATGTCGTCCGCCTCGTACCCGACCGCGTCGCGCACGGGGATGCCGAACGCCTTGAACACTTCCTCGGATTTTACGAGTTGTTCGATGAGTGCGTCGTCTATTTTGACGCGTGTCGCTTTGTAGTCCTCATATACTTCGTGCCGGTGCGTCTTCTCCGCGCGATCGCGCGTCGCGATGATGTAATCAGGTTTCAGGTCCTGCACCGATTTCAGAAGCATCGTGATGAGGCCGTAAAGCGCGCCGGTCGGCTCCCCTTTGCTGGAGGTGAAATCGGGAAGCGCGTGGTAGGCGCGGTGGATGATAGCGTGCGAGTCCAAGAGCACGAGTCGCTTGTGTTTGGTTTCAGTCTTTTTCTTCGCCATCAACGGTGATGATACGCCCGTTCTCCGCGATGTCGAATCGCAGGTTCATTGCGTCTTTGGGAATTAGTTCACGAGCTTTTTCCGGCCATTCGATAAGAACAAGGGTGCCCGGATCACGCAAAAGTTCGCGGAATCCGAGTACTTCGAGTTCGCGCGGGCTCTCCAGGCGGTATGCGTCTATGTGCACAAGTCGCTCGAATCGCTGCCTTTTCAGGGCATAGATATTTTCGATGACAAAGGTCGGGCTCGTCACGCGCTCTTCGATGCCGAGCGCTTTGGCGAATGCTTGCGCGAAGGTCGTTTTCCCGGCGCCGAGATCGCCGGAGAGCGTCACGACGGTCGCGGCCCGCTCGCGCGGCGCAAGTTTTGAAGCGAATCGCGCCGCATATTCGCGTAGTTCCTCAAGGCCAAGCTGCTCCATGTGGATAGGGTACAATAGTTTGAATGACAGCGCAGTTCAACGAAAAGAAGCAGGACGAGCGCCTGAAGGAGTTGCGACTGCGCGAAGAAGAGCAGTTGGCCGAAATGCTCTCCAAAAAATACAATATCGAGTATGTCGATCTCACTTCGAAAGCGGTGGATACGGACGCTCTGCGTCTCATCACCGAAGCCGAAGCGCACGCCACCGAGATCGCCCCGTTCCACAAGATAAATAAACAACTATGGGTCGCGATGCGCTCCCCGGAGCGCCCCGACGCGCTGAAGGTCATCGAAACCCTCGAACGACTCGGGTACTCGGTACGCCGGTTCATCGTCTCGAAAGCGTCGCTCGAGCACGCATGGGACCGCTACCACGACATCTCATACGCGACGGAGACCGAAGCCGGTATCCTCACACTTTCCAACGAGACCATCTCTGAAATGCTGGGGAAACTCAAGACGCTCTCGGATGTGCGCGCGGAGATACAATCGCACGCGGGCTCCAAGGACACCCATCGCATCTCGCGCGTGCTTGAGATAATCATGGCCGGCGCGCTTTCTCTGGGTGCGTCCGACGTGCACCTCGAACCGGAAGAGGCCGGCGTCCGCATGCGGTACCGTCTCGACGGCGTTCTGGTCGAGGCGCTCATGTTCGACGCGCCGACCTATGCGCTCATCTCCTCGCGACTGAAGCTTCTTGCGGGACTGAAGCTCAATATCAAGAACGCGGCGCAAGACGGCCGTTTCTCCATTGTCGTCGGCGGCAAAGAAATAGAAATTCGCGCGAGCGTCCTGCCCGGTAACTACGCCGAGACCATCGTCATGCGTATTCTCGACCCGACGACCATCGCGCTTCCGATGGAAGCGCTCGGCTTCGACAAGTACCTGATGGATATTTTCAACAAAGAGATCGCGAAGCCCAACGGCATGATACTGAACACCGGTCCGACCGGCTCGGGGAAAACGACGACGCTCTACGCCTTCCTCTCGCGCGTCGCGACGCCGCAGATAAAGGTCATTACCATCGAAGACCCTGTCGAATACCACCTCCCCGGCATCGTGCAGACACAAGTATCGGCAGACTACACGTTCGCTTCGGGACTGCGCTCGACGTTGCGCCAGGACCCGGATGTCATCATGGTCGGCGAGATCCGTGATGCCGAGGTCGCCGCGACGGCCGTACACGCATCACTGACCGGCCACCTCGTGTTCTCGACGCTCCACACCAATGATGCCGCCGGCACCTTCCCTCGTCTCATCGACATGGGCGTCAACGCCGACATTCTGGGCGCTGCAGTGACGACCTCGATGGCGCAGCGCTTGGTGCGCCGTCTGTGCCCAAATTGTCGACAAGCCGCCCCCATCCAGGGCAAAGATAGGGAGATCATGGATACCTTGCTGAAAAATATCCCGCATGCAGACGAACTGCCGCAGAACCGCGACCAAATGTGGGTCCCTAAAGGTTGCGAAAAGTGCGGAGGGTTGGGCTACAAGGGCCGCATCGCGGTCGTCGAGGTTATCTTGATGGATCATGAAATAGAAGACTGTGTGCGTCACTCCTCGAGTGAACGGGAGATCTGGGCGGCTGCAAAACACCAGAAAATACGGCGCATGGCGCAGGATGGTGCGGTGAAAGTTTTGCAGGGCGTCACCGCGCTCGAAGAACTCGGACGTGTCGTTGATTTGGGAGATGAGGTGATGCTGGAGACGATTAGTTAGCGTTTTTACACCACAACACCCCGTTGCGTGCGAGCAACGGGGTGCTATGTTTGAGACAGGTGGGAGGTGCACACTATCGGGCGATGCTTTTGTAGAAAAGTTGCGGTTAGATCCTAAGGATGGAAACAGCATCACCATTTCGTCCTCGGAAGAACCACCATCGCCCGATACTGCGCGCCTCCGATAATGAGAAATCCCGCTATGCGGGACTGACGAACAGTGTAGCATATCAAGCATAAAAGTCAAGGGCCTTCGCTCCCCGCTCCCGCGTTGTTGTGAAGCCCCACCATATGGATACCAAAGCAAAAAATGAAATAGAAAAGACGCCGCGTTCGCTCGATCAAGCGTTGCGTCCGGCGGATTGGGACCAATACGTGGGCCAAAGTGCCATCAAGGAGAATCTCCGTATCCTTTTGAACGCCGCGAAGGGACGCAAGCACCAGCCGGAGCACGTGCTTCTTTACGGCCCGCCGGGATTGGGCAAGACGACCCTCGCTCACCTCATTGCCAAAGAGGTCGGGGCGAATTTGCGGGCCACTTCCGGCCCCGCCATCGAGCGCGTAGGTGATTTGGCATCAATTCTCACCAATCTTTCCCCCGGCGACGTACTTTTCATAGACGAAATTCACCGCCTCAACCGCACGATAGAAGAAATTTTGTACCCAGCGATGGAGAGCGGCGTTCTCGACATCGTCATCGGCAAAGGCCCGGCGGCGCGCACGGTGCAGCTCGAACTTCCCCCCTTCACACTTATCGCCGCAACGACGCGCATTTCGCTCCTCTCCGCGCCGTTGCGCTCACGATTCTCCGGAGGGACGTTCCGTCTCGTCTACTACACCGAGCTCGAGATCGCGGAGATCTTGCGCCGCTCGGGAAAGATCCTCGGCATCGGCGCCGACAGAGATTCGCTGATGGAAATTTCCCGCCGTTCACGCGCGACGCCGCGCACGGCCAACTACCTGCTGAAGCGTGCGCGGGACTTTGCGGAAGTTTCGGGAGAGAAGCTCGATGTAAAAACCGTAAAAAAGGCCCTCGCCCTCCTTGAGATAGACGAGATCGGCCTCAACCAGACCGACCGGGATATCCTCACCGTCATCGTCGAGAAATTCCAAGGTGGTCCTGTCGGCCTTAAGACAATCGCCGCCGCATTGTCGGAAGAAGAGGGTTCCATCGAAGAGGTCCACGAGCCGTATTTAATGCAAATCGGCCTCATCGACCGCACGCCGCGTGGGCGCACCGTCACCAACAAGGGCTATGAACACATTGGTGCCACACGTTCAGCGTCTAACTCAACCCTGCTTTAATTTCGGATCAAGGATCTCCGTATTTAACTCAAGCAAATACAGTTGGGGTTGAATTTGTTTATTTTCTTTGTCTGGAACCCCAAGGTAAGCTGTCGTAATCCACAGCGGTTCGCAAAAGTCTGTCCTATCGGCGGTAAAAAGTAGTGGTTTATTTTTCCCGAACGAGTGTGCAACTACAACGCCTCCAATTATTAAATCGGGCAATGGTATTTTCTTTTGATTGCAAATGCGCCGATACTCAGAAGCGAGGATTGCGGCATTTTGGAAGTAGGCTGGTTCCAGAGATATGTTTTGGACATAACTCATAAAAATAAGATATTTCTTCTTTACCTCCTCCTTATTATCATCAACGAGAATTTCCAACCCACTAATTGGAGTAATCGCTAACTTATTGCCATTATCGACAAGTACTCGTAATGGATTTCCACTACGCTCCTTAAATCCCTCAGTGGCGTACCAAATCGGGATATTGCTATCGAGGATTATGGTCCTATTCTTTATGTCCTTTATCTGTGGAAGTACCGTCATGAATGTTCTTAATTATCTCTACAGCTTCTTCTGCACTTAGACCAATTGAAGAAAGTGCTTTGAGCGCCTCCTCAAATTTTGATGGGTTGATTTCCAAAGTTTTCAACTCCTCAGTTGCCTTTTCGATAACCATAGTCGAATTATCGCACGGGAAATTGTTGTTGCAATTCATCAGCATATAGCAACAAAATGGCTATGATGTTTAGATGAACTCGGTTTTCCGCTAGACTGGGTGTGGGGATAAAACAAAAAAATCCTTTTTCTACGGATACAATGACCTTGCTAGATGCACGGTAAACGAAAGGCCTCCCGTTAGGGAGGCTCTTCGTTTTCGACTCTTCGGGAACCGATGCCTGCGACCCGCTTCGTATTGATATGATCTCCCCGCTACGTTTCGCCTGCACCGCTGCTCGAGCCGACTTCTCCTGCAGCGCCCCGGAGCTTCTAGGACCGGGAGTAGGTTCAAGGAACAGCCACCTGTAGCTCGCATTTCTGCTTGCCCTGTCTCGATGGCGACCAATGCACGGTAAGGCGCATCAGTCAGGTGAATATACACCGTAGGGCGTGGCGTCAAATTTTCGAAAATCGGCAGTTTTGTGGATTTTCGGTGGATACTATCTTGAAGCCAACTGTGTATAACCGGTGCACAAAGCCCTGTGGGCTGATTTACTTATGGAAGGACGGAATCCCCCGCCCGAAGAAGACGAGGTCGGACATGGTGTCGGCAGATTTCGTGAAGCAGGTCGAAGGCTACGGACTCACCACGGCACACATCCTGTACCGAATACCGGATTATCAGAACATTCTTCAGACGTATGTCTGGCAGGAATACGACATATTCCCGAGATTTCCTGAACTGCATCGCTTCCTCAAATTCTGGGAGGAGCAGATCGAGGGTCCTCTGCATTCGGTAAAGGTTGCACATTCACGGCTCATCAGACCTGCCGAACTGCGGCCGGTCGGCGCCCACTTCCAGCTCCATTGAGCACAACCAAACACATCGCAAAGATTCGGCGGCATACATGGCCGCCGAATTGCTTTCTATTTGCCCGGGCAATCCATGTCTGCGCGACAGAGCATGCCGCCGCAGAGATCGCACTCCATTTTCCAGAGGGAATATTGACCGCTTCCGGCGAGCGCGATGCCGAATGAAACGAGCATGAGGAAAAGTTCAAGTTCATGCGGCTGGTAGCTTGTCGGCGTCCCCATGATGAAGACGGCGACGAGCATTTCGATGCCGAACAGCACGCCGAAGACGCGCGTGAAAATGCCGAGGATAAGACACAGCCCGCCGATCAGCTCGAGGTACGCGATAAAGATCCCGACCGGGCCGCCGAGTCCCAGGTGCATGAACATGCCCTCGACGCCGGAAAGGTTGTTGACCTTCGACCAGCCGTGCATGAAGAACACGAGGCCGGCTCCGAGGCGGATAAGAAGAAGCCCGAGCGCGCGGTTGCGCGCGAAGCGGCTCAAGCGGTTGATTGATGCTTTCATAAGGTGACGTTACTTCTAATGTCCAAAGTGTAGCACTGGTTTTTGCATTCTTGCTCTATTCCCTATACCCTGGTAGCTAACTACTCATATGTCCGGACACAACAAATGGGCGCAGATAAAAAGGCAGAAAGGGGCTAATGACGCGGCCAAGAGCAACCTGTGGGGCAAGCTCGGGAAGCGCATCGCAGTGGAGAGCAAGAAAGCGAACGGTGACGTGAACGCGCCGAATTTGCGCTCGATCATCGACACCGCAAAAAAGGCGAATATGCCCAAAGACACCATCGACCGCGCCGTCGCCAAAGGAATTTCCACCGACGCGAGTTCACTGGAGCAGATAACGTACGAGACCTACGGTCCCGGCGGCGCGGCTATTATCATCGAAGCCGTGACCGACAGTCGCAATCGTACAGCGCAGGAAATGAAGCACCTGCTTTCGGAACAAGGCCTTTCGCTCGCGGCACCCGGCTCCGCCGCCTGGGCGTTCGAGAAAACCCTTGAGGGCTGGGTGCCCAAGACGACCGTTCCCCTTTCGGAGGCCGACAACGACAAACTGGTGCAAGTGTTGGAGAAGATAGACTCCCACGACGACGTCGAGAACGTGTACACCAACGCGGCCTGACGTCTGCGGGATTCGCCCCCGCGCCGCACACCTTTAGCCGTGTCTCAGAGGCGTCTGGCGCGAGAGGCAGGGAATTTTCAGCAGAAAATTACCCGACGGCTAACGGTGTGCGGCGCGGGGGCGAATCGCCTGCTATCATTAAGATATGAAGGTGCTGGGCATCGACCCGGGATACGGCCGCTGCGGCATGGCGGTAGTTGAGCGGCAAGACGGAAAGGACGTCCTGCTCTACTCGGGATGTGTAGAAACGGCCGCGAGCGACGAGTTCCCTTTCCGACTTTCGGCGATCGTTGCCGCGTGCGAGGAGCTTATCGCGGAACATGCCCCCGCTGCACTTTCCATCGAAAAACTGTACTTCAACGCCAACCAAAAGACCGCAATGCGCGTTGCCGAGGCCCGTGGCGCGATCATCAGTTGCGCGGCGGGGCGCGGCGTCGACGTCTTCGAATATACGCCCGCGCAGGTGAAAAGCGCGGTCGCGAGTTCCGGAACGGCCGACAAAAAGCAGGTGGCAACGATGCTCCATCTTCTCGTAAAAATAGACAAGGACATCCGCCGCGATGATGAGTACGACGCGATAGCCATAGCGCTCGCGCACCTTGCCATGGCGCGCAACGCCGCGGTGGTTTAAGGCGGCCAAACGGGATACAATCACGGATGAACCATGACTGCACGAACCTCTCGGCGCGGTTTGCGGCGCCTTTTTTACAGGATCCCCGAATGGATGCGCCTTACCGGCGTTGCGATACTCGCGCTCATCCTCTTCGGGCTCGGCGGCGTCATCGTCTGGTCGATCCTCGTGCCAATCCCTTCGATCAGCGATTTCCAGAATCGGGAGGTCGCGCAGTCGACCAAAATATACGACAGGACGGGCAACGTGCTCCTTTATGACGTGCATGGTGAAGAAGAACGCACGTCGGTTCCGCTCGACCAAATAAGTCCGTACGTCCAGCAAGCGACCATCGCCATTGAAGACCAGTCGTTCTACACCAACTCCGGCATCGATCCCTTTTCCATCCTCCGCGCGCTGTGGGCGGACCTCACGAGCGCATCCTACGCACAAGGCGCTTCGACCATCACGCAACAGGTCGTCAAGAACGCGCTTCTGACGCAGAACAAGACCGTCACGCGCAAGATCGAGGAGATCATTCTCGCGCTGCGCCTTACGCGAGCCTACTCCAAAGACCAGATCCTCAACACGTACCTCAACGAGGCTCCCTACGGCGGCCCCATTTACGGCGTACAGGCGGCGTCGCAATACTTCTTCGGCATCAATGCGAGCCAGGTCGACCTCGCCCAGGCGGCCTATCTTGCGGCGCTTCCGCAAGCTCCCACCTACTACTCTCCCTACGGTGACAACAAGGCAGCGCTCGACGCACGCAAGAATCTCGTTCTTTCGCAAATGCTGAAACTCGGGTACATAAACCAGAGCGAGTACGAGCAAGCCGTCGCCGAGCAGGTCCAGTTCCAGCAGGTTTCGAACACCGGCATCAACGCACCACACTTCGTGTTCTACGTCGAAGAATATTTGGAACAGAAATATGGCGTCGATGCGGTCCAAAACGGCGGTCTCCGGGTCACCACAACACTGGATTGGGACTTGCAGAAATTCGCGGAAGATACCGTCGCATCCGACGCACAGGAACGCCTCACAAACTTCAACGATTCGAATACGGCTGTCGTTGCCTTGGACCCGAAGACGGGACAGATACTCGCCATGGTCGGCTCTTCCGACTATTTCAACGATTCGATAGACGGCCAGGTCAACGACGCGCTTGCGCTCAGGCAACCAGGATCCTCTTTCAAACCGTTCGTGTACGCGACCGCGTTCGAGCGTGGTTACACGCCCGACACAGTCGTCTTCGATCTCCAGACACAATTCTCGACCGCCTGCTCGCCGCAGGACGTCTCCAACAACACCCCGCCGTGCTACAGCCCGAGCAACTACGACGGCACGTTCCATGGACCCATTTCGTTCAGGGACGCCATCGCGATCTCCGACAACGTCGCCTCCGTCAAGGTCCTCTACCTCGCCGGCATCCAGCCGTCGATCTCAACAGCCGAATCACTCGGTATCACGACCCTAACCGATCCACAGAACTACGGGCTCTCCCTCGTCCTTGGCGGCGGGGACGTCACGCTCTTGCAAGAAACAGCCGCGTACGGCGGATTCGCCAACGATGGCACCTTCAACCCGCCGACCGGCATCCTGGAAGTCACCGATTCGAGCGGCAACGTCCTCGAGCAGTACACGCCACAGCCTAAACAGGTCCTCGATCCGCAAATAGCACGGCTCGTCAACGACATCCTCTCCGACGATGTGGCGCGCGCGCCGGAATTCGCCTCGCACGGTGTGCTTTGGTTCGACGGCTATGATGTCGCGGACAAGACCGGCACAACGGACGACTCGCGCGACGCATGGGTTTTGGGATACGACCCCAATATCGTCGTCGGCGAATGGGCCGGCAACAACGACAATTCCCCGATGGTGAAAAAGATAGCGGCCTTCATCGTCGCGCCGACGTGGCACAAGATAATGGCCTACGCGCTCTCGAAGTATTCCTCTTCTTCCGATGCGTTCCCGCCCCCCTCCCCGAGTACTGGAAGCTTGCCACCCGTCCTGCAAGGCAACTGGAACACGGACTCTTCTCGCGGCATACATGACATCCTCTACTGGATACAAAAAAGTGATCCGCTTTCCGGACCACCTACGAATCCCTATGCCGATCCGGAAGAGCCGTACTGGGACTACCCGGTGCAACTGTGGGCGGCGCAAATGGGCTACGGTGCCTCCTCGATACCCTCTACGGTTCCCTCTCAAGCACCTTCTCCACAAACGCCGGCCGCTGTAGGACTGCACATCATCTCGCCGCAAGCCGGGTCGAAGGTGCCGCGCAATACTCCCGTAACGCTCGAGGCGGAGGATCCCACGCAAACCGTTGCAACCGTCGTCTATTACCTCAACGGCGTATATGCCGGGGCTTCCTCCGCACCCCCGTACAACATCCTCGTCACACCGAACCCGCAAGTCCCGCAGCAACAAATGCGTGCGGTCGCCCAGCTCATCAACGGCACCGTCGAAGAGGCGCGAGAAACATTCAACCTGCAGTAACGTTCACCTGTTGAGCGGCATTACGAGGTAGAGGAACGTCGCATCGGACGTTCCTTTCACGACAAGCGGACGCCCCGGTCCCGCGAACGCGAGCGTTATGGAATCAGACTCAATGGATGGCAAACATTCGGCCAAGTAACCGATGTGGAAATTAATGTCGATATCTTCTCCAGAAAGCGCGGCGTCTATCGAATCGGACATCTCTCCCACGTCGGAAGAGCGCGCGGTCGCCGAGAATATCTTTTTCTTCGGATAGACGTGGAGTCCGACGTGCTGTTCCCCTCCGGCGAAGACGCGGGCTTTCTTGAGCATATCGGAGAGGTCGTTCTTCAGGAGCGTCGCCTCGGTCGTGGTGTCTTTCGGGATGATGTCTTTGTAGTTTGGGAATTGGCCGTCGACGACGCGCGACGTGTAGCGCACATCTCCCGCGGTCGCGACCAGTTGCGTGTCCTCCGCGACGATCTCAACCGACTCTTCGGCCGTGCGTTCCAAGATGTATGAAAGTTCGGCGGCGTGCTTAAGGGGGATCAATAGCTCTGCATCGCTCTTGCCGGAGCTTGCTGGTATCGTTTTTTCGGCCAAACGGAACGAGTCGGTAGCAACACAGGTTATCCCCTGCGGTTTGACCGAAACAAATACACTTCCGAGTTCCGGGCGGATCATCGAGGGGGATGCCGCGTAGACGACCGCTTGCAATGCTCGCAAGAATTTCTCCCTTGGGAACCTCATTCCCTTCTTCCCGACCTGACTCGGCAGTGCCGGAAATTCCCCGTGCGGTATGGCTTTTATGAGCGTCCTGGTTCCTTTTGATTCAACAATGAGGTTTCCTTCATCGCTTCGGAGTGTTAATTTCTCACTGCTGATGGAACGGAGGGTTTGTGAGAGGATCGCGGCTGGCACGGCTATCACCCCTTTTTCCTCGACGCTCCCGGAAATGGTTATTTCTATTCCCGCCTCAAGGTTCGTTGAACGAAGTACTATTATTTTTCCAGTGTCGATGAGTATACAAGAAAGCACTGGGAGTGATTCTTTCTTCCCCGCGATCCTTTCTGCGAGTAGTACCGCATTTAGGATCTGGTTTTTTGTGGTTGAGAGTTTCATAGTAGTTCTTATATATTCTTTATATTAATAAACTACTATTACTATTACTGGATCGAATAAGTGGAAAAGGGAATTATAGGTTGAATGAGTTGATTATTTTGGAAAAATGGAATGTGTATGAGGTGTTGGTGAAATCGGAATAAAGATGTGGAGAACTTTTTCTGACGGGGACATGCCGAAGTTATCAGATTTTTTTCAAACGTTGTTCGATATTTTTCCACTACGTTATGCATGGATAAGGGTGCGAATATGGTCGAGCTCCTGCTCAAGCGCGGTGTTGGACTTTATTTCCTCTTTTATTTTCTCGCAGGAGTGGATGACGGTAGTGTGGTCGCGACCGCCGAGCTTCTCTCCTATCGAGGGATATGAGGCGTTGAACTCCTCACGCAGGACGTACATGATTATCTGTCGCGGCTTCACCACCTCCTTTTTGCGGGTCTTTTCATAGATAGATTTTTCCGCCACCTCATAGTATTGAGCTATTCTGCGCACCACTTCTTCGGTGGAAATGCCTCGCGATGGCTTCACGTTGTGTTTTATGAGCGCTCGCACGTCGTTGAGGGACACCCCTTTCCCTTTGTACTGCGATTTGCAGACTATTGTGTTGACGATACCTTCGAGTTCGCGAATATTACCGCGCACCGCCTCCGCGATATAGGTGACGATCTCTTCCGGAAGGGAGAATCCGTGGCTCTCTATCTTGGCACGGATAATAGCCGCCCGGCTTTCGACATCAGGTTCCGGGATCTCCGCCACCATGCCGGCTGAAAAGCGCCCCTTGATGCGTTCTTCGAACCCGGGGAGGAGCGCCGGATGTTTATCCGACGAGAACACGATCTGCTTGTTGTTGTCGTGCAGCGCATTGAATAGGTGGAAGAGCTCCTCCTGCGTTTTCTCGGTGTTCGCGATGAACTGCACATCGTCCATGATGAGGACGTCATAGGAGCGATACTGATCCTTGAATGAATTCGCCTTTCCCGCACGCACCGCGTTGATGTAATCGACCGCGAAGCGCTCGGACGTGACATAGAGTACTTTTTTGTTCGTTTGTGATTTCTTGAAGTGATTGCCGATCGCCTGGATGAGGTGCGTTTTGCCCCGTCCGGTCGATCCGTACACGAACAGCGGGTTGTACGCGAGGCCGGGTCGCTCAAGCACGGCCTTTGCCGCAGCATGCGCGAGCTGGTTGAAGGGTCCGACGACGAACGTTTCGAACGTGTAGCGCGGGTTCAGGTTGTCGCGCTTGTCGATGTAGAGCGATTGAAGGTCGAGCGAGACGGTTTCCGTCGGCGCGGCAGGTCTTTGGCGTCTTTCCTGCGACGGAGCAGAACGGTGGACAACGTATTCCACAGTCCTAATGGAACTGTCCAGGTCACGGAGCACCTTGAGGATGAGTTTGTGATGTTTTTCGGAGAGCCACTCTTTGACGATCTTGGATGGAACGGCCACCTGTACGGTACCGGCATCGCGATGTGCGATATCGGTATTCCGAAACCATGTACGAAACGAAGCCTCTGAGGTGCCAAGCTCGATCTGGACGAGCGCGTTCTGCCATAGTTCTCGGTTACTCATGATGTGGGGCCGTCATGCGCTAACAGCTCGTATAGTATACGCGCGCAATTCGTACCGAAAAGCGTGTGCTCACTCAAGGTCTCTGTGTACAGCATGTGGATAGCGCGTGGAGATAAATTTTACTCCAACCAAGGTTGAATACAAGAAAAAAGTGTGCTACCGTTCACCCGATGAAACGAACGTACCAACCTAAAAAGCGGAAACGCGCGCGGACGCACGGCTTTTTGAAGCGCTCTGGCTCGAAAAGCGGTCGCAACCTTCTGCGCCGCAGGCGCCGCAAGGGCCGCGCACGCCTTTCCACCTAGGGAATGCCTAAAAAATACCGCCTGTCGGGCGAAGAACTCCGGAAACTCTCCAGCCCCTCCAATGAGCGGGCCGGCAGACTTGCTTCGCGAGCGGGGAAGCGTTTCCACGGCAGACTTTTTTCGCTCCTCCTCGTTCCAATAGCGGGTTCGAGCGCAAAGTGTGCCTGTGTCGTGTCGAAAAAGTCTGCCCGGAAGGCGGTCGAACGCAATACGATCAAGCGCCGCTGCCGCTCGATACTCTCGAAACGCATGCCGAGCGTGAAAACGCCGCTCGCACTCCTCTTCTATGCAAAACCCGGAGCAAGAGATGCAACGTTTTCCGAAGTTGAACGCGACATCGAGTCGCTTCTCGCACGGCTTTGAGCGAGGTACAATGCCTTCGTGCTTGCAGCCATAGGCAGCGCATTCAGTGCGATCATCTACCGCCCGCTGTACAACGGGCTCGTGTTTTTGGTTGGTGCACTTCCCGCGCACGACGTTGGGGTCGCGGTCGTCGTTCTCACTCTTTTCGTTCGGTTCGTTCTCTTTCCGCTTTCTCGCCGCGCCGTGCAGGCGCAGCTCGCGATGAAAAGGATCGCGCCGGAGGTCGAGAAGCTCAAGGAAAAATACAAGACTAAGCCGGAGGAGCAAGGCCGCGCGATATTCGCGCTGTATAAAGAGCGCGGCGTACACCCCTTTGCCGGATTCGCGCTCATTTTGATACAACTCCCAATACTGTTCGGGCTCTACTGGGTCTTTGCGCGCGGCGGGTTGCCTGTGATAAATCTCTCGCTCCTGTATCCATTCGTGCACGCTCCCACGACCGTCAACATGGAGTTTTTGGGCCTCATCGATATGAAATCCCGAAGCATCCCCCTTGCGATACTCGCGGCACTCTCGCAGTTCATATATACGCGGCTCTCGATGGGTCCGTCGGAAAAGAGCTCCCCCGTTGAGGCCTCGCTCTCGGGTGACATGGCAAAGAGTTTCGAGGTCCAGGCACGCTACATACTGCCGGCCATCGTCGGAGTTATTGGCTTTTCGCTCGCTTCCGCCGCGCCGCTCTACTGGACGACCAGCAACACGTTCATGATCTTGCAGGAATACCTTTCCGGAAGGCGATTCAACGATCCCGGAGCCAAATAGCAAAGCGATCGGTTTGGTGGCGGGCGGGTTTTGTGATACAAGAGGTGAATGCAACCTTCTCCGGAGAACGTCCTTAAGGAACTACTGAATGCGGCCGGCATCTCGCACGGAGGCGTCACGCGCTCCGAAGCGGCGGGCCAGACCATACTCTCGATAGAAACGGCCGACGACCCGCGCGACCTCATCGGCATGCGCGGGGAAACGCTGCTCGCCATCGACCATCTGGTAAAAAAGATAGCCGAGCAGGGTTCGGGCGTGCCCGAGGGAGAGAGCCGGGAAGAGCTTTTCCTGGTCGACGTCAACGGCTACCGCACGAAGCAGATAAAAGACCTTCAGGCGAAGGCTCTCATGATGGCGGAACGCGCGCGCAGTTTCCAGTACGACGTTGAACTCAATCCGATGAGCGCATACGAGCGCCTTATCGTGCACACGACGCTCCAGAATGCTCCGAACGTGAAGACCGAATCGCAAGGCGAGGGCCGCAGCCGTCGCGTCGTCATCAAGTATTCCGCGGAATAAGTCCGCTAGGCCCCGACAATGTTCGTCTGTGGCGCGGTCGCGGGAGCGGAGTTGCCGCATTGTCCCGTACCCGAACCTCCCTGGATGCTCTGCAAAATGTTGAGATTGAGGAGGCAGGGGTTTATCTGATCGAGCACTATCCAGATGCCTATCAGGAGGAGAAGTCCGAGTATCGACTGCGTGATGACCTCTTTTGCATGTTGTTTTGAACCCCACATGTCGGCGGCACCCATGTAGAGCCAGCCCGCGTATCCCAGGCGCAGCACGGCGAGGATGGCACCGGCGGACAGCGCCATCGTGAATGCTGCGTTGAAAAACCCCGCAAGATCCGTGTTGTTGCCGCTGAAAAACCCGGAGAGGGAGGGACCGAGTGCGTTCGTGTTGTTCGAACTGGTCGTCAGCCCTTGGAACTGAACGGTAGTTCCGGCCTGGAACATTAACCCGATCGTACTCTTACTGAAGATCTTTTTGAACCACTTTTTCATATTACGGCGCTATCCGAAGTATCCACAGCGACTGATCGGCGGCGTTGGTGAAGGCGATGTATTGCCCGCTCGGGTCAACCATTGGGTCCTCGACATCGAGACCATTCTGCGTGTCTCCGGTCGGATCGTAGAGAAGCGTTGTGGAGGCGGCTTGAGCATCCACTTCGTAGAACGTGTCGGACGTATGGACGATGCCCTTGTACCAGTCATCGAGGAATTGTTGCGAACCGGTCTGCGTCGGAACGCCGCAGTAAGCCGTCAAGCTCTTCCCCGGCCCCCATGCGCATTTATCCGCAACAGTTTGGATAGAAAGTCTTTGGGGAGACGCGCTCGCGCTCGACTGCGTGAAGAGAGAAAGCGTTCCGCCTTGCGAAGTACCGAAAAGGAGCGCTGTTGTCGAGGCGTCGGGAAGAAGCGTAAGTCCAGGCGCCTGCGCGACGAGTGAAAGAGAACCGTTCTTCTGCAGGCGATATGCATAGCCTTCGACGCCATCGGCTGGTGCTTGCAAAAGAACAACACCGCCATCGCCGTCGGTGATCAGGCGCCACTGCGTGAGGGGTGAAGAGTACAGTTGTTTTTCTTTTTGTCCGGCCCAGTTCGTAGAAACCAGTGATATGCCGGAAGGCTGCGCAATGGCGTAGTAGAGCGTGTCGGAGAGAGGGTCTGCCGCGATGGTGCGGATGCCCTGCGGAAGTTCGACGCCCTGCAGCATATCCGGTGAGGAGGTGGCACTTGTCTCCGTAGTGGTCGCCACGTTGCCCGCGAACGTGATGAGCGTTCCGGAGTCGTCAACACTGCGTTCCAGCACGGAACCGTCGAGCGTGATGAGCGCCGCGTAGATCTCGGGACGAAGCGTGTCGGTCAGGCGCATGATGCCGTGGTCGGACGGCGTCGCCTCAAGCACGTTACCACTTGAGCGTTCGACGAAACGAAGTGTCGGCACCGAGCCATTCTGCCAACCGAGCCCAGCGACCGGCACCTGCGACACTTCCCACAGGCGAGCTGCGGGAGTCGATGTCGAGACCCCGCCCACGCTTTCTCCGAGCGTTGAAGCGGCATTTTGGTAGGTGCTTCCGGCCGTGCCCTCAAAGCTCGGTGCCCCACTGCCGAAGCTACGCGCCGCGCTATCGGTAGTCACCTGTTGCTGCGCGCCGTGCAGGAAATAGTACCAGCCCAAAAGTGCGCCCAGCGCGAGCACCGCGATTCCGGTGATAACAAGACGCAGCAGTGTCATGTATTTTTTCATATTAGTGGAATACGTTGGTCCCGCCGGCCCCGGCGCCCGCTGCGGAGAACGCGACCTGCCATGCGCCGCTCGCAGAGAAGAACGGGTCGGAGGGTTTTGACACTGAAAGCTCGACCTGCGCTATACCTTGCGACTGCGCGTTGATGGTCAGCTCGCTCGGATCTTGCGGATCGGCCGTCACGGCGGAGCCGTTCACACTCCACGCGTAGGCGAGATTCGGGTCGTTGGGGGAAGGCGCATCGACGAAGTACGGGACTGCCGCGAATGACGTCACTGCCTCCGCTGCGCCACTAGACGACCCAAGTGCACGGTGATACAAGATGCCGAAAAGTGGACTGTCGTCGTACAAAACGAGCTGCGGGTCGCCGGTGCGCACGACAACGCTTGCCTCGCCCGAAAATCCCGTCGTGGCCGCATCCACCGTCACGGTGTCACTCCCGTAAAGTATTGCAGCTGGGACGACCACAGATGATTCTCCGACACCGGACTGGGCCTTGAGTACGGCCCCGTTGACCTTCCACGTGTAGGTGATGCCGGAAGAGGCCACTTCGGAGCCGTCGGGCCGCACGAAATGCGGTATCGCGAGCAGACGGATGGCTGAACCCGAGCCGGGGAGAGCGCGACCGAGATAGAATGGCGGTACGTACGAATCGGCCTCCCATAAGAGGTCGATCGAGGTCGGCACGAGCACCACCTCGGCGGAGTCGTTGCCGCTTCCACCCGAGACCGAGACGACCACGTCCGTTCTCTGTCCCAGAGAACCAAGTTTGACTTGTACGGACTGTCCCGATCCCACCGGTGACCCGTTGACGTCCCACTTGATATCGCTCGCGGCGAGATCGAGGAGTGGGCTTTCTGCAGTGAGTTCGACGGTAGAATTCGGACCAGGGTGCGCGGGCGATGCGGAAATGGTGAGCGCGGTCGTTCCCGTGAAATTCACCTGCTGCGCGAGCGCGGGAGATGCGGCGAGCAGTATTCCACCGCAAACGAGCGCGATGAGCGTGCGCAACATTATTGCATTATACCGTGGGCAATCGCCCTCTCCGGTCATGAATTCTTAAGCTCTGGGGCTACCGGTGCCGGAGCCGCTTGCGTCGCTGCGGCGGCCACGGGTCCGGCGGGAGCGGCCGGGGTCGATACACTAGCAGAAGCGGGAGCGACGGGCGCCGCAGGAACCGTAGGAGTAATCGGGGCGGGCTCGAGGGAAGCGCTTGATAGGGCTCGCGCTTCAGGGGTCGCCTGCGGCGCCGCTGCCGGAACGACCTCTTGTTCAGGCGCGTTCGCGTTCGCGAGGTCTTGCTTCGCTTTTTTGATGGCGAGGATCTGCGACGGGTCGGAGGTGATAATCTGGTCCTCGGTGTAGGACGCGATGACTTTTATGGCGACATGCTTGAGTCCTGCGAAGAATATCCCCTCCCCAACGTCCGATTCAAGCAAGAGGTACTTCTCTTCGTCGGAGAGTTTGAAGGTTTGCTGCACCAAGTCGACGGACGTCGGCGATTGGCGCAGCAGTATTTGAATGGACGAGTTCGTTATCATCGGCACGCCGTAGGGTGAGTTCAAGAAGTCGGACACGTCCTGCGTGATGGTCGAGATGCCGAGGTAGTATTTGCGTCCGCGCTTCGCGATGCCGAAGAGGAAAGATGCGGTGTCCTCGGAGCGCATCATCCACCATGCCTCATCGATGACGAGCAGGCGCTTGCGCAATTCTTTGCGCACCGTGTTCCAGATGTGGTGCGTAATGATATACATCGCGACCGGTTTCAGATCGTCCTCCATGTCGCGCACGGAAAAGACGACGAGCTTCTTGTTCATGTCCACGTTGGTGGGTCGGTTCATAAAGCCCGACCACGTCCCCTTGGTGTATTTCGAGAGGCGATTCACGAGCGATTCCGAGCCGACCATGCCCGAGAGCACGAGTTCGAAGTCGGAGAGGAGCGGCGGCTCCACCTGGGCGAAATTCGCGTCGGCGGTGATGTCTTTGAGCGCGTAGGTTTCCGTGATGGCTTTGTCGATGATGGCATCCTCTTCAGGCGTGAGGCCGCCGAGCATGATGCGGAAAAGCCCGACCAGCGTGATGATGTTGTTGCGCAGCACATCGGACGGACTTTCGTCCTCGCGCGGGATCGGAAGATCGAACGGATTAATGTGGTGCTCGGAAGAAAGCGAGATGTTGAAGTAGCGACCGCCCACGGTTTCGGCCAGATATTCATACTCACGCTCAGGGTCGATGACGATGACCTCGGTGTCGAACATGAGCGAACGAAGGATCTCGAGTTTCGTCGTGTAGGATTTGCCCGAGCCGGATTTCGCGAACGTCACCGAGTTGTAGTTCTCGAGCGAGAAGCGGTCGAAGAGAATGAGCGAAGAATTATGGCGGTTGATCCCGTAAAGAATGCCGCGGTCGGACGTGAGGTCGAAGGAGATGAACGGAAAAATTGATGAGAGCGGCGCGGAGTTGAGCTTGGTGTGCACACCGAGTTCATCGGTGGCAAGCGGCAACACGCTCCTGAAGCCACCTTCCTGCTGGAAGAGCGCGGGGCGGATATAGACGAGTCGCGACTCAAGAACCGAGCGCACCTCGCTTTCCACTTTGTCTATCTCCTCGCGCGTCGAACCGTAGATGGTGAGGTACAGACCGACCTCAAAAATGCGCTCTTGCGCCTGCTGCAGGGAATCACGCAGCTGTTCCAGGTCGGAATATGCGGTGTCGAGCATTGGGTCGCGCACCATTCCTTTCTCTTCACGCGTCGCTATTTGCGACTGCACCTCGGCTACTTTCTTCTGGAATTTCCGCAGCATTTCATTGGTGTCCATCGGATGGATGAAGATGGAAATGTCGAGCACTTTGTCCATGTTGATGATGGGTGCGAACCAGCCCGTCGTCAGGAAGCGCGGGTAGGAAATGACGAAGAAGGTTCGGGCTATTTTTTCACCGAGATCTATTTCTTTCGAGGAAACCTTGAGTGCGTGCGGGGCGATGACGTCCTGCAGGTCGAGCACGCCGGTCTGATATATCTCCGCAGGCAACACGGGCAAAACCTCCGGCGAAGGAGTTTTTTTCTTTCCGAACGTAAGAAGATCCGTGAGCGCCATACGATTCAGGTTTGTTGGAGCGAGATGGGCTTGCCTTCCTCGCCGGGGTTGAAGAGTTTGTACAAAAGTTCGATGGCCTCTTCCGTGCCGAGCTGTACGGTCCGGACGCCGGTGCGCACCAGCCCTTGTTGCACGACGGAAATGCGCTGCTCGAGCTGCGTCGCTTGCTCCTCGAAAGTCCTGTTCGCCTCTTCGCTCGAAGGTTTCTTGTTGCCGAACGGCAGCATTTTCGAAACACTGCTCGTCGACACGACCGTCGAGGAATAGGGCACGACGACGAAGAAGTTTTTCGTCATGATATTCGCCGCCTCGGTGAAACTTTTGATGAACTCGATGTACTCGCGGATCTGGATGCGCATGAGATCATCGAGTTGTTGCTTGAACTGCGCTTCAAGGGTCGCGATGTAGGGGCGGATGTCGAGCATGCGCGACTGTACGAAAATTTGGACCGAGAAATCGAGCGAGTTGAGAAAATTCTGGAACTGCACGATGAACGCAGTCTGCTCGTCTTCGGACTTCAGCGCGAAGTTGATGCTCGACGCGAGGAGTATCGCGCGGAGCGAGCCGTCCTTGAGGACGACGATGCCGTCACGCACCTCCGACACGGGAACGAAATCCTGCGTCGATTTGGTGCTTGCGGCCGGGATCAGGTTGCTTGGCATATTTTTCAGCGCACGAGCGCCTCCCGCGCGGTTCTAACGGGGGCGACGACACCACCCACGCGCTCGTCATTTTCTCCGATGCCGCCCGCGACCCGCTCATTGATGTCGAGCGACCAGGAAAGGTCGTGGAGTTTCGACTCCGAGAGTCGCGGTATGTAGACCTCGGCGTTCTTCCGCATATCCTCCTCCTTTTGTCTCACGGGCTTCTTGGCTCGACGCTCGTTGTTCCACAAGTAGAGTTTGGGGTGAATAAGGAAGTAGAATGCGTTCTCGACCGAAATGATGAAGGGGCGGCCGTTATATTCCAAAAAAGCCAGCGAGGCGGCCGCGCCAGCAACCAGGAGGATGATGGGAACCGCGAAAAAGAGCGGCAAGACGCGCCACGCGAGGTAGGCCGCGCCGAGCCCGCCGAGAATGTAGACGAACTGCTTGAAGGTCAGCGGGCCGAATATCTTATCCTCGACCTCAATGAATTGCGGAACCTGGAACTGCATACTCGTATAGTATAACAGCGCTATGCCCGCCTTCGGCGCCCTTTTGCTCAAGCCGGAGGTTCGCGGTACGGATCATCATGAACTGATTTGCGAGCATTCGAGACTTCACCGGGCTTGTAACTCTCGGATATGGGTGCGCGGATGGCTTTTTCTTCATTTTGCGGTGCCGGTGGGGTCGCCGGTAATACGGCAGGCATTGCGGACGCTCCGTTCGAGGTGGCCAACTGCTTCTCCAATTCCTCGCGAATGGGTTCGAACACTAGTTTTGAAACTTCGGAAGCGAGTGTCGCCGCCACTTCATCTGACACATCCACCTCACTCTTGATGTTCTTCTGCAGATCCTCGACTGGTTGGAAACCAAGGAGCGCGAGCATGACCTCATTCTCGAGCGATTCCCACTGGTCAAGGTGCAGCTTTTGCGTGTCCGCGAGGGACCGCATGCGTTTCTCCACATCGGCTGATGTGATGGCATCTTGCACGACTTTCGGAAGCTGCTTGAACCGTTCTTGCAACCTCGTGTCGAGATCCTTTTCTTCAGGGTCCATACTATTTAGTGGGTCGCCGACCCCTCGGGAGTCGAAGGGGTCTCGTCATCGCTTTCTCCGGCGTCTTGCAGGGCTTCCCGTTCAGCCGTGACCCGTTCTTTTATACCTTTCGTGCCGACCTTTTTCTTTGTGAAGCTCCGCGCTTTCTTTGCCACCACCGAGTCCGCCGGGACATTCAACGTTCTCTGGAGCCAATTTTGCGTAAGATTTGCGCCAACGACCTGCGCGTTTTCACCACTCGCCCTCAGTATTTCCTGTCCCCGCTCCCGTACTTCTTTGTCTATTTGCTGGTAATGGTCTTTGAGGTCTGTTTCCGACTTGGCAAGTTTGCTTGTCGCTTCGGTGAAACCTGCCTGCCTTTCGATAACGTTTATTCTGCTTTGGACATTTTCAACCTGTTCTCGCGCTTCTTTTATTCGCTGATCTTGCTCCTCGAACAAACGGCTGCGTGCCGCACCATCAACATCTTTTCGGCCCGCTATTTTCTCCTTTTCCGCCACCGCCTCGGTTCGAACCTTTTCTTCATTTTGCCGAGCGGCCTTCATCTTTTCGTCGAGCCCCTCGTTTTTCTTTGCTGTGTCGGCGATCGTTCTGACTTGCTCGACCAACTTCGCGTCGCTGGCGCGCTTGTCTTTGAGTTCTTGTGTTTTGACGGCATAGTTCTTTTCGACCTCCTCACGTGCAACTCCCTCTGCATCCTTTTTCGACACCGCCACTTCGGTGGCGGCCTTTGCGGCCTCCTCCGCAGTCTTTTTCGAAGAATCCGCGAAGTTTGTTTTGGTCTTTTCGATGAGAGGTGCCGGCACCTTGATGCCTTTTGCGATGGTTTGCCCGATTCCCGTGTTGGCGACATCGAACGTGCTTTTTGCGCGTGATTCTGCCCTGTTCTTTTGTCGCAGGAGACTCGTCAACTTCGAAAGATTTTGTTCCCCTGGCTCAAGGGCAGCCTGCACCTTCGCTTCATCCTCAACATTCTTGCCAAGGGTTTGCGCGCGTGCGGCCGCTCCACGCCCGCCTATCCAAGGAAGATTGCGCAACCCCGGCGCGACGAGGTACCTGTTCGCAGCTGCAAGGGGGGTGGAGAGAGCCGCCTGCGCCAAGTTGAGTCCGCCAATTGAGGCTGCGAAACTCGAGGAGATTCTGAAGGAGATGAACAAAAGTCCCACTCCGAAAATATAAAGCATGATGACCGTCCAGCCATTACTTGTTACCGACTGTCCTGGGGCGCTCAGCGCGGTAAAGACGGCCGTCCCTATCGCCCCGTTTTGTGAATTTTGGCCTATAACGACCCCACTTGCTCCCTTCAGAATTAACATCGAGATCGCAAGAAACACCATGAGGAGAGGAGCGAAGAGAGAGGCGTTGATGAGCGAGCTCCACCAGCCACTCCACCCATACTGGCTTTCAGACAACTTTGGTACCAAATGCGACGCGAATGCTATCGAGGCAGTTACCATTAGAATGATGAGAAGAACGGCACGCGATGCTATTAAAAAGCAGCCATAAAACAACACGACCGCGAGAGCAAGCAGGAGTAATCCGCCCACAAGCCCGTACGCGAATGCCTGAAACCCACTACCTGTTGTTTGTGCAAATTGGTCTGTCAGTCCCTGTGTATTCCATACGCTTGTGATTCCCATCGGTTGCAGAAAGGCATTTGCTATATCGAATTGTTGGGAACCGCCAGAGCCTTGTGTGTTCTGAGAGAATTGAGACGAATTTGCGACCGCACCATAGATTTGGTAAGCGGTTACGTTCCCCACGTCAATGATGATTTTAGAGAAGAGCAGGCTGAAATTGATGAGAATGGCTACAATGAGCACGCGGGAGAGCATTTTTCTGTAGCCGTATTCGGTATTACCTAGAATGGTCGCGATCGCAATGAAAGTAAACATGCCGATTATGACAATGTTCGCGACGTCGCGAAATACGGTCCACCCCACGGTAATAGCGTTCAGTGCACCCAAAGTGTTGAGGGTGCCGCCAAAGTCGATAATTACGTGTTGGATAAGGAAATCGAATACGACGCCGGCAAGCACAAGTGCCGCGGCGCCGATCGTTAGAAACCATGAGCCGAGCCAGCTCATCAACGGAATCCAGATGCAGTCGGTGAACGAGAAGTTCAAATAACTACACTGGCTCTTAATAATCTTTCCATTGCTGTCAGTTTCAGTGGTTCCCAGAGGACTCTGCACGTTCGTGTCTTGCAATTGGTTCCAGCCACTGTCGTAGTAGGCGTACGTCGTGGTAATGCAATTCGGTCCTTCTCCACAAGATGTGATCTGGGTTCCGCAAGCAAAAGCAGCAGTTGTGTGGTTAGCGAACAGTGCGGGGTTTGATTGGGGGGTATCCGGATTTGAGCACTGTGCGGTCGCGGCATATGCAGGTTCCGCATTCATAATGAGACTACCGGTTAACAGGACAACTATGAGAAGACCGATTTTGAAAATTTTTAGCCTCATATCCTCCATTTTTGCTCCCACGCAGAGAGAGTTGTTTGGTTCTGGAAGTTACACCACCCAACGCCCGGACTGCTCGCGTTCAGTGTAGCCCCTACGCTGCCGTTCCAGGGGATATTGGTGCTCGAGCTGTTGAGAGGATCGCTGCCCGCCCATAACTCCGGCGTGTTCTGCACCAGGGTTGTCATCGCATTTTGCACGGATTGCTGTTGCGTTTGCGCCGTCGTGAGATTGGCAGGCGTGTGTAATTCATTGTTGGCGATGAGCACATTGAGTTGTTGGATAGCGACCGCCTGCGAATCCGCCGAAGTCCCCGAGACGTTGTGTATCAACTGATTGATGAGAGTGAGCGCTTGCTGCGAGACGACGAGGTTTTGGGCGGTCGTCGAAGCGAGCGCGGCTATCTGGGAGCTAATGACGGGTTGCGAGAACTGCGTGGAAGTGGCGACTCTCAATTGAGCGCCGTTCGTGTCGGTGCAGGTGCCGCTAGCCGAAACGCCGGAAGGACACAGCGCCTGAGCGATCTGTTGGTAGCAGGTGTTCTCCGCGCCGCGCAGCTGCGAAATGGCACCGGTGAGCGTTCCTGCTATCGAGCTCATGATGTTGAAGTAACTTTGTTCTACCTGGAGCGCGGCGTTGAGATTGGCGAGTGCCGCGTTGGAGACTTGCTGTTGCAAATTCTGCGATGCCTGGTTGACCGCCTGTTGCAAGTATGAGGGCTGAGTTCCTATCGGTTGCGTAAGACCTGTAAGACCACCACCAGTCCCCGAGAGCACCTGTGTCGAGATGCCAGCGAAAAGTGCCCCAACCATCTGGCCGATATCGTTTGCATTCTGCAATTGATTGAACGCACTGCCGAGGACTTGCGAGTATGAACCATACACATTCGAAGATGGTGTGACGATCTGCTGCGTGAGCGGATTCAGACCACCGGTGGTGACGGGATAGTATCCGTTACCCCAGAGAAGCTCTTGATCGATAAGCACATTGCCCGCGGCAATGTCGCCCATGACTTCGTCATTTGCAAGAATGGTCGCGCCGTAGGGATTGCATGCGGGATTTTGCAACGCGGCAAGATCGCCAAGCGCATTAGCTGCCTGTCCATTGAGGACCGTAGTGACATCGTCCGGTATCGTACAGGTAAACTGACTATTGGATTGTCGTGTCGCACGCACGTATCCCTGTGCGATTGCTTGCGCGACCTTGGCCTTGAACGCCGGCGTGACCGTGTTGAGCGTTCCATTGTTTTGCAGATCATCTTGAACAATCTGATCATCTGCGCTTACCTTTTCTTGATTCGGTTTCTGCGTGTAAAGCGGCGCACCGTTTCGACCGGTCTGAATTTGATTCGTCGCTTGTTGCGTGAAGCCGGCAGTTGCAGCCATGCGTTGTGCGTCGACGACTTCACGCAGGACACACTCCTTATACACGAGCGTACCGGTGTTAAGTTCCACCGTCGCATCGGCAACCGGCACATACACTCCTCCCGTCGCGCCGAGCGCACCCACCGACATCGCGTTGGCACCGTTCTGGTTGCAACTGAAAACGCCACCGAATCCTTGTGGGACGCCAATGGTAACCGCACCTGAACCGCCGGTCAGCGCGCTCGAACTCGTGTCATTTGGGTTGATAGTTGCCGTCGGGATATTCGCGCCATTGGCCGACGTCTGCACGGAGTTGTCGGATTGCGCGAACGCGGACGTTGGCACGAATACGAGGATGAAAACGAACAAAAAAATGTTATTGCGTTTTGTTTTGTTCATAGGTTACGAGTGCTTGGAACGCGCTGAGGACGTCGTTCTCGGCGCCGTTGTAGTTCTCAAGAAGCACGCTCGATGCGATCGGGTCGCTCGCGTGATCCGCAAGTTGGTCGAGCGTCGCCGCGAATTCGTTCATTGAATTCACGAGACCGAGTTCAACCTGCACCGCATCCTGCGGAGTGGTCACGAGCGCGGTGGACGCCGCCGCCGCGCGGTAGTTGTCCGCAGCCGAATGCAGTTCGTCGAGGTATTTTTGATCTTTCGTTTGGACATAGAGTCCGAAGATCTCGTATTCGGGCGTTGTGTTGTTCAAAAGCGGCTTCAGCGAAGTTTGCAGCGCGGCGCGGTATCCCATCATTGCCTGATACGAGGTGTCGAGAGAGGTTTTTAATGCAGAAGCGGTTATGGGTTGATAGGTGACCGGCGCTTGCAGCCCCAAGCCGATCGTCCCCGCAACCTGTGCACCGGTCGTCGAACTGTAGATCCCCTCTTGTTGCAAGCCCGCGTACGCTCCGACGACCTCGCCTATCGCATTATCCGACACGGCAGATATGGGATCCGAGTAGGAAAGTCCAAAATTCGGGTCGGCTGTGACATTTTGCGCACCGCTTTCTACCGGCGTGGCAACATATGTACCGGCAACAGTCTTCCCTTTCAACAGTGCGACAGTTTGCCACACGAAAGCGCCGATAAGGATGAGTACCGCAAGCGCGGCGGTTAGTTTAATATGCGAAATGTCCCTGCCGAGCGGGTGTTCCACGATTTCAAGTATAGCCTACAAATCCGGCCTCTAGCTTTTAGAGACTGACTTTTAGGGGAAACCTCTTTTGGCTAGCCACTAGAAGCTGCCCCCTTGGCTGAAGGAAAACACGCTCCCCGGGTCCTGCTGGGAAAATACGACTCCTTGCGCGGAAAAGTACTGCGCGAGAGCAGCATAATTGTGCACGAAGGTATTTGCCGCTGAATCGTAGTTCTCGGCGGCCTGCACAAAATCGGCGTCGCTTTGCGCCTTGGCGACGAGCTGTAGCTTGGCGCCGATCTCCTCGTAACTTCCCGCGAGCGCTGAATGGAGCGATGTAACCGAAGTGGGGACGTTTTGCATTCCTTGCATGTACGTGCCGACCGATGCGAGTGCTTCGCCGAGTGAGACGAGCGCCGCCGCCTTCACGGGGTCGGTTCGATCTTCAGCCTGGTCCTTGAGGACCTGTGCCTCGTTCGTATGCAAAGTTTCGAACGACTGTATCTCCCCGCCGACATCGTTCCCATAAAGGTAGAGCGCTTGTTGCTGCGCGCTCATCGTCTTTTGCACAGCGGAGCCCGCGATGAGACCTTGTGGAATGAATTGGTACGCCTGAGAGATGATGCTCGAGGTTGCGGCTGAAGTCGTTTTCACCGATGAGTTCGCGGTGAGCTTTTCAAGGAGCGCGACATAGTCGAACGAACCGGAACTCGACGCGGAACCAGTGGAAGTAGCAGGGGTGAGGACGGGCAATGGTACGTTCTGTCCCGACTGGCTCTGGATGACCATCTGCGCGATCTGCTCGGGCGTGAGAGATTGTCCCTGCGACGTTCCACTCGGATACAAAAAAACAGGCACTTGCCCGCTCCAGGTCTGTGTTGACGACGAAAGCGTCATCGGCAAGCGGCTTGCGACCACGATCAGTCCGATGACAACGAGGACGACCGCGATCGCGAGCGTTGCCGCATAGGGATGTGCGCGAAACCACTCCATCTCGAAACTATACCACCCGTTGTTTCGCCTCGTGCTAGCATGTATGCATGCGTTTTTCCCGCATGGTGGCCCCGCTGGTCGCATTCGTGCTCATGTTCCCCTCTGCGACGTTCGCATTCCCCTTCGGAGGAGAAGCAGGCCAGGTCATTTTCTGCTTCAACGCCGCGATCTATGCCGCACTCGGCCCGCCGCGAGGCGGGGCGTACGTATGGACACCTTCCACCGTCACGTATCAGTTCGGACCGCCTTCGCACGCCGGCCAATGGCTTCTCGGCCTCGCTGGGCCTCCCTATTATTGCCTCGTATCGATCGAGCCGATCATCGTGTTCACGGGCATCGCCATCACAATGATGGGATCATCCCAGTGATTCCACCATCTTCCTCCACGCCTCGAGCGACACATCTTCCGCCCGAGCTTTTTCCGGCACCTCGGCCGCCGCAAGCGCACGTGCCGCTTTCTCTCGGCCGTATTCCTTTGCCAAATTTCCCGCAAGAAATTTTCGTTTTGAGGAAAATCCCGTGCGAACGACTTTGAAAAAAGAACCTTCATCGATCTCTCCGAAAAAAGCCTTTGAGATGTTCCGCACGACTAAGATCGCGGAGTCGACGGAGGGCGGCGGCGCAAAATTTCCGCGCGCGACTTTCGCGGCGATCTCCGGTTTGCCATATGCCTTCACCGAGATCGAAAGGATGCTCTCTTTCTTATCGCGTGCAAGTATTCGTTCGGCCACCTCCCTCTGCACCAGGAGCGCCATCGTCTTTGGCTGCACATCCGTCGAAAGGAACTGTCGAATGATCTCGCCGGTTATGTAGTAGGGGATGTTCGCCGCAAGGACGTATGCGCCGGCCATGAGCCCGATCGTTCCGGGCCGGATATCTCGCACATCCGCGCCGATCACGACGAGACGTTCTTTCGGAAGGTCGACCCGCAACAACTCAACGAGCGCAGGATCTTTTTCTATCGCGATAACACGAGCGCCGGTCTTTAGTATTTCTTTCGTGAGCGCTCCCTTGCCGGGGCCTATTTCCAAAACAATATCATCCGACGCGATGCCGGCCGCCTCAACGAGCTTGCGCGCGGCCCATTGTCCGGTGAGGAAATGCTGACCCAGTCGTGCGCCTCGTTTCTTTCGTTCCATATTCATTCGATGACCGGTTCCTCGTCGAACGCGGCGGCTTGCAGGAGACGCGCGTCGATATCCCCGAGAAATTCCGAAGGCAACGTGTACTCGCGCGAGCCCCACCGCAGTCGCTCGCTCACGTGGGTCAAGAAGACGCGCGATTTCGCACGCGTGAGCGCGACATAAAAGAGCCGCCGCTCCTCTTCAGGGTCACGCTCTCCACCCCCCTCGCGCTCCGAGGGGAAAAGTCCTTGCTCAAGCCCCGTCACGAACACGACCTCGAACTCGAGCCCTTTCGACGCATGCACTGTCATGAGCGAGACCGAATTCCGCTCGTCTCGCGAAAGCTCGTCTTGTTCGCTCTGCAACGCCGCTTCCTCGAGGAGACGCTCTGTGCCTTCGGGCGGTTGCTCATCGTCGAATCGCGCGGCGAAGTTCACCAGTTCGCGCACGTTGTCGAGACGTTCTTTCCCCTCATCACCTTGGTTTTTGAGCATCGCTTCAATGCCGCTCTTTTCAGCCGCAAAGGCGACTGCCTCCGAGCAGGGCAACTGCTCGATCGCGTGCTTGATCTGTCGCAACGTGTCTCTAAATGCGGCCACCTTCTGACCCGAAGCTCCGGAGAGCGCCTCACTTTGCCCTGCAAGCAGCTTCTCCAGCGTGACCTTTCCGATGCCGCGCGCAGGCACACCGACGATACGCATCATATCGACACGGCTTTTGTCGTTCCCTGCTGCGCGCAGGTACGAAAGCACATCTTTGACCTCCTTGCGCTCGAAGAATCTGGTGCCGAGCACTCGATACGGGATACCCGCGGCGAGCATCGCTTCTTCAAGTGCGCGAGACTGGAAGTTTTCTCGATATAGGACAGCCATCTCTTTGGGTGGAACGCCGGATGCGATGAGCCGCGCCGCTCGATCTGCGACGAACCATGCTTCTTCTATCTCGTTGCGGGCTGCAAAGACAGAGATTGCTTCCCCTACCGGATTGTCGGTAAAAAGATTTTTAGGTATGCGGCGGCGATTCTTTTCGATGACGGAGTTCGCCGCAGCGAGGATGGTCCGCGTCGAGCGGTAGTTCTGCTCAAGCAGCACGACTTTCGTGCCTGGAAAATTCTTTTCGAACTCAAGTAGGTGGTCGATAAGCGCGCCGCGCCAACTGTAAATGTTTTGGTCGATGTCGCCGACAACACAGATGTTCCGCTCCTCTCCCGCGAGGAGCCGGGCTATCTCGTACTGCGACTTGTTAGTGTCCTGATATTCATCTATCGTGAGATAGCGGTACCGGTTTTGCAAGAGTGTGCGGACCTCTTTGGAGGTTTGCAGGAGCTGAAGCGTGCGCAGTAATAGGTCGTCGAAATCGAGCGCCCCTTCCTGCGCAAGTTCCTTGTCGTACTTCTCCCAGATACGCGCGATTCCTCGCGTGCAATAGTCGCTCGCCGCCTCGGCGTATTCTGCAAGCGAAACGCCATCTCCCTTTTGTCTCGAAATAGCTGCGAGTGCGCTTCTGGGCGGCAGGTCCGAACCAATATTCTCGACGATACGCTTCAGCGCTCGCATCGAGTCATCCCGGTCCCAGATGGTGAATGCGCGAGGCAGCCCCGCGGCGGCATGAAATTCCCGCAAGATGCGCACGCCAAGACTATGGAAGGTCGTAACGAGGGGAATGCCGCGTCCCTTCGGTACCAGCGACCGTACTCTCTCGCGCATCTCGCCGGCGGCCTTATTGGTAAAAGTGACCGCGAGAATGGCATGGGCCGGGATACCCTTTTCTACTAGGTGGGCGATCCTGTGCGTTATGGTCTTAGTTTTGCCGGCTCCCGCCCCAGCAATGATGAGCAGTGGCCCTTCTGTATACAGGGCAGCCTCCTTCTGTTTTTCGTTAAGGTTTTCGAGGTATTTCACTGGCCGACTATACCATAAAATGGCCGAAAACCTTGACAGAATGAGTTATCCACTCTTGATACTGATTATGAATTGACTCTGAAGCACCCATGACGGTAGCATGAACCGAGCGGTGATGTTCTCCCTCTTTCCGACCGGCGGCCAAACTCTCTCTTTTGGCTCAACAAAGCCGGACTTCAGCGACCCTCTTGCATCATCGTCAAAAAACGGCTTAAAGTCTATCCGAATATCGTACCCGGGGCCCGCGAGGCCTTTGTCGTACGTTGGGTAGTACGGGACAGCCGTAAAAAGAGCCTATAGTAAGCCACAAAATAGATCCCGAAGCGCAAGAACGAGCGCGAGGGGAAAGAAGGATGAGACCAGCCGTGCCAACGGCGGTTTCGATTATTTCCATACTCATTCTGATGGGAACCGTTCTCCCTGCACTTGCGAGGGCTTCCGTTATCGATGCGCTTCTAGGTAAAGCAACCCCCCAATACGATGCGAGCTCCGGGAACCTCCAAACAATGCCGCTTTTACAACCGGCCTACAACTTAAACCCAGCTCCCGCAACCGGAGGGGGCGATGTAACGGTCGTAGACAACTCCGCGCTTGTTTCCCAGGAGGGTCCGGCGGGGACACTGGCCGATATCGTGAAGCCAGCCAACCCGACCATCAGCGTCTACGTGGTACAACCGGGCGACACACTCTCCGGCATCGCCAAGCTTTTTGATGTTTCCACAGGCACCATCCTCTCCGCTAATGATTTGCCGCGCGGCGCGGTCTTGCAACCTGGCGAGCAGCTCGTGATCTTGCCGATAACCGGTATTCAGTACACGGTGAAAAAGGGCGATACTATCGAGTCGATAGCGAAAGTTTTTGGGGGCGACGTGACCGAGATCGAGTCGTATAACAATGTCGACAATTCTTCCCTTGCGGTCGGGGCGCAGATAATCATCCCCAGCGGTGAGACGCCGGGCGCCACTTCGCCAGGTTCCGGATCCAGTTCAAACTCAACTTCGTCTGGATCGACGAAAGTTCTTCAGGGGACGGCTGGCGGATGTGGGACGTTGGTACCCTTGGCGCATAATCCGAATGAACCAAGCCATAACGTGGGTCCCGTCGGTACATGTGCCGAAGACGCGTACTACATCGCCCCACTTTCCCACTACGTGCAGACTCAGGGCATTCACGGTTACAACGCAGTCGACCTCGCAGCGCCGATGGGAACGCCTATCATGGCTTCGGCCGACGGCGCCGTCATCGTCGCCCGAGCAGGGGGGTGGAACGGCGGGTATGGAAGTTACGTTGTCATTCAGCATGGTAACGGTTCGCAGACGCTCTACGCGCACATGTCCAAAGTCGCTGCTTATGATGGCGAATCGGTCGTGCAGGGGCAGGTGATCGGTTATGTCGGGCAATCCGGGAACGCGACCGGTCCGCACGTACACTTCGAGATCCGCAACGGTATCAGGAACCCTTTCTAGACCTATGCTCGACATCAACCTTTTACGCGCGGTCGCGCAGTTCGTAAGATTGTTCTGGCATTGATTTCCTCGCCCGGCCTCGTCGTGCTAAGCTGGGGCAGCTATGGGAATCCGTGCCGACGTAGTCGTCGATCTCCAATACGGTGATTGCGGCAAAGGAAAAGTATCCCACCACCTCGCACGCACCCACTCCTACACCCACGTTCTACGCTACAACGGCGGCTGCAACGCCGGGCACACCATTTTTCACAAGGGCAAGAAATTCGTGACGCACCACATTCCGGCGGGCGTCTTCTTCGGTATTCGCAGCGTGATAGGCCCCGGCTGCGTCGTCGACCCCGAACGTTTTTTGGCCGAGATACGCGGTCTCGAAGCGGGCGGCATCAAAACGAAGGGCAAAGTGTTCATCGCGCGCAATACGCATGTCATTACGGATAAGCATCGCAAGGAAGACGGCATGGAAAAAAAGATAGGAACGACCGGCCGCGGCAACGGCCCCGCGTATCGGGACAAGTACGGACGCACCGGAGTGCGAGCCGAGAACGTTCCCGCACTGAAGCCCTACCTCACGGATCTCTATGACGAGTGGTTCCCGTCCCAGGGGCGGACAAGCGGCAAGAAAGATGTGCGCATTCTCGCCGAAGGCGCCCAAGGGTTCGGACTCGACGTCGATTGGGGCGATTATCCTTTTGTTACTTCGTCGCACTGCACGGTAGGCGGAGCGGTTTTGAACGGCATTCCAGCGAGTTCGGTTCGGCAGGTATGGGGCATCGCGAAAATGTACGAGACGTATGTTGGGGCCAAGAAATTCCAGCCCAAGGGCGACGACATCTTCAACAAGATCGCCGATGCGGGCGAGGAGTACGGCTCGACCACCGGGCGACGCAGACAGGTCAACTGGCTCGATATGCAGCTTCTCGAAAAAGCCGTACGCATCAACGGCGTTACACACCTCGTGTTCAACAAGGTAGATGTGCTGCGCGCCGTGCAACGTTGGGCGGTAATCGACAAAAGGAGGGTCGTAAAATTTAAGAACGAAAAGACGATGAAGGATTTTCTCCTGAAGCGTCTCAAGGCGCTCGGGTTGTCAAAAAACCGTGTGTTTTTCTCGGAGTCGAAGGAGACGATTTGAAACGAATCTTCAGGGTAAGACATATCATTGTAGGGAAGTGTGCTCGAATCGAGCTTGCAAGGTTCGCAGGATGGAGTGAAACAGGTCTATCGAAGTCGCCAGGCGGTGAAACAGGCTTTGCTACTTAGAAGGCCGGGCGAAGATGCCCGGCCTTAGGAAGACGGTGACATTGCCGTCACCGTTCTTCTTGCGGGACGGGTCGCGAATGTCCGCAGGGAACTACTCCCTTGTGTTTTCTGCCGATGCAGACGTATTGATCGCCCTGTATGACGAATGTCCCATCGCCACAGTTCGGACAAAAACTTCGCCAGCCCCCTTCGGGGTTGGCATTACCGGCGGTCGGTTGGATCCGTGTCCCGCTCGTGCTCACATCGCTCATTTCACCCTCCCAAGGTATTCAGATCAGGAGCACGCACGCAACTACCATCTATAACGATACTATTGAAACAGATTTGCACGAGCGGGGGTGTGCATATCACATGTCCCGCTGGCGGTACTGCAGGGCCTCGAGCATGTGCGCCGGTTCTATCGAATCGGAGTCGGCGAGGTCGGCTATCGTTCGCGCGAGTTTGATGGTGCGGTGGTAGCCACGCGCGGAAAGCTTCATCTGCCTCGCAGCGCTCATCAGCGTTTCTTCAGCTTTTGTTGAAAGATTCGCTATCTCTTCTATTTCCTTCGGACCCATGTCGGCGTTGGTCGAAATATCTTTTGAATGAAAGAACCGTTTGCTCTGCCGTGCCCGCGCGTCGGCGATACGACTGCGCACCTCTTGCGTTTCTTTATCGTTCTTTTTTGCGCGCTGCGCTAATTTTTCCGGCGGCATTTCGCCGACGTGTACCCACATATCGATGCGATCCGCGACCGGACCGGATATCTTGCGACGATACCGCTCTATCGAAAGAGGAACGCAGCGGCATTGCGGCGTTCCGTACTTGCCGCACGGACACGGGTTGAGCGCGGCGATAAGCATGAAATTTGCGGGGAATGTTGCGCTGCCGCGTGCTCGTGCGACCGACACCTTCGAATCTTCGAGCGGTTCGCGAAGTGCATTCACGACATCGCGGTGGAACTCCGGAAATTCGTCGAGGAACAGTACTCCTCGGTGTGCAAGGGTCACCTCGCCCGGGCGCGGGATCGCGCCGCCCCCGATGAGCGAAGCGTAACTCGACGTGTGATGCGGCGCGCGGAATGGCGGGCGGAGCATCGCACCGCTTTGCAAGGTGCCCGCAAGCGAATGTATCGTTGTCACCTCAATGACCTCGTCTTCAGAAAGCGGTGGTAAAAGCGCCGATGCCGCACGCGCAAGCATCGTTTTTCCCGTGCCCGGCGGACCGTAGAGGGCTATGTTGTGGCGTCCCGCAGCCGCTATTTCGAGACCACGTTTGGCGCTCTCCTGCCCTCGGATATCGCTCAAAGAGAATTCCGCGTCGCCATCATCGGCTTTGTGCGGCTTGTTTTGGAATAGCGGAAGTTTGAACTCGCCCTTTTCGTTCAAGTGTGCGATCACGTCGGAGAGCGTACGGGCGGGATAGACGGATATTCCAGACACGAGTGAGGCTTCCTCGGCGTTCTCTTCGGGAATGAACAATTCGCGGAACCCTTCTTCGCGTGCCAGGAGCGCGATAGAAAGCGTTCCGCGGATCGCTCGTATGCCACCATCAAGCGCGAGTTCTCCGGCGAATAATTTTCCTTCTGGCTCGAACGCGAGCTCTTCCGCTGCGAGCAGATACGACAGCGCGACGGGAAGGTCGAACGCCGCCCCTTCTTTTTTGAGTTCAGCGGGCGCGAGCGATATTACTATCTTCTTGTTCGTGCTCTTGGGCGAGGTCAATCCGGAATTCTTTATCGCGCTCGCGACCCTATCGCGAGCTTCCTCGACCGCCTTATCCGGAAGCCCCACTATTCCGAACGCGTGAAGTCCGCGTGCCAGGTCCGCTTCAACGGAAACCAAGTGCGCGTGCGGCAAAGCCGGCTGCGCCGCGAACACGCGTGCGAAGTTTGACCCCATATCGGGACCATTCTATCAGCAGGTCAGAGGTCGGCGTGTTTTATGCACGTGCGAGCCGCCGGATTCGCCTTGAGCCGCGCAAGGTCGATGGGTTCGTCGCACTCTTCGCAACGGCCGTAAATCCCCTCTTCCATTTTATCGAGGGCGTCGGTCACGTCGGTATGCCGCTCCTCGAGCTCTTTAACAAGGGGAACGTTGGTGGCGAGCTCCTCTATCTGATCCGCAACGTCGCTCGGATCAGCTTCCTCGCCTTCAAAGCCAGTCGAACTGCCCTCCCATTCACCAGTTTCGTTCAGAACTCTTCCATGCGAAGCGAGATCATCCTCCAAACTTTCACGCTCCGCTTCGAGCGCCACGCGCAACTCCTCCAATTCGTCTTGCGATAGCTTCATGTGCCGCCAGTATACCAAAAACCGCTTTGCAACCAACTCAAAGCTCGCGCTGCGCCTGCAACCTGCTCAAAATCTCTGTAAATGAGTAGGGGCTTTGCGCGATAACGAGGATATTCGGAGTTGGGAACGAGTAATAGAGGACCACAGTGCCGGAATCATCCTTGAGTTCGCGCACATCGTAGTTGCGCAGAACATCGTCTTCAAAGGTTCTGGTCTCAGGTATGCCGTTCGCATCCAGCTTCGTAGCCGAAACGGCCTTAAAAACCGGTGTGAGGCTGTCGTCCATGGTAGGTTCCCATGCAAGCATGCCCGCGAAAGCGTGATCGTACGAGGTCACCGGTATGACGAAAAGCGGCGCGTTGGTATCGACCACGTGAAAGCCAAAAAAGAAGTCCGGCCCGACCGCTCCCATGAGTTCCTTTGGCGCTTGGATGCCGAGGGCGGAGAAGAATTGTGAGAGTGTTGCCGATACCTGTCCCTGCTGCCCGCTTGAAGTCGCAGCGATCGTGGGCACGACGCGCGTGATGGAGCCGAGCTGCCCGAGTTGCTGCCCGCTTGCCTGTGCAAGCGCACTCTTGAGACTCTGTGATGTTTGCCCGCCAAGCGGGAACGCGACCGTTTGTTCAGAAAAAAGTATCGAAGATTGAGGAAGAGAGGACGGCACGGCAGCTTGCTCTTTCATGATGAAGAAAACGCCGAAGAGCGCGCCTGCGCCGAGTGCTATCAAGACGCCGGAGAAGAAAAGGACTCCGAATGCACGACGAGAACCGCGAGGACGGACTTCTTTTGGCTCGGGAGTGAGGTGCTCCTGTCCGTGTTTTTTCTCCTCCTCAAGTGTCGCAGCGCGCACGAGCGATATCTTCTTTTCGCGCACTACCGTCTCAAGGTCGTCCTTAAGGGTCCGGAGTGGCGCGACGATAGAAGAAAAATCGACGGATTGTGAAGACGACACCTCTTTCTCTGGCGTAGTTGGCGCGGATACAGATGCGGGTGTAGGTGTCGGCGTCGAAGAAGCGCTCCTGGGCGCAGCCGTTTTGACGATACGTTCTTCGAGGATAGCCGCTTCCGGTTCTGGACCTTGCTTACTTTTTGTGTCCGCGGATGCCTTGAAATCCCGACGCTCGGGCAACTTCACGTCTTCAAGTATTCGCGCAATATTATCCTTAAGGGGGACTCCTGTCGTTGGCGTGGTTGGAGCAGAGGGGGGCGCAGGGGCGGGGCTTGGGGCAGGAACGATGACAGAGGGAGAGGCATTTTCCACGGGAGGGGGTACCGAAAGAGTTGGAGAAGGAGGCATCTCCGCTGAAAGTGGGATGATGGGCGGCACACCAGCCGCGCTCTGCGGCTCTTTCTTTTCTGGTTCACCTCCGGGGGCGATCATCTCGTCGTCGGTCATTGTTGTCAGGGCCTGCCGTCGGTTTCAGCCCCTTGCGAGCGGCAAAATCCGGATCAGCTGCCTTGATAGAGAGATTATACCGTCCTTTCTCGTCGATTTCCTTAAGGATGACCGGAACTACCTCACCGATCTGCAGAGCATCCGATATTTTCCCGATCCTGAACGGGGCGACCTCGGAGACGTGCACTAGCCCATCTTTGTTCGGCCCTATCTGAACGAACGCGCCGAAATCCATAAGGCGTACGACCGGTCCTTCGAACCGTTCGCCCACCATATACTCGCGCGTGAGATCGATGATCTCCTTGAGTGCCGCTTCTGCGGCCCCATTCCTGCCGGTGACATAGACGGACCCGTCGTCTTCGATGGTGATGTCGTCGGCTTTCGTGCGGTCCTTGATTCCGTTGATGGTTTTGCCGCCCGGGCCGATGACGAGGCCTATCTGGTCGACCTGCACTTTGGTCGAAAGTATTTTCGGCGCCCGGGGCGAAATGTCGGCGCGGGGCTCCGGAATGGCCTTCAGCATCACGTCGAGGATCCGAAGACGAGCCTCGCGCGCCTGCGCGAACGTTTCCGCGAGCACTTTGAGAGACACCCCGCTCACTTTCACGTCCATTTGTACACCGGTCACACCCTCCGTCGTCCCGGCAACCTTGAAGTCCATGTCCCCATGGTGATCTTCGGGGCCCTGGATGTCAGTGAGTACTTTGTACGTACCCGAATCGTCAGACATGAGCCCCATCGCGATGCCCGCGACCGGCTTTTTGATGGGAACGCCGGCATCCATGAGTGCGAGTGTTCCCGCGCAAACCGTACCCATCGAGGTCGAACCGTTGGAAGCCAAGCATTCGGAGACGATGCGTATCGTGTACGGGAACTTCTCCTTTTCCGGCAGGATGGCGCGTAGAGATTTTTCCGCGAGAGCGCCGTGGCCGATCATGCGGCGGTTGAGACCGCCAACGCGTCCCGTCTCGCCGACCGAGAACGGAGGAAAATTATAGTGGAGCATGAATGTCTTCTTGGCGTCCTGGAACTCTATCGTGTCGATAAGTTGAGCGTCTCCAGGCCCTCCGAGCGTGAGCGCGGCGAGCACGTGTGTTTCCCCGCGGTAGAAAAGCCCGGTTCCGTGTATGATCGGAGAGATGCCCCCTGCCTGCGCGAACAATGGTCGCACTTCGTCGAATGCGCGACCATCGACACGCTTCCCTTCTCGTATCGCCAGAGCATGGACATATTCATCCATTTTCAATTCGAGAAATTGGTCGATGCGGTTGGGCGGTATGGTTTCGAATTTCGTGGTTGCCTGCACCATCCAATCGGCCTTTAAAGCTCCGATGTCAGTTTTGGAGAGCTTGCCATTCAACGCCGTAAGTTTCGGCGCAAGGTACTCGCGGTACAGCTCGTCGAGCTCCGGATGCGCGTCGGGTTTCGTGAATTCGAATTTCGGCACCGAACGTTCCGCAACGATCCGCGTTTGCCATGCTTGCAGCTTCTCGATCTCTTCCGAAGCCCTCGCAAGCGCCTTGTTAAGCACGTCTTCAGGAACTTCACGCGCGCCCACCTCGATCATATTGATGAGACCGTCTTTACCGCAGGCCGTGAGGTCGAAGCGCGCACGTGGCGGCATTTCCTCGCTGCGCTGTCCGTAGGTGGGATTTACGATGAACTGGTCGCTCTCCTCTTCCATGCCGATACGTACAGCCGAAACCGGCCCGTTCCAAGGGATCCGCGAGGTTGCGATGGCCAGCGACGCTGCATTCACCGCAAGAATATCGGTGTCGTAGTCTTCGATCGAAAGGACGGTGATGATGACCTGCACGTCGCGTTTCAACCCTTTTGGAAAAAGCGGGCGGATGGTCCGGTCGACGATACGGCCGGAAAGCACGGCTTCATCGGTCGGCCTCCCCTCGCGACGCACCCAACGTGAACCCAAAATAGCACCGGCAGCGTAAAATTTTTCCTCGTATTCGACGGAGAGCGGGAAATAATCAAGGTTAGATTCCTTGTTGCTCATCACGACCGTTGCGAGAACCGTCGAGTTGCCGTAGCGCAAGAGGACCGAACCATCTGCCTGATCTGCCCAGTCGTTGAACTCGGCGGTCATCGTCTTCCCGCCAATTTCAACGGAATATTCCTTTTTTTCCATTTCTTTTCGGTGACGAACGGATTTCAGCATTCCCCTTTCGAGGAGTCCTGCCTATCCGGCCGCCACGATTATTTTCTAATGCGGCGACTATAGCACACTTGTGGGACCATTGCGAAGGCCGAATATATGTTATTCTGGTCCCATGACCCCGGCACAAGCAAGGTTTGCCCGCAAGTTGTATCTTTTCACCACGTGCCTTTCAGTGCTTGCGCTCATCACGCTCGGCATTGCGGAGGGGTATGTGCGTTGGAGATTGAACCAGAACTTCACCTTTTTAGGTGACCTTGGTTTTCCAGCTCTTTCACTCCTTGTCCTTGGGGAACTTTGGGGACTTGCGTACCTGATACGAGGGGTAGAATAATCACTCCGTTTCCGTAATTCGTTCCACTTCCTCAAGACTCGGAGCGTCCTCTTTCTCCGTGCGAGAACGGAATGTGCCGCGTCCACGAACCGAGCGGTAGTTCATGAGATAGCGCTTCGGGTCTTGGTCGAGGTCCAAAAAGTCGTCGGCGGCCTCTTTGAGCTTCAATGACGTTGAGCGCCCGAAAGAAACCACCTCCACCTGGCACCCACCATGGTTTTGTAGGTATTGCACCAGCGGGACGAAGTCGCCGTCTCCGCTGAAAATGATGACGGTATCGAGTTTCGGTGAAGCTGTTATCGCGTCGACCGCGAGGCCAACGTCCCAATCGGCCTTCTTGGCTCCCCCAGCGAATACCTGCAGGTCCTTCAGGCGCATTTCTATGCCGACTTTTTCGAGCGCTTCAAAAAATCCCTTTTCTTCGCCACTTTCTGTCGTTACCGCGTATGCGCGCGCACGCACCAGGCGACGATCAGCTACAGCGTCCTTAAGGACGTTGCCGAAATTCACCCGCGCGTGGTAGATGTTTTTTGCACTGTGATACAGATTCTGGGTGTCGATGAAAACGCCGACACGCTGCTCTGGATGTTTAATGATTGCCATATCAAAAATGAATAAAATTTATAAAAACTCTCCCAAGTGTACTCCCCAAAATCAGGCGGAGCAAAAGTTATTTCTTGAGTCCGAGCTTGCGCACGAGAGAGCCGTACGCGCGCTTATTGGTCTTCTCTAGGTAGAGAAGGTGACGGCGTCGATCGGCAACAAGTCCCAAAAGACCCCTGCGCGAGTGCTTATCTTTACGGTTCTTATCAAGATGTGCCGAAAGCTCCTCGATGCGACGCGTGAGAATAGCCACCTGCACCTCCGGAGAACCGGTGTCGGTAGCGTGCCGCTGCGTTTTTGTCATTTCATTGGTCTTCTTCCGCTTGGTGAGCATCGCGCGGCAGCGTATCACATTCCTTGCCTCTTTGCAAGTCCTTGAGACCTCTTAGATTCTCGTCTTTTTATTTGGCGGCAGGAGTTGTGGAGGCAGAGGTAGTGGTTCCTGCTTTCACCTCGACAAGCTTCACATCGAAGAGAAGAGTCGAATTCGCAGGAATGATGACAGTGCCGCTTGCATCGGTAACTGCCTGTGCGCCGTACCCGAGCTCGGGCGGTATCGCCATCACGCGCTCGCCACCGACTTTCATGCCGTTGACCCCGATCTGGAACCCAGCGATGAGGCCGGGTTGTCCAAGGGTAAAGCTAAGCGGCTGATTTCCGTGCGCGGCCGAAGAGTCGAAAACAGTGCCGTTCTGTAATTTCCCTACGTAGAGAACCGATGCGATCGAACCAGGCGTCGCTTCAGTGCCCGTCCCAACGGTAATGTCTTGCGCCTGAACCTGCGGCGTGGAAGTCGCCTGCGTGCCAGTAGCAGGCTGCGTGGCGGGAGCAGACACTTTCGAATAAATGAACCATCCACCGAGAACAACGATGATAATGACGACGATCCAAACAAGGATAGCTTTTCCACTCATGGACCCTAAAGATACACGAGACAAAAGGGCGCGGCAAGGCTCTGCGCTGGTCGATATATGTGGATAGAGGGTGGAAAAGGAGTACAGTGGGCGGATGGAACCGCTCGCGTCAAAGATACGTCCGAATACGCTCGGGGAATTCATCGGTCAAAAGCATTTGGTCGGCAAAGGGAAGCCTCTTCGGGTCGCCATTGAGAAAAAGGAACTGTTCTCTTTCATTCTTTGGGGTCCTCCGGGTTGCGGCAAAACAACACTGGGTCGCATTTATGCAAAGGAAATCGGTGCCGATTTCTACGAACTCTCCGCCGTGGATTCGGGAAAGGAAGACATTAGAAAAATCATCGGAACGAAGCAGTTGCGGCTCGGAGCAAAACCGAAAGTTCTTTTCATTGATGAGATCCACCGCTTCAACAAAGCTCAACAGGATTACTTGCTCCCGTTCGTCGAGCGGGGAGATGTGACGCTCATCGGTGCCACGACCGAGAACCCAAGCTTCGAAGTCATCGCCCCCCTTCTGTCGCGTTGTCGCGTGTTCGTACTGAACGAACTTTCCGAGGAAGAAATGGCGGAAGTCATCGCTCGGACGAAAATCAAAACCTCGAGTGACGCGCGAGACTGGCTCGTGCGATTTTCTTCCGGAGACGCGCGGATCGCACTGACCGCGCTCGAGACGGCGAAGAAGTTGTACGGGAAAATAACCGTCGATACGCTCAAGGAGGCCGTGCAGTCGAAGCATCTGCGCTACGACAAGAAGGGCGAGGAGCATTACAACACCATTTCCGCCTTCATTAAATCGATGCGCGCGTCGCAGCCGGACGCCGCACTCTACTACTTGGCACGTATGGTCGAAGCGGGTGAGGACCCGCTTTTTATCGCACGTCGCATGGTTGTATTTGCGAGCGAGGACATCGGGCTCGCGGTCCCGACCGCGCTCGTCGTCGCAAACGCTGTCTTCCGCGCCTGCGAGACTATCGGTTATCCAGAATGTCAGATCAACTTGGCTCACGGCACCGCGTACCTCGCGACGTGTAAAAAGAGCCGCGCTTCATACGATGCCTATCTTGAGGCGCAATCCGATGCAAAAGAGTACGGCAATCTTCCGATCCCGCTCAAGGTCCGCAATGCACCGACTAAGCTCATGAAAAACCTGGGCTACCACGAAGGATATAAATTTTACGACAAAGAGCCGTATCTACCGGACAAGTTGAAGAAGAAGAAATATCTGAAATAAAAAACCTCGGTATATAAGGGAATTTTGGACGCATACTTCGCACAATATTGCTGCTAGAATGTTCGCATGGCGGCAGATCTCAAATCTCTGAAGACCCAATTTCTTGAGTACCTTGAGATCGAAAAGGGGCGTAGCGTGAAGACGGTCGAGAACTACGACAGGTACCTCTCACGTTTTTTATCGCAGACCAAGCTTACATCGCCGCAAAAACTGAATGAACAAGTGGTGCGGGAGTTCCGTTTGTGGCTGAACCGGCAGGCTGGCGTGAACGGAGACATGAAAAAGAAAACCCAGAACTACTATCTCATCGCGCTCCGTGCGTTCCTCAAATATCTGCGCAAACAGAACATACAGTCGCTCGACCCGGAGCGGATCGAACTCGCCAAGGTCGGCGGACGCGATCTGGATCTCATGACGGCCGGGGAACTCGATCGGCTCCTGAAAGCCCCGACCGGGGATTCGCTACAGGCATTGCGTGACCGCGCAATTCTTGAATTGTTTTTCTCAACCGGCCTGCGCGTTTCCGAACTCTGTTCGTTGAATTCCGACCTCGACCTTACGCGTGATGAATTCTCAGTGCGCGGCAAGGGCGACAAAGTGCGCGTTGTCTTCCTCTCCCCCTCCGCCAAAAAAGCGATAGCTGGATATCTGAAGAAACGCGGCGATATGAGCGAAGCCCTTTTCGTTTCATACGGCAAAGGCTTCGGAAAAGGAAAGGATCTGCACCGAATCACTCCTCGCGGCGTCGAGTTGCTGGTGAAACACTATGCGACGAAGGCCGGCATCACGCGCAAAGTAACGCCGCACGTTATTCGGCACTCATTTGCGACCGATCTCCTGGAGAACGGCGCCGATCTGCGCTCGGTACAGGCGCTCTTAGGGCACGCCAACATCTCAACGACGCAGGTATACACGCATGTCACGGACAAGCATCTTCGGGAGGTGCACAAGGCGTTCCACGGGAAACGCCGTGGCTAGTGAGCGTCCTTCAGAACGAAGAACTGCCGACGCAACGTCGCGGCCGGGCGCACGTGCAAATGCACGACACGCTGCCTAGCCGTCGGATAAAGATCCGCGCGCTTCTCGCGCAGCACTTCTCCGATCGACTTCCACTCTCCACTCCCCTTTTCTTGCGGTGAGGTAAATAGATTCATACGCACGCGATTACTTACGTTGATAATCGCCTCCCAAATGTACATTTCGTGGTGTGAGGTTGGGATGAAGCAACACCACACCGACGTATGGTATTGTTTTCGTGATGAAACTCATCTCCTGGAACGTTAATGGTATCCGCGCAGTTCACAAAAAAGGTAGCCTAAAAGGCTTGATAGAGAAACAGAAGCCGGATTATGTGTGCTTGCAGGAGACAAAGGCCGAGCAGCACCAATCCGAGGTCGATTTTTCCGAATACGAAGAGTACTGGAACTCTTCAGCCAGCAAGAAGGGATATGCCGGAACGGCGATCTTTTGTCGCGACCCGGCAGAGAGTGTCATCTTTGAATTTCCAAGCAATATAGCCAAAAAATACCAGTTGGGGCCGGATAAATTTGGCAATCCTAATGCAGAGGGGCGAGTCATGGCTTTGGAGACCGAGCTTTTTTACTTGGTGAATGTGTACACTCCGAATTCAAAACCGGACCTGGGACGTCTTATGCTGCGCCACAAGCACTGGGACCCGGCCTTTCTTGCCTATTGCAAGGAGCTGGAGCAGAAAAAACCCGTTATTTTCTGCGGAGATCTAAATGTGGCGCATACTCCGGATGACCTTGCCAACCCTGAGGCGAACGAAGGAGAGCACGGATTCACCAAGGAAGAGCGGGAGGGCATTGACGCTATCGTCAAAGCCGGTTTCGTCGATACATTCCGGCACTTTACCAAGGGCAAGGGTAACTACACCTGGTGGAGTCATTTCAGCGATGCTCGGGCGCGCAATGTGGGGTGGCGCATCGACTATTTCTTTGTCTCAAAGAAGCTTTTACCGCACGTGAAACGGTCGAGCATCCTTTCAGAGGTGACGGGCTCTGATCACTGTCCCATCCTGCTAGAGCTAGATTTTTAGCCAAATTCTATAGGACAGGATATCCCCAACAATGTCCTTTACATTGTCCTATATGTCTATACACTTGCTATCGGACGTTCTTTATCGCATTCCCTTTGTTTCTAACAAACGGGATATATAAACGTACAAAAGTACTTCCAAAAACATTCATTGTAACGGGCGCCTCTGCACCCGATTGGAACTAAAAGTACTTTGCCGTTACGTATCTCGCGTTCTTTAAGAAATAAAAGAATGCGAAACAAAAGCCGTCTGACGACGGCGACAGGTTGAAAAGAGAGAAAACCCGTCGCTCGGTCAGGCGGCTTTTTCTATACCTATTTGACGTGGTGCTTCTCACGAAGCTGTCTGATCGCCGCCTCATCTTCCTCCGTGCGCCTGTCTTTCCCTTTTTCGCCGAGTTCTCGCAATTCTTTTTCCGACAGCTTCGAAAGTTCAACGGCTCGTTTTTCTAAATATTCCTCGGTATTTTTCGATGGGGCATCGAGCACTTCTTCCAGTAGAGCATGCAATGTCCAGCCAATGCGTGGTCCTGGTTTTTCTTGGCCCATTTCCATGACTTTCTTACCATCTATCTTCAGCATTCCGACCGAAACGGGGTCCCGCAACGCTTCATCTATCATCGACATATATTTGCGCAATCGGAATGGATGTTCTTTGGGTCGGCCTGTCCCGATCCTGTCGCATACGCGCAAGTTCACGAGTTCGGTTATGTTTTCTTGTCCGACACGGGCGATGAGTCGCCGGACTGCCGAGAGCGTTACGATATCGGGATCGGAGAAAAACATATGCCACCGAACAAGGGTCGTTACTCCTTCTATGGTTTCTTTCGAAAATTTGAGGCTGCTAAGGATCTTTTTCGTCATTCGTGCTGAAACGACGTCGTGGCCATAGAACGTCCAGTCTTTTTTCTCCTTCGACCACTGTCTGGTCGCCGGCTTCCCGACATCGTGCAGGAGCGCGGCAAGACGCACCTCGAGTGGCCAGCCCTTGTCGGCCGCGTGTTGGAGCGACCGTAGAAGGTGTTCGAAGACGTCGAATGAGTGCGCCTGGTTTTGGGCGCAACCGATACCCTCTTCGAGCTCTGGGATCACGTATCGCAATAAACCGAGTTTTTGGGCCACGAATAAGGCCTGTAGTGGCCGCGGACTCATCAGTATACGAACGAATTCGTCGCGTACCCTCTCACGGGAGATTTTTTCAATTTGTGCCGCATTTCTCGCTATTCCTTCGGCTGTCTTTGCCTCAATAGTAAAATCGAGCTCTGCAGATATCCGTATGGCGCGGAGCATTCGGAGGGCATCCTCCGAGAATCGTTCATTCGGGTCCCCGACAGCAACGACCATTTTATGTTCAAGGTCTTGTAGACCGTTGTGTGTATCGACAAATTCGTGCGTCGCAGGGTCATACGCGAGCGCATTTATCGTGAAGTCACGACGGTCGAGATCGTCCTTGAGGTTGTCACTGAACTTCACTTCGTCCGGATGTCGCGCGTTCGAATATTTGCCCTCGATGCGATATGGTGTGATCTCGATAACCTTCAGTCGCGGGTCTTCTGAGCTCGTCACGATGCCAACCGTTCCGTAATCATTTTCGTAGAATGTTTCTGGGAAAATCTTCTGGATATCTTCGGGCTTTGCGTTGGTCGTGATATCCCAATCTTTCGGTACGCGTTTGAGCAAAAGGTCGCGTACGCACCCCCCCACCAAATACGCCTGAAAGCCGGCCTTTCGCAGCGTTTCGCCCGCCTCGGCGACTTCTTTCGGGACATCCAACTTGGTTTTCATTGAGTTATTGTATACCCTGTGCAAACACCGCTCCCGTGGTGAAACGGATATCACGGCAGTCTTCGGAACTGCTATTCCAGGTTCGAATCCTGGCGGGAGCAACAAACACGTGTGCGGATACGGGGAATCGAACCCCGATCTCCACCTTGGCAAGGTGGCGTTCTACCACTAAACCATATCCGCAATCCAAGCTCCAACGGAAATCTGTTTTACGCCGCGGACGCCAACAAAAGAGTATCATCCACCGAAACCATATCCGCAGCGCGTTCGATTATACAGCACGCGCCACCTCGAGCAATGGAGTTATTTATTATCGGTTGACGGCGCTGCAAGAAGCGGGACAGTCTCGTACTCTCTGAACGCAAGGAAAAGTCCGGCGATGGCTATCACGCATGCAAGGACGGGGATCCATGAAGCGGCGCGGCACGCTTCGGAAAGGTACCAGAACAAAAGCAGCAAAATCAAGGGCAAAAGGACGGATGCGGTCGAGGCAAGTACGGAGTCCTTCAAAAATTGCGGCTCTGCGAAAACGACGATCGCAACGATTACTACATAAATCGCGAGCAAGATGAACCAGAGTCGGTACGCGTTTCCCCCAGCACAAACCGCGTTTGCCGAGGGAGCGTTCTCAGGTGCAACCGTTGCTGCTGGCCCCGTGGTGCTCGCCGCAGCCCCCGCGCCTGAAGCCATGCTTGCACTCGGCTCAGTCGCTTGGACCCCTCCCCCACCACTTGCAGGAGCTGACTGTGAGGTAGTGGGAGGGCCCCCTTGAGATGAATGAGGGACTGTGGGGGTGGTGTACGGATAAGTGCTTCCGGAGCTGGTAACACGAAATGAGACATTCGTGATACATGTAGGTTGGCCGGGCAACGAGGCCAAAAGAACGAGGTTTACTGGAACCCCACTGCCGATGGAAATGGCCGGAGTATCAACGTGTATCCGCAGGCCACTTGGCGTTCCGGCCCAACGGGTGATGTAGTTGAGTGGGATAGGCGTACTTCCCACTTGCGCAAGTACCCCTACGTAAGCTTTGGAAACATCCGATATGGTGATGTCGAAGGATTCGATCTCCCCTCCATAGACGTGTGGCTCGGCATCAGTAACCGAGATTATCTGGCAAGAGTTCTGTCCCGGTGGGAGGAGCTGTTGTGTTTCCACCGAAACCGTTTGCGCCGACACGTGCGTCGGGACCATCACCCCAACGCACATCACCGCGGCGAGGAGGACCCCGAATGCGATAAATCTGCCTGGGACAGATACGCTATTCATGCACGAACCCTAGTACGGAAAAGATATTAACAACAAGGGGGAAAATGTGTTCCAGTACGATTCGCCTGAGCGAATTTTTCTATAGGACAAGCCATGTTTCGGACATTAAGGCCAAGTTTCATGACCAATATCCAATAAATGTTTCAAATACTGCAATTTGTGGAAAACTCTGTGGATAGTGTGGATAAAGGACAAAATTTGTATTGTCCATTATGTCCTCAACCCGATGCGAAGCCTTTAACCCTGGAATACCCACAGATGTTTCTTAAGTAACACATGATGAGATGTTTCGCGTGAAAACAACCATGTATATTTATCGTATGGTTGAGGATAGGGAACGTAAGTATGTAGGGAGAATAGGAGAGCAAATTGCTGCAGATTTCCTGGTCAGAAAGGGCTTTTCAATATTAATGAGAAATTATAGAAAACCTTGGGGAGAAATAGATATAATCGCAGAAAAGGGCAATGTAGTTAGATTTGTCGAAGTGAAGACGTTGGCTCAAGAGGATTTGCCGAATGTTTCGCGTGAAAACAACAACTATCGTCCCGAAGAGCAAGTGCAACCCTGGAAACTCAAGAAGATCTCGAGGACCGCAGAAACGTATATGAATGCGACCAGAGATCACAGGGAATACCAGATTGATGTCGTCGGAGTCTTTATTGATTTATCGAAGAGGGTTGCACGCTGCAGACTGTACGAACAGGTCCTATAGGACATAAAGGACATGTCGTGTCCTTTATGAACGCATGCTACTATGCGCCTGTCCGGGCCGTCGTATACCGGTAGTACGCGTGCTTTGGGAGCACGTAGACTGGGTTCAATTCCCAGCGGCCCGAAAAGAGAGAGTGCTATTGATTTCCCGACAGTTGGGGGATATATAAATTTACCAAAGCGGGCGCGGTGGTCTTGTTGAAGTTCTCAACCTCTTGAGTTGGGGTACCTTGCAAAAATGCCCCCAGATCCTGTCCGGATTGCGTTGCCAAGTCTGTATTAATGTAGCTTAGAGTAACGGCTCGTAAGTCACGGCTGGCCGTCGTTGTACCGCTGCTTGTGGTTGTGATGATGCCTATCAAACGACCCCAAGCGTTCAATACGGCCCCGCCCGAAGAACCGCTCTGCGCAACGATGATGCCTCCAAGGGAAAGCAGATCTGGCGTTCCGGAGCTAAACGTTAGTAGTTGCTTGATAGTTGTTATCGATGAAGCCGCAAAAAGGTCATATTGAGCTGCTATGCCGCCAATGAATTCGGCCGGGTAGCTTGCTGCCAGGACTTGGTCGCCCGGAAAACCTATCGCCTCTCGGGTATCCGGCGAAATATATGGAAACTGCGTGGGAAGGGGAGTGCCAGCAGTAGAACCAACGATGTAGAGAAGTGCGTAGTCGTGTTCACCCGTCCCAGTCGGATGCTGGTTGAGGATCTCGCTTGCGTGAATGCTTACCCACGCGGGAGGGATAAAAAGGACGACGGCCTGCCATTGTGCTCGGGCGGGGGAACCCGTGCGTACGACGCACTTGAGGTCGATGCGAGGGCTTTCAGATAGCAGGACGTATTGGGCAACATGTGCATTCGTAAGAATGATGCCTCGCGGGTCAATAATGACGCCACTTCCGGATATGGGCTGGAGCGAGCCCCCTTGCGGTTGGCACAAGATATTGACCAAGGCGGCTCTGGCATCGACGTTGATTTCATCGAAAGATTCCGAGGGAGTCGAGTAGGGGTTTTGGATACGGGCCACCTCGTTCGGAGGGGTCGAGGAGGCGGGAGATATGGCTCCATAACTAGCTTTTTTGGCGGCTGAGGGCTGTGAAGACGTGGACGTTGTGGCCGCGATAGAATCATAATTATTAGTTGGTAAAGGAGGGTTTTGAGAAATGCCAACGGCGGAAAGCTGATTATTCGGGCTGGGCGATGGTTCAGAAGACGGCTCTTCGTATCGGACGAAAAGGAAAATACCAAGCAAGAAAACCACGATCGCTACCAGGTTAAGAACGAAGGAGCGTCTCATATGTCGAGCATAAACGATTGCAGGGAACGTGAAAAGGGAGCAGAATGCACTTCTGTAATTTCGCGAGATTAGTTTAGTGGTAAAACACGAGTTTTCCAAACTTGGGTCGCGGGTTCGATTCCCGCATCTCGCAAGAGTTTTTATCACAAATGAAAAGCCACCTTTGGGGTGGCTTTTCGACAACACGAGCGTCAAACCTACTTGATCGCGTCTTTCAGCGTCTTGGAAGCTCGGAACTTCGGAACCTTCATTGCCTTTATCTGGATAGTCGCTCCCGTTCTAGGGTTGCGACCCATGCGACCAGCCCGAGTTTTAGCCTCGAAAATACCAAGGCCTGCGATGGACACCTCCTCACCGCTCTTAAGTTTGTCGGTGATCATCATGATGATCGCCTCGACCGCACGTTCCGCATCGGCTTTTGTAGAACCGATTGTTTGCGCCACCTTCTCGACCAAATCCATTTTATTCGCCATACGTATTTTTAGGTAATGCTAATTAAACAAAGGATTTTTCGACCGTAGGTTCATTGTGAGGGCGTACAAAAAAGCTGTCAAATGGCTTAAAATCATGCTATCCACAGCGTTATCCCCACCACAGGGTAGGTTTTAAGCCAAAAAACGAGTAATCACCTCGCGTATTCAATAACCCGAGTTTCGCGGATGACGGAAACCTTGATTTCTCCTGGGTACTGAAGCTCCTTTTCTATCTTGTCGGCGATGTGCCGTGCAAGCTCTCGAGCCTCCAAATCGGAGATGTTCTCAGGCTTGACGATGACCCGAAGCTCCCGCCCGGCCGCGATAGCGTAGCTTTTCTCAACACCTTGCTCTTGGTTGGCAATGGCCTCGAGATCTTCGAGTCGCTTGATGTAGTTCTCAACGGAGTCGCGCCGCGCTCCCGGCCTGCCGCCGGATATCGCATCGGCGACCTGTACGATCATGCTTTCCGGCGTTTCGTATGGGTATTCCTCATGATGTGCCTGCATCGCTTTTACGACTCGCTCGTCAACGCCGAATTTTTGCAATATTCTCCGCCCAATCTCCACGTGCGTCCCGGGTACTTCATGGTCGACCGCTTTCCCAATGTCGTGGAAGAGAGCTCCCGCACGCGCGACGCCGGGATCCGCGCCCAGTTCTTCGGCGAGCATTCCCGCTAGATGCGCTACCTCGACCGAGTGGTCGAGCACGTTCTGCCCGTAACTCGTGCGGAAGTAAAGGCGGCCGAGTATTTGCAAGAGTTTGGGGTCAACGTTCTGTACTTTCGCGTTGTATGCCGCCTCAACACCTTTTTTCTTTATGATGGTGTTGATCTCTGCTTCGGCCTTTTGGACCGCCTCTTCTATTTTTGCGGGCTGAATGCGACCATCGAGGATCAAGTTTTCGAGCGCGATACGCGCTACCTGCCGACGGATCGGGTCATAGGAAGAAAGAGTGATGGTGCCCGGTGTATCGTCAACGATGACATCAACACCGGTTGCTCGCTCAAAACTCCTGATATTACGGCCTTCTTTGCCGATTATCTTGCCCTTTATCTCATCGTTGGGCAACGTAATGGTCGTCGCAAGTATATCGGAAACGACCGAGTTACCGAGACGGTGCACTGCCGTCGTGAGGATCTCATTGGCGCGAGCTTCTAGCTTTTCATTGCCGGACATCTCGAGTTTACGCATACGGCTTTCGATGTCGCTCTCGTTCTGCTTCTCTATGGATTTTATGAGTTCATTTTTTGCTTCTTCAGCCGAAAGATTCGCCACTTTTTCAAGTTTCTCCTGTTGCGCATGCACGAGCGCATCGGCCTTCTCTTTCATCGCCGTCAGCTCCTCATTTTTCTTTGCGAGGACCGCTTCGTCGGTATCGATCTTGAGCTGGCGGGAATCAATGAGTTCCTCTTTGCGTACTAAACGCTCCTCAGTCCCTTTTAATTCGCGTTCTCTTTCTTTGTATTCTGCCGTAAGTTGCTCCACTTTCTCTTGGCCACGCGTCTCCGCCTCCTCGATCACTTTTTTCGCGCGCTCCTGCGCGTCCATCATCATCTTTCGGACCTCGAGTTCCGCCGAACCCTTCTGCCCGAGCGACACGAAGAATCGGAAGAAATACCCGAGAACACCTCCGGCGAGGGCGCCGAGAGCTACGAGGACTAAAACGACCAGTGTTGACATATGCGTGGTTTTTCGCCACGCACCGATACGTGCTTACTGTACTTTCATGAGGACTAGAACAGAACAAACTTCTCTTCGGTTCTGGCAAGCAACGGTGCGCGGAAGAAATTTTGAATTCATAGTAAGGGTGAACAAAAAGTATACCACGAAGCGGCAGATTAGCCACCAGGATTTAGCCGATAGGTAAATCCATGGCTTAAAGTCTGGTCGTTTGTGGCCAATCCCTACTTGAGCACTTTGTCGATGATGCCGTATTTGACGGACTCTTCGGCGTCCATGAAGAAGTCACGGTCGACGTCTTGTTCTATTTTTGCGAGCTTTTGACCCGTATTCTTAGCCAATATTTCATTAAGACGAGTTCGCAACTTTAGTATCTGTTTGGCTGTTATTTCGATGTCTGCCGCCATACCTTCTGCGCCACCGGAAGGCTGGTGGATCATGATCTCCGCATTCGGGAGTGCGAAACGTTTGCCCTTTTGCCCGGCGGAAAGCAACACCGCCCCCATGGAGGCCGCCATGCCGACGCACACCGTCGAAACCTCGGGCTGAATGTGGTTCATCGTATCGAGAACGGCGAGACCGGCCGAGACCATGCCACCCGGAGAGTTGATGTAGAAGGAAATGTCCTTTTTGGGGTCTTCAGAGGCCAGAAAAAGCAACTGCGCGATGACAAGATTGGCGACATCGCTGTCGATCGGCCCGCCCAAGAAGACAATGCGTTCCTTCAAAAGTCTTGAATAAATGTCATATGCACGCTCACCGAGTGAAGTCTTTTCAACGACCATCGGAACTAACATTTGAGATTTTGCCATGGGGAGAGTGTATAGAAAATATCGGAGGTGCGCAAATTTCTCGACCTTCGGTCCTTAGTGATGATGCTTGTGCGAGTGTGGAGGCAAATGCTTTTGGCCGGTTTCGAGAAAACGCAAAACTATCTCGTTGCGGAGCGCGTGCGTGATGTGCGCACGAAGAGTGTCGATGTCAGCGGCAGGATAATGCTGCTTGGCGTGTTCGATCTCGTGCTCGACGTCTTCCTTTTCAGGTTCGATGTTCTCTTTGCGTGCTATTTCGGCGAGCAGAAGCCGGATCTTGGCGCGCTTGTCGGCAGCGTCCTTCCAGCTCGCGCGCATCTCCTCGCGCGTTTTCTTTTGCTGAGCGAGGAACGGTTCGAGCGTTTGCCCCATTTGTTCCAAATCGCCTTTGAGCCGTGCTTCCATGTCGTCGAGTTCGTAGTCGAGCAGAATGGTCGGGTAGCGGATCTTTGACTCTTTTACCAACTCGTCGAGTATGGAGGCACGGCGTTTCTGCATCGCCTGCAGTTCCTTCTCGTTCTTGATGTTGGCGCGAAGCGCCTCGGAGAACTTCTCCGTGTTCTCGTACCCGAGCGATTGTACGAACTGGTCATCGAGCGCAGGAAGATCAGCTTCAGCGAGCGCCCGCGCTTCCTCGGCCGCTTTTTGTGCCTCGACCCCCTTTTCGATCCGATCGATGCGCGCGCGTTCACGCCGCAGGTGTGTCATTGCCTGCATGTGTTCCTCGTCGGAGACGTTCGTGTCTTCTTTTTTTGACCGCTCTTTCTCGGCGATCTTCTGGTAGTCAGCCAGCTCGATCTCGGGCGCGAGCGCCGCATGTGCGGTGAATTTGAGGGATTTGCCGCTCTCCGGCGCCTCCGTCGTCACGCGCGGCGTTTCAACGATAGGCAGGTTTTCTTTCGCAAGTATCTCTGGCAGTTCGTGCTGGATTGCGTGCTCGGCCGCGTGCCGCAAAATGGTCGGCTCCCCATAGATCTGCACGATGCGCTCGATCGGCGCCTTGCCCGGACGGAAACCATCGAGTTTTGCGGTACGTTGCATCTCTTTGAGCGCTTCGTCGCGATATTTCAAAAGCGCATCGAACGGAATTTCCGCGCGTATCTCCGCTTCCCAGCGCTCTTTGTCGCGGGAAATTTTGATGTTGGTAGCTGCACTCGCCATTCGGGCGAGTGTATCAGCGAGGTAGTGCGAGCGCAATATGGAACTAGTTCCACATTGCCAAACCGAGGACCTAAACAAACCGCGTGGTCAGCGGTTTACCTCATTGACCAGTCGTTGTCGATGAATCGCCGGGAATGTAGGGGACCGTATCCACTTTTTGATGCTGTCGGGCGTCCCAAAAATAGAACGCACCCGCGATCATGAGGAGGAAAATGATGACAATGCCAACAGTAGCTCCGGCGGATTCTTTCTTTGGTTTCTCCGGTTCCGAATAGGGCGGCATGCACCTATTATACCTTTGTAGAAGGGAAGGTATTTCGCCCGTCGAACAGGGGATTAGTCGAGCTTTGGCTTGTAGTCTTTTTCGTAGCGCTCGATACTTTCTTTAACGATCTTGACCGCCTCGTCCCGCCCGACAAATTCACTCACTTTGCCTGTGCCAGGCTTCTTTAGGGCCTTGTAGTTCTCCCAAAAATACTTGGTTTGCGTTTTAAAATACTCGCCAAGGTCGTCAAGCTTCTTGATGTGGTCGACACGCTTGTCATCCGCCAACACAGCGATTATTTTATCGTCCACCTCACCCTCGTCGGTGAATTTGATGCCCCCGATGACGCGTGCTTCGACAAGGGAACCGGGCATAAGCTGCTCGGTCACGTTCGCGATAACAATGTCTAACGGGTCATTGTCGAGATCCCATGTTTGCGGGATGGCACCGTAAGTATACGGGTGTGCCATCGAGGAGTAGCCGACTCGGTCCAGCTTGAGCTGGCCGGACTCGGTGATGATCTCGTATTTATTTATGGAGCCAGGAACGATTTCCACGATGGTATTCACGACACTCTTCTCTTCATCCGCGAACGCGGGCATGACGTGCAGCAAATTGAGCATGAACCTGCTCGGTTTGTGATCGATGTTGGCCATATGAATGGAAAGTGTAACAAGGGGAGCGATTTTTACAATCATTCACCGACTTCTTCTTCCGTCCCGGTGTTCGCAAGCGCGCGATCATCTACATCAACTTCACCATCTTTTGTGTCGCCCTCTTGCTGATCATCGACTTTTTCATCCGCGACATCGCGATCCTGGGGCTGGGCATCTTCATTCTTTTCGCCTTCGTCCGCGGCCTCGTCATCGTCACCCATTTCCGCTTTAGTCTCGTCGAACGCGCTCTCTTTTTCGGAAATGTCCTCGACATCGGTAGGTTGCTTTTCTTTTTTGACGCCGCCTTCCTCGGTGCCGGCGATCTGCTCGCCGCCCATGGAACGGATGTCTATTTTCCAGCCGGTGAGGCGAGCGGCCAAGCGCACGTTCTGCCCGCCGCGTCCGATAGCGAGTGACTGCTGGTCCTCGGCGACCATGACCGTCGCGCGATTTTCCTCTTCGTTCAATTCGATCTCCACGACTTGTGCGGGTTTCAGGGATTCTTTTACGTAGTCGGCGGGCTTTTCGCTCCACTCGACGACATCGATCTTTTCACCACCGAGCTCGGAGGTGACGACCGCAACGCGTACACCTCGTTGGCCGACCAACGCACCGACGGGGTCGACGTGTTCATCATGGGAGAATACCGCTATCTTTGCGCGGCTGCCGGGCTCGCGGACGATGCCTTTGACTTCGACGATACCGTTGGCCATTTCAGGCACTTCCGCTTCGAAAAGCTTGGTCAAAAACCTCGGGTGCGAGCGGGAGAGGCGGATGAACGTACCGCGGACACCCTCGTCCACGCGGAGGAGAAGTGCGCGTACGCGCTCGCCCTGACGGTAGCGCTCACCAGGGATCTGCTCGTCGTAGGGGAGTATGGCGGTCGCGCGTCCCAGGTCGACGAAAAGGTTGCCGCGCTCGAAGCGCTGCACGTGGCCGGTCACTATCTCACCCTCGCGTTCGCCGTATTCTTCGATGATGCTCGCGCGCTCGGCCTCACGAACCTTCTGCATGATGACCTGTTTTGCGGCTTGCGCGGCGATACGGCCGAAATCTTCTCGGGTTTCGAGCGGGAACGATATTTCCTCATCGAGCTGCGCATCTTTTTTGATGCGACGCGCATCTTCTATCATGATGTGCTGCTCGGAGTTAAAGCGCGAGCGGTGATCTTCTTCGCTCGTCGGCTCCTCGTCTTCCTGGCGGACCAACGTGTTGTCGACGACGATCTTGGCCTGGCGGAATTCCATGTCTCCGGTCTCCGGATTGAAGGTAGCGCGGATTATTTGCCCACGCTTGCCGTATTCGCGGCGGTACGCGGCCGCAAGTGCGGTCGCAAGTGCGTCAATAACGGACTCGCGGGAAATGCCGCGTTCCGTCTGAAGCTCATCGAGCGCCGAGTTGAGCGATTTGAGGTCGAATAGTGCCATATGGATTGTGTTGTACTACCTACTATTTAATTAAAATTCCGGCCAGAGCCGGAAGAGGTGGATGCAGTATAGAGGAATGACTTTTAAAGTCAAATGGCCGGTTCATTCCCAAGCCGGCCATTTCGATTTTTCGGACCCCCGTCAGATCACCTTGAGAACATGTAGGCAATCGCGATTTCGAGCGCATCACCGCGTTCATTTGGGCTCGCCTGTTGCCACCAGTCCGAGAAGTGAGTTTTCTTTACCTTTTCGGGATCCGGCAAGCCGTGGTGAGCGATGTCTTTCATCATACTCGTCATGAACTTGTCATCGGGGCCAATCTCGTCGTTGTTGAGTGCGCCAGCTATAAGCACCCGGAGGTCGTCTCCGGAGCCTGCCCTTACCTGCTCCACGACGGAGTTCAGGGCCTCTCTCTTCACAGCATCGGGAAGCTGCGGCTTTTTCTTGAAACCAAACATGACATCCTCCGTCAATAACCAGCTTTGTGAGTGCCCAACAAGGGACTTCCACCACCTTGATAGCACTTCCGGCTTTCGAAGTACAGAGACGTATGTGGCATCAGTTGACGCACTCTCGCCCTACACGTATACCTTCATCTACCCACCTATAGGGGAGGCGGTCTTAAGGGAAACCAAAGGGAGAGAGCCATGTTAAAGGAGAAGCGTGTTCTGGTTACGGGCGTGCTCAATGAGCATTCCATCTGTTGGGCCATCGCACACCGGCTAGCCCAGCAGGGGGCTGAAGTGGTGATGGTCGGCCAATCGGAAAATATCGTCACGAAACGTCTGCGGCCGCTCATTGCGGAATCGGGGCTGACCAACATAACACCTGATTTCTGCGACGTGGAAGACGCGGCGCAAGTTGCTGCGTTGTTCGAGCGACTTGGGTCGGTCGGCAAGTTCGACGGCCTCATTCACGGCCCTGCCTATTCCGACCGTACGCAGATGAAGGGACGTGCCATCGACGTGACCCGCGACAACTTCGCAAGGACGATGCTCGTCTCGGCGTATTCGTTCCTCGAGTTCATCCGCGGAATCGAATCCATGATGAATGACGGCGGAAGTATCGCGTGCCTCACGTTCGACGCGTCGAATCGTCCCGTACCCAACTATTTCTGCATGGGCTTTGCGAAGGCGGCACTCGAGTCGATAACGCGGTATGCAGCCTGCGATCTCGGGCGCCGGCAAATCCGTGTGAACGCGATATCCCCGAGCCCCGAGAACACGACATCGGCGCGGCAGGTCTCGCGGTTCTACCTCGTCGGCGATTTCGCGGAAGCGATGGCACCGATGCAGCGGCGTGCGACACTCGACGAAATCGCCGATCAGGCGCTTTATCTGATGAGCTCACTCTCGACCGCAGTCACTGGCCAGATTCTGCGCGTCGATTGCGGCGCGAGCATGGTCGGCATTCCACCGCTCGCCAACGCCCCAAGCATGCACGCGGCGATGGGGAAGGTGGTCAGGGACGTCTAGCGGCAGAGAGCTAACGTTCTTGTGTTCGAGTCGAAAAACAACACCCCGAGCCTAGCGCTCGGGGTGTTTTTATCAGGGGATGCTTCTGATGCTATATAATTGGGGCATGTACATCTCCGACACGCACCTTCGCTCCTTCCTCTCTGATGCGGGATTGGTTTCCGGCAAGGATTTCGACGCCGCGGAAAAGGAGGCGAAGGAGAGCGGAAAACAGGTCGGCGATATTCTCACGGCGAAGAATGAGATCGGCGAGGACGAGCTTCGCCGCACGTATGCATACATACTTGGCATCCCATTCGTTTCTCTGGTGGATACGCAGATAAAATTCGACACGCTCACGCTCATCCCCGAACCGGTCGCGCGTCGCAACAACATCATCGCGTACTCGCACAAAGGCGACGAGCTCGAGGTGGCCATGCTCGATACCGACGACCTTGCGGCCATCGACTTCATCAAGAAGAAAACGCACTTGAAAGTCCTGCCGCGCCTCACCGACGATGCTTCCATCAAGGCGGCGCTCAAGCAGTACCAACAAGGGTTGAAAGATAATCTGGGCGACGTCATCAAGCGCGAAACGGAAGCGCTTAGGGTAAAGGGCGGGGTGGCCGAGAAAGAAGAGGAACTTCGGCAAATGGCACAGGATGTGCCGGCGGTGCGCATCGTGGACACGCTGCTGCGCCATGCCAGTGCGCAGAACGCCTCCGACATCCACATCGAGCCGCTTGAAGAGACACTTCTCATTCGCTACCGAATCGACGGCCTCTTGCACGACGCGATGGAGTTGCCCAAGCACGCCGCCGCAGCGATAACTGCGCGCGTCAAGGTTCTAGCCAACATGCGCCTCGACGAGCACCGCTTGCCGCAGGACGGCCGCTTCGGCGCGGAATCGGGTGGAGAAAAAGTATCGTTCCGCGTGTCGGTACTTCCGACGTACTACGGCGAGAAGATCGTCATGCGCTTACTGCGCGATTCTATTTCAGGCTTCACGCTGGAGTCGATAGGGTTCCACGGCGCCGCGCTCGAGCGCATGCACGAAGCAATGCGGCGCACGACCGGCATGATCCTCACGACGGGACCGACAGGTGCCGGCAAATCCACGACCCTCTACACGCTGCTCGACATCGTGAATACCCCCGACGTGAACATTTCGACCATCGAAGACCCTATCGAGTACCAGATGAAACGCATCAACCAGACCCAGGTGCGGCCCGAGATCGGATTCACGTTCGCCAACGGGTTGCGCAGCCTCGTTCGCCAGGACCCGGACATCATCATGGTCGGCGAGATCCGCGACAAAGAGACGGCAAGCCTCGCCGTCAACGCCGCGCTCACCGGTCACCTCGTGCTCTCGACACTCCACACCAATTCCGCCGCAGGCGCCGTCGCGCGTCTCCTCGACATGGGCATTGAGCCGTTCCTCCTGGTGTCGACTTTGCGCGTCATCATCGGCCAACGCCTCGTACGCAAGCTCGCCGCCGACAAGGACAAGCACGAGCTCACGCGTGACGAACAGGCGCAGTTGGAGAAGGTCGTCGATGCCGGCAACGTGCTCCGCGCGCTCAAGGAGGAAAAGGCCGTTTCGAAAGACGCGACATGGAATAAAATTCCTTTTTATGCGCCGAAAGAATCCACCGAATCTCCCTCCGGCTACACCGGCCGCATCGGCATTTACGAAGTGTTGCCGGTCACGCAGACCATCAAGGAATTGGTCATGAAGAATGCGACGGGTGACGACATAGAGAAACAAGCAAAGACGGAGGGCATGCTCACGATGAGCGAAGACGGTATTTTCCGGGCCGCGCAAGGCATCACCACTATTGAGGAAGTATTGAGAGTTGTCGCAGAATAATCACGTATAATTACGTAATGCGATTCACGTACACCGCCGAAAAAAACGACGGTGAGGTATATAAGGGCACCGCAGAGGCCGCAGACCGTTTTGAACTCTACGGTATCGTGCGGCGCGAGGGCGGGAAGATCGTCACGGTAGGCGAAGAGCAAAGCGGAAACGTTCTGAATTGGCAGTACTGGAACAGCCTTTTCTCCACCGTAAAGGAGTACGACAAGATCCTGACGGCAAGAAACCTTGGCGCAATGCTCGGGGCGGGACTTTCCCTTTCTCGCGCGATCGCCGTTCTGGAGCGCCAGACAAGAAACCCGAAACTCTCAAGCGTCCTTTCGCAGGTCGGAAGCGATGTACGCCGCGGCGACACCTTGCACGCCGCGCTCGCGAAATACCCCCGCGTCTTCTCGAACCTTTTCGTCGCCATGGTGCGCGCCGGCGAAGAGGGAGGCAATTTGGCGGAAGCGTTGCAGACCATCGCGGATCAAATGGAACGCACGTACGTGTTGAAAAAGAAAATACGCGGAGCACTTATCTATCCCGGCATCATCCTGTGCGCCATTTTCGGTATCGGCGCGTTCATGATGATAAACGTCGTTCCTTCGCTCGCCTCGACGTTCGAGCAAATGAACGTCGCTCTTCCGACCTCGACGAAGATCATCATCGGCATCAGCAATTTCTTGGTGGCCTACACGGTATGGGCGGCGCTCATCGTGCTCGGGGGCGGAGCACTCCTCGTCCTTTTTTTCAGGACCGGTATGGGCAGGAAGACCGGAGGATACGTCCTCCTCAAAATTCCCGTGATCGGGAATTTGGTGCGCGAGGCGAATGCCGCACGCACGGCGCGCACCCTCTCATCACTCCTTTCTTCGGGCGTCGACGTCATCGGTTCCTTGGATATCGCGGCGGAGGTAGTACAGAACCACTTCTTCCGGGGCGTTCTTGCCGACGCCAAGCGCTCGGTGGCACAGGGAGAGCCGCTCTCCGCGGCATTCGTGCGGCGCGAGGATCTCTACCCAGCCTTCGTAGGGGAGATGATGGCGGTCGGCGAAGAGACGGGTGCGCTCGCGGAAATGTTGAAACGACTCGCCGTTTTCTACGAGGACGAGGTGGATCGCGCGACGAGGGACATGTCGACCATCATCGAACCCATTCTCATGCTCGTTATCGGCGCCGCGGTCGGTTTTTTCGCGGTTTCGATGATCACCCCAATCTACTCGTTGTCCAACAATATCAGTTAGGGAGACCGCATGTCCGGCCGTGGCAATAGCAGAGGATTCAGTCTCATCACGACAGCGATCGCCGTTGGGATCTTCGCGATGCTCGGCATCGCGGCCTACGACCTTGAGGTTTCTTCGACGAAAGCCTTGCGGGCGTATCGCGAGAAAGAGGATGTCGCCGCGCTCGCAGACCAATACTTCGAAGCGATGCGCAATCTTCCGTACTCGGAGATCGGTACCGTGAGCGGCAACCCGCACGGGGTCCTCGCGGACCAGCCCAACGCGTTGTCGGTAACCTACAACGGCAACACGTACCAGCTCTATTACGCCGTTGAATATGTCGACGATCCGGCGGACGGGACCGCGTCAGCTGGCACCGACGCCGCGCCGAACGATTACAAACAGATAAAATTGTATGTAAAGAATCTTGCCGACGGCCTCGTCGTGCCATTCACGACCACGGTCGTTCCGCAGGGACTCGAAGGACTCGCGAGCGGCGGCGCCCTCTCGCTGCAGGCCATCGACGCCAACGGGCTGCCGGTGCCAGGGGCGTCGTTGAACATCACGAATTCATCAGTTTCTCCTTCGATCAACGTGACCCGAACTGCAGATTCGAATGGGAACTGGATCGAGGTCGGACTTCCGGATAGCGTTTCAAGTTATCAGATCACGGCGACGAAGAGCGGTTATTCGAGCGATCAAACGTACGCAAGCTCGCCGGGCAATCCCAACCCCACCAAGCCCAACGCGACCATCTCCAATGGCCAAGTGACCCGGGTCAGTTTCTCGATCGACCATCAAAGCGCTTTGACGCTCAATACGGTCGACCAAACATGTCAGCCGCTCTCCGGGGTCGGGCTCGAATTGCGCGGCACGAAGCTCATCGGCACGCCGGGCGTCTACAAGTTCGATAATACCTACACGAGCAACAGTTTAGGACAGGTTGTCCTAAATCCATTGGAATGGGACACGTATACGCCCGCGATCACGAGCGCTTCGTACATGATCTACGGCTCTTCGCCGATACAACAGATCAACCTTTTGCCGGGAACATCGCAGCAGTCGACGCTCGTGCTTGGTCCGTCGACCTCCAACAGCCTGCTCGTTATCGTAAAAGATGCCTCTACGGGCAACCCGCTCCAAGGCGCGTCCGTCGAACTCACCAAATCTCCTTCGTACGATTCGACCCTTCTCACCGCGGGCAGCATTCTCTATCAGAGCGATTGGTCGGGAGGTTCGGGGCAAACGGACTTCTCCATCCCGAATGAATACGCCGCAGACGACGGCAATGTCGACACGGGGACCATCCCTACGGGGGTTCGCTTGCGGCAGCTCGCGAATTCGTACGCCTCGTCGGGTTCGCTGACGTCGTCCTCGTTCGACACGGGGACCGCTTCCACCTCGTATACGACGCTCTTTTGGAACCCGACGTCCCAAAGCGCCTCCACGTCCGTTCAATTCCAGATAGCGACAAACAACGACGACGCGACATGGAATTTCGTCGGTCCTGACGACACCGCTTCGACCTACTATACGACTCCGGGAACGACGATAAACCCAGCGCAGAGCAACAACCGTTATTTTCGCTATCAGATGTTCCTCTCGACGATAAGCACGTCGACGACGCCGGTAGTCTCCAATGTCACGGTGAATTATGTTTCCGGCTGCGCATCCCCCGGGCAAGCGATGTTCGCGGGTCTTTCAGGCGGTTCCAACTACACGCTCATCGTGAGCATGGCCGGGTACCAGACGCAAACCATCAGCAACGTGAACATCAATGGCTATAACTCCTTGCAGGTCCTGCTGAGCCCGTAATATGAAAACTTCTCGCGCGTTCACGCTGATAGAAACACTCGTGACGATAGCGGTATTCGGACTGCTCATGGTCGTCGCGGCAGACCTTCTGCGCATCATTTTTACGAACTCTACGACGAATCCGAACGCGTTGAATGCCGTAGACCAGGCCCAAGCTGCGGCGACGAACTTCGTTAATCAGATCCGCGATGCCGCGTATGGCAACGACGGCTCGTACCCGCTGAACGAAGCTTCGACGACGGAGATCATTTTCTTCTCGCCGTACGGTACCGGCTCTTCAACGACCGTCGACCGCATCCGCTACTACCTGTCCGGAACGACGCTCTACGAAGGAGTGATCGTGCCCAGCGGTTCGCCCTCGTCCTACAACTCTGGAAATGAAAAGGTCACGGGCGTAGTGACCGGCGTGTCCGGCGTTGGCACCTCGACCATTTTCTACTACTACGGAGGCACCTATGCTGGCACCTCGACACCCATCTCGCAGCCGGTCAACGTCAACCAAGTGACCTACGTCAGGCTCAATTTGTCAGTACAACTGAAAGAAGTGCGCGGACAGGGCGCAACGTCCTCCATCTCGACCGGCGCGGCTATACGCAACCTCAAGACCAACTTGGGAAATTAGTATGGGAACAAAAACAAGTGAACGCGGCGACGTAATGATACTGGTGCTTCTTCTTATTGCGATCGTCTCGCTCATCCTGCTCCCGTTCTTCAACGTGATCGCCAAGGAATTGAGCGTCGCAAAGACGCGCATCGATCGCGAGGAAGCCTTGCAGATAGCGGAGGCGGGAGTTGATTACTACCAGTGGCATCTCGCGCATTATCCCGCCGACTACCAGGACGGTACCGGACACGCGGGCCCCTACGTGCACGTTTATACCGACCTCGATACGCAGCAGACCTTGGGGTCTTACAGTTTGGCTATCACGCCGCCTTCAACTGGTTCCACTATCGTCACTATCCGATCCACGGGTTGGACGGCGGATAACCCGGCAGTGACGCGTACCGTAACCGCGAAATACGGCGTTCCGTCACTCGCACTGTTCTCGTTCTTGAGCAACGACATCATCTGGATCGGGAGCGATGAAACCGTGAGCGGTCAAATGCAGTCGAACAACGGTGTACGCTTCGATGGCACGACCAACGCGCCGGTCATGTCGGCTAAATCCACCTACACATGCCCCTCAGGACAAGGTTCTCCATGCCCTACAACCGAAAACGGCGTCTGGGGCTCCGCTTCGCAAGCCATCAAGGCGTTCTGGCAGTATCCGGTCCCCGCGGTCGACTTTTCTTCTCTTACGTCCAACCTCGCGAGCCTCAAATCGACGGCCCAGGCGGAGACGGGCGGCACCTATTACCTTTCGCCATCCAACGCGCAGGGTTATTCGCTTGTTTTCAATTCAGCTGGCACCGTGAGCGTCTATAAAGTAACGTCGCTCCAAAGTGATCCGACGGGGTGGGACGTAAATAACAACGCAATAAACACCAGTAGTGATTACAGGAACCGAACATTCTTATATACAGAACCTATTCCTGCGAACGGCATTTTTTATATTGAGGACAAGGTATGGGTCGAGGGTACGGTGAAAGGACGCGTCATGGTCGCTGCGGCGGCGTTGCCGTACAACGCCTCGACTGCTCCCACGATCTACATTCCCAATAACGTTATCTACGCAGCCAAGGATGGAACCAATAGTCTCGGTCTTCTGGCTCAGCAGAACGTCATCGTTTCCTACGGGGCACCGCAGAATTTGGAGGTTGACGGTGCGCTCATCGCACAGAACGGCAGTGTCGAGTTCCTGTATTATCAGAACGACAGAGCCCTCAAGAATTCGATAACCGTCTATGGCTCCATCATGACCTACGGCCAGTGGACCTGGACGTGGGTGGACGGGAACAATAACGACGTTTCCGGCTACGCGACGACCAACGATACGTACGACAGCAATCTTCTCTATGCTCCGCCGCCGTCATTCCCGCTCTCAACATCCGGATATAAGCAATTGAGCTGGTACTCTAACTGATTATGAAGCTTGCGCAGTTTCCCAATGGTCAATCCTTGCAGCCACTCCCGGCGCAGGTGCATGCGGACACGTCCGAAAGTTTGCAACGCAACGCGACCCCTGCTGATACGGTACATATTGAAAATGCCCCCGTGCCCGTGCAAGCTCCCGCTCCGACCATCGACGCCGGCGCAGCGCCGCAGGGATTCAACGTCACACAATCGGTCAACTCGTTCGGCTCGGCTGCGCCGTGGGCTCTCCTTGTACTTGCGCTTCTCGCCGTTGCCGGAGGAGTACGATTGTGGAAATCGTTCGTCGAGTAAGCGGGTACCGAATGCGGCACAGCAAATTCATTGTCTGTGAGACTTTCGCACAACATTCTCGACAATGAATTTGCTGTGCCGCATTCGAGACGTCCCATGCTACAATTCTGCAAATGAAAACGACTCTCGTCGCGAACTGGAAGATGAATCCTCAGTCGATGCGCGAGGCGAAGAAACTTTTTGAAGTGACGAGGAAGGCGGCCGAAGTCGCAAAAGATGTTTCGGTCATCGTCGCGCCGCCATCCGTCTTTTTGCGGGAGCTCGCGACGGGATACAAAGGCAAAAAAGCTTCATTCGCCGCCCAGAACGCACATTTTGAGAAGGGCGGTGCGTACACCGGAGAAATTTCCATGCAGGAAGTGAAGGATTCGAGGGCTTCTGCCGTCATCATCGGCCACGCTGAGCGCCGAGCGATGGGAGAGACCAACGAAGACACGCGAGCGAAGGTGCTCGCCGCGCTCGCCCAGAAATTGCACCCCATTTTTTGTGTGGGCGAACACAAACGCTCCGGCTCCGGCGAGCACTTTCTGTTCGTCAAAGAACAGCTGCGCGCCGGGCTCTCCGATATTACGCCCGGGAACCTCTCGAAGATCCTCATCGCGTACGAGCCGGTGTGGGCGATCGGCGCCGACAAGGCGATGTCACCCAGACAGATGCACGAAATGGCCATATTCATCAGAAAATCCATCGTCGCGATGCATGGTGATAAGGGCATGAGAATCAAAATACTCTACGGGGGCTCGATAGATGAGGGCAACGCGCGCGAAATGATCGTCGAAGGAGACGTGCAGGGACTCCTGGTCGGGCGGGCTTCAACCGATGCGGAAAAGTTCGCCGCACTCATCAAGTCGCTGGCATGAAATGCATCAATGAAATTCCCCCGGGCGAGCTGAAAGGCAAGCGCGTCGTCTTGCGCAGCGACTTCAACGTACCGCTCGATAGGGCCGGCAAAGCTTCCGACGTGTTCCGGCTCAAAAAAGGCTGGGCAACGGTCGAATACCTTTCAAAAGCGGGGGCGAAGGTCATCGTTCTCTCGCACATTGGCCGTGATCCGGGAGAATCGCTCGCGCCGGTCGCCGAGGCGTTGAAGCAATTCGGTACGGTCCACTACGTCCAAGACCTTCTCGGTCCAGCAGCGCGCAGCGCGGTCTCCGCCATAGCCGAAGGGGAGATCGTCCTGCTCGAAAATTTGCGGAGCGACCCGCGCGAAACCGCCAACGACGAGAGTCTCGCCAAAGAGCTTGCCGCGCTCGGTGAGGCATATGTCGATGATGCGTTCGCCGCGGCACACCGAGCCCACGCATCCATAGTTGGCATCCCGAAATTCCTCCCACACTATGCCGGCATACTTTTGTGCGAGGAGGTGAGGGCACTGAACGCAGCGCGAACTCCCTCTACGCCCTCTTTCGCCATTCTTGGCGGCGCAAAATTCGAGACCAAGGCACCGCTCATCAAGTCACTTCTCGCGGCGTATGATCACCTCTTCCTGACCGGCGCGCTTGCAAATGATGTGTTCAAGGCGAAGGGCCTGCCCGTGGGCATTTCGCTCGTTTCCAAAGAATTGCCTGGGCAAGATGTTCTGAACCATCCACACTTCCTCGCACCCGTGGACGTCACTTCTGAATTGCCCAACAAACAGGCCCGAGTAGAGAAGCCCGAGCAGGTCGGTGCGGACGAAAAAATCGTCGACATTGGCCCCGATTCGATCGCGCTCATCGCGCCATACATCGAGCGTGCCAGTTTCATTCTCTGGAACGGACCGACCGGCATATATGAGAGCGGTTACACGCATTACACGCAGACGATAGCCCAGCTCATCGAACAAGCAGTAGCGCGCGGCGCAAAGGCAGTCATCGGCGGCGGCGACACCATCGCTTCAATACAAGAAAGCGGCATAGATGAATCGAAGGTCGGATTTCTCTCGACCGGTGGCGGCGCCATGCTCGAGTATTTGTTGCAAGGGACGCTGCCGGGGATAGACGCACTGAACTAGTTGCATTTATTCCGGCATCCTATTCAATGAAAAGAGGGAGGATAACATGAAACCGTACAGCACGTTCCCCCGGGAACGAATGACGAGTTTAGATGTCGCTTTCGCGATCGTCCTCATCGTGGGCATCACGGGAATTCTTGTCGGCCTGAGTAATGGTCAGGTTCCCTGGCCCTTTTAGCGGGGTTGAGATGAGATGAGTCACCAGATACGAGAGACCATAATCAGGGCGGACTGGGGCGAGAAAGTCGTTACGGTCCTGGCCGCGAGCGCGGCAGTCTTCGTCATCGCGGCGATTGCCCTTCTGATGGGCACGATCTGAAACGTTTCCAGTCAGTCTCGAACAAATGCACATGGCGCCACTCTCGGCGCCATGTATGTTTATCTCAACGCAGTGCGAAGTTTTTCTGCCGTTTGATCGGCTTCGCCTTCCAGATATGAGCGTTGCGGCATGAGTTTGAGGCCGTCTCCTTTGAAGCGGGGGATGACGTGCACGTGCGGGTGGTGAACGACTTGCCCGGCATGTTCGCGATTGTTCATACCGATGTTGACCCCGTCGGCTTTGAGTGTTTTTTCTATCGCTATCGCTATCTTACGCACCGCTTCCGTGACGGCTTGCCAATCCTCTGGAGCGATATCAAAGATGTTGGTCGAGTGTTTTTTTGGTATTACGAGGGTGTGTCCTGCGTTCACTGGGCGAATGTCGAGGAACGCGAGCGTCTTCTCGTCCTCGTACACCTTGTAACTAGGAAGTTCCCCGCGCACTATTTTGCAGAAGATACAGTCAGGCATAGCGAAAGTATAGCCCGCCCGTACCGAATGGTACATTCGGGCGGATGCTACAATTCGTTGAATGGAAGTATCCGAACTCGTGCGCTCCCTCCTCTCAAAAAGAAGTATCGAGTCGGAGCTCGACATCGCCGCATTCCTGAATCCCGACTACGACCTGCACACCCACGACCCATTTCTGCTGAAAGACATGGACGTAGCGGTCGCGCGGTTGCTATCAGCCATCGAGAGGAGTGAACACGCGGCCGTATACGCCGATTTCGACTGTGACGGCATACCGGGAGCGGCAATTTTGTCTGATTTTTTTGAAAAAATCGGATATAAAAATTATGAAGTTTACTTGCCGCATCGCGACAGGGAGGGGTACGGCTTTCACCTCGACGCGATAGACGCGCTCGCGGCGCGCGGGGTGACGCTCATCATTACAATTGACGTCGGCACGACGGCGGTAGAGGCCGTCGCACACGCGAAACGAAAGGGGATCGACGTCATCGTTACCGACCATCACGAGATCCCGGGTGCTCTGCCTGACGCGGTAGCAATTCTCAATCCGAAACTCGCTCCGTATCCGTTCGGGGGATTGTGTGGCGCAGCTGTCGCGTTCAAGTTCGCATGTGCGACGTTGCGAGAAGGGAAACAACGCGCGCTGCCCGCGTTCGCGTCCATCCAAGACGGCTGGGAAAAGTGGCTCTTGGACCTGGTCGCCATCGCCACCATCGCAGACATGGTCCCGCTCGTCGGAGAGAATCGCACACTCGCGTTTTGGGGCTTGCAGGTGTTGCGCAAATCCCCGCGGCTCGGTATTTCGGCTCTGTGCAATAAACTGCGCCTGCGCAAAGCGGAATTGACCGAGGACGACATTGGATTTTCCCTCGCTCCCCGCATCAACGCGGCTTCGCGCATGGACGACCCAGAACTTGCCCTTAGACTTTTGACGACGCACGATGCCGCTCAAGCCGATGCGCTTGCCGCGCAACTCGAGTCGCTCAATACGAAACGCAAAGGTCAATCGGGCGCCATCGTTCGCGAAGCAAAACGCCGCGCGCGCGACAGGTTCCGCAAAGAAGAACAAGTCGTCGTTTTGGGCAACCCCGAATGGAAACCGGCGCTCCTCGGTCTTGCAGCCAACTCCGTCGTCGAAGAGCGCGGAGGAGTCGTGTGCCTGTGGGGCCGCGATGCGCTCGGCCGCCTGAAAGGTTCATGCCGCTCCGACGGCTCGCTTTCGGTCGTTGAATTGTTCTCCAACTCGAACATTTTCGAAGAATTTGGCGGGCACGCAAAAAGCGGAGGATTTTCCGTTTCCCATGAGCGCGTGCACGAGTTGCAAGAAGCACTCGCAAGTGCAGCGGCCGCCTGTGCGACCACTGTTCTTCAGGAAACTGCCCAGCACGACGCCAGGATCACGCTTTCCGAGATCTCCCGACGGCTTTTCGACGAGATCTCTTCTCTTGCCCCTTTCGGTATCGAAAACCCGAAGCCAGTCTTTCTTATCGAGAAAGCGACGGTCACGGCGGTCCGTGCGTTCGGCAAAGAGAAGAATCACATCGAGTTGACCCTCGATGGCGACTGTTTCGCCCCCGTGCGTGCGTTCGATTTTTTCAGGCGGGCCGAGCAGTTTTCCCTTGCTCCCCAGGTCGGAAGTCCTGCAAAAGTATTGGCAACCATCGAGCGCGACTCGTTCCGTGGCGGTCTCGCGCTCCGGCTCGTCGACATCCTCGCTGTGGATGACTCTCGGAAGTAGGGATTAGCCGGTGTTCCGCCATAGCAGACAGCGGGCGAAGGAGATCAACATCGCGAACCCATCGCGTGCGCGGATTTTTTTCCCGTGCGCGAAATCCCGCGGCTCGTACGACACCGGTACGTCGCGGATAGACCGTCCATTCAGGAGCAAAAGCGTCGTGACTTCCATATCGAAGTCGAACCCATTACCGCGAAGCGATAGTGACTTGAGAGTCTTGGCATTGAAAAGTTTATATCCCGTCCCGATATCCCGCAGATGCGCCGAGAAAACAACATTTACGAGTTCAGTTAATGCCCAATTGCCGAGAGCATAGAACGAGTTCCGCTTATGCGGATCGTTCTTCCGCGTACCATACACGGCCGCGGCTTTCGTGCGTTCGATCTGTGAGAGCAGAGCAGGGATGTCCTTCGGGCGATACTCAAGGTCGGCATCCTGAATGACCACGTACTCGCCGCTTGCCGCCACAAGAGCGGTGCGTATCGCAGCGCCTTTGCCGCGACTGCGAGGGTGTTCCAGGTAATGAATTTGGGGAAAGAACGGTTCCAGTGCTCGTTTGGTCCCGTCTGTCGAGCCATCATTGACGAGGATGACCTCTTTTTCCCATCCCAGCAGGGGTTGCGCTAATACCTCACGCAAGATGGTCGCAATGGTGTCCTCTTCGTTGAACACGGGAATTATGACAGAGAGGAGCCGCATAATCAGGCGTCTTCGCATTCATCCATATGTACCGGCGAATTCTATATAACTCCCGGTCGGTCAGCAAACATATTCTCCGGACTGTTCCACACACAGGATGTTTTTTTACTCACAGCGTGCTACGCTCAAGACATGGAATTCTCAGCAGAGGCGAGCATCCGCTTGGGGTGGGAAACCTTCAAAAAGCGCCCGTGGTTTTTGATAGGCGTGCCACTTCTCGCCGTTATCATCGTGGGCATCGTCAGCGCGGCGTTCGGCGAACTGCAAAAACTCGGCGCTGTTTTCGCCCTGTTGGTGTTCGTCGCGAACATATACGTGACGACGGTATACAAAATGGGGGCTACCAACTTCGTGCTGAAAGCGGTCGAAAATACCGAAACGCTGCAAGTCATGGACTATTGGCAACCGCACCCGTTCTGGAGATACCTTGGCGCAGGTATTCTTGTTGGGCTTTGCGTTCTGGCGGCGTTTATTCTGGCACTCGTTCTTTCCGGTCTTATCGCCGGGGTCGGATACGCGATTGCGGGCAGTGCGGCGGCCGGCGTCTGGTTCGTCATCGCGCTCGTGCCGCTTTCGATAGTGTTCGTAGGCCTCGTCGCGATCGCGCTTGTTTTTGTTCGCTACCTCGTAATTGCCCGGGGACTCGGCCCGGTGGAAGCTCTTGAGGAGAGCGCTCGCATCACAAAAAGCCATCGGTGGGGCATTCTCTGGTTCTTGGTCCTCTGCTTGTTGCTGAACGTGCTTGGCCTCGTCTGCCTCATTGTCGGCCTCCTGGTGACCATTCCGGTCACATCGTTGGCGCTCGTGCACGCATACCGCACGTTGGAGCAAAAAGCAGGTTCCTCCGTGATGGCATAACATGCCGAAGGTCGTCATCTACACCGACGGCGGTGCGCGCGGCAACCCCGGGCCTGCCGGGGCCGGCGTTGTTATTCAAGATGCCGCAAAAACATACGAATTCAAGAAATTTCTCGGCGAGAAACGGACAAATAACTGGGCAGAATACGAGGCTGTAGCGTTCGCGCTTGAAGAAGCAAAAAAGATCGGACTTGCCGGTCGCAGTATTGAATTTCGCCTCGACAGCCAACTCGTCGCCGAGCAACTTTCGGGCAATTGGAAAATAAAAGAACCCGCGCTCAAGTCCCAAGCCGCAAAAGTCCGCGCGCTCCTTGCGGATTTTCCATCCAGAAAATTCGTCTACGTTCCGCGTGAGCAAAACAAAGAGGCGGACAGACTCGTGAACGAGGCGATAGATGGGGCAGGTGCATAGCAGGCGATTTCTTATTGGTACAATTTTGATAAATGGGGTCGAGAATTTTTTGGGCGCTTTGCGTTGGATTTTTATGCGGTGTTTTCGTACGTTCGTTCGTGCCGGTCGGATGGAGTTTCGTCGCACTTCTCGCACTGTTCGGATCTGCCACCCTCGTTTTTCAGTTCATTGATCGCGAAAAGGCACAAACATATACCGTTGTGGCCGTCACGCTTTTTGCCTGCGCCGCGGGCATCGCTCGGATGCATGTCGCTGTTGCGACAGGGGACCCGAGCCTCACGGCTGACCTCGGCAAAAACGTCATACTTGGAGGGATAATTTTGCAGGAGCCTGATGCGCGCGATACGACGACGCTCGTAACACTCGACGTTTCCACACTCGTCGGCGCAAACGTGCCCGTACATGCTGGCGTTCTGGTGCAACTTCCTGCACACGCGCGAGTTGCGTACGGCGAGCATGTACAGGTGTCGGGAACGTTGAAATTACCCGAAGCGTTCGACACGGGGCTCGGCAGGCAATTCGAATATCCGGAGTATTTGGCGGCGCAAGGCATCCAATACCAACTTGGTTATGCGAAGATCGATTCGATACTCGGGCAAGGTGGAGACCCGATAAAAAAGTTTTCGATACGCACTAAAGAATTGTTCCTACAGGGGCTCGACTACGTCTTGCCCGACCCGGAGGCGGCGCTCGCAGGAGGGATCACCGTAGGCGATAAACGTTCGGTCGGCCCGGATCTCTCGAGAGATTTTCAACGCGACTCCCTGGTGCACATGATCGTGCTCTCCGGATACAACATCACGGTCGTTCTGAACGCGGTCGCACGGTTGCTCGCGTGGGCCCCGAGATCCTTGCAGTTCGGCGGCAGCATTGCAACGGTCGTCTTTTTCATTTGCATGTCGGGGGGAGCGTCGAGCGCGACCCGTGCTGGACTCATGGCGCTCATCGCCGTATTCGCGCGAGCAACGCACCGCACGTATCTTGGCGAACGTGTGCTCGCGTCCGCATCGCTCGTCATGGTCGCTTGGGATCCGTGGACGCTCTGCTTCGACCCGAGTTTCCAGCTCTCCGCGCTTGCGACGCTCGGTCTCATTTTGTTCACGCCAACCTTCGCAGGCTGGTTCTCAAGAGTGCCGGAAAAGCTCGGTGCGCGCGAAATTCTCGCCTCGACCTGCGCGACCCAACTCATGGTGTTGCCGCTTCTCCTCTATCAGAACGGCACGCTTTCGCTTGTCGCCCTTCCAGCCAACCTTCTAGCGCTTCTTCCCGTACCCTGGGCGATGTTCTTTTCACTCGTCGCGGCGCTCGCTGGGATGCTGTTCGGGGGAATTGCTGCAATGGTCGCCCTCCCGGCGTACGCACTTCTCTGGTACGTCATTTCCGTCGCGCATCTTTTTGCTTCACTTCCGTTCGCTGCCATATCGATTCCCGCGTTCAGTGCGTGGTGGATATTCCTTGCATATGCGACGCTTTTGGGGTCGTTTGCGGCCTTCAAAAAGAAAACGGCGGGGTGACCGCCGTTTTCTTGAAGCATCGATGAGATTACATCGTCCGCTGCGGCATCGATACGCCGATCGAAGATTGCGGCATGTTCGAAGTCTTGCGGTTCATTAGCCAGCCGATGACAACGCCCGGCACGATCCAGTAGCCGAAGAGAACTGCCGTCGTCCAGCTCCAGAGGAAGGGCCCGAAGTTCGGAAGGACGCTCATGAGCGTCGAAAAGGAAGCGGTCTGGACCAAAACGCCCGAGACGCCGGTCACGAACGCGGTCACGATGGATACGACGAAGCCGATGATGCCGAACCAAATGCCGGCTTTGAGAGCCATTGAAGGGGACACCGTCTTCAAGTACCACCAGGTCATGATGGCGATGAGGACTGCCGCCACCACGATAAAGGTGGCGTACTGGACCGTAAAGGTGCCCGTGCCGGCAGGAACGAACGCCGCAATGGCAGCGACGACGTTATTGACCAGGTAGTTACCCAAAAACGCGATTAAAATGGCTCGTTCGATTTTCATAAAGTGTTTACTATTCCCTAATGCCCACAGGATATCATGAAATAGGGGCTTCAAAACGCTTTTCCACAACACCCCAATTCAGGTTTTTGAAGAACGCATCCAGATACTTGCCCCTGCCGGAAGCGCCGTAGTCGAGGATGTAGGCGTGTTCCCACACATCGAGAGCGAGGACGATGGGAAGCGTGACGAAATGTCCTTGATGTTGCTCGCCGGTGAAGCCCGCGAGGAGCTGCCGACCGTATGCGTCCCAGTAAAGGATCGCCCAACCAGGGCCTCGCAGCGAAGCAACGGCCTTGAAGTAGGGTTCAAAATGTTCGAGCTTTTGATATTCTTTTTCAAACTGTGCGGCGAGCGCGCTTTTGGGGTCAAGCGCCTTCGCACCGCCTTCGAACTGCGGAAAGTAGTGTTCGTGGAGGCGCATGCCGCCGAACTCGAACGACCGTCGACGCAGCACCTCGTGAAGCGCCGGCATATACTTCGGGTCCTTCGAAAGTTCGGGCATCAACGCAGAAAGCGCATTGAAATTTTTTACGTACCCTTGATAGAGCCCGATATGTTCGTCCATCGTTTTCTTTGAGATGCCCTCGAGCTCGGGAAAGGTGAATGTTTTGGCTTCGTAGTTCATAAAGAAAATCTGAATAACGGGTAGATACGCAAAGTATAGCATCAAGGTTCCTGAAGGTGGCGTGAGAGACTTGCCGGATGCGCAGGAGCGTGAAGGTTCTCGGAGCCGGCCTTCTCATACTGGCTGCGGCGACCAGTTTGATCTGGTACGCGGATGTACGAGAAGATCATCGCGGAATGCTGGTCGTTTCTTTTCTCGACGTCGGAGCCGGAGATGCCGTTTTTATCCAAGCGCCATCGGGTCGGCAAGTATTGGTCGACGGCGGATCTGATGATTCGATATTGCGACAACTGGGCACCGTGATGCCTTTTTATGACCGCTCTCTCGATGCTGTCGTTGCGACCGCTCCGCTCGTCGACAAAGTCGGCGGGCTCACGAATGTACTCTCGCGTTACACGATAGCAACGATAGTCCGCTCCGCGGCACGCTCCGGCGCACCGCAGGTGCAGGCTTTCGATGGCGCCCTCACGAGCGCGGAAGCTCGGGGCACTCGTTTGCTGGTCGCGCAGCGCGGGCAACTGATCGACCTCGACAGCGGTACATATATGGAAATATTTTTCCCGGATCGCGACGCATCCAACATGGCACCAAGCGACGGTTGCTTGGTCATGAGGCTCGTATACGGTAGAACATCGTTCTTCTTTTCGTGCGGTCCCCCTGCCCTCGAAAGTTACCTGGCGACGCTGGATGGCACAAAACTCAAGTCCGATGTTCTCCTCGCGACAGGCAGGGACCCGGAGCTGTTCGTCGGATTCGTTTCTCCGCAATTCGCCGTCGTACCGCAATCGTGCAACATTGAAGCGACCTCCTCGGTATTCTCGGAACTTGGCGTCCAAACGCTCGACACCTGTGACGGGTCGGTCACCTTCGTTTCCGATGGGCAGACGGTCAGTACTTCTACCTAACTAACGATCCCTGCAGCTTTGAGCGTTTTATATGCGCCGCGCTTTTTCATCGTTTTGAGCCCTTTCGTCGAAACGTTGATGGTTATCTTCCTGCCGAGCTCCGGCACGAAAATGGTTTTCTTTTGGATATTTACCTGACGGCGGCGAGCACCGGTCGGGTTGAACTTGGTCGCACGCGTGCGGTTGGAATACCCACCGCCGACCTGGGACTTCTTGCCTGTTATGTCGCACACTTTTGCCATACGTCGGCGCACTATACACAAAGAGACGTGAGCTGGCAATCCGGCTATACTTCAATGTATGGGCAATCCGGAGCAACCGTCGTGGACCAATAAGAAGGGGTGGGCGCGCGCCGAAGATGCAGAAAAGCTGCTCGGGCCGGAAGAGGTGCAGCGGATACGCGACAAAAGAAAGCAAGAGCGCGAGACGCTGAGTTCTATGGATAAAATAGTGTTTGCCGAATATTATGAACACGTTAAAGAACTCGGTGGCGTTTTTGCGTACACGTATAACATAGATAAATACGGAAACTTAATTGATCCTGGAGACGGAATAGGGCCAGACCTACTTTCTTGCTCTCCATCCGAGGCGAAGAACATTGAAGGCAGGTTAGCGTATTGTTGTACAGCGGAAGACATTCGCGCAGGTGCCGCCGCGCTCACGCGGTCTTACCCGGACATGGAGTTCAGTTTCGAAGAGGATAGAACGAAGCGAACACTGGCGTATACCGTTACGCTGAAAAAGGAAGAGGGACCCGGAATTTAGCAGAGTTGCTATACTGGCCCGATGGATATCACCGCCGATGTTTTCATCATCGTCATCGTCATATTCTCCGCCATCATCCACGAGGTGATGCACGGCGTTGCGGCCGATTACCTTGGCGACAAGACCGCGCGCTATGCCGGTCGCCTTACCCTCAACCCCATCCCGCACATCGATCCGTTCGGCTCCATTCTCTTGCCGCTTCTCCTCGCGTTATCGGGCTCTCCGATATTTTTCGGTTGGGCCAAGCCGGTGCCATACAATCCCTACAACTTGCGGCCAGGACGATTCAGCGAGGCCATCGTCGCGGGGGCCGGACCTGCGTCAAACCTTGTCATCGCGCTCATCTTTGGTGCGATCGTTCGGTTTCAAGTTCTTGGCCCGACGGTCAATACGGCGCTCTTCCTCGTGGTCGTCATCAACGTCATGCTCTGCATCTTCAACCTCATTCCGATCCCGCCCCTGGACGGCTCCAAGGTGCTTGAAGCTCTCCTGCCTCGCTCTTGGCAGTACGGCTACTCCCGCTGGCGTCGGAGCATGGAGATGAATCCTTTCATCGGTATGGTATTGGTCGTCATCATTATCCTCCTTCTAGGCGGCGCGTTCAGTAACCTTATATATGCAGTTGCGAGCGGTATTGCGGGCTTTTCTTTGTAAAAGCAAAAGAAGAATGCGCCCCCTATATGGAAGGCGCATTCTAGCCGCTCGAAGTGAAAATTAGGCGGCTTTTGCCATAAGGCGATACGAATCGATAACCATTCTCCAAGCAAGATTCATGCTGCGGTTATCCAGCGAAATCGGTACCGTGAATCCGACGCCGACGGGACCGTAGCGAAGCTTCTCAGGTGCATCGTAGAAGTTGCCGAACACTTGAGCCAAGGCACACGCGCGATCCGACTCGATCTTGAGCGCTTTCGGATCTAATCGCGCGACCGACCCCGGGACTTCGCGTTCTAGCGCTTCCGCACTACGGCGAGCATAGACCAGGGCGCTTTCGAGTCGTTTTGCTTTCCTCTCGGCCAAGGAAGCGCGATAGTTGTCGACCCAAGAAAAGATCCTTCGAGCAAACGAAGGCGTCTTCGGCGTTGTCTGAAAGGGTAGGGCAAGTGCGGTGTTCATGTGTTCGTCCTCGTATTTCCGGGAGCTTATGCTCCCGGTCCGCTAAAAGCCTGCCATATCTTGCGTTTGTATTCAATAGATAGTACACTCGCCGAGTCCCCGTCGGGGATTTTTAGTTGAAACATGGCCACAATAAACCAACTCACCCGCAAAGGCCGCACGGCCCGCCGCGGCAAGGACAAGACCATCGCGCTCTCGCGTGGCTTTAACACGCTCAAAAATCGCCCCACCTTCTATTCCTCGCCCTTCAAGCGCGGCGTCTGCACCCAGGTAACGACGAAAACCCCCCGCAAACCGAACTCCGCCATCCGCAAGATCGCGCGTGTTCGTCTCACCAACGGCATGGAGATTACCGCTTACATTCCGGGCGAAGGACACAACTTGCAAGAACACTCGGTCGTGTTGGTGCGCGGTGGGCGCGTGAAGGACATCGGTATCCGCTACACCATCGTGCGCGGCAAACTCGACACTGCCGGCATCGACAAGCGCCGTCGCGGCCGCTCGCTCTATGGCGCGAAGAAACCGAAGGGGGAGAAATAATATATGCGACGCCCCGTCAAAAATCGTAAACCAGTGCAGCCGGACGAAGTCTACGGCTCCGTGAAAGTATCGAAGCTCATCAATTATGTGATGGAGCGCGGCAAGAAGGACACCGCGCGCAAGATCGTCTACAAGGTGATGGAAGACCTTAAGAAAGACGGCGACCCTGTCGCGCTCTTGGAGCAGGCGCTCGAAAATGCATCGCCGACCGTCGAAGTCCGCTCACGTCGCGTCGGTGGTGCCAACTACCAGGTGCCGCGCGAGGTCAACCCCAATCGCCGCTTGAGTTTGGGCATGCGCTGGATAGTGGAAGCTGCGGAGGGCACGAAAGGTAAGCCGATGAACGAGTCGCTTTTGAATGAACTCAAAGCCGCCATCAAGAACGAGGGTGTAGCCGTCACCAAGAAAGAAACGACGCACCGCATGGCAGAGGCAAATAAAGCCTTCGCACACTTCGCCTGGTAAGTGCAGTTGTGCACTCGACCCCAAAAACCCCGCTTGGAGCGGGGTTTTTGGCGCTACAATAAATCTTATGAAGCGGTACTTTATCGAGGAGTCACCGTTCTCGTATTTTTTCACCGCCGACACGCGAAGTGCGGGCCTGTGGTTCCTGGTACGCCTCTATCTCGCGTGGCAATGGTTGCAGGCCGGATGGGAGAAGCTGCACGATGCTGCGTGGGTGGGTGCCAGTGCGGGTACCGCGCTTTCCGGTTTTGTACAGGGAGCACTCGCCAAAACGACCGGCGCGCACCCGGACGTGCAAGGCTGGTACGCCTCGTTTTTGCAGACTTTTGTTCTGCCGCATGCCGCATTGTTCTCGCATCTCGTCGCGTGGGGAGAATTTTTGGTGGGGGTCGCGCTTGTCATCGGCTTCCTCACGGGCTTGTCGGCTTTCTTCGGCATCTTTATGAACCTCAACTACCTCCTTGCCGGAGCCGTGAGCGTGAATCCCATCATGTATACCCTCGGCATCGGGGTCGTGCTCGCGTGGCGCGTCGCCGGGTATTGGGGCGCGGATCGCTACGTGCTCCCGCTCTTGAGCAAGTATCTGCGGCCGCGTCTGCGGGAAGGATGAATTTCTTGCACTTTCTATTAAATCGGCTACATTACTGAAACGCCTCCGGGCGTTTTCTTTATGGCACGAGACTATCCGTTGGAAAAAGTACGCAATTTTGGAATAGTGGCGCACGTAGACGCCGGTAAAACGACCACGTCCGAACGAATCCTTTACTACACCGGCGAGAGCCACAAGATCGGTGAGGTGCACGAGGGGAATACCGTAACCGACTGGATGGAACAGGAGCGCGAGCGCGGCATCACCATCACTGCCGCCGCCATCACCTGTTTTTGGAATCCGACCTACATGGGTACGGATATTTCGCAAAAAGTCCGCTTCAACATCATCGACACGCCCGGACACATCGACTTCACCTCGGAAGTGAAGCGCTCCATGCGCGTACTCGACGGTGCGGTTGTCGTCTTTGACGGCGTTGCCGGCGTCGAGCCGCAATCGGAGACCAACTGGCGCTACGCGGAGGAGGCCAACGTGCCGCGCATCTGCTACATCAACAAACTCGACCGCACCGGCGCATCATTCGAGAAATCCTACGCATCCATCCTCGATCGGCTTTCAAAAAAAGCGGTGCGCCTGCAGATCCCTGTCGGCGCGGAGGATCAGTTCGAAGGCGTCATCGATCTTCTCAGCATGAAGGCATACAAGTTCGAAGGAGAAATGGGCAAGAACGTGATCGCCTACGATATTCCCGCCAATCTCATGGATGAAGCGAAGAAGTACCGCGCAGAATTGGTAGAACGCATCGTCGAAAATGATGACGTGGTCATGGCGGATTTCCTCGACGGCAAAGAAATTTCGTACGATGTCCTCAAGAAAACCCTCCGCAAAGGTGTCGTCGCGAATCAAATTTTCCCTGTCTTGACGGGTTCAAGCCTCAAAAACAAAGGGGTGCAACTCGTCCTTGATGCGGTCGTCGATTACCTCCCGTCGCCTCTGGATGTGCCGCCGGCGAAAGGTCACAACACGGATACCGGCGCAGAAGAAACTCGCCCAGCTTCCGACGAAGCTCCATTTTCCGCACTTGTGTTCAAAATTCAGACCGATCCGTTCGTCGGCCAGCTTTCGTTTTTCCGCGTCTATTCAGGAACCTTCGAAGCGGGCCAGACCATCTACGACTCCGCCAACAACAAGAAAGAACGCGTGGGACGCATCGTGCGATTACAGGCGGATAAACGCGAAGACGTGAAGACGGTCTACGCCGGCGAGATCGCCGCGGCGGTGGGCATGAAGGAAGTGAAGATCGGCCACACGCTCTGTGATGCGGATCACCCGATCGCGCTTGAATCCATCGTATTTCCCGAGCCTGTCGTTTCGATGCGTGTTGAGCCCAATACCAAAGCCGACCAGGAACGCATGGGCATGGCGCTTTCGAAGCTTTCCGACGAAGACCCGACATTCCGCGTTAAGTCCGATGCCGAGACAGGGGAGACCATCATTTCCGGCATGGGCGAATTGCACCTTGAGATCATCATCGATCGTATGAAGCGCGAGTTCAATGTGCAGGCGACGACCGGGAAGCCACAGGTCGCCTATCGCGAGACCATCCAGGGCACGAGCGACACGGAGTACAAACACATCAAGCAAACGGGCGGTCGCGGTCAGTACGGTCACGTGAAGATAAAGATGAAACCGCTCGAGCCGGTCGACCCGGACAAGAAGGTGAAGAACAATGTCGATCGCGAGGAACATTTCGAATTCATCAACGACATTAAAGGTGGTGTCATCCCGCAGGAGTTCATTCAGCCGGTCAAAAAGGGCATCAAAGAAGCAATGGACCGCGGCGTCTTGGCGGGATTCCCCGTCGTCGACGTCTCTGTCGACCTCTATGACGGTTCCTATCACGACGTCGACTCGTCCGAAATCGCGTTCAAGCTGGCTGCCATCAACGCGTTCCAGGAGGGAATGAAAAAGGCGAAGCCGGTCATTCTCGAACCGATAATGAAATTGGAGGTCGTCGTGCCGGAGAAATTCATGGGCGACGTGACCGGCATGATAAATTCCAAGCGCGGCGCGATAGAAGCGATGGGGGAGCGTGGACAAGCGCGCGTCATCACCGCCAAAGTGCCGCTCTCGGAACTTTTCGGCTTCACCACGCAGCTTCGTTCCGCTACCGAAGGCCGCGGTGTCCCCAACCTCGAATTCAGCCACTACGCGGTCGTTCCGCGCAATGTGCAGGAAGAGATCGTCGCGTCCAGGAAGTAATAAAAAGACGAGGCCGTCGGCTTTACGCCGACGGCCTTTCGTTAGTGCGCTCAGGGTCAATTCAAGCTGATTCCCGGAGGCCTCTGACCCACGCCGCGCTTCATGTTGAAGTTCTGCCCACCGACGAACGACTCCATGCAGTTTTGTCCGAGCGCATAGGTTAGTACGCGCAGCAGTTCATCGACGGCATTTTTTGTGCTCTCTTTGTCCGCTGGCGAAGTCCCGAACAGCACGAAGATTCCCGTTTCTTTCGTGTCGGAAAGCCATTTACCGTGAATCGTGAGCGGAAATTCATTTCGAGCCGCGCGCATCACGCAAAAAGTCGCGGCGACAGCCTTGATCTCATCGTCAGTGTGTATTTTTCCGGGCTCGATTTCGTCTGTGACGCAGCATAGAATCGTCCAACCCACCTCCGACTTGCTCTGTTCCGGTAGTTCGACTCGCGGGCGCTCGTTCATCGGACTTTCTCCGTTATCCGTCAGTCCACCACAACTTCGATTATGGCACATATAAAATTAACAGTCAATGAAGGCAGAGAAACCTGCTGACAAAGCCTTGACGCTCCAAAGCATTCTGCTACTATGTCGCCACGCACGCTCCGTGCGTATTCTTTTGCCTGAAACTTCGACTCGTGCGGATTAGCGACCCGCGTGACGCGAGCGAACGTGAAGCGAAGGATCCTGGAGCACCACTTACTGCGTTGGCAATTAATAATTACAAGCTAATTTTTTTGTCAAAAATATGGCAACAGAATTCAATCGTTCGAAGCCGCACGTCAACGTCGGCACGATCGGACACGTCGACCACGGCAAGACCACTCTTACCGCGGCGATCTTGAACGTCCTCTCGAAGGCCGGCAACGGCTACTCGGCGACGGTCAAAGGCGTCGATGACATCGACAAGGCACCGGAAGAGAAAGCGCGCGGTATCACCATCTCGCTCTCTCACTCGGAGTACGAAACGCCGAAGCGCCACTACGCGCACGTCGACGCGCCGGGTCACGCCGACTACATCAAGAACATGATCACGGGCGCAGCCCAAATGGACGGCGCCATTCTCGTGGTCGCCGCGACCGACGGCGTCATGCCCCAGACGCGTGAGCACATCCTGCTCGCCCGCCAGGTCGGCGTACCGAAGATCGTCGTTTTCTTGAACAAGGTGGACATGGTGGACGACAAAGACCTCATCGACCTCGTCGAAGAGGAAGTGCGCGACCTGCTCGACAAGCAAGGTTTCGACGGCAAGAACGCGCCGGTCATCCGCGGCTCGGGCCTCAAGGCGCTCGAGAACCCGGCTCCGGGCAACGAGTGGAGCGACCGCGTCATGGAACTCGTGAAGGCGCTCGATGAGTACATCCCGCAGCCTGTTCGCGAACTCGACAAGCCGTTCCTCATGCCCATCGAAGACGTCTTCTCCATCGAAGGCCGCGGCACCGTCGTTACGGGCCGCATCGAACGCGGTATCGTCAAAGTCGGCGAGGAAGTCGAGATCATTGGCATCAAAGACACGACGAAGACGACCGTGACCGGCATCGAAATGTTCAACAAGAACCTCCAGGAAGGTCAGGCCGGCGACAACGCTGGCGTGCTCCTCCGTGGAACCAAAAAGGAAGACGTGCACCGCGGCCAAGTCTTGGCCAAGCCGGGCACGGTGAAGCCGCACACCGAATTTGAGTCGGAAGTCTACATTCTGACCAAGGAGGAAGGCGGCCGCCACACGCCGTTCTTCTCGGGTTACAAGCCGCAGTTCTACATCCGCACGACGGACGTAACGGGCGAAGTGACTCTCAAGGAAGGTGTGGAAATGGTCATGCCAGGCGACACCGTCACCTTCAAGGTGAAGTTGGTCGGTCCCATCGCAATGGAAGACCAGATGCGTTTCGCCATCCGCGAAGGCGGCAAAACCGTCGGCGCAGGTGTCGTGACGAAGATCGTCGCCTGATTCTCTCTAGAATTAAGCCAAGAAAACCCGCCGAACGGCGGGTTTTCTCGCTTTGTCTCTTGCTAGTCCTGCGATACGGCATATAGTGAATTTATGAAAGGGGTATTGTCTCCAATTGCTGCTTCGACAATCGTGCTCTTGCTTGCCTTTGCGCCACTTTCAGCGAGTGCCGTAGTTCATGTCTCTGGATATGTAAATAGCCACGGCACTTACGTGGCTCCTTATGTGAGGAGTAATCCCAATGGTTTGAAATACGATAATTACAGCTATACGCCTAGCCAGGGACTCTATAACCCAAGCTATGGCACAAAAGATACTGTGTGGGACACTCCAACATGGATTACAGATCCGAACTATTATTCGGGACTGTCAGAATATCTTTCGACTCACGGTTCGTCGGGTTCCTTGGCCCCAGGTAATTACAGCGCGACATACCCAACAAATCTCTCTGTACCAGCTAATGCCACTGCATATGGTTCCACGTGGTATTGCAACAATGGCTATAAAACTATATACGACAGCTCGTACAACAAGATAGGTTGCACGCAAGTCGTCGCTCCAGCGAACGCAACGGTTTATGGCTCAGACTGGTATTGTAATACCGGATACAAAACGCAATATGATTCGTCGTTCAATAAAGTAGGTTGCACCAAAGTTGTGGCACCCGCGAACGCCTCCATCTATGGATCAGATTGGTATTGCAATACCGGTTATAAGACACAGTACGACAGCTCGTTTAATAAAATCGGCTGTGTGAAAGTTGTTGCACCACCGAATGCGACCGTTTATGGCAGTGATTGGTACTGTAATGCCGGGTATAAAACACAATATGATAATTCTTTCAATAAAATCGGATGCATCGCAAACTAACTTAGAATACCAACTTGCGACCTCGCCATTCTGACGGAAGGGAAGTGGTGTCAGGTACCATTCTTTTTGCGCGATGATATTCTTCTGATGTGAACTGGGACGAATTCGATAAGGAGATGCGCGAGCTGCAGAGCAGGATAGACTGGCGGCCGGATATTATTTGCGGGATCGCACGGGGCGGCGTGATACCGGCGACTATTCTCTCGAAGCGAATGAAGGTAAAAGATATGTTCACGCTCTCGCTCGACAGGCAGGGCGAGCGCAAGATTTCTGCGTTCGCTATAGTCGACATTTCAGGGAAGAAAATATTGCTCGTTGAAGATATGCTCGAAACAGGTCGTGGTCTCATTGCCGGCAAGAAGTTCCTTGAAGAGCGCGGGGCGGAAGTGAGGACGGCCTGCCTCTATACGATGCCAAAATCAGAAATAGTCCCAGACTTTTTCCTGCGTCAATTTCCCGACGTCCAACATTTTCCCTGGGAGTGATATGAAGCTCGTGTTGCCCGATACGAAATATAAAGACTCGTTCATTCAGGCGGTGAAGGAGTTTCAGGGGGAGAACGATTATACGCATCGGAACCGATGGTACCGGAAATTATCGATTCTGGAACTTGAAGCGGACTTTGATGGATTCGTCGCCCGAGAGTTGAGCCATTCGCGCGGGGAGAATCTTTCCGAAGGATATGTGCCCATGACGGAGTACTGGCTTATTGATGGCAAAGAATTCATCGGGCACGCAACACTTCGTCATCGGCTCAACGATAAGTTGATGCAAATAGGCGGGCACATCGGCTACGACATTCGACCAAGTATGCGCGGCAAGGGGTATGGCAACAAAATACTCGAACTCGCACTTAAGAAAGCAAAAGAACTTGGCATCAAGCGCGTTTTGGTAACGTCAGACGAAAGAAATATCGCCTCGCGCAAAATTATCGAAAAGAACGGCGGAGTTTTAGAGAATCAAATTCCGAATCCCGAAATGGGTTACGACGCTCTTCGTTTCTGGATTGATATTTCCTAGTTATGGAGTCACAAACCGTTATAAGGTTTTGGTTCGAGGAGGCGACGCCTTCGCAGTGGTTCCGAAAGGATGAGAAATTTGATGCGGAGATCCGGCGGCGGTTTTTGGATGTTTACGAGGGCGCGATGAAAGGGGAGTTGGCCGATTGGCGGAAGTCGCCCGAGGGGCGGCTGGCAGAAATTATCGTGCTCGATCAGTTCCCGCGCAATATGTTCCGGAATTCACCGCAGGCCTTTGCGGGGGATGCGCTTGCGCTCAAGTTCGTGCAAGACGCCATCGCCGCAGGGGACGACAAAAAACTTTCTGTTCGTATGCGCCGTTTTCTCTACATGCCCTACATGCACAGCGAATCACGCGACGCGCACAAAAAAGCACTCCGGCTTTTCTTTTCACTCCTCCCATCACAGTGGGCGGCCTTCAAATTCGAATGGAAGCACAAGCGCATCATTGATAGATTCGGCCGTTACCCGAGCCGCAACGCAATTTTGAGGCGCGAGAGCACGCCGGCGGAAACAGAGTTCCTCAAAACACACAAGGGATTTTGAATCGCGGGTGAGTTTGACAGGAACGTTGCGGTTGATGATAGTGGGGGCCGCTTCAACCCAGCTCTTTGATGTACGAAGAGCCCAACAGAAGGGGACGGTCATGAGCAAGGTCATGGCAACAGTCGTTGCGTTTTTCGGGGCGCTCATGCTTGCGACGCCGGTTCGCGCGGTTGAGTGCGTCGACCACGTCTCAAACGTGCTGAAGGATTCCGACATCAGGGCGCTCGATCTGACCGAACGTGTCAACGAGTTCTCAAAGGCGATGCAGGTTGTTTCTCAAAGAAGCCCGAACCGTATCGCCATCGACATCGTCGTGCGCGATTGTCCGTACTACGGCACCCTCAACTCATTCTTCTCGTTCGCTGAAATGCCGGCGATAGGCATTCCGCGGACATACTCGGTGCATATCACGGCTGCGCGCCTCCGCAACACCGAAGATACACAACTGCTTCGCGATGCGCGCCGAGAAGCATGCGTCATCGTCTCCGGCATTCTGGATATGCCACAAGCATCCCCGCCGGCACAAGGGGAAGAGTCACCTGCCGTCGTCAGGTGCATGATCCAGGAATCCGTGCGTGCGAACGACATACAGTATGCGGAGTGGCTCGCACGGACGCACCACGCGGAGGTACCGCAGCTACAGGCGGAAGTCAGCCCGCCGCAGGCGGAGATCGACCGGGCTATCGAGCAACTCAAGGATATTGGCGCTCCTCCCGGCATGCTCGACTCATTGGAGAAACTCAAGCGTTCCTTCGACGACTTTCCTCCACGCTCCCGCTGAAGAGCGTGGATGTCCGGATCTTTGCCGCGCGGGTGACCGCGCGGTATTTTTTATATTCAATAACTTTGTGGGCAAATGAGAAGGCCGCGAGAGGGCGGCCCTCTGCGCGGCGTTGGTCGTGCGGTCAGCCGACGACTTTTTCGACGGTACTGAGCGCGAGCCGGAGATCGTCCATGTCCCCGCTCGTCATGAGCTCCTTCAGGCTCCTGCGGCCGAGCTCATTGTGCTTCACATTGATCCACCGCTCCGTTGCGTCGTTGTTTTCCTCGTTCGCGCCAAAGACCGCATCGAGCATGAATTTCAGCCTGACGATAACTTCAGCGCGGACAAGAACATCGCGACTCTTGGCGAGCCAGCTCCGCAGGCTATTGGTATCGGTTACGACCTCCGGTTCGAACCCGAATGATCGGGCTTGTTCCTGCAACGTGAAGGCGAGATCTTGAAGTGCCTTCAGAGCTTTCTCAGTTTTCTCGGGCAATGCAATCGTCCGATTCTCCTGCGCAACGCTTGTCATAGCCGTCTCCCGACCAGTGTGCGATACGGCGTACCGCTTCCTATGCCGTAGGCTAGTACGGAACGGTGCAAGGGTCAATAAATAGGTTTTTCATGATAAGAGGCTTATACTTGCAGACTATTAAGAGGTAATTTCGTAAGCATATGAAAAAGTTTTTTGTTTTGTATAAGGCCCCTATTGAAGAGTTCACGGCGGCGATGAAAAAGATGACGCCGGAAGACCAGCAGAAAAGTAAGGCGGAGTGGCAGGAATGGATGACGAAGCACAAAGCAGATACCGTTGATATGGGCGCGCCGGTGGGGAAGACCAAGGCGGTTACTCGCACGGGTACGAGTGACATCAAGAACGACATTGGCGGCTACTCTATTGTGCAGGCAGAATCGCACGATGCGGCAACGAAGATCTTCACCGACAGCCCGCACCTCAAGCGCATGAACGGTTCCATCGAGGTGATGGAGATTATGGAAATGTAGGTGCTACAATGGGCCTATGCCCCGGATCAAAATAGAGAACCACATGTTCTCCGGCGGGATTTGGTTCGCCGCCTGGCTTTTCACCATCGGATTCTTGAAGCTCTCCTTCTGGAGCGCCGTCCTCGCGATACTCATCTGGCCCTACTATATCGGCGCGGCATTCGCGCTGATGCATTGAGCAAGGCAAATGTTGCGTTTTTTAGAGGAGTAGTGCATACTCTGCGGGTTCTATGACAGCGGAAAAGACGGCAACCAAGAAACCTCGCACCTCGCGTGCGAAGAAAGAGGCTGGCCCCAGTCGGCTGCGCATTCGCGTGCGTGCCTACGAGCACGGCGTCTTGGACCGCTCCGTCAAGCAGATAATCGACACGGCGGCCCGCTACAACGCCAAGGTCGTTGGCCCTGTTCCGCTCCCCATCGATATAAAAAAGTACACCGTCAATCGCGCCGCATTTATAGATAAAGACTCGCGCGAGCAATTTGAGATGCGCATCCACAAGCGCATGATAGACATTTTGAATCCCGAGGCGAAGGTCATCGAGGCCCTCACCAACATTGATCTTCCTTCAGGCGTCAACATCGACGTGAAGATGATGTAAGTAAACAGGCCAATCTTGACCAGATTGCCTATCATGGTATAATCCCCTTAGTCTTCGGAACGAGGTCGACCTCGTAGCCCCGGAGCGTTGGAGTAATCCGATGGAAAAGATCGTTTTGGCCGTTTTTGCGGCCATGCTTGCCGTCGCGCCAGCGTCGGCGGCGTCGCGCTTTACGTCGGAATCGACGTCGGCGTATGCGGAGGCTTATCCGCCTCAGCCCCAGAGTCTCACCGGTAAGTGTAATCAGTGGGCGGGCGGGGTGTACAACCCCAGCATCCACAAATGGGTTATCACGAGCCGGTACCAGATGCTCCGGAAGTTGGCCTGTCCGTACTACAAATAGCGGCAGACCTGGAGACACTGCTGGAAGACGAATTTAGGCGGCCACATTGGCCGCCTTTTCATATGCGATGGTTCCCGAATGGGATTCTTGTATAATCGTGCTGTGTCCGTCGCCCGTCGTTTTACGTTTGAATCATACTCGCTCGACACCGATCAGTCCGTAATCACGTTCACCTACCTGGTCGAATTTGAAGGCGGACACCAAGCGCGATATGACGATCGGCTCGAATTTCCTGGCACCACGCGGACGATGTGGGAGCGTATTCCAAAGCCTGTTCTTTCGCAACTACTGCAAAGTCTGACCATACTGCACGGCAGCGCGTATTGGAAACTCGATCATGCGGGAGAACTTGTCATCAGAGGATTTAGCCTGACTCGCGCGCAAGCAGATTTTTGGAATGAGGTGTATACGAAGGGATTCGGGGAATTCTTTTATAGATCAAACATAGACCACAGAGGGCTGGTTTCCTTCCCATACCGCACTCGGTGGTGGTCAGGCCCGTTGTCAACAAGATTCAAACGTTCCCCACGCACCCTTCTCCTCAACGGCGGCGGCAAGGATACGGTCGTCTCCGCGGAAATGCTCAAAGAGGCCAGCATCGGCTTCGATCTGTTCACGTTGGCGAATGTTGGCGCAAAGAAGCGCGTCGCGGAGCACATCGGAACAAGGAACATCACGGTGAAACGCAGGGTCGATCCGGCAGCAGCGAGGACCGCACAGAGAATGAATGTCGCGCCCGGCGGACTTTTTACACTCACGCTCGGATTCCAGGCGCTCCTTGCGGCCACACTGTGGGACTATCGGTATGTTGTCTTCTCGAACGAGCAAAGCGCCGACATTGGCAACACCAAGTATCTCGGTCTTGACGTGAATCACCAGTGGACCAAGTCGAGGGAAGCGGAAGAACTCACCCGGAAGTACGTGCGAACGTTCATCACGCCCGACGTGGAAGTTTTTTCGCTTTTGCGCCAATTCACCGAGATTGAAACGACGCGCCGCTTCAGCCTATATTCGAAGTATTTCGATGCATTCTGCAGTTGCAACATGAATTCTCACGTGTCTCCTGACGAACAAGAAAACGCCCCGCGTTCCGGTTGGTGCGGCAAGTGCGCGAAGTGCATTTTCATATTTGCAGGTCTCACGGCGTTTTTACCGAAGGAGACGGTTGTCGGTATTTTCGGGCGCAACTTGTATCAAGATACGGCGCTGTTACCGGTGTTCAGGCAACTGCTCGGGCTGCAAGGCATCAAGCCATTCGAATGCGTGGGCACCTCCGAAGAAATGCTCGTCGCGATGCACCGAGCGGCGCAAACCGGTTTGTACGATACCGATCCCGCCATGGACATGTTCCTCAAAGAGATTCCACGGACAATACCATTCGATGATATAGAACACCGCGTCCTTTCCACTCACGGAGAGTCGACCGTTCCGACGGAGTTCAAGGCCATGATGGGCCTCGTCTCATGAGCCACACGAGCATTGCTTTTCTGTGTTTCGTGGCGCACAGTGGGTGCGGGCAGATTGCGGATGAACATGAACGCTGCCGCAGGTGGAGGATATAGAAAATGGATCTTGAACTAAGGATCGAGGATCGCTCGTGGGACCGCGAACGGCACTTGCGCCACATCAACGAAGGGGCATGGCTTCCCATGTTGGACGCGGATGGTAAGGTGCTCCCGGGTATTGTCGGAAAACGCGGCGTCGAAGGCGACAAAAAAGACAGCACCAAGATCGGTGCCGATTTCGTGAAGATGAACCCGGGCACGAAATTTCCTCTACACGAGCATGAAGGCGAGCACGAGATCTTTTTCATTTCTGGTGAGGGGTTCGTGCATATCGATGGGGAAAATATCCCCGTCCGGGCGGGACACGTAATCCACATTCCGGGGGAATATCCCCATGGCGTGTGGGTTAGCGAAAATGTCAGCGAGCCGCTTATTTTCGTGGCCGCAGGGCATCCGCACAAACACGTCGATGCGGCCGATCGTATGCAACACCCACATGCACACCGGCACAGATGAGTTCGAAAACACCACGCAAAAAGAAGGGCCGCCCTGCAAGGCGGTCCTTTATTTTTTATGCAATACTTACGCCGTATGCTCATCTTGCTCGGCGGTTTTTTGGGGAGTGGACGAAAGATGCTCGCGAAACAGCTCGCTTACCGACAGAAGTTTTATCTCTATGACACGGAGGCAAAGAAGATGCACCACCCCGAGTTCCAGTCGGACGGCAGCGTAAAAGAGGTGACCGAACCGCCAAAAAGCGAAGAACAACGGATGTTCCTGTACAAGCGCATCGTTGATGATTTCCCGCGTCTTTCAAAAATGTATCCGGACACCGTTATTGAGGAGGCATTTCACCGGATCGGACCGCGCGACTACTTCATTACCGAAGCGAAGAAGTTTTTCGACCCGGTCGTGTTTGTATGGGTGGACTCTGACGAGGCGCATGTGGAGGAGCGGATGCGACGGATGGTAAAACTCGGGCTGGTAAAGAATCTTAGCGAGGCGATGAACCGTCGTCGCAGAGCCGCCCGACATTTCAACCAGGACCCTTCGATGCGGGTGTTCAAGTGTGTCAAAGCCGATAGTGCTGAAGCAGATGCGTTGTGGACACTCGTTCGCGGAATCGCCGCAGGTAAAAGTTGAACTATATAATTTTTTTATGACAGCTTTCAGGGGTGGGAGTGCGTGCGAAATTGACTTCCTGTGGGTAAAACGTACAATGTGAGTTCATCAACTGTCCTGTGAAGGAGAAGAGCGATGAGAAAGCTCATGTTCTTTGCGGCTCTCGCGACGCTGGCGATGATCAATGTCTGTCAGGCCGCCGACGAGAAGAAAGTTACGACGGTCGACAAAGTCTGTGCGGACGACTGCTACAGTCACTGCGCGTCGCGCGTTGCGCAAAAGCTGACGGCAAACATTCCCGGCTGTCAGCGTTCGTGCAAGCGAACCCACAACTGCAGCAGTTAAAGCACGAAGGGCGCGTCGGATGAAGGGGGTTGGGCGTTGCTCAGCCCCCATCTTTTATATGAAATCATTCTTCGGTTCGTAATACGTCGAGCGATCTAGTTCTTCGGAGAACTTAAATTGTTCGTCGATGAATGGCCAGACTTTCTGCTGGACCACAAGAAAATGAAGGGATCCGCGTTTCAGTTTATTGTCGCGATACTCCGCATCTTTGGTAAAGTCATAGATAACGTCTTTGCACGGCCATTTGTAGGTGCGCCACTCATTTCTTATTTTTTTGTCGAGATTATTCATGCTCCAGAGTTGGAACTCGTCGGTGCGGTAGAACGGCAGGTACTTCGATACAGCATATTCGGGCGTTATGCGTGGTGCCATGTATTTCGAAACGAACGTTAGCGTGCGCATGGAAACCGTTTGCCACTTCAACGCAAAATTTATCCACCAGAAGAACAGGTAGTTCGTTTCTACGGGGACAGGAGCCGCGTCCTTAACACGCTCGAACATATCCATATAAAAATTCGTCACCTCGTCATCATGCACAAGGGAGTTGTAAAACGAGAAAATCGTGTCTCGGGAGTACGGCTGATGTAGTGGTGTCGTGCCCAGCATCGCAATGAACTTCGCAACGATGTCAGAGCCGAACAGTTGGTCATTGTGTTCGCCGTTGACGATGACATGTTCGCCGCCGAGGAGGAGCGGAAAATGTCCAGACGATTCAGTCTGAAGTTTTCCGTGAATGTATTCTTTGTAAAAGGTGGGATATTCGGCGATGGATTCTTCGCTCATGAGTACCGTAATATTCTTTTTCTGCTCAGGGGTAGCATTTTTTAGGAACGACACTAACACAAGGGTCGAATCTATGCCCCCCGACCAGAATGTGTAGAGCGGAACGCCGAGCTTATCTGCGTGTGCAAGCAATTCACGCGCCCGGTCGTTGCATAGTTCTTCGAACGTCTTCGTAGTTGATTTGAGTGTTGGAATGGGGAAAAGCGATTCCGTGCGTATGGGAAAACGCACAGTGCCAGTCCGGTCGTTCGGGGCGACTCCCTGGCCGTATATCTTGAAATAGTTGGAGAACCTCTCGATACCCGGCAGATCAAAATTCGCCGTGTTCGCAACAATGCGCGGCGCATAATGAAGGAGGCGCGGTGCGTCAGATGACCGCACCATAACAATCTTTGTAGAAACGCTGTAAAGTTGCCGTGAGTTCCTCTACCGTCTTTGCTTCACGGGCGTTGTTGAAGTAACGCAGCCGGAGCAATTCCGTTTTCGCGAGCTGGTCTTCATCCATTTGGGACTTGAAAAGGATGTCGTTGGCAGCCTGTTTCGGGTCGATGTTCGCGAAGTCGGCGTACTGAACGACGAAGGGAAATTCCAGCAGGCGTTGCTCGTCGTATCCTGAATCTTTGAAGCCCTTTGCTTGAGCGGCTTTCATTGCATAGACGGTTTCTTGGAAAGCGACGCCAGTTCCGACTCGATCGCGCGAGGCACTTATGGTGGTCATAATGCGTCCGACAACCTTTCCTTTTTCAGTTGTGAGGCTCGCCTGGCCACGCAACGCATCGGTTACCTGTTCGGACGGTGTGCGCACGAATAATCGCTCGTTCGTCCAAGTCCATTCGGGGTATGACTCGGAAGGGACGCCTTCGAGAAAGAAAGAGTCGGGATAATTGGGATAGTTCACCTCCTGGACGTAAAACGAACCCGATGTGCACTCCTCTAAAAATACAAGGGTTGAGGGGTACGGGGAGATGGTAAGGAGTCGCTTTTCGCCATCGAGCAACGCACCATATCTGCGAGTAAATCTCGGTGCACCCGTATCCGGGGTATGAGAAAAAGGCCAGCGCATATGTACCCATTTTACTGGGGCGTTCTGGTCATGCAATAGAGTTCATTGGCAACGGTCGTCATGAAAAAACGCTTGGTCGCTGGGTTATATGCAATTTTATTGACGATACGTTCGGTCGCTTGAAAGACTGATTGCCCCGCGCCAGTCTCAGGATCTATCGCGTACAGTCTCCCATCGTTAGAGCCAATGTAAATGGCATCTTCCACCAAAAGTGGAGAGGCAAAAATTCGGCCGGCAGTGCGGAACTCCCATTTTTTCGATCCGGTATCAAGGTCGAGGGCGTAGACGCCTTTGTCCAGCGAGGAGAAATACGCAGTCTCGCCAATAACGAGCGGTGTCGAGTAACTCCCCGCGCTCGGCTCGTACGCGAATATCGGCGTACCATCGGTATCAAGGGCGTAAAACAGTCCGCCGAGTGAACCGAAGAGAATAAGCTGCCGTTTCGGGTCGTACGCAAAGGATGATTTTACGCTACCTTGCACACGATACTGCCAAAGGGGAGCACCCGAATCGGCTCGATATGCGTACACGATGTCATCGTTGCTTCCGACGACGACCATGTTCTTTTCTCGTATGTACAGAGGAGATCCGTGCGTGCACTCGCCGCTATGGTGCTGCCATACAACCTCACCGGTATCCATTCTCAAGGCGACCATGCCGCCTTGTTTCCGGAAAAGCCCGAACTCAAGGCCGATGAAGAGAAGACCGAGGTCGGGCGCAAGCGACGGTGAAGAGCCGACCCAATCCGCGTCTTCGTACTTCCATTTGAGAGTGCCCGATCGTGCTTCGAGCGCATAGACGTTACCATCGTATGCGCCGAAATAGACGGTGTCCCGGTGGAGAGCGGGAGAGGAAAAGATTCCTTTACCAGCCGGATGTTTGCCCGTTTCGAATGACCAGGCGACCGAACCATCATTCTGGTTCAGCGCATAAAAAGTTCCCGCATCGCTACCAAAATAGACACGCTCGGCATCCAGAACGGGGGCGGACTTTTGTACCACGTAGTTAAAGGCGGGGTTGGGAGCGGCAAAATGCCATAGCTGTGTGAGCGCCGCTCTCTTCGCCTTCGGCGTTGTAAGTGAGAGACCGAAATCTTCGAGTGTGAAAAGCTTATGCATTGTGCGTTTTTTGTCGAGCAGCGGCGCGTACGCAGTGTCATCCCTGAACGCGATAAGCGCGAACATGTCAGACACGGCCAGCCCCTCGCGTTCCAGGACCTGTATCTGCGTGGTGAAGGTATTCCCGGAATTGACGAGATCGTCCACCAAAATAACGGGATCGCGTGTCGGGGCACCTTCGAGGCGTCTCATGAGTCCTTGTCGTTTACGCGACTTTCGAATAAAAAGCCCGTTCACTGGTGTTCCACGTTCCATGCTTTTCATCACGATAGCTGCTACGAGGGCAATGCCAGCGCTTTCCATAGCGCAAACTTGGAACGGATACCTTTTTGCGCATGCATCCCAGAAGAATTCCGCGTACGCATCCAGCCAACGAGGCTGCAGCAAGAGCGCGCGGAAGTCGAAGAGCCACGGCGCATACGAAGCCTCATCGACCATGACGATGGGCCGTTCTGGAGAGAAATGTACGATCACGTCTTTCGCTATCGCTTCGCGAAGGGTTTTTTTGTCCATGTGATTCAATCGTGTACCTCTTGTAGGGAGCTCCTGGTGTCTTCTCCTCGGCACAGGATGATCGAGAGGACTGGCTGCTCGAGCCGTTCGTCTATGTCGAGCAGAGATAGAGCAACTTCGTCAGAAAACCCGATGACAGGGCGCGCACCAATCTCGCACGCAGAAGCCGCGAGCAGGATATTTTCCGATAAATGTCCCGCTTCAAGTAGCGCCAGCATATAGGCGAAATCGCCGTACTTTGCGGACGAACGTTCCCACACACTCGTGAAGAGGACGATTGAGGAAGCGGCGGGCGCCTCTGGGGCGCGTACCAGATCACTCATCGAAAAGTCAGTTGGAACGTCCCAGAGCCGCTCGAGCGCATGTTCGGTCGGATGATAATGGAACACCCCCGAGCCCGCCCCTTCGATCCCTCTGGAAACGATGTACGTTTCGATCGGAAAAAGCGCGCCGCCGGAAGGATATCGACGCCGCACCGAACCATCGTGTCGCCGCAGCCCCGAAAACACTGCTCCCAGATCGTCAGTGGAAAGCGGTCCTTCGTTGCGCAGTTCGAGAAAGGAGCGTCTGTGGCGAAGCGCCTGAGAAAGCGGAGTTTGTAGCTCCGTTCGCGGCAAGACGAACTGCTGCATGCGAGGGTATTCTTTATGCAAACCCCTCGGGACGTCCTTCGGGTCGTGCGTTGCCCCGCGTCTAGTAAGGCGAGCGCGCCGCAAGTCGCCGTGGAGATCTGAAAGAAAAAAAGTCATATCAACAGAATGGGTGCGGTCGTTCGACGAATGGTTGTTCTAAAGGTTCGTAGCCGAACAGGCGGGGGACAAGTTGAAGCCGTTCTCCCCCGAGATGTCGCATCCGCTCGGCAAGGTGTGTTGGATGCAAATCAGGCATAAGGATCATTTCGATGTGCCACGGGGTCGGATTCGCCTTAGAGGAGGTCAAGGGTACCGAAACACACTCATAACCTTTTTCTCGGCACCAATTCTCGATCCGTTCCAACTGCATCTGCGGTGTGTCGTCTTCCCAGGCCGCCCGAACGGGGTCTTTCTCTTCCCCAGAGACTAGGAACTCAAGATGGCGTGCATGTTCGGGGTCTTGCCAGTAATGCACGCGACCTCGGTGGCCGATATCGTCGACCGGTTTTGATGGGTCATAAAACTCGTCGGGATCGGCCTTGCGCGTAAAGCGTCGCGCACGCAATGCTTCCAAGATTGCTTTTTCGGAAGCATCCGCAAGTGAGCGGTGTGCCTTAAGCCCGAAGGCGAAACGAGGACCGACCGGACTAGGGTCCTCAAGGATCGCACAAACGGCATGTGTCGGTGCATCAGTAAGCATTGTGATGATGTGTACGCGTAGGCCGTAGCGTTCGCAGCGAGAAATGATAGCGTCGAGTGTCTTTGATCGTGTTCGTAGCGAAGAGGGGTGTATGCGCGGCAGTGAAAGCTGATTAAACCACATGATCATATACGATTCTCGTTCGATACACTCAAGCGCCCCGGCGAGCCGCGCGCCGATCCTTGTCGGCCATGTCGCAAGTCCTGTGGTATGTTGCATTCGTATCAGCGGTTCCTGAGGAGATACTTTAAATGGACCCCACGCCGCACTAACAGTTTGCGCCGGCACGTAGATTTTTTTACCGCTTACGAGTGATGTCCCTTCAATCCATAGATACGATGCTTCGGGAGGGAGGCGAAACTGTGACGATTGCAGGCGTTGTGCCTCTGAAAAAGAAACGAATTGATGTGGAGCGATGATAGGGAAGCGAGCTCGCATTTCGTCAATCGTGCCGCGTCGCGGACGGACGAAGTAATCGCGCTGTGTCCACCAAATGTAACGTTCAAGGCCTTCTGCGAGCGCTGCAAAGAGAGCAGACGTATCGTTGTCGACCGACGAACCGCCGGCGAAGTTTTCCGCGGAGTCTCTCACTCGACAGATCCAGTGTCGCACTCCTGGTTCATCTGGCAATCCTTCCGTAGGACCGTACCAGCTCACGACGCCCCGGTCGATGAGCTTCGTCGCGACAGACAATGGTTCTGCTAGGTCAGCGCGACCGAACGGCACGCGCCTTTTATCGTACAGCACGGTGACGCCGAGCCTTCGCTCAATGAATTCGAGGAAAGAAACTATGGCTCGTCGCCCCCGATTTTCTTGAGCGACGTCATCAAACCGCACTCCGTCGATGAGCATTCCGCGATTCTAGCACAAGGGCCATTCCACAGCCTGCCGCTTGGGTTACTGCAAAGTATCCACACGCCATGCGACTCAGCGGCAAGTACCTGGTACTATGGGTGCATGCGTTCTGCCAATAAGAATACTCGGGGTCTCTTGCGGAAGATCTTTCTCTCCGCGACGATCGTATTCGGTTTTCTATCTATCATATTTTCAAGGGATTTTGGTGGAGCATCACGCCTGCTTTTCAGGGAACGGGACAACGGGATAGCGCATGCCGACGCGCCGAGTAGCGGCGGGGGCGGAGACGGGGGTGGAGGCGGCTCTGGCGATGCTCCCAGTTGCAACTACGGTGACGCCGGCAGTGGGTGCTCAGATTGCGGAGCCGATAGTGCGAGCGCGGACGCAGGCGGGGGCGATGCAGGGTAAACAACCCAGTAAATTTTTGTATGAGCAAGACAACGGGAATAGCGATTGTAGGAATGGTGGTGGCGGTTCTGCTCGCTATAATTGCCGTCGTATTCCTGTATGAACAAAATTTTGTTGCACAGCCTTCTCACCCTTCAAACCAGGACCTCTGGTATGAAACCCTGCAGGACAATCCAGCGTTCGCACTTGCGCTCCAAGAAGAAGGACAAGGCGACTACGGCGCAGGCGCCGAGAGTGTAAAGCAGGCGCTTGCTTCAGCGGCAAAGTCCGACCAGATGCAGTTGCTTGCGGTGTATCTCGGGGTGGCGTATGGATACGCCGGGGACTACCAAAACGCCGTCACTCAGCTGGAACAAGTGGTTGCGACGAACTCGGATACTCCGGATACACGTGCTTTTGCGGCCGAGCAACTAGCTCTTGCGTACTCGCGCAATCCGGCCGCGAACTCCGTGTTAGCAATGTTACAGCAACCCGCATATAAGAGTCTGTACGTAGCGACCAGCACAAATCTAACGGCGCGAGGACTCTTTCTGTATGCGACCGCGATCAAGCCGTTGCCACTTTCCGAATACAACATTGCGAACACGTTCGCTACCTCCATTTTCAACCAAAGCCTGGTTGGCACCACTTCTCCTGCCGGCAAGGCACAATTCGCATCCCTTGAACAGAAGTTGAAGAACCGACTGCTTGCCGGGGATGCGGCTCTTGCCACGCTCGACCAGGTTCCTTATCCGAGTTATGAACCCGAAGCTCAGGCGTTGAAGGCTCTCGTTCTCGGAAAGCTTCAAATCATGGGCGACACAAGTTTGGGTGATGCTAGTCAGGCATACACAACTGCACTCGCAAGCTATGCGCTCCAGGGTGCCCAAGATGGACAAGTTCGCATATGGTATGCATCGTTCCTAGCGGCTGCTTACGGGACGTCGCGCCTCGCGGACATAGAATCTGTTCTCGCTCCGATTTATCAAGACCCGACGCACCGCGGCGTAACCGTGGTTTCCACCTTGCAATCGTATGTGGGTGCGCTCAATTCAAGCTCGAAACGAAGTCTTGCAACGCTCGCAGCCATCGACCCTCAGTTCAGGACATTTCTACAATCCTTAGGGTGGACGGCTAAGGATTTTTCAGCGACAATCGTTCAGACTTCGACAACGACGACAAAATAGGCATGGCGGCCGTGTCGACCGATCGACTGTTCTATCCGGCGTGGGCGATCGTGATCGCACTCGCGCTCTTTTTTTTGGCGCCTGAAGCGCACACGTTCGCGACGAATGTCTACGAGGACATGGCTTACGCGGTCGATCCCTCGGCGTCCCGGGCCTTCGCTTACGGAGAGCGACATTTCGATGCGACGAACCCGAGCGAGTATGACCTCGATCGTGCCGAGTATTTTTTCACTCTCGCGGCGAAGAAAGATCCGTCGACTCCCTATCTCTATCATGAACTGGCGCGCATTTCTTTTTTGCGCGGCGACTATAAGCAGGCACTGGCGAGGATCGACTTCCAGATAATGCTTCACGGTGACTCCGAGCCGAATTCCTATTACGTGCGCGGGCTCATTGAGGGATACATGCGCGATTATGGAGACGCCATAACTGACTACACGCATTTCCTGCTGTTCGACCCCAACGACTGGGCCGCCATTAATGATGATGCGTGGGTCTTACTCAAGGCGGGACGTTTTCAAGAAGCGGCCGATCTCACGACCAAAGGCCTGAAGATATATCCGGAGAATCCGTGGCTTCTCAACTCGAACGCGACCGCGCTTTATGAGTTGGGCCTCTACCAGCCTGCCCTTGCTGCTGCCGAAAAAGCCGAGGCTGCTGTAGCTACCGTCACGGATTCCGAGTGGTCACATGCCTATCCCGGCAACGACCCAACCATCGCGGGGGAAGGCGTCGCCTCCTTTAGGCAAGCCGTGGCTGACAATGTGCACACCATCCAACTGGCGCTTGCCACGAGTACGGTACAATGACGTAAAACCCTATGAGCGGACAGAGTCATGCGCAAACGTTCGATATAAAGAGGTATGTTGCGTACGCATTTGCTCTCGCGATAGTCGCGCTGCTTATAGCCGGAGCATCGAGTCACGCGGCCGGCCACCTCTCGCCTGAAGTGAAATTCACCGATGCCTCCGGGGGCGGCCTCGCCATCGTGCCGGCGTCATGCCCTTCCGACCCGCAATACCTTGGGGACTGCACAACTTCGTGCGACAACGGCCTCGACATCGCGCAATATCCTTCTTGCAGCTGCCCCGCCGGCCAAACGCAAAGCGGAAGCACGTGCGTGTGCCCCTCGGGCCAGGTGTGGAACGGTACGCAATGCGTTTCGCAGACCGTGGGACCGAGTTGTACATGTCCGAGTGGATATACGTTGAACGGCTCGACCTGTGCCGCAAACCCCGGCAGTCAGTCCTTTACGACCCCCACCCCCCCGGGAGGTACCACGTTCTCGGTGCCGCAAAACTACGCATCTCTCACCGTAACCGTTCTGGGAGCAGGTGGTGGTGGTGGCGGCGGGGGTGGACCCATGTACTTCAACCCGACGAATGGCTGGATAAGCGGCCAGCCTGGAAGTTCGGGCGGGTCGGGCACTTCTTCTTCCTTCAATACGTCCGTCGTGGCTAACGGTGGCGGTGGTGGTGGCGGTGGTGGCGCGGGAAACGTGAACATAAGTGACGCTGGAGACTTTGGCACCAACGGAAGTCCTGGCTCGGACGGTTCCTCCGGGACTGCGAGCGGGGGCACTACCAACACAACAGGCGGAGGGGCATCCGGCGGCTCCGGCGGTCCTGGCTCGTCTTATACGAGCGACAGCGGCTCGGTCTCGGACTGGGGTGGCACCGGTGGAACCGGTGGCACGGGCGGTAAAGCAGTGAAAACCTATGCCTCGGGGGTGCTCACAGGGAACATCACAGTGACCGTGGGCTCCGGCGGCTCCGGCGGAGGCGGTCAACCATATGGCGGAAGCTCGGGCGGCAATGGCTCGGTGTCCATTACGTGGACGACCTCTTCCGACATCTCGGCGTCTTGCTCCTGCCCCAGCGGATACACCGACCAGGGCGGCGGTTCATGTGTTCTCTCACAATGCACAGGAGGAGAACTCCTTCAGGGCGGTTCCTGTGTTCCGACCTGTGGCATCGGATACACACAACAAGATTCCAGTTGTGTATTCGACCAGTGCCCCATCGGCTACGTGCAGGGGGCTGACAGCAATGGCAACACGACCTGCACCTTCTCCAGTTGCCCGGTCGGCTACACACAGCAAGGTCAACAGTGTGTCTTCACGAGTTGTCCTCTGGGCTACACGCAAGGAACCGATGCGAACAACAACGCCATCTGCACCTACACCGGTTGCCCGCGGTACTACACGCTCCAGGATGGGCAATGTGTGCTCTCCACCCAGTCATCGCCTCTTGGGGAGATCGTCGCAGTCCCGTCGGTACTCAAGACAGGTGGCACATCCAAGATTTCCTGGAGTGCCGGCGGTGTCTCTTCCTGTACGGTTACCGGTTCCAATGGGGACGGCGGCTCGGGCTGGGGCTGCTCATCACAGATCGCTTGTGCTGCCACCACGACTCACCCAACGAGCCAAATACAATCGCAGACAATTTACACGCTCAATTGTACGGCCCTCGACAGCAGCACCTTCACTCGCTCCGCGACGGTGAATATCGTGCCGGTATTCCAGGAACAGTAAGCGTGGGGAAAAACGTCCGCGCCGCCTGGCTCGATGCTATAGTTGTTGCATGCAGAGAGTTTCTCTCCGGACGTTCGCTTTCCCGCTGGCCCTTGCGGTTGCGATAGTTTCGGCAAGCGCGGCGTTTGCGTATGCGCAGACCACAACCGACGCGCAACTTCGCGCGACCATCCAGGCCGAAGTGACGGCCGATCCGCGTTCGCAAACGATGTCGCAGGCGCAGATACAAGCGCTTGTCGACTCGCTCACCGCCCAGGCACAGGCGCAAGGCCTCACGGCTTCGCAGCTCACCTATCGTGCGCCCACCCAAACTCCGGAGACTTCCTTGCCCGCGCCGAGTTCGCAGTGCACGACGTTCTCCTGTTCGCTCGCCCGCGCGTTCGGGCTCGACGGCTCCGTTCCCATCATCCCCATTGCGCTTTTTGTGGCGGCGGCACTCTTCATTCTTCTTTTCAGCATCATGCGCGAGTTAGGGCATCCGCACGCACAGGCTTAGAGCGTGCGGCGAAGCAGCATGAGTTTTTGAATATCTCGGCTTTGCCACCGTTCTCTTTCTCTGTGCCGGACTCTGCCGCAAGAAAACCATTTTGGAAAAATGTGGTAAACAAAAACTCATGCTGCTTCGCCGCATAGCGGCATAGTTGCACGCCTTCTTTTTTCGTATATAGTGCTTCCACCCAAGTCCGTATATGGACCAATGGTGAGCTTCAAAAGCCCGCCATTGCGGGCGTTCACATTTTTAGGATATGAAATTCATCCTCGGAACCAAGAGCAAAATGACGCAAGTCTTCGACGAGAAGGGCGTCGTTTCCGCTGCGACGATGATAATCGCCGGGCCCTTGGTCGCGACGCAAGTGAAGACCAAAGAAAAGGACGGCTATGCGGCAGTCCAATTCGGCTTTGGCACGCGCAAGGAGAAAAACCTCGGCAAGCCGCTCATGGGGCACCTCAAGGACTTGCAGCCGGCCCGCTACTTGCGAGAATTTCCGGCCGAAGGCGTGGAACGCGGCGCCAAAATAGATGTATCGGTCTTTGCGCCGGGTGATGTCGTTGCCGTTTCGGCTATCTCAAAAGGGAAAGGGTTCCAGGGTGTCGTGAAGCGCCATGGTTTCAAGGGCGGTCCGCGCAGTCACGGTCAGAAGAACAGAGAGCGCGCGCCTGGTTCTATCGGAGGTGGTGGTCGCGCAGGCGGCAGGGTGGTAAAAAATATGCGCATGGCAGGCCGCATGGGCAATGATCGCGTCACGGTGAAGAATCTGCGCGTCCTGCAAGTCGACCCCGCAACCAACACGATCCTTATATCCGGTGCCGTTCCCGGGCGCCCAGGCACGCTCGTCGAGATCCGCGGCTAATCCATACAAGTATGAAAACAGATATTTACAACATCCAAGGGAAAAAGGCAGGCAGCGTGGAATTGCCGGAGAGCATCTTCGGCGTCGCCTGGAACGAGTCGCTCATGCACCAGGTAGTGACTTCGATGCAGGACAACGCCCGCACGCCTGTCGCGCACGTCAAAGATCGCGGCGAAGTCCGCGGCGGCGGCAAGAAGCCCTGGCGGCAAAAGGGCACCGGCCGCGCACGCCACGGCTCCATCCGCTCGCCCATCTGGCGCCATGGAGGCGTCACGCACGGGCCGCGCAAGGAAAAGGTCTTTGCCCGCGCGATCCCCAAGAAGATGCGCGCGAAGGCCCTTTTCATGGCGCTTTCGAAGAAATTGCGCGACGGCGAGGTCATCTTCGTCGACACGTTCAGCATCAGCCAACCGAAGACCGCCGTCGCGAAGAAAATGCTCACGGCCCTGAGCGGCGTCTCCGGGTTCGAGAAACTCTCGAGCAAGAAAAAGAACGCGGCGCTCGTCGCCATTCCCGAGATGAGCGAGGCCTCGAAGAAGAGCTTCCGCAACCTCGGCAACGTTTCGTGCATGAAGGTGGCCGATCTGAACCCGCTTGCAGTTCTCGGCAATTCCTACCTCGTCATCGAGAATCCGGAAGCTGCTATCAAGGTCGTAGAAGGCAAAGTAAAGGCTAAAAAATAAGATATGGCACTCTTTGGAAGAAATAAAAAGACAGAGGAGGCGAAGCCCGTGGTTGCGGCACAGGTCGCGGAGACGAAAGCGCCCGCCCGCCGAAACCTTGGCGAAGGCCGGGGGAATTTCTCGCACGTCCTCAAAAATCCGCGCATTACGGAGAAGGCGACGATGCAACAGGGATTGGGCGTGTATGCGTTCGACGTTGCCGACAACGCGACCAAACAAGACGTCGCTGCTGCGGTGCGTCAGACATACAAGGTTTCCCCTCGAAAAGTTCGCATCGTCGCCATCCCGTCGAAGACGACGCGCAGCATGCGCACGGGTCGCGCCGGCTTGAAATCAGGCGGAAAGAAAGCCTACGTCTATCTCAAGAGCGGCGAAACCATAACCATCAGCTAATCATATGAGCATCAAAACCTATCGTCCGGTCACAAAAAGCTCGCGCCAGATGACCCGCGTGAATTATCGCGAGGCACTCTCCGGCCACAAGCCGCTGAAAGCGCTCCTCAAGGGCGCGAAGGGTCGCGGCGGGCGCAATTCCTTCGGCCGTATCACGACGCGCCACCAGGGTGGCGGCCACAAGCAGCGCCACCGCAATGTCGATTTTACGTTCGACAAAAAGAACATTCCGGCGAGGATCGCCTCGATCGAATACGACCCGATGCGCTCGGCCTTCATCGGTCTTGCTATCTATCGTGACGGCGAGAAGCGCTACGTCGTTTTGCCTCAGAAAATGAAAGTTGGCGATGAGTTCGTCGTTTCGGAAACCGCTCCTATCAAAACGGGCAACCGCTTGCCGATCGGAAGCATTCCCGTCGGCACGTTCGTCTACAACATCGAAATAAAGCCGGGCAATGGCGGCAAGATCGCGCGCTCCGCCGGCAACTTCGCCGAAGTCATCGCGCAAGACCAGGGCTACGCGAACCTCAAGATGCCGTCGAGCGAAGTGCGTCGCGTCATCGGGACCGCGTGGGCATCCGTCGGCGCCGCATCCAACGAAGATCATCGCCTCGAGAATTACGGCAAGGCCGGCAGAAGCCGCTGGAAGGGCATTCGTCCGACTGTCCGCGGTACCGCGATGAACCCAGTCGATCACCCGCACGGCGGAGGTGAAGGCCGCCAGGGCCGCGGCAGCCGTCGCGCCAAGTCCATGTGGGGCAAGCCGACAGGCAAGGGCCAAAAGACCCGCCACCCCAAGAAATACTCCAACGTATTCATCCTTTCTCGTCGAAAGGTCGGAAAGCGAAAGTAAAACAAAAGCCCGGCAATGCGCCGGGCTTTTTCGTTTGCCGTGGTCTAGTTCAGGGAAGTTCCGCGATGTGAAAGTCAGGAAGCTCCCGCTTGAAGACCCCTAGGGTAATTTTCCGTTCCGATTCACGAACAATGTCCGGGCTTTCCCCTTGCAGGAAGATACACCTCGTCCCATAGGGCATGTAGGTGAGCTCCCCGCCGCCAAGCATTTCGAACTCGAGCGGCTGAACTTCGGTCTTGAAATTGTGAAGGACTTGCCCGACCAGGACGTTTCGAGCCGCTACACGGATAACGATCCGCTCCGTACCGCGTCCGTCGTTTACCTTGAAGACGACGTATCGATAGATCCTTTTTTCGGTCAGTACATTGCCGTTCAACAGCCTCAAATCCAGAGCACAAGCCATGGAAGCCTCCCGATTAAACTCAACTTCCACCATAACCCGAAAAGTATTACTACACAATAATCTCGACGACCTGCAACAGGACCTCGATTTTTTCTAGGATTCTCGTGGAAATTTGACGTACCAAAGTCTATCCTATATATTGTGCCAACGCCGTGCAGGCGTTTTTGTTTGAAGATATGACACGAAGCTTAAAGAAAGGTCCCTACGTGGACGAAAAACTGATGAAGAAAGTCGGCGCCCGCAAGCCGAATGCTGGCTCTATTAAGACGTGGGCGCGCGCTTCTTCCATCGCGCCGGAATTCGTCGGTTTCACCTTTGCCGTACACAACGGCAAGTCTTTTGAGGAGGTCTTCGTGACCGAGGACATGGTCGGGCACCGCTTGGGAGAATTTTCGCCGACGACGAAGTTCATCAAGCACGGAGGCAAGATGCAGAAGGAAGCCGAAATGGCCGCCAAGCAGGCGGAGATCGCAACGGCTCAAGCCGCAAAGGCGACCGCCGAGACCGCGAAGAAATAATTTTCTATGAAAGCAACGCTCAAAAATTACCACCAGTCGCCCCGCAAGGTCCGCCTTGTAGCCGACATGATACGCGGCAAGTCGGTGCCCGCCGCGCGCGCCGCACTCCACTTTCTTCCAAAGAAATCTTCTCCCACGATCGCCAAGCTGCTCGACTCCGCCGTCGCCAACTCCGGCGCGTCTCCGGACTCTCTGTACGTGAAATCCATCGCGGTCAACAAAGGCACTGTCATGCGCCGCTACCGCCCGTTCTCTCGCGGCCGCTCCGGTACGCTCAGGAAGACAATGTCCATCGTTACGCTCGAACTTGGCACGGGTGCGCCGGCCAAAAAGCCGAAGAAGGTCAAAAAAACCGAATAATATGACGCACACCGTACATCCATACGCCCACCGCCTTGGTATCATCCGCGACTGGAAATCGCGCTGGTTCGCTAAGAACCCGAAGGATTATCGCACCAACGTCATGGTCGACTCGACCATCCGCCGCTTCCTCAAAAAGCGCTTGCGCGGCATGTACGTTACTTCGGTGGAGATCGAGCGTTCGCAGAATTCCATCCGCATCCTCATCAAGACCTCGCGCCCGGGCCTCGTCATCGGTCGCGGCGGCGAAGGTTCCCAGAAAATAACGAAAGAGATCGAAACCCTTATGCGCACGGTGAAAGACGCGCCGAAGCTTTCGGTACGTCTCGATATTGAAGAGGTGCGCTCGCCCGAGTCGCAAGCTCCCGTCGTCGCCTATATGGTCGCCGAAGGCCTGGAGAAACGTCAGACCTTCCGTCGCGTGCTCAAGCAGACGGTAGAGAAGGTGATGGCCAACCGCGACGTGCAGGGAGTTCGCATCGCCATTTCCGGCCGCCTCGGCGGAGCCGAAATGTCGCGTCAAGAAGAGATAAAACGCGGCCGAGTTCCTCTCCAAACACTGCGCGCCGACATCGATTTCGCCAAAGAGATCGCCTATCTCCCGTATGGTGTCATCGGCGTCAAAGTATGGATCTACCGCGGCGAGATTTTTGAGAAGGGAAAAGAGAACCGCGCATAAACGTATGTTGGCACCGAAAAAAGCAAAACACCGCAAATGGCAAACGGGCAGGAGGAACCCGAAGCGCCTGATGCGCCCGGAGACGCGCGGTATCACCGTTGCTTTTGGCGCGTATGGCCTCAAAGCGCTTACGCAGGCCCGTATCACCTCCAATCAGATAGAGGCGGCTCGACGGGCGCTCACTCGCGCGGCGGGAAAGAGCGCCAAGGTCTGGGTGCGCATTTTCCCCGACCGTCCCGTCACGCAGAAAGCTGCGGAGGTGGGCATGGGTTCCGGCAAGGGAGACGTTGCAGGCTACGTCGTCGACGTGCGCCCGGGCCGCGTGCTTTTTGAAGTCGACGGTGCGCCGGAGGGAATGGCGCGCGAGGCACTGCGCAAGGCCGGCACCAAGTTGCCCCTGAAGGGCAAGGTCGTCGCTCGTGAATAAATGATCATATGGCTAATCCGCTCAAAACACAGGAGGTAGGGGAATTGCAGAAGACGCTGGCCGACAAGCGCGAGGCATTGCGGAGTTTCCGCTTCGGCGGTGCCGGCTCCCGCAGCCGCAACGTGCGCGAGGGCCGCAACCTCCGCAAGGAAATAGCGCAGATCCTCACCGAGTTGCGCGAACGCGAACTCTCGAATACAAAGTAATCGTATGGATGCAAAATCAACAACCGGAAAGACATTCGAAGGCATTGTCGTGAAGTCGGCGATGAAAGACACCTGCACGGTGCAGGTAGAACGCTACGTGAAGCACCCGAAGTACAAGAAATACATCCGCCACAGCAAGAAATTCCTCGTGCACAACCCGGGCAATTCCGTGCAGGTCGGCGATAAGGTGACCATTCGCGAGACGAGGCCGATCTCGCGCCACAAGCGCTTTGTCATCGCGTCCCGCATCGCCCGCGTCGAAACGACAGAATAATCTATGATCCACGACCGAACACTCGTAAAAATAGCAGACAACTCCGGCGGGCAGATCGGACGCGTTTTCAAGGTACTCGGCGGTTCAAAGAAGCGCTATGCAGGGATCGGTGAAGAGGTCGTCATCTCCATCCAGACCGCGCAGCCGCGCAAGGCCGTGAAGAAGAAGGAGATCCACCGCGCGGTCGTCGTCCGCACCAAGAACGCGCTGCGCCGCAAGGACGGTTCCTATATCCGATTCGATGAGAATGCGGTCGTTTTGGTCGTTGGTTCCGGCAAGGAGCCGAAAGAGCCCAAGGCGAACCGCGTGTTCGGCCCCATCCCGCGCGAAGTCGTCGAAGCGGGCTATCAGAAGATCGGTTCGCTCGCGCCCGAAGTCGTGTAAATACAACCGTATGAAACTCAAGAAAGGAGACAAAGTCGTCGTTATCGCCGGCAAAGAGAAAGGCCAAACGGGCACCATCGTCCGCGTGCTTCCCGCACGCAGCATGTTGGTTCTCGACAAAATGAATCTCGTCAAAAAGCACCGCCGCCCCAACGCGCAATCGCGCAAAGGTCAGATAGTCGACGTCGCGATGCCCATCCACGTGTCCAACGTCATGCTCGCCGATCCCAAGGATGGCAAACCGACCCGCATTAAGATCTCACGCAAAGAAGGCGCTCGTGCTCGCATCGCCGTAAAGAGCGGTCAAGAAATCGCATAATTATATGAACGCAGTTGCAACACAATCCAAAACATTCGACGCTCTCAAGGGCGAGTTCGGCTACACTTCGCCGATGCAGGCGCCGAAGGTGCTCAAGGTCATCGTTTCGACTGGTGTGGGCAAGGTCAACAAGGACAAAAAGCGTCTTGAACTCGTCGAAGACCGGCTCGAACGCATCACTGGCCAGCACGCGGCTCCCCGCGCAGCCAAGAAGGCTATTGCCAATTTCAAATCGCGCACCGGCGACGTCGTCGGCTACCAGGTAACACTCCGCGGCCCAAAGATGCAGGCGTTCCTCGACAAGCTCATTCACATCGTCCTCCCGCGCGTGAAAGACTTCCGCGGCATCCAACCCAAAGCCATCGATGAAATGGGCAACATCACCATCGGCCTGCGCGAACACACTGTTTTCCCCGAAACTGCAGACGAGGAATCCAAGGACATCTTCGGCATCGCCATCACCATCACAACCACCGCAAAGAACAAAAAAGAAGCGGAAGCTTTCTTCCGCCACCTCGGCCTCCCGCTTCGGGAAGTTGAAGCAAAGAAATAAAAACAAACGACCGCCGGGAGGCGGTCGTTTTCGTTTCTTGTGTTAGCTGTGGTTCCTTAAACTGCGATTAAGGTCGCGCCAGTGTCGTCATGTACTTGATGGCCAGTATATGGGCCTTCATAAGCGTTTTTCGCGTACTCGATTGCTTTCTCTCGATCATCAAGGTCGGCAACAAGCTTAATTGTGCCGGTGGCAATATCGGCGCAGATGATGCGGAACTTGCCGGGTGGCGCTTTCCGCTCTTCTTCGCTGATGATGGCGCCGACCGCGTCAACGATGCGACCATGGTCATCGTAGATCCTGTAGCGGAGCACCTCCTTAACCTCGAGTCGTTTCTCATGGAGCAGCGTGCGCCAACGGTCAAGAGCGTCATGTCTGTCAACGAAGTCCTCGACGAGGAAGTATTCTGACGGCACGAGCTCGGTTTCTGCTCGCCGCATTTTGACCCTCACCACCCGGAATTGACCGGGCAATGCCTTCAGTTCGGCTTCGGTGAGGCGGTTGTTGAGAGCACTCATCGTTCGTCCTCCTCTAAAGTGGTACGTGAGTGTCGACAATATATGCCGATTGCAATTTTTGTCCATTTGTTTGACTTTGCAAGAGACATCGCATATATTGTCGAAGCCTCGTAGGGGGTTCTGTCTTACCCGAAGTTAATTGAGGGATTCAGAGCCACGAACGGGAACGCGATAACTTTCGCCGCAAGGCCAAGTGCACGCCCCCGAATTCTCCTATAGGGCATCATCTTATATGGCAAAAAAGTCGATGGTCGTGAAGGCCAACAAGAAACCGAAATTCTCAACCCGCACCGTGCGGCGCTGCTTCAAGTGCGGCCGCCCGCGCGGTTTTATGCGTGATTTCAATCTCTGCCGTATCTGTTTCCGCGAGGAAGCGTTGGAAGGCAACATCCCCGGAATAAAAAAGTCCTCCTGGTAATTTTGTATGGTCACTGATCCTGTCGGAGATTTCTTGGTGCGGCTCAAGAACGCGGGCGCGGTCAAGAAGGCCAGCGTTTCCATCCCATATTCGGCCTTCAAGCTCGCTATCGCGGAGAAGTTGAAGGACGCCGGTTTCGTCGCCGGTATCGAAAAGAAAGGTAAAAAGGTAAAGAAGACGCTCGACGTCGTTCTCAAATACAACGATGCCGGTGCCCCACTCATCCGCGGCGCGCGCCGCATTTCCAAGCCTGGCCGCCGCATGTACAGGAGCGTTCATGAGATCATGCCCGTGCGCCTCGGCCATGGCGCCTTGATCCTTTCGACCCCGAACGGCATCAAGACCGACAAGGAAGCCCGCAAAGAAAAGATAGGCGGTGAAGCCCTGTTCGAAATTTGGTAGTCATATGAGTCGCACCGGTAAACTTCCCATCAAAATTCCCGCAGGCACCGAAGTCTCGGTCGCTCGCCCCGCCAACGGCGGGGCAGGCGGCGAGATAACCGTCAAGGGCAAGGGCGGCACGCTCAAGCGTACGCTGCATCCGGCCGTTTCCATCACCGTTTCCAATGGTGAGGCGCTCGTCGCCCCCGCGCAGCAGACGCGTCTCGCACGCGCTTTGTGGGGCACCTACGCCGCCCACGTGCGCAACATGATCGCAGGCGTCAACACGCCGTTCCAGAAGAAGTTGCAGGTCGAAGGCATCGGCTTTCGCGCAGAAGTGTCCGGCAAACAGCTGAAACTCCAGGTCGGATTCTCGCACCCGGTCATGGTCGCCATTCCCGAAGGCGTCACTGCGGCCGTGGACAAGAACATCATTTCCATCTCTGGCGCGAACAAGGAGCAGGTCGGGCAGTTCGCCGCGACGGTCCGAGCGGTAAAAAAGCCCGAGCCGTACAAGGGCAAGGGGATCCGCTACGAAGGCGAGGTCGTTCGCCAGAAGCAGGGCAAGAAGGCGGCGACTGCGGCTGCATAAAACATATGGCGACCAACACGAAACAACTCAAACGACAGCGCCGGCACAACCGCGTCCGCGCAAAGGTCTTTGGAACGAGCGAGCGCCCGCGCCTTTCGGTGTACAAATCCAACACGAAGCTCGTCGCGCAAATAATCAACGACGACGAGATGAAGACGATAGTCGCCGTTTCTTCTGCCGCGCAAAAGGGGAAGACGCCGCGCGAGCGGGCCGAAGCTGCCGCATCCGCGCTCGCTTCGAGTGCCAAGGAAAAAGGCATTTCCAAGGTCGTGTTCGATCGCGGCGGATTCCAGTACCTCGGGACCATCAAGGCTTTCGCCGACGCGGCACGTGCGGCGGGACTCGAATTTTAATTTCTAACTAGTACGTATGGCAGACGAGATCATAAAAGAAGAGGGAACAGTTGAAGCGCAAACACCAGTCGTCGTTGACGCGGAGGCTCCTCGCGCATCGGAGCGCCGCGCAGTGCCTGCAAGAGGCGAGCGTCCGCAACGGGGCGACCGACGTCCGCGCGGAGACCGCCGTGGCGGTCCTCGGGATGGCGCGCGCAGCGAATTCGCACAAAAACTCATCGGCATTCGCCGCGTCGCCCGCGTCATGGCCGGCGGCAGACGTTTCAATTTTTCCGCCGCGATCGTCATCGGCGACAAAAAAGGCCGCGTCGGCGTCGGACTCGGTAAGGCTGCCGACACGCAGCTTGCGATAGAAAAGGCGACCCGCGCCGCCAAAAAGGCGATGATATCCCTCAACCTCACCAAGAGCCGTTCGATCCCGCAGGATGTCGAGGCGAAATACTGCGCTTCCGAGGTCATCATCCGCCCTTCTCCGGGCCGCGGACTCGTCGCGGGTTCTTCGGTGCGCACCGTGCTGGAGCTTGCCGGCGTCACCGACGTCACGGGGAAACTTCTCTCGCGCAGCCACAACCAGGTCAACAATGCGCGCGCCGCGATCGAAGCATTACGACAAGTAACGATTTCCAAGTAACGATCTTCAGGCAGAATCCGTATGGCAACCCTCAACCAACTCAAACGACCCGCAGGCATCAAGCGCCCGTACCGCCGCGTCGGGCGCGGACAGTCCTCGACGCGCGGCAAGCAATCGGGCCGCGGTGGCAAGGGGCAGACCGCGCGCGCGGGCCACAAAATTCGCCCCGCGCTCCGCGATATCATCAAGAAGATCCCCAAGCGCCGCGGCTACGGTAAGAACCGCGGTCGCACGCACGTGCCGCGCCCTACCCCCATCGTCATCTCGCTCGACCGTCTGGAGAAACTCTTTGAGAACGGCGCGCAGGTCACGCGCAAATCGCTTGTCGAAAAGGGCGCGCTTTCTTCGCGGGGCAGCGTTCGCGTAAAAGTGGTTGGACAAGGATCGCTCAGCAAAAAACTTTCTCTCGTTGGTGTTGGCGCGTCGGCTTCGGCTAAGACCGCGATAGAGAAGGCCGGCGGTTCCATCGTCTAGTATGTGGGAAGCCTTCGTTCAAAAACTCCGGGTCGTCGTCGAAGACGCGACGTTGCGCAACCGCATCCTGTTCGTCCTGGGTGCGCTCATCGTTTTCCGCCTGCTTGCCGCGATCCCCACTCCCGGCGTCAACGCGGTTGAGCTACAGAATTTTCTCGCCAACAACCAATTCTTCGGCCTTTTGAACGTCTTTTCCGGCGGCGGCTTCTCGACGCTCTCCATCGTGATGCTCGGCGTCGGCCCCTTCATCACCGCCTCCATCGTCATGCAGCTCATGACGGTCCTCATTCCGAAGTTGAAGGAAATGTACCAAGAGGAGGGCGACGCGGGCCGCATGCGCTTCACGCAGTACTCGCGCTACCTCACCGTGCCGCTCGCGCTCATCCAGGCGTTCGGATTCGTTCTGCTATTGCAGCAGAACGGCATTGTGCCGGCGCTTACCCCGTTGCAGCTTCTCACCAACATGCTGGTCGTTTCTGCGGGTTCGATACTCCTCATGTGGATCGGCGAACTCATTTCCGAATTCGGCGTGGGGAACGGCGTCTCGCTCATCATCTTCGCGGGCATCGTCGCGCGTATCCCGCGCGGACTCTCCCAACTCGCGTTCTCCTTTGAAGCCTCGCAGATCCCCGGTATCGTCGGGCTTGTCGCTGCGGCGCTCGTCATTACTGCGGGAGTTGTCTTTATCACCGAGGCCGAACGACCGATCCCTGTCACCTACGCCCGCCGCGTGCGCGGCATGAAGGTGATGGGCGGCGTGTCCACGTACCTGCCGCTTCGGGTGAACCAAGCCGGCGTCATCCCGATAGTCTTCGCACTCTCCATATTGCTGTTCCCGCAGATGATAGCGACGTTCCTTACGCACTCTTCTATCGGCTGGCTCCAATCCGGCGCGCAGAACGTCGTGAACGCGCTCGCCAATCAATGGGTCTACGGCTCGCTCTACTTCCTGCTCGTCGTGATTTTCACCTACTTCTACACCGCCATCACGTTCGAACCGCATCAGGTGGCAAAGAACCTGCAGAAAAACGGCGCGTTCATCCCCGGGGTGCGCCCGGGCGGCACGACCGCAGAATACCTCGGCAACATCATCACCCGCATCACGCTGGTCGGCGCGCTTTTCTTGGGCGTACTCGCGGTCTTGCCGCTCATCGTTGAAGGTGTGACCGGCGTCACCGCGATCACCATCGGCGGTACCGCGCTCCTCATCGTCGTCTCCGTCGTTCTCGATGTGGTCAAGAAAATTGACGCGCAGACCTCGATACGCGAATATTGAGCGCAATGAACGCGCTTGAAAAACAGGTGGTCGTCATCGCCGGTCCGGCGGGAAGTGGCAAGGATTCCATCGCGCGAGAACTCGTAAAGCGTTTTTCCAACGTAACGCTTATGGTTACCGCGACGACCCGCGAGATCCGGCCCGGAGAGAAAGGAGGCATCAACTACCACTTCCTCACGAATGAGCAGTTCAAAAAAGAACTTGAGGTCGGAAATATCCTCGAGCATTACCACCGGATGGACACCGACACTTACTACGGGACATATAAACCCGATATCGAACGCAGGCTCAAAGAGGGAAAAGTCGTGCTTGCGGTCGTGCAGATAGTCGGCGCGAAATATTTGAAAGAGCACTACAACGCGACCACGATATTCATCATGCCGCCTTCGCTCGACGCCTTCGAGCGGCGCGTGCGCGAACGCTCGCCGATGAGCGACGTAGAGTGGCAGGAACGTGTGAAATTCACGCAGAACGAAGTTGCAAACGAGGCTCCGTGGTATGACTACCGGATCTCCAACGAAGATGGGAAATTGGAATCCGCCGTTGGGGAAGTCGTTGGAATTCTGAAGAAAGAGGGCTACAATCTCGGATGATGGAACCCGTCACCGTACTATTTTTCGGCTCGCAGGGCGCGGGCAAGGGCACGCAGGTGAAGATGCTCATGGAATTCCTGCGCGCGAAATCGAATCGCGGCATCATCCATATCGACATGGGGCAAGAATTGCGGAATCTGCGCGATACCGGTTCGTACGCGGGGAAGCTCACCGGGCAAGTCATAGACGCAGGCGAACGCATGCCCGATTTCATGCCCATCTACCTGCAGTCGAAAAAGATCGTCGATAATCTTACGGGCAGTGAACACATCATCGCGGATGGTCTTGCGCGTGGTCCCGACCAAACCCGGTGTTTCGACGACATGATGACCTTTCTGAAGCGAGATAATTTCCAGATAATCGACCTCGTCATCAACGACGACACCGCGGTGAAGCGGTTGCTCGCGCGCGGCCGCAACGACGACACCGAAGAAGCCATTCGCAGGCGCCTCGCCTGGACGAAGACGGAAGTGTTGCCGCAGCTCGAACTTCTAAAGAGCCGTGGACGCACCATTCACACGATCGACGGCGAACCGGACACGGAAACCATCCATAAGAGCATCCTCTCCGCGCTCAAACTCGCATGATAGCCAAAACGAAAGAGGAGCGGGAAATTTTACGTGAGGGCGGAAGACGCTTGGCCAAGCACGTGAGAGCGCTCGCGGAACTCGCGGTGCCGGGAATAACGGCGCGGGCGCTCGAAGAGCGCGCGAGAGAGATGGTCGAAAAGGACGGCGATAAGCCGGCCTTTTTGGGCCACAAGGACAAGCGCGACAAAGTGGGGTATCCCTCGGCCCTATGCCTTTCCGTCAACGACATCATCGTGCATTCGCCAGCCGTGCAGAACAGCGCAACGCTCCAAGAGGGAGATGTGGTGTGCCTCGACTTCGGGATCTGGCACAAAGGGCTGTGCACCGACCACGCGGTCACCGTCATCGTCGGCCGCTCGAAGAGCAAGGAGGATGAAAAATTGTTGAAGGGCACGCAAGAAGCGCTCACTGCGGGCATCGCACAAGCGAAAATCGGCAACACGACCGGCGATATCGGCTATGCGGTCGAAGAGATCGCCGACAAGTACGGTTTCGGCTATCCGCGCAATCTTTCGGGTCATGGCGTCGGCAAGGAGGTGCACGAAGAACCGCACATCCCGAATTTCGGAAAGCCGGGCGAAGGGGCTCCGTTGGTCGAGAACATGGTCATCGCCATCGAGCCCATGATGACGCTCGGAAGCGGAGACCTTTTCGTCGACAAAGATGGCTTTTCGTATCGCACCAAGGATGGTAGCAACACCGCGCATTTCGAACATACGGTACTCATCACGAAAAAGGGGCCGGAAATTTTGACCCGGGAATAGTATGGAACGCGAGCCGATCCAGAAAGAATTTGGGGAGGCGAAACGTCGGCTCAACTTTATAGAGATACGGAAATTCGGGCAAAGCACAAAAGAGCAAGGGGCTTTGAAAGAGGTAGTAGGGCACGTAACTGTCGAGGAGCAAACCTATCCGGTCCCACATTATAAAGTGCCGAGACTCGACGTTTACAAGCGCGAGAATCAGGGGAAGGGATTCGCGTCGCAGCTGCTTTCGGAGGTAGAAGACTTGAGTCGCACTTCCAAATTGCCAGTTGTCCTGGAGGATGGAATTGTGGAGCAAGACAATCCAGAAGCAGCCGGTATGTACGCACGACGGAAGGGGTGGATCGAGGTGAAAAGTCGAAGAGGCTCGGATATTAGGCATTACATTTTTGGTAATGAGGATGACGAGAACGTACAAAAACTGCTCGATTACTTTTTTTGGAAGTAAAATGATGGATATGGATAAGAGCCCGATGCATGTTCTTCTTATCGGCAGTGGCGGAAGGGAACACGCGCTCGCATGGAAACTGAAGCAGTCACCCCGCATCGGGAAGCTGTACATCGCCCCCGGAAACGGCGGCACGGAACGTCTGGGCGAGAACGTGCCCATCGTAGCGACAGACATCGAGAAACTCGCCGCATTCGCCAGTGAGAAGAAAATCGCGCTCACGATAGTCGGGCCGGATGATCCGCTCGCTCTCGGCGTCGTCGATCTTTTCCGCGCGCGGAAACTGCGCATTTTTGGCCCTACGAAAGCGGCAGCGCGCATTGAGAGTTCCAAATCGTTCGCCAAGAAGTTGATGCAGGACGCAAAGATCCCGACCGCGCAGTTCAAGGCATTCGATTCTCACACGACCGCACTTGCCTATGTGCACGCGCACGGCGTGCCTGTCGTCATAAAGGCAAGCGGGCTTTCGTTGGGTAAAGGGGTCTACATTTGCAAGACGATGGAAGAGGCCGAATCCTCACTCAAAGCCGTCATGGTGGACATGGTGCATGGCGAGGCAGGAAGAGAAGTCGTCATCGAGGATTTTCTTGAAGGGCCGGAAGTTTCCGTGCACGTGCTTTCGGATGCCTTGAATCAGCTCGTATTTCCTTCATCGCAAGACCACAAGCCGGCGCTCGACGGCGATGAGGGAAACATGACCGGCGGCATGGGGACGATAGCGCCGGTCCCTTTCGTTTCGACGGAACTCATGGGGACGATAGAGCGCTCGGTCGTCCGCCCTGCGCTCGACGCGATGCTCAAGAGCGGCGCGCAGTTCGAAGGGCTCTTGTATCCCGGGCTCAAGATAACCAACGACGGCCCGAAGGTCTTGGAATTCAACGCGCGTTTCGGCGACCCGGAAACGCAAGTCTACATGCGGCTTTTGAAAAGCGATCTACTCGACCTTTTGGAAGCGTGCGTCGACCACACGCTCGGCAACTTACTTTCCAAAGTGGAGTGGGTGAGGGGATTCGCTGCCAACATCGTGCTCGCTTCCGGAGGGTATCCGGATTCGTATAAAAAAGGATTTCCCATCACCGGCATCGACGAGGCTGAAGCGATGGAGGGCATTGTCGTCTTCCACGCTGGCACTGCATTCAAAGACGGCAGTCTCGTCACGAACGGCGGGCGCGTACTCGGCGTTTCCGCCCTCGGTGGCACCCCAAAGGACGCTATCGACAAGGCATATGCCGCCGTGCAGAAAATCCACTTCGAAGGCATGCACTACCGCAAAGACATCGGCGCCAAAGCGGCGAGCTTCTACGACTCGGTGCGGATATAGTCTTTAGGGTTATCGAACCACTTTGTAGTGAAGTTGGATTTCATTCGGTGAGAATTGCTTAGTTCCGAGCAGTTCGAGCTTGGTCTCAAAGTCACCATTCTTGAGTAGTTGTATACCGCTCCCCAGTATCGTTGGTTCCACATCCAGATATATTTCCCCTATAAGACCTTGGGACAGGAAAGCGGCGTTAACAAAACCTCCTCCTGCAACGATTATCTCGTCATTGCCTTCCAGAATCTTTAGAGCCTCTGAGGGAGAATGTGCGACAACATGATTTTTATTCAACATAGGAATGTCCGAGTGTGACAACACAACAATTTTTACATCTTTTAATTCTGAAAATTCTGGTTGTGTAGTTAAAATGCCGTAGGTTCGGTGTCCGATAATCATGTTTCTCGCTTTTTGAACAGCCGCACTGTAGCTATTCCACTCTTCTTTCGAGACCCAACTCGTATCGTCGTTTTCTTTCGCAATGTAGCCGTTCGCGGTCATCGCCATGTACAAAATTACCTTCATACAAAGCATAGTATCTCGTTCGGAGTTGAATCTAAAGTGATATACTTTCCCCATGCCTCCGTCCACGATGGAGCGGCAGCGCGCGGCCGCTTTGGAGAAATTCAAGTCCCCAGAGGAGGAATTGCAGTATTTGCGCGAAAAAGTGGCTGAAAAGGAGCGCGAATTGGAAGCGGCACCCAATCGTTTTGAAAAAGACAGGATAGCCAAGCGGGAAATAGCAGAATACGCGGACACGCCGGCGACGACCATTTTGCATGAGGCGGTCGTCATGCCCGAGCACGAGATCTTGCGCAACGTTCTCCATCTCGAACCCGAAGCACACGACGGGCAGATTGACGGGTTGCTACAGATCGTGCAGGAAAAAGGCATCCGTAACGCGCTTTCCGTCGTCGCGCGGATGAAGAATCCTCATCTTGAAGATGATCTCCATCGCGTGCTCGTGCGATATCTCGCCGAAGGATTGCCGGACAAGGGTTTTGGGATACCGGAGAAAGTGAAGCGCGCGCTCCATCTCGCGCTTTTTGAAATAGAACCACAGGCGCACGGCGAGGGGACCAAAGAAGAAGCCCGCCAACAGAAATTAGAGTTGCTGCTCTCGTCGTCGGAGCAGCTGTACGCCGGGCTCATGTCGCTCATCGCGGAAGACGAGGGATTTTCGCTCGAGATAGCGGTGCCGGAGGGCAGCGAAGAGGCGACGCTCTACCTCGCAGTGCCGGGAGAGAAAAAAACGCTCGCAGAGCGGCTGATATCGTCGGTCTTCCCAAACGCGCGCATCAGCGAGCAGCGCGGCGACTACAACATCTTTAATTACGAAGGCGCTCACGCGGCCGCATACGCAACACTTGCCGAGCACCCCGCCTATCCGCTGAAAACGCCGGATCTGTTCGAACACGACCCGATGAACGTGCTCCTTGCCGCGTTCGCCAAGATCGCCAAGCATGGCGAGGGCGCCGCAGCGCAGATAGTCGTCGGTACCGAAGGCGACCGCTACAACCGTCACTACAAGAAGATGGTCGAGGAGCTCGGCAAGGGCAAGACGCTCCACGAGGCACTCAGCGTTGCGGAAACAACGCTCGGGCAAGTGACGCACGAAACATTCAAGTCGATCTTTTTGCCAAAATCACAGGAAGAGAAAGAAAAAGAAATGCGCCGTAGTGCGGACCAGGTCGCATCTGAAGAGATCGGGCGAAAGATAAAATCACGCATCGCGCCAACGGTGGTACGCCTTGTCGCATCTGCGCCGACGAAACAGCGCGCGGACGATATTCTCTCAAACCTTATCGCCCCCTTCAGCCAGTATGACGACCCCAAAGGTAACCGCCTTGTTTTCAAGAAAGTCGGCAGCTGGAGCCTTGCACAGTTCTTGCGGGAGTTCACCTATCGGGAATTCGAGGCATCCTACGCGATGCCGCTCTCGCTCGGAGAGATCACTTCAATGTTCCACTTCACCGCCGAACGCGTAACGACCTCGCGTGAGCTCAAGCGCAGCTTCGCCAAACAGGCTCCGGCGCCCGTCGAGATGTCGCAAGAAGGCATCACGATAGGGGTGAATCGTTACGGCGCGACCGAAACCAGCGTGAAATTCGCGCCCCAAGACAGGCTTCGCCACGCGTACGTCATCGGTCAGACCGGCACCGGCAAGACGGGGCTCATAAAGAACATGATATTGCAGGATATAAAAAACGGCGACGGCGTCGCGTTCATCGATCCGCACGGCAACGACATCGAAGATGTGCTCGCGAGCATTCCGCCCGAGCGCGCGGGCGATGTCATCTACTTCGACCCTGCCTACACCGCACGGCCGATGGGGCTCAACATGCTTGAGTACGACAGGAATCGTCCCGAGATGAAAACGTTCGTCGTGGACGAAGTGTACGGCATCTTTCGCAAACTTTACGCGGACGTGCCGGAAGCGTTCGGTCCCATGTTCGAGCAGTACTACCGCAATGCGGTGCAGCTCGTCGTCGAGGATCCCGATTCAGGCTCGACGTTCGTCGAGATCCCTCGCGTATTCGCCGACCCGCAGTTCCGCAATTTGAAACTTTCGCGCTGCAACAACCCCATCATCGTGCAATTCTGGCGCAAGATCGCGGAGCAAGCGCAAGGCGACCCATCGCTTGAGAACGTCGCGCCTTACATCACGAGCAAGTTCGACGTTTTCCTCACCAACGACATCATGCGGCCCATCATCGCGCAGGAGCATTCCGCGTTCAATTTCCGCGAGATCCTCGACAAGAAAAAGATATTCCTCGCCAACCTTTCCAAAGGCCGCCTCGGCGACCGCAATACGGCGCTCCTCGGGCTCGTCTTGGTCTCGAAATTCCTGCAAGCCGCATTCTCTCGTGTCGATACACGCGGCGAACTCCCGACGTTCTACCTCTACATCGACGAATTCCAGAACTTCGCCACGCCTTCGATCGCGACGATCCTTTCGGAAGCTCGAAAATACAAGTTGTCGCTCACGGTCGCGCACCAGTTCATCGCGCAGCTCGAGGAGAACATCCGCGACGCGGTCATCGGCAACGTTGGTACGAAAATAGCGATGCGTATCGGCACGAGTGACGCGGAATTTCTCGAAAAGCAGTTCGCACCGACCTTCAACGCGCAGGACCTTGAGAATCTGCCCAACAGGACCGGTGTCGCGGCAATGCTCGTCAACGGCGCGCCGGCGCGCCCGTTCACCATCCAGACGGTCACTCTGCCGCAGTTCGATTATTCGTGCGTAGACGCTCTGAAGCAGCTCTCCTACACCACTTATGGCAAGCCGCGCGAAGAAATAGAAGAGGAAGTCCGGCGCAAGTTCGCCATGCCCTCGCGCCCGGCCACCGCTCAAAATTTGGACTCGGCTCAGCCACAATGACTATGAAATGGGGTCGGGCAGTTTGGATGGCGCTTTTGACCATAGTTCTGATGGCCCTTACTCCGGTCGTTGTAGGCTCACTTAGTTCGCGACCTGGCCCTGCATTGGAATTCATTCTTTCTCTGGCTATCGCCGGAGTAGTACTTCCGCTCATATTCGCCTGGTGTTACTTCAAAATCACCGATGTCGTTCCGACACTAACGCATGGAATTTATCTTGGATTGTTGATATTTCTCATACCATTAATTTTGATATTGGTAGGGTGGACCCTCTTCCCGATCGCGCTCGGCGCTCCACCGATCATTGGTGTCGCATTCGTTGTCGGTATCATTACGGGGGGAGACAGCGTACTCCAAATGACAATACTCATTGCAGCGGCTCCTTATTTTTTAGGGCTACTTGTGGCGGCTCTCACGGGTTTCAGTATGGGCAGAAAACGCGGCCGTAATTGAGTTTGTGTTATAGTTCCAAAAATGAGGACGGTATCGTCGATCGTGTGTAGCGCGTTGCTGTTGATGCCCGGTTTTGCCCTTGCGGACAGCGCAATTCCGGTCGAACCGACGCCTCTCCAGCTTGCGACCAGGGTCGCCACAGTCGAGGCACAAGTGGCCGCCATGCAAGGTGGTCAGTCGCTCGCGTGCGCAATGCTCTTCAGCACCTCAAGCGTTCCTGTCGGGCAAGAGGTCATACTGGCTTGGGGTTCTGTGGGCGCCGTCGAGCAAACAACCGACACGTTGAACACGCGGCCGACGAACGGTGCCGTGACACTTCTGTTCTCGCAAGCGGGGACCTGGACCTATTCATTCAAGTTTTATGACGCGAGCAGCAACAGCGTCACTTGCAAGGCGCAGATAAAAGTCCAGTAAATGCAGGTAATCGTTATCGAGGGAGGGATGGAACTGTTCTAAAATAAAGATAAAATCCAGCAAAAGAATGAGGCTGGGCATATATGCGCGTTCCTGTTTGAATCCCCGTTCAGAGGGTCATGATATATTTCCATCATGGTGAAACGAAAAGAAAATAACTTCGATACGCTTGCCCGGCTCATCAAGGAGGAGGGAGAAGACATCCGTATTGAACTCGGCGGTAAGATTGATGGGGTCGACAAAGGCTTAAGTGCACTGGAGAAGAAAATGGACGAGGGGTTCACGGCAGTAAACCGTCGCTTAGATACCATCATCCAGGTGCAGCTCGACGAGCACGGACATCGCCTGAAAAAACTCGAAACAGCGGTGTTTTCGGGCAAGTAATAGCAGCTGCGAAGAAATGTGCTAGAGTAGTGCTCATGCAACACCCATCCAAAGAACGCACGCTCGTATTACTGAAGCCCGACGCCATCCAGCGCGCACTCATGGGCGAGATCATCACTCGCTACGAACGTTTGGGGTTGAAACTCGTCGGCCTGAAAATGATAGTGCCAACCGAAGAACAGGTCGAAGGACATTACACGCTCGACCCCAACTGGCGCCGCGTAACCGGCGAGAAGACCATTAAAGGCTATCGCGACAGAGGCCTCACGCCGCCTTCGGAGGACCCGCTCGAGATCACCGCGAAGATATTGAAGGGTCTCAAAAAGTACCTCACCGCAGGTCCCGTTATCGCGATGGTGTGGGAAGGAGCACATGCGGTGGAGCTCGTCAGGAAGATCACGGGCGGTACCGAGCCGCGTGGCGCGGCGGTAGGCACCATCCGAGGCGATTTCGTCCTCGATTCATACGTTATGTCTGACAACGACGATCGCGCGGTACGCAACCTGATACATGCCTCCGGTTCCGTCGACGAAGCAAAAATGGAGATCCCGCATTGGTTCAAGAAGGAGGAACTCATCGACTACAAAGTGAAACACGAGGATATTATTTACGCGAAAGAACTTGAAGGCATCTTCGAGTGAGTATGCAGTACCTGCACCAGTCGACCTACGGCCATGCAGGAGGACTTCACATCGCAAAGCCCATCATGGCGATGGACAAGGGGCATATCTACGACATTAAGGACGGACGTCCCGATCTTTCGAAGCCCCTGTATCGTGTGCAGGAAGGGAAGGCGTATGCGACCGAGCACCATCCAAGCGGCCCCTCGGTGCATGCGATGTTCGAGATAAAAGGCGACAAAGTGCACACGACGCAATTCCACCCCGCACACAACCCTTCTTCGCACGTCTTTGAAATTAAGTAGGAGGCAGAGGTGCGGGTGTGTTGTTTCTCGAACTCCTTACTCATCTCGGCTTCAACGCATATCACCACTGCAAAAAATACCCTCGGTAATCCGAACGTGTCGCGCGCGATGTTCGCTAAACAACACACCCGCACCTCTGCCGTACACTTCCTACTTCCTCTACATGCGTTCTTAATTTTGTGGGTGTATACTTCCATGTAGCGGCTGGTACTTAAACCTGCTTGGTAGAAGTACGGGATTCTCATATTGCTGCGGACTATTGTTTGCATGCTGCGGAAACCCACCTGGTCTCTAAGCCCAGGCTTGCCGTACCCGCCGCACCAAAAAACCCGCCGATAAGGCGGGTTTTTTGGTGTACGATACGGCGATGCGAGCATTCACGGCGCAGGCGGTCATATTCATCCTCATCGCTGTTCTCTACTTCTATTTTGGATTTCACGAACGGTATCTTTTCACGATCTGGTGGTGGGACATCCCGCTGCACATTCTCGGCGGACTTTGGGTCGCGTTGGCCGGCACGTGGTTCTTCGGACTGTTCGGCATACGAGTCCGTCCCATGCAGGCGATAGCGCTGGCATTTTCTGTGGGAGTCGCGTGGGAACTATTCGAATACCTTTTCGGTATCGGCGGTTCGTTGTTCATGAGCTATCCTGTCGACACGGCGAAAGACCTCTTCGACGACGTTCTGGGGGGCGCGGTCGGCGCGCTTCTCCTCGGATACCTATGAGCGCGCGTATCACGTTCTGTGGCGGCGCAGGAACGGTGACGGGTGCGAATTTCTTGCTCGATACGGGCGACAAGAAGCTACTGGTGGATTGCGGCGCGCTCGAGCGCGAGCGCGTGTGCGACCCGGAGAACCTAAAAGCCTTCTCGTACGATCCTGCGTCCGTCGACGCGCTGTTCGTGACGCATGCGCACCAGGACCATATCGGCCGGGTGCCGAAGCTCGTGCGCGACGGATTTCGCGGCGCCATTTTCTCGACGCCCGCGACGAAAGAGCTGAGTGCGCTCATGTTCGAGGACGCGCTTTCCGTGATGCAGAACGAAAAGGAACGGTACGGGTGCGATTTTTTGTATGAGCGACCCGATGTGGAGAGGGCCCTTTCGCTCTGGAAGACCCATGAATATCACGAATCGTTCGCCGTTGGGGACGCGCAGGTCGGATTCCTCGACGCAGGGCACATTCTCGGTTCGGCAATGGTCAAATTCGAGCGAGGCGGCAGGACAATTCTGTTTACCGGCGACATCGGCAACTCTCCCGAACCGCTTTTGCATGACGTCGAGTCGGCGGCAGGTGCCAACTATCTCGTGATGGAAAGTGTGTACGGCGACCGTTCGCACGAAGACCGCGCCGCGAGACGCGAAATACTAAAGTCCGCTGTCGAAGAGACGCGAGAGAAAAAGGGAACGCTCCTCATCCCGTCATTTTCCATCGAGCGCACGCAAGTGCTCCTTTTTGAGCTGAAAGAAATGATGGAAAAAAAGGAGGTCCCGCTGACGCCGGTGTACTTGGATGCGCCGCTCGCGATACGGATAACCGAAGTATTCGAAAAATATAAAAATGAGCTGAACGCGGCCGCTGCGGCGGAGGGTCGGGCCGGCCGCCCCCTCTTTTCTTTTCCGGAACTCCTCGAAACACCCCGCGTTTCCGAATCTCGCGAGATACACGCGATGCCGGACCCGAAGGTCATCATCGCTGGTGCGGGGATGTCGTCCGGCGGAAGGGTCCGGGCGCACGAAAAACGCTACCTTTCGGAGAAAAACTCGGTCATTCTCTTGGTCGGCTACCAGGCGCCCGGAAGCCTGGGCAGGCGTATCCAGGACGGACAGCACAATGTCGTGATAGACGGGAAGAATATCCAGGTCCGCGCGCGCGTCATATCGCTCACCGGCTATTCCGGCCACGCGGACAAGGATCAGCTGCTCGCTTTTGCGGAAAGTGCGGGGGATTCCCTCGAAGAAGCCTTCGTTGTCATGGGAGAACCGAGGGCGTCCGGCTTTCTCGCGCAGCGCATCAAGGACTTTTTGGGCGTCGAGGCGCTCGTCCCGGCCCTGGGAGATTCGATTTCGATAAATTGGTGATATAATCCTGCGAATGGCGAAGCGAGTACTCCATCCAAATCACAGCGCGGTCCCACAGAATTTTTGCCGTTTGCCCGACGGGTACGGCATTGTGAAGGTCGCTGTTTCCGGTTCTGCCGACACGACCTATTCGGGTCTGGACGCGTTCGAAAAAGCGAAAGAGCTCGGGCGGGAGATCGCGAAAGCGGGAGCTATCATCAATACCGGCGCGACGACCGGATTCCCAATGTACGCCGCGATCGGTGCGAAGGACGAATGCGGATTTTCAATAGGATTTTCTCCGGCTTCCACCGAACGCGAACACCTCGAGACGTACAAGCTCCCGCTCGACTACATGGACGTCGTCGTCTACACGGGTTTTGGGTACTCGGGCCGCGATCTTCTCCTCGTGCGCTCGTCGGACGCCGTCGTTATCGGACCAGGCCGCATCGGCACCTTAAACGAGTTCGCGGTTGCATTCGAAGACCGCCGGCCCATCGGTATCTTGGAAGGCGATTGGCACACCGATGAATTCTTGCGGCAGGTCATCGACGCCGCGCACCGCCCCAATGAGAATATCGTCTTCGATCCCGACCCTAAAAAGCTCATCGATCGTCTCATCGAACTGGCCCAAAAACAGAAAGGGAAGGACCTCGTCTACAATAATCACGACACCTGGAGCGCGACGGGCAAGAATGCGGAGGTGATTTTGTAAACCGCACTTCGGCAAACAATTCAAAAATCGTATACGAACAACAAATGCTGCCCGTGGGCGCCAACGGTTTCCGTGAGCGCGATCACGTTCGAAAGTTCCTTGCGAGCGAAGGGGAACGCGCGGGATGCGACGCGGCCCTTGAACTCGCGCTCGAACTTCGGCTGGAGGCGGTACATGACCGAATCGAGCAGGTATGCGTACACCTTGTTCGCCTCCGAAAAATCCGTCCTGAAGAAATTCCCCCGACGGAATTCCACGTTGCCTGGATTGCCGGCGCGATACCTTCGGAAGAGCGCGGCCGCGTGAAGGAGGGGATTGCGTTCGATGCCGACGAATCGCGAACGTGGCGAAAGCGAGGCACACGCAAGGACGAAACGGCCGTCGCCGCTTCCCAATTCATACACCACATCGCCCGGCCAGACTTCCAGGGCGAGCGCGACGGTCGACGCATACCGAGGCGGCGTCGGTACGAACGGCACATCCAAATGTCCGGAGATGACCCACACCAAGATGCGCACCAAAAAGACCGCTATCGCGGCCAAAAGCAAGAGTTGTACGACGAGCAGGACCACTTCAAGCAAAAGCGCCCCCATCCGCCTACTGTAGCATCTTAGCGCTTGAGGTGTTGGAGCACCCGGCTGAGAACTTCCGGATGCTTCATCGCAAGCGCGGAAAGCGACTTTCTGTCGAGCGCCACGCCTGCCTTTTTCAGCGCACTGATCAATTTCGAATAGGAAAGGCCGTTCTCGCGCGCCGCGGCGTTGATGCGCAGCGTGAAGAGCTGGCGGAATTCGCGCTTCTTTGCCCTTCGGTGGCGGAACGCGTGGGCGCCTGCGTGACGAATGGCTTCCTTGGCGACGCGCTCCTTGCTCTTGCGGCCGAAACGATAGCCTTTGGTCTGTGCAAGGATGTTCTTGCGACGTTTATTTTTTGAGACCCCACGTTTTACTCGTGCCATAGAAAAAAGTTAGTTCAGAAAACGGCTCTTTGCGGTGTTGTCGAGCGCCGCGTGGAACGTGCCCGCGCGGTTATGCCGCTGTTTCTCGCTGCCGGAACGCTTGGCGTTGAAATGGTTCTGGCCCGGCGCCCGCGCGACGATTTTGCCGCGTTTGGTGACACGAAGCCTTTTCATGAACGACTTGTTGGATTTCATATGGTTTTTTCTTCTTGAGAAGCGACCTCTGCCTTTTGAGGGCGGTTTCCGCCAGATGCGCGGGCTCCGGACCCATCAGCCTTGGGCTGGGATCGGCCCTGGGCCGACTTCGAGGTATCCTTCTCGAGAACGACCGAGAGGCCTTTGGGGCTCATCTTGATCTCGTCGGCGATTTTATACGATTCCGGGATGATTGCAAGGAAGCGTTCGAGCCGCTCCTTGAGGAAAGCGAACTCCATGTACTTGTAGCGGCCCCACAAAAAGAGGTCGACCTTGACCCGGTGGCCCTCGCGCAGCCACGCCGCTATCTTCGAGGCTTTGATGTTCATGTCGTTCGCCGAGGTACCTATCTTCACCTGCGCCTCTTTCGTCTCGGTGACCTTCGCCCGCTGCTTTACTTCCTTGTCTTTTTTCTTCTGCTCGTACTTGAACTTGCCGTAATCAGTGATCTTGCACACGGGAGGATTAGCGTTGGGCGATATCTCGATGAGATCGAGACCAAGTTCACGCGCTTTCGCGAGCGCCTCGGCTATCGCGACAACCCCGAAGTTCTCGCCTTCGGGCCCCAGGAGCCGCACCTCTTTGGCTCGTATGCCCTCATTCATGCGGACGCGCTCTTTGTCCGCTTGCGTCGTGTATTTAGTGAATCCCATTCGTCGCGGGATTGTAGCACGAAAAATCCAACGCCGCTACCGGGCGGAATGGACCCTATCGAGTGCCCAAGAACGAAAGGAGCCCGAGTAGAGCCGATTTTAGCGAGGAGAATAGTTGTTGGAAAGGAGAGTAGGACTGCGAGCCGAACGTGCTGCCCGAGACGGTACCGGCACTGAACGTGTCCGACGTATACGTCGGATATTGCACGGTTTGCGTTTGCGAAGATGTCGGGCCTTGTGAGGGGAAAATACCCTGCAGAATATTGTAAATGCTGGAGTTCAATGAAAAGGACGTTGTCGATGTTATCGGATTCGGCGTAACGAGCTGTTGCACGATAGTGATCGGCGAGATGCTACTGGTAGAAGTGGTTGCTGATGAGAAAGCGCAGGTCGTACCGAGACAACCATACTTGCATGCTTGGAACACGGAAGTGGAGCAGGTGTTGGATTGGTAGTAGACCGTATTATTCGAGCAATAATATTGCGGCGTACAGGCGGAGATCGGCTGTGCCGGTGTTACGGTGGGTGGTGTCACCGTGGTCGGCGGGACGCTTTGCGGCGGCAGGGACTGCTGGACGGGCGGGAGCGGTGTTATGGTTTGGGTCGTGCCGCACGGCGTATAGATGATGGGATTCGTACTCACAAGACAGTATCCGGCGGGAATTTGGGTTCCAGCGGGCGGCGTGTATAGGAAATCTTCGTTCGTGATGCCGGTCGTGGAAACAGGGGTTCCTTGCCACACACCGGTGCCGTTGCTGCTGCAGATACCGCACTGGCTTGCCGGAGGTAGAGGCCCGGATTCTTGCACGTGCGCCGGGTCGCAAAAACCGGATGAGAAACAACCGGAAGTCGGGTTTCCTATAACTGCAAGCCCGAACTGTGACGCGTTGGCGCGTATCCAGTTGATCACCGGCTTGCTACTGTCATTGAAGTCCGCCGCAAGGCCGTAATTGTGATACGACCCGCACGCTCCGACCTTGGAAGCGCCGCTTGCGACGAGGCCCGGCTGTTCGCCCGGATTGCGGTAGGCGCTGTCGATGAGTACTTGCCCAAGATTCGATGGCACCGCTTGCATCATCTTCTCGAGTTGCCCCGCGAACTGCGAGTTGAGGCACGAGATGTTGGAACTTTTCGTCGCGTGTTGTTCGAGCCAGATCTTTGCTTCTCCGGCCGCTTGCCCGACGTTCGGGTCGCTGGGGTTCCAGCATTGGACCGATGTCGGGAGCCCCACTGCTGTTGCATCCGCTCGCGTTGCCTCCGTGATGGCTACAGTTCCGGAAGGGCAGGTTGTCTGCGCGGTGACCCGCTCGGAAAATGAGACAATAGCAACCGCGAAAAGAATGGCCATCGCGACCCCGAGGTTCGCATACAACCGTCCTTGCATGTGTTGAGTATACCCCGCATCAACGGGTTTTCTGGGTTTCGTGTGGACGCCCCTCGATTCTGCCGCCCGCTTTGCTATACTTTCTTCATGTTCTACCGTGACACCAGGGGAATAGAACTCCCGTTCGGTTCACTCAGGCACTACTACGGCGATGTCGTCAGGATACTCTTCGTCATCCTCGCCCTCATGATCGCGATATCGACGCCCTTCGGGGGCGACGTACCGTTCGGCCTCGCCGTCGGCGTGCCAACGGTCCTCGTGCTCATCATCCTTGCGGGACTCACAAATCCACGCGGGAAGTTGATATTGATGGCGGACGCGGCGGTCTCTATCATCGGCGTCATCCTCGGCGAGTGGTTCGCGATAGAGACGTTCACGCAACAGGCATATATTTCCTTCGCAGTCCTTGAGCTCATCTGCGTGCTCTTCCTCATCAGCCTGTATTTCAGCATGAAAACCGTCCGCGCGATGGAAAGCCACATGGTCGGCCGCGCCGAGCCGCCGGACGAACCCAGATTGTAATTGGTGGACACGGTATCGGAGAATTGGAACCAGCTAGAAAGCTACGTATTCGAGGCCTACGAGCTGATCCGGAACGCCAATTTAGGCCAGTCCAGCAAGGAAATGAGCGCTTCGGGTATCACATGATGGGTGTTAAACGGGGAAGAGAAAACGGCGCGACCTCAAGTGAGATCGCGCCGTTCAAGTGGCTGGTGCCGTTAGGCTGCTTCCAGCTTGCAGTATTGCTCCGGCTTGGAATTGTCGTCGGGCCAGACGATACTGTACCCGCGCTCCTTCCACCACGCTTCTGCAAACGGGGTGATGTATCTGGCCCAGTGAGCCATGATGCCGTGGACTTCGGCGCGGTCGCGTTCTGACATCACTTCGTAGACGTCTCTCGAGCGTGAGCGGTTTTCCGCGCACCACGGCCGCTGTAGCCCCTCGATGTATTGCCGGTACTCCTCTTGCAGAGCGGCCGGCGGTGACACAAGGTCGCTCATGGCATCCTCCTGCTTCACGCTGCGTCGGCGACCGGCGTGCACTTGTACCGGACGCCGTTCATCGACGGATGCCAGAGCACGAAACGCTCACGCTCCTCGATCCATTCGTTGTCGAACATCAGAGCCGGCCTCTTGAGCGTTGCCTCGCACGTATGACACGTACAGTAGGGCACGCCGTTGTCGGTCTCGCCGACCTCAACGTCATGCCGCGCCCAACGCTCGAAGATCACGCCGCTACTGAAGTTATTGGCGACGAAAACGCCGGCCGACTCGAAGACCGGCTCGAGGTAGTCGATGTCTTCGACCGCGAATGCGACCCACGGTTTCTCTGGGTGCTTGGCGATCGCTTCGGCGAGCTTGGTGCAGTCGGCAATCATCTGCTCCTGCGAGTGGCCGGCATCGTTGAAGATGGCGACGATCTGCAAGTCCTTACGCTCGGCGATGTATTGGAGGGCGCCGTGGAGCGTGTCGCGGGGGTTGGAGATGTAGGACCAGCCCATGTGATCGCTCTGGAGCGAACCCTTCATCCATATCTTGGTCTGCATCCACTGGTCGACTGATTGGCCGAACAGCAGCACGTCCGTGTGTCTCCGACTCATGTCGGTCTCCTGTCTGGAACTCCCACGGGTACCGCCGTGGTGCGGTTGTTGGCGAAACCAACGCCGCCCGTACTAAACCACAGATTGGTTTACAATGGAAGGCGTGGTTTCAAGTTCAAATCTCCTGACATTAAAATGTCTTGGAAAATAAAGAAGAAATTATGAGTGGAGGTGGGGAGAATCGAACTCCCGTCCAGAAAAAAGCACAGGCACGTGTCTACGATGCGTAGTTCATCTCAAGATTTGAACGCGCCACATAAAAGATGAGCAGAAACGAGACGCGTCGAGTCCTTGTCTTACGCGAGCGTCGGACGCCGCTCGCGAGTGCTTGAAGAATGACGCCCAACGAGCTTACTCAAGCTCTAGACTCGCGGACGGCCGGTTAGGCAAAGGCCGGAACCGGCGCAAATGCTACTTTGTTCGCACTTGATGTTTTGAATGGGTTTGGAGAGACATTCACTCTCGCATCGCGCGCACAAGCGCCGATTTTCCTGTCGAAGCCAGTCACCCCCCACCTCCGAATCACAAAGTGACTCAGAGGTGGCGATTGACTGGCCTGCCTGCGTAGGCAGGCAATATTATTTTTTCAACGTGCGTTCGATCCGACGCTTCTCCTCGCGCCCCCGAATGTTCTGACGCTTGTCTTCCTTTTTCTTTCCGCGCGCGATCGCTAGGAGGAGCTTCAATCGAGTGCCTTTATTGTATACCTTTAAAGGCACGATTGTCAACCCCTTTTGGCCTTCTGCGCTCGAGATATGAGCGATCTCGCTCCGAGAAAGGAGGAGCCGCCGCGTCCGCTCCGGGTCATATCCCTTCGGCGCATTCGCCACCTGCCACGCGGGGATGCTCGCCCCCACCAAATACGCTTCGCCGCCGCGTGCGACCACGCGGGCGCCTTTCAGGGAACCGTTCCCCGCGCGTAGCGATTTCACTTCGAATCCATGCAATTCCAAACCCGCCTCGAGCTCTTCGAGGATCGTGTAATCAAACCCGACTCGCTTGTTTTCGACGACGGTCATTCGAGCAGTGTACCGCGCGCAACAATTCTTTCCACCGCGCGTCAAATATGTATAATGACGCTTTCATATGCCGAACTCCGACGACAACAAGAACAAAAAGCGCCCGCAAAGCGCTCCACCCCAAGGTCCTTCGATCTGGGTGCAGCTCGCGATCGCAGCGGTTGTGTTCCTCATTCTCTCGGCGGGATACTCGGCGGTGCGCGACTACGTCTCGCAGAAGAGTGAAACGGTCGCCATCTCACAGATAGCCGACGACATCAACGCCGGCAAAATATCCTCCATCACGGTCGAAGGGGACACGGTGACCGCGACGTACACCGACGGGACGAAGAAGCAATCGCACAAAGAAACCGAAGACTCGCTCACGCAGACACTCGTCAACTACGGGCTCTCGCCTGAAAAAATAGCCGCGGTCCAGGTAACGATCCAGGATCAGTCCGGGCTGGAATTCTGGACGCTGGAGCTGCTCCCCATCGTCATTCCGACGCTCATGATCCTCGGGCTCGTCTGGTACATCACGCGTCAGTTGCGCGGCGGAGGCGGCATGCAAGCGTTCACGTTCGGCCGTTCGCTCGCGCGGATGATATCACCGGAAGACTCCGCGCAGCGCGTCACGTTCGCCGACGTCGCAGGCGCGAAAGAAGCAAAAACGGAACTCCTTGAGATAGTCGACTTCTTGAAAAATCCCAAAAAATTCATCCAGATAGGCGCACGCATCCCCAAGGGCGTGCTTCTCATGGGTGCGCCGGGCACCGGCAAGACGCTGCTTGCGCGCGCGGTCGCGGGCGAAGCGGGCGTGCCGTTTTTCACGATATCCGGTTCGGAATTCGTCGAGATGTTCGTCGGTGTCGGCGCCTCCCGCGTGCGCGATCTGTTCCTGACGGCAAAAAAGGCGGCACCGGCGATCATTTTCGTGGACGAGATAGACGCGGTCGGGCGCGTGCGTGGCTCCGGAGTTGGCGGCGGCAACGATGAGCGCGAGCAAACACTGAACCAGATCCTCGTTGAGATGGACGGCTTCGAGCCGGCCGAAAAAGTCATCGTCATGGCGGCGACCAACCGTCCAGACGTCCTTGACCCGGCGCTCTTGCGCCCTGGCCGTTTTGACCGCCGCGTCGTCATCGACCTGCCCGATAGAAAAGACCGCGAGGACATTCTCATGACGCATGCGCGCAAAAAGCCTTTGGGCGCCGACGTGAAGCTCACGGTCATCGCGGAAAGGACGCCCGGGTTCAGTGGCGCTGACCTTGCCAATTTGATGAATGAAGCAGCCATTCTTGCCGCGCGGGAAAACCGCAAAGAAATAACGCAGTACGACCTCATTCGTTCGATAGAAAAAGTCATGCTCGGGCCGGAGCGCCGCTCGCACGTGTTGAACACGAAGGAAAAGGAGATAACTGCATACCACGAAGCCGGGCACGCGCTCGTCGCATCGGTCTTGCCGCACGCCGATCCCGTGCACAAGATCTCCATCATCTCGCGCGGCCGCGCCGCCGGATACACGCTGAAACTCCCGCTCGACGAGCGCCGTATGCAATCGCGCAAGGAATTCCTCGATGACATCGCGGTGAGCCTGGGCGGTTTCCTTGCGGAGAAGACCGTCTTCGGTGACATCACGACGGGAGCCTCGAACGACTTGCAGGTACTGACCGCGCTCGCGCGCAACATGGTCGCGCGCTTCGGCATGTCGGACAAAATGGGACCCGTCGCTTTTGCGGCAAGCGCGCGGCAAGCGCTTTTCGGCGAGGGCGTCGAAGAGGAAGCGTCGCAGGAAGTTGCCGCGCAGATAGACGCTGAAGTGAGAAAGATAATCGAAGGCGCGCAGAAGAAAGCGGAGGGTGTTCTGAAGAAGCACCGCAAGACACTGGATGCGATCGCACAGAGGCTCGTGGAGGTGGAAACCATCGAGCGCGAAGAGTTCGAGGACATCCTGATAGCGCACGGGATCACGCCGAAGAAAAAAGAGGTCATCGAGCCGCCGCTCGTGTAAACGGAACACTCGCGAACCTCCGGCTCGCGAGTGTCATTGCGGTTCGACCGCCTCACATTTGAACGGGTCAGCCCGGCGCAGATGTCGATGCTCCCGAGAAAGTTTGAGACCCGTCAGCACTGCTGGAATGCCGGCCCCGATATAGGGACCCAAAAAGTTGAGAAAAACCATGACGTCCGGTTCGAATGCCATTGCAATCGCGCACATGGCCAATATTCCGAAACCAGCATAGCACCATGAGAACAGTTGTTGCCGGAGTTCCGCGGGCACATGGTGTGCGCGTGCGGCCCAATTCCAAACAACAAAAGGCCATCTCAGAAAAAACGGCACGGACAGCACGATGCGCCCGGCTCTAGCGAGATAGTCGCGCATGCGCACCCTCCACGTTCGCAAGTCGGAATGACCCGCCTGTCGGAACTTTACCGCCCTTTCTTTTCTGGTCAATTTTGCGGGCAAAAATCGCCTACGGACAAAATTTGTACTTCGGAAAAGAGCGTGCTACAGTCTGCTTTTGATGGCCGTAGTATTGAGCAAGAAATCTCCCTCGGCGGCGGAAAAGGACCTCAATTCCATCCGCAAAGGCCGTGACCTCTCTTTTTTCGATCTCCTTTCGATAGATCAGGTTTCCAAAGAAGACCTGGTCCTTTTGTATGACGTCGCACGCCGCTTTCGCGACTACAAGACCTATAAGTTCTCGTTCAACAAGGGGTACTCGCAAGTGAACGCGTTCTTCGAGCCTTCGACGCGCACGAGCTCGAGCTTCGATCTCGCCGCGAAGCAACTTTCGATGGACACCGCGGGGGTAAGCTCGAACAGCTCCGTCGAAAAAGGCGAGAGCTATCTCGACACCATTCAGACGATAGACGCCTACAACGTGAGGACCATCGTCATCCGCTCCAAAGAGAGTGGCGTCCCCGAGGTGATGGCGCGGCATACGCAGGCTTCCATCATCAACGCGGGCGACGGCTGGCACGAACATCCGACGCAGGCGCTTCTCGACGGTCTTACGATGCTCGACCACTTCGGCACAAGGGACCTCAAAGGCCGCACGATCCTCATCGTCGGCGACATCATGCACTCGCGCGTGTTCGGCTCGCTCGTGCGGCTTTCGCGCAAACTCGGCGCCACGGTACGCATCGCCGCGCCGCTCACGCTCATTCCCGAGCACGTGGAGAAATTCGGCGTGAAGTGGTACGGCAATGTCGAAGAGGCGCTCAAGGGAGCCGACGTCGTCTACGCCCTTCGGGTGCAAAGCGAACGCGGCGCCAACGGCTTCATCCCGACCTTGCGTGAATATTCGAAGATGTTCGGCATCTCGCGCAAACGCCTCGACCTCGCCAAAAAAGACGCCATCCTCATGCACCCCGGTCCCGTCATCCGCGATATAGACGTGCACTCGGCGCTAGCCGCCGTGGACGAGCAATCGTACATCCTGCGACAGGTCGAGAACGGCATGGCGGTGCGCAAGGCGCTTTTGTGGCTCCTCGCCGACCGTTTGGACGGGAAGCAAAAGACCTTCACGCGCAAATAATATGAGCACGCTTCTCATCCGCGGCGGACACGTGATAGACCCGAAGAACGGTATCGACGGGCAGAACGACGTCTTTGTGCGCGACGGCAAGATCGCGGCAATTGGAAAAAAATTGAAAGAGAAGGCCGATAGGGAGATAGACGCCAAGGGCCTCGTCGTGACGCCCGGTCTCATCGACCTCCACGTGCATTTCCGAGAGCCGGGCAGAGAAGACAAAGAAACACTGGAAACCGGTTCAAAAGCGGCGCTTGCCGGGGGCATCACCGCGGCGCTTGCGATGCCCAATTCGACCCCGGTCGCCGACAACCAGACCGTCATCGAATTCATTCTGAAGCGCTCACGCGAGCTCGACCTCATCACCATTTACCCGACGGGAGCGATCACGAAAGCCCAAGAGGGAGTGATGCTCGCGGAGATAAACGAATTGAAGAATGCCGGCGCGCTCGCGGTGACCGACGACGGGCACGACGTGCAGAAAGAAGGCGTGCTGAAGCGCGCGATGGAATACGCGAAAACGTGTGGCATACTCCTCATGAGCCACTGCGAAACGAAGGACCTGACCGAAGACGGCGTTATGCACGAGGGTTGGGTCTCGACCCAACTCGGGCTCCCCGGCAGCCCCGCGCTCTCCGAGGACATGGCCGTGTACAAGAATATTTTGCTTGCGGAGAAGACCGGTGCGCGACTACATCTCATGCACAACTCAACCGCAGGCGCCATTCGCGCGATACGCGAGGCAAAAGCGCGCGGCGCCAAGAACATCACTGCCGAAGTGTCCGTCCAGCACTTCGCGCTTACCGATGAAGAATGCATGGGCTACAACACCAACGCAAAAATGTATCCGCCACTTCGTTCGCAGGAGCACCTCGACGCGGTAATAACGGGTATCAAGGACGGCACAATAGACGCGTTCACGACCGATCACGCGCCGCACATCGAGCCGGAAAAGCTCAAAGCCTTCCAGGATGCCGCGTTCGGCAGCGTCGGGCTCGAGACGAGCTTCGCGGTCATGTACACCTACCTCGTGAAGCCAAAACACCTCTCGCTCGCGAAGGGCATAGAAAAAATGACGAGCGCACCCGCGCGCATCGTGGGGCTCGACAAGGGCCATCTCTCTGTAGGGGCCGACGCCGACATCGCGATATTCGACACGGACAAGACATGGACGGTCGACGAAAAGAAATTCTTCTCGAAAGGCAAGAGCTCCGCGTTCATCGGCAAAAAACTCACCGGCAAAGCCGTGTATACGATAGTCGGCGGCGCGGTGAAATACGAGAACGGCGCCATCGTGTAGTCCGAAAACACGTTTTGCTATACTGCCGCGATGGCGAGTAACGACAAAAAAGCGCTCGCGCTCCACAAAAAACTCGGCGGAAAAGTGCGCATCGAGCCGGCGGCGCCGGTGCGCAACAGAAAAGATCTCGCGCTCATCTACACGCCGGGCGTTGCGGCCGTTTCCTCGCTCGTTGCCGCACATCCAGAACTCGCGCGAGAGTATACGATGAAAGGCCGCACCATCGCCGTCGTTTCGGACGGTTCGGCGGTGCTCGGCCTCGGCAACATCGGCGCTCTCGGAGCGCTGCCCGTCATGGAAGGGAAGTGCGCGATACTCAAATCGTTCGCGGGCGTTGATGCGGTGCCCATCGTGCTTGACACGCAGGACCCGGACAAAATAGTGGAGACCGTTATCGCCGTCGCGCCGGCATTCGGCGGGATAAATCTGGAAGACATCGCCGCGCCGAAATGTTTCGGAATAGAACGTCGCCTCATCGAAGCACTCGACATCCCCGTCATGCACGACGATCAGCACGGCACGGCGATCGTCGTTTTGGCCGCGCTCATGAACGCGCTCAAGGTCGTCGGCAAATCGCTGGAAAGCGCGAACATAGTGATAAGCGGCGCGGGCGCGGCCGGTTCCGCCGTGGCAAACCTCCTGTATGCCGCAGGCGCGAGGCATCTCGTGGTACTCGACAGCAAGGGCATCATCGGTGTGCACCGCGCAGACCTAGTGAAACACAAGCTTGAATTGGCCGAGCGCACGAACCCGCACAAGTTACAGGGATATTTACACCACGCACTTCCGGGCGCCGACGTCCTCATCGGCGTTTCTGGTCCCGGACTTGCCCGAGCGGCAGATATTCGCTTGATGAACAAAAAAGCCATAGTGTTCGCGCTCGCCAATCCCACTCCTGAAATTATGCCGGACGAAGCAAGGAAGGGCGGCGCGGTTGTAGTCGGCACGGGCCGCTCGGATTTCCCGAATCAGATAAACAACTCACTCGTTTTTCCCGGAATTTTCCGCGGCGCCCTCGACCATCACGTTCGTCGCATTACCGAAGCGCACAAGCTCGCGGCGGCGAAGGCAATCGCCGGACTCGTCAAAAAACCGACGGCAAACAAGATCGTTCCGGACATGTTCGATAAGAGGGTGGCGAAGGCAGTGGCAAAAGTGATACGCTAGCACCTAGCCGCCCGTAGCTCAATTGGTTACCTGCCTGCCGGCAGGCAGGGAGCACCGAGCTTATGATTGGCAGCGAGTGGTCATTGAAAATGTGTGTCCGTCTGTAAGCACAGCTTTCATACGGGGCGCTCGGAAAAAATGAGAATATGGTATTCTCATTTTGTTCCTCGCTACCGTCTGTAGCTCAATTGGTTAGAGCACCGAGCTTATACCTCGGGGGTTCCTGGTTCGAGTCCAGGCAGACGGACAGACATTTTCACTTGACCCGAGCGAACCAATCACACGAAGTATCCTCGGGGGTTCTTGGTTCGAGTCCAAGCGGGCGGACAAAAAGACCGTGGTACCATGCCGAAATGGAATCGCGTGGAGAAAAGATATGGAACACGATAGTGCAGGTATGTTTACCGAGCCTTACGGTGCTTGGATTTTTCTTGACCGCATCGAAGCTTCCGCAATACGGTGTCATCGTCGGATTGGTCTCTGAAATTTTCTGGGCGTACGCTTCATACCGGTCGTGGAAGGAAGGACAGTGGGGGATCGCGGTCACAACGACCGTTGTGACCATTATCTTTATTTACGGGATACTCAACTACTGGTTCTTCTGATATGGCACACATCCACGAGAAGATAGATTTTACCGTAACTGTTTTCGTCGTATATCGCCATAAAGTTCTCCTGCGCAAGCACGAAAAGTATGGTTTGTGGCTCGCACCCGGCGGGCATGTCGAACTCGACGAAGATCCGACGCAAGCCGCACTAAGGGAGGTGAAAGAGGAGGTCGGCCTCGATTTGATATTGGTCGGCAACCCAATACCACCGATCGTTGGTACGAAACGATACCGACAACTTCTTCCGCCGAAATACTTAAACAGGCATATTGCGGATAATAATGGACACGAACATGTCGATTCCGTGTACTTTGCTCGTTCGGAAACAGACGTGATCATCCCAGAGGACCCTTCCGACGAATGCCGTTGGTTGACGAAAGAAGAGGTTGAGAAGAACGAACTCAGTATCCCCGAGGATGTGCGATGGTATGCACTCGATGCCCTCAAAGAGCTCGCTTCGTGAGTGTGCATAGGCGCGTTGCGCCTCCTGGGGGTCGTGCCACAATACGACCATGAGAACCCAATCGTCCCTCGTCGGTTTTTCGCTGGCGCTCCTATTGCCGGCATTCGCGCTCGCGGCACAGACCACCGTCTCGCTCGGCGCGGGCTACATCAACCCATCGACGGTCGTCGTGAACGCGGGCGACACGGTGGTGTGGAACAACGTGAGTTCGAGCCAACAGGTGGTCATCGCCAACAATGGCTCATTCCAAAGCGGTGCGATCGCGCCCGGCGGACAGTTCGCGGCGACCTTCAACACCGGCGGCACCTACAACTACTACGACAACGCAACCGGTTCCGCGATCTCGGGAACCGTCATCGTCAGCGGGACGTCCATCGTGCCGCAGCCGACGTACGTGACCACACCGACGCAGTCGGGCGTCACGGCCGCATCGCTCGCAGCGGAGGTCCAGGCGCTGATAGCGGAGATAAACGCCATCCAAGGGCAATCTGGCTCAGGCGTCGTCGCGCCGACATCGTCCGGCGCGTGCCCGCAAATAGGGCGCGTACTCGGCCTCGGCTCTTCCGGAAGCGATGTATCCAGCTTGCAGGCGTTCCTCGCGGCGAATCCCTCGATATATCCCGAAGGGCAGATCACCGGCTACTACGGTGCCCTCACGCAAGCTGCCGTCCAGCGTTGGCAGGTGACGTATCACATCGTTTCCTCCGGCAGTCCGTCCACGACCGGCTACGGACAAGTCGGCCCGCGGACCGCAGCTGCAATGGCGATCGTGTGCGGTGGCGGCACCTACAACGGCGTCGGCCCGAGTACGGGGACTTCCGGCTCCAACACGGTGAGCGGATTCATCCAGGTTTCCCCGGTCTCCGGAGCTGCGCCGCTCTCGACCAACATCGTCGCCACCGTGAACACGGCGAACGCGTGCGGCGGCGCGACGTACACGCTCAATTTCGGCGACGGCACCGCGCCGCAGCTCATCCCGACAGCGCCCGGGAACTGTACGCAGCAAAACCAGACCTTCCAGCACACGTACCAGTACGGTGGTTCGTACACCGTTACGCTTTCTGCGGGCTCGCACCAGTCGACCGCCGTAGTGACGGTCTCCGGCCCCGGAGGATATTCGACGGGCACGACGAATTCCTCGCAGCCGACCGGTTCCATCACCGCGCTCATCTCTTCCGGTCCCGCGCCGCTCAACGCGACGTTCTACGTCTCATGCGCTTCCGGGCTCGCATACGACGTCGTCTTCGGCGACGGCACCGACCTCGGCAGCACCGGCGTGTCGCAATCGAGCTGCAACGGTGGTCTGCAGGGGGTCGCACACACCTATTCGAGCAACGGCAGTTATACCGCGCAACTTGAGATATTCGTGCGCAATTCCAACGGGACGGTAACGCCTACCAGCGTCGCGTCGCAGCCCATCATCGTCGGTTCAGGTTCGTCGGGCTCTTCCGGCTCGAATTCGACCACGTATCAGCCGCCGACCGTGACGCCGAATGTTGGTGGCAACCCGCTTGCGGTCTCGCTCCAATACGGCTATGACACGAACGGCTGCCAGGTCTCAATACAATGGGGCGACGGCACCGCCATCAACCCGACCGGCTGCTCGACGTTCTCCGGCCAGACCCAAACGTACACGCAAACTCATACGTATGCGCAGGCAGGTTCCTACACCATCACGCTGCAACGGGCCTCCCAGACGAACAGCGTCGGTGTTTCCATCACGAATTGATATGCGAACATTTCGCGTGATCACGGTCTCGTTCGTCGTGCTAGTCGTCCCGCTCGTGGCGTCCGCGCAAAGCACCAACGCCTCCGTTTCCGCGCTCCTTGCGCAGATAACGGCGCTCCAACAGCAAATAGCCACCCTCACCGGCAGCACGTCTGCGGCGACCTCGGCAGCTTCGACCGGAGGCTCGTACGTTCCGGCCGCATGCCCGCTTCTTACTCGTTCGCTTTCGCTCGGAGCAAGCGGCGCGGACGTTGCCTCGCTCCAATCGTTCCTCATCGCACAAGGCGACCTGCAGGCTTCCGCGACCGGCTACTTTGGCACGTTGACGCAGGCGGCCGTTTCGCAGTGGCAACAGCAACATGGCGTGGTCGCCGGGGGCGACCCAACGGCGGTCGGCCTGGGCGTCGTCGGGCCAAAGACGCGCGCGGCGATACAAACTTCGTGCGCCGGCGCAGGCCAGTCTTCCGTGCAAAACCCTTCGAAAACACAGTGTCTTCCCGCATCGCCGCCGCAAACGAATTGTTCGACGGGTTGGAAACGCGTGCTCGACTCGGCGGGTTGCACGATGTACTACCAATGCTCGATATCGCTGCCCACGCCCAGCGCTGCGACATCATCATCGTCCGGAACATCCTGTCCGCTCGTCAACAAGCCGGTGTGTTCAGGAGCGGTGACGCCGTTCCAGACCAACGCGAACGGCTGCATCGTTTCGTATCAGTGCACCATCTGACCTTATTCCGCGTGCAACTCGCTCGCAGTTTCCTCGATGCGCTCGGCGAGCGCTTGGTGCTGCGAAAGTGCCGGGTCGCGCTCGATGAGCGCCTGCGCTTCCTGCCGTGCCGCTGCGATGAGGCGCGGGTTTTTCAGCGCTTCCATACCGAGGTCGGAAACGCCCCACTGCGCTCTGCCGAAGAGATCTCCCGCGCCGCGGTTCTCGAGATCGGCTTCTGCGAGCTTGAATCCGTCGTCGGACCTTTCCAGTGTTCGCAAGCGCTTGAGCGAAATGTCGCTCTTCGATCCGGTGAAGAGAAAGCAGATGGGAGGGTGAGACGAGCGCATGACCCGTCCACGCAATTGGTGTAGCTGCGAAAGGCCGAACCGCTCGGCGCCTTCGATGATGATGGCGGTCGCGTTCGGCACATTGACGCCGACCTCGACGACGGACGTCGCGACGAGTACGTCGATCGTTCCGGCGGAAAAGTCGCTCATGACGGCATCTTTTTCCGAAGGCTTCATCGCGCCGTGCAAAAGGCCGACGGTGAACTCCGGGAACACCTCTTTCTTGAGCCGCGCGCTTTCCGCCTTGGCCGACTTCGCCTGCAGTGCGTTCTGGTTCGCCGGGTCCGGCTCTTCGATGCGCGGGCAAATGACATACGCCTGCCGCCCTTGCTGCAGTTGCGCTCGCACGGCCTCGTAGGCGCTTTCGCGTCCTTTCGGCTGCACGATCATCGTCCGTATCTTTGCGCGACCGGGCGGCAGTTCGTCGAGCACCGAAATGTCCAGGTCGCCGTATATCGTGAGTGCGAGCGTGCGGGGGATCGGTGTCGCCGTCATCGATAGAAAGTGCGGCGCGGCGTCGCCTTTGTGCGCAAGTGCGCGCCGCTGCCGTGTCCCGAAGCGGTGTTGCTCGTCGACGATGGCGTAGGCGAGGTGCTGGAATTTCACGGATCTTTGGATGAGCGCATGCGTGCCGAGCAGTATCGCTATCTCGCCGTTGCCGACCCACTTTAAAAGCTGCGCGCGTGAAATATCGGTCGCTTTTCCGGGGGAGGATTTTGACGGGAATTTTTTGCAGCCGGAACCCGTGATGAGCCCGATCTGGATAGGCAGGTCTTTGAAATATTCGATGAACGATTCGAAATGCTGCTGCGCAAGTATTTCCGTCGGCGCCATATAGGCGACCTGCAGCGTACCGCTTTCTCGGCCTGGCGGACGCGACGTCACGACCGCGTAGCTCGTCGCCGCGGCGACGAGCGTTTTGCCCGAACCGACGTCGCCCTCGAGAAGCCGCGCCATCGGATGCCCGCCGTCGAAATCAGCGCAGATATCCTGTATAGCGCGCGTTTGCGCCGAGGTGGGTGGGAAGGGAACCGAACTCAAGAAGGTTGTTGCAGCTTGCAGCGCTCCTCGTACGGGGAACGACGGTTGTGCATCGTTTTGCGCGCGATCGAGCGCGCGAGAGATCTGTATCGCGAATATTTCTTCGAAAGAGAATCGTTTTCGAGCCGCTTCCGCGTGCGGCAAGGTGTCCGGCGTGTGAACGTACCGCAGTGCGGCACCGAGCTCCGGCAGGTGATAGCGCTCAAGCACCTCGCGCGGGATAGGGTCTTCCATCGAATCCAAAACTCCCGACGTGAGAATGCGCGCGATGGCGTGCCGGAACCACAATGAGGTCACCCCGCGACTTTCCGGATACACCGCGAAGAATTCCGTTTTGTTCTTGCCCTTCGCTCCCGCCTTGGCGAACATGCCGGCTTCCGTCCGGTCGGCGAGTTCGACGTGCGGATTCGCCAGGTAAAGTTTCCGGTCCTTGCCGCCGATCTGTCCGACTGCTTTCACGAAGGCGCCTTCTGTGAATTTTTTTGCGAGGTACGGCTGGTGGAACCACATCACCTTGATCTTGCCGCTCCCATCCTCGATGACCGCCTCACCGATGGGGATCTTGCGCTTCCACGAGCGCCGCGTCTCGAGTTTTTTGATGGTGCCGTAGATCGTTGCTTCCTGTCCGGGCGCGAGGCCCGCTATGGATTCCTCATTGCCACTCTGGTCGTAGCGCGAGGGGAGATGGTACAGAAGCTCGGCTATCGTCCCTATGCCGAGCTTCCTGAGCGCGCGCTCCTGTATAGGTGTGAGGCGGAAGTGCCTCGAAAGCGAGTCGTCGGGATGCATAACGGCATGATACCCGATGTACTATCCACAGTCGCGCGATTTTTCTCTTGCGTCCCGGTATAGCGTCGATACTATAATCGTGTCGATGAATTATTTGTCACACCAAATAGTACATGGCATACGACGATAAAAAGAAAAAGCGCCGTTCGGAAGACGACGAAGAGAAGCCCGAGGAGCCGAGCGAAGACGAACTCGAGGAAGAAGACGAGGATGACGAAGAAGACGACCTCGCACTCGGCACCCAGGAAGAGGACGATAAGTGGGAATAAATAAGGAGGGGCGCCGCCGCGGCTGACGTGGCGGCGCTTGCCGTATACTTCCAGCGGCGTATACTCCAGTCCATGCATACGGTCCTGCGCTACCTCGGCACCGTCGCTGCGATACTTCTCACGGTCTACATCGTACCGGGCGTGACCATCTCCGGCGGGTGGGTCAACGTGCTTTTGGCCGCACTCGTGTGGTCGGTCATCACGCTCCTCATCCGTCCCGTCCTTTCATTCCTCACGCTCCCCATCACCATCCTCACGTTCGGGCTCTCCGCGCTGATACTGAACGCGCTCTTGTTTTGGGCCATGACGCTCATCGTACCGGGATTCGCGGTCGCCGGTTTCTTCAGCGCCCTCTTGGGTGTCGTCGTTCTCTCGGTGCTCTCGTGGTTCATCCACCTCGTGCTCTAGGTCAGCTCATCAATATCCCGCCGAACACCAGAAGCGCGATGGCGGCCGCTTTCCACTGTAATCTCCCGCGCGCGAATTTTTCCTCAACACGCAGGCGCAGCACGTCCTGCGCGAGATAGGTCGCGACGAATAGCACCAGCGGCTCGAGCGATTGCATCGCGCTCACCTGAGAAACTGCCGCGAAAACCAACGCCTGGGTCCACAAAATGGTGCTGCCGGCATCGAATGCTTTGCTTATTGCGATGCGCGGGAGGTAGCTGCGCGCGGCGCGTCCCCACAACTGGGATGATTTTCCCTGCAGGAGAACGATGACGAGCAGCATGGCCGTCATCGCGAGCCCGTAGCTCGCGCAGAAACCGATAGAGCCGATGCCATAGGCGGCGTGCGCATACTTGAAAGCATACCCCTCGATGCCGACATAGAGCGCGCTGTAGAGGAACATGACCCACACGACGGGCGACCAGGCTTTATTGAAATGGTGTGTCTTGTTGTCTATCGCAAATGCGAACCCGCCGAGAACCATCAAAACGATGCCGAATACCTCCTGCCCGGAGAACGACGTGTGCAGCACGTTCGTGTCGATGACCAAGAAGAGGAACGGGGCCAAGTACGACATGGCGCCGATGCCGAGGACCTCGATGTGCCGCAGAAGGTAGGTATAAAAAAGTGAATTGATGACGCCCGCGACCGCGACAAGAAAGACCACGGGCGCAAAAAGCAACTGTATGCCGCCCCAGAAGCCGAGGAGTCCGATCAGGGCCGTGAACAAGGAGAAAAAAACGAGGCGCCAGAAGGTCGCCACCATCGAATCGATCTTTCGATTGCTCGCGATGGCGAATTTATCCACGACACTCTCTCCCGCCGAAGCGATCAAAGAGCCAAGCACATACAGCTGCCACATAGGAGCAGTATAAGATATCCACGGCTATGGGCCTTCGGATTGTCCCAAAGACCAGCCCGGACGTGTCGGTTGTCATTTCCCACTTTCTGAACTACTATTATCCGACTTATATGGAACGAAGCACTCAAATGTGGCTCGTCGGCGGATTCATCGTTGTTGTCGTCGCGGTCGTCGTTATCGCGGCGGTGGCCTCGCAGGGCGCGCAGCCGGGCACGACGTTCGTCGCGACCACGGTGCCCGCGATAGACTCGACCGATCACGTGAAAGGCGACACGAACTCGAAGGTTTCCGTCATCGAGTACGGCGATTTTGAGTGTCCGGCGTGCGGTGAGTGGGAGCCCATCGTCGAGCAGGTCGAGGCCGACTACGGCAACCGCGTCGAGTTCGTCTTCCGCAACTTCCCGCTCTACCAGATCCACCCCAACGCGAAGATCGCGGCGCAGGCCGCAGAGGCCGCCGGCTTGCAGGGCAAATATTGGGAAATGCACGACCTTCTCTACAAGAACCAGAACAACTGGGTCAACGCCTCGAATAACAGCGTCGTTTCGCAGTTCTTCGACGGATACGCGCAATCGCTCGGGCTCGACGTGACGAAATTCAACGCCGACATAACCTCTTCCGCCGTCATCGCGCGCGTGCAGCGCGACATCGATTCCGGCGACACTGCAAAAATAGACCACACGCCGACCTTCTTCGTGGACCTTGCCCAGATCCAGAATCCGACAGGCCTGCAGCAATTCGAACAGGTCATCGACCAGGCGCTCGCGTCGTCGAGCGCCGCAACCTCGACCAAATAACATGTCTGCGTTCGCTTCGACGCTTATCTACCTGATGGCGCTCGGCACCGTCCTGCTTGATGCGGCCATCGTCGTAAAGGTGTTCGCGCTTTTCCACCGACCTTCACGCGCGCAGATCGTCCGCGGCGGGCGCAGCTACGGCCTTCTTGCGATATTCATTCTCTCGGCCCTTTCGATCGCGGGGACGCTTTTCATGCAATATGCGGGCGCCCTCCCGCCCTGCGTTCTGTGCTGGTGGCAGCGGATCTTCATGTATCCGATCGCCATCATCTCGCTCATCGCGTTCATCAAGAACGCGAAACTATCCGACATCGCCGATTACGTGCTCGCGCTCTCGTTCCTGGGTGCCTTAGTCGCTTTGTACCAGCACCTCTTGCAGGTGTTGCCGCAAGGCTCGCTCATTCCGTGCGACGCGACGAACGATTGTGCGGTGCGCAGCGTCTTCTACTTCAACTTCGTCACCATTCCCTGGATGGCTCTCACCGTGTTCGCCGCCGTGTTCTTGATAGCGTTCATCGGGCGAAGATATCGCTCGTAGTACAATACGTCTCCACATGGGGTCGAGGAGGAGATCGGCGTTGTTCGGCGCACTCGCTGTCGCGTTGTTTTTCGTTTCCGGTGCGGCATTGTATGCGGCGCAGCAAGGCGCATTGCCGCAAGAGGAGAAGCCCGCATCTTCACAAGGCGCCGGTGCGCCGCCGGGCTCTCTTTCGCTCATCATCGAGCCGCAGGCGGGAACTGCGCCGCTTCAAGAGATGATAAAAAGCGCATCAAGTTCCATCGACCTTGTGATGTACGAATTCGAGGATAAAAATATTGAACAGCTCCTGGCGCGGCGCGCGAAAGAGGGAATAGCCGTACGCGTCATTCTCGACAACGGATATTTCGGCGAAGGTTCGAGCATCAACGAACAGGCATTCGATTACCTGCGTTCGAGTGGCGTCTCCGTTCACTGGTCGCCGGAGTATTTCGCCCTCACGCACCAAAAGACGCTCGTGGTCGACGACAATGAAGCGCTCATCATGACATTCAACCTCACGCCGAAGTACTACAAGTCGGACAGAGATTTTGGCGTCGTAGACACTGATCTAAATGACGTCGCAGCGATAAAAGAAGCTTTCGATTCCGATTGGGACGGGAACGCTATCTCGGCGCACAGCGGCGATGACCTCGTGTGGAGTCCGCATTCGCGTGAGCAACTCCTTGCGCTCATCAACGATGCACGGACGTCGCTTCAGATCTACAACGAGGAAATGGCGGATGCGGGCGTAGTTGCCGCACTCGAGAGTGCGGCGGCCCGCGGCGTTGATGTCGAGATCGTCATGACGTATTCGAGCAACTGGAAGCCTGCGTTCCAAGCTCTGTCGGACGCCGGCGCGCATATCCGCACCTACAAAGCGACGGCGCCGCTCTACATCCATGCGAAGGTCGTTATCGCCGACGGCGCACAAGCGTTCGTCGGCTCGGAAAATTTCTCTTCCACCTCGCTCGATCAGAACCGGGAATTGGGACTCATCCTTTCCGACCCCGACGTCGTTGCCTCTCTGCAACGAACGTTCGAACAAGATCGGCAAAGCGCCGCACCGTTCCAGTAGCTGCTACAATATCGGTCATGGCAGCCCCGATATATGAAAAACTGCTCGCGCAGCATCTAGAGATATTGGAAAATTTACAGTACGAATCCGGCCTTTTCGCCGCATCGAAAAAGGGCGAGGGAGAGGGCTACGACAAAGCGTGGCTGCGCGATAATTTCTACGAATGCCTCGCATTTGAGGTCGTAGGCGACTACGAGACCGTACAGAAAACGTATCGCGCCGTTCTCGAAATATTCAAGAAACACGAATATAAAATAGATTATGCGATATCGAAAAAGCCCGAACATACCCACCAATACATCCATCCGCGCTACAACCCGCAAACATTCGAAGAGTATTGGGAAGAATGGGGGAACAAGCAGAACGACTCCATCGGCTGCGTCCTCTTTGAGATCGGCGAACTTGAGAAGAAACAAAAAGGACTGATAGTCCAGAACGACGACGATCGCCGCGTACTCCAAAAGCTCGTCTGGTATCTCTCGACGCTCGAATACTGGCAGGACCCCGACTCCGGCATGTGGGAAGAGAACGAGGAGGTGCACGCTTCATCCGTCGGTGCGTGCCTCGCGGGGCTCATTTCCATACGGAACGTCGAAGGCGTCGAGGTGCCGGAAGAACTCATCGAACGCGGCAAGGTCGCGCTTGCAGCCATCTTGCCTCGCGAGTCGAAGGGAAAATTCGTCGACCTCGCACTCCTATCGCTCATTTGGCCATATCACGTGACCGATGCGGCGCAAACAAAGATGATACTCGAGCATGTCGAATATCATTTGCTGCGCGAGCGCGGCGTTATCCGCTACAAAGGCGACCGTTACTACAACAAGAACGAGGACGGCTGGTCGGAAGAGGCCGAGTGGACGTTCGGCCTAAGCTGGCTTTCCATCATTTACGAGAAACTCGGCGACAAAGAAAAGGCCAAGGAATACCTGGAGCAAGCGAAGGCGACCTCAACGAAACGCGGCCTTCCGGAACTCTACTTCTCGAACTCGACGAAATACAACGACAACACGCCCTTGGGGTGGAGTGAATCGCTTTTCATCATCGCGCTGCACGACGTGAACGAAAAGCGGATGGGGAAGCGCTAGCTACTTCACCTGGGAATAGTCGTAGAATACGGCTTCGACGTTGTGGCCGTCCAGGTCGTGGACGAACGCGGCATAGTAGCCGGGCCAGTAATCCTTGCGATAGCCGGGCTTGCCGTTGTCCTTGCCGCCCGCCTTGAGCGCGGCGTCGTAGAAAGACTGCACCGCATCCTTGTTTTTGACCGCAAAGGCGACGTGCAGAGGAACAACGCCCTTTTCGTTCGTGCCGATCCAAAAGTCGGTATTTTCACCGTCGCTGAAGCCCGCGGCCTCGCCGTATTCCATGTTCTGCGTGTAGCCGATGGCGCCGAGGACGGCAGTGTAAAACTTCTTGGACTTTTTGTAATTGCTAACCGGGACGCTGGTGTGTGCGATGACCATAGGGATCGATTTGGTGAGGAATAACTTCTTCAGCCTACCGCCGTCATATAAAAGCGCAATGAACATCGGAATGGGCACATACGACAACAGACCCCGAAGGGTCTGTTGTGGGAGATATTTTTCAAGTTCGGTGTCAGTTGTCGCCGTGCCCGTTCCCGTGGTCGTTGCCCTGGCCCTTTCCTTGGTAGCCCGGGAAGAGGAACCAATTTTGGGTGGACGTTGCGGTGGTACTTGTGGCGTTGTTGCCCAATCCGGCTCCGCAGTTGCGCTGGAAGAAGCCGCGCGTCAGAGGTCCGACGCTCCCGTCGGTGTTGCTCGACGAGGCGATGCCATAGAGCATCTGGAAACGCATCATTGCGCGCGCCGTGAGCGGGCCGAAGAAGCCGGTGGGCGCGCCCGAGAAGCCGAAGCGCGAATCTCCCGCGAGCATCTGCTGAAGCTGCCGCACGTCGTCGCCGTCATCCCCGATGCGGAGATTGCGATTGAGCGCGACGCAGAAGCCTTTGCCGATCTGGCCGGGCGGAATGACCGGAGGCGTGGTCGTAGGATGGTTGAATTGACCTGCAAGAAGATTCTTGAGCTGCAGCTGGAGCTGTAAGATCTGTTGCAGAAGCGCTTGTATCTGCGCCTGCACCGACGACGATGTGCTCGTCGCGATCACGACGACGATCGTTTGTGCCGTGGTCGTCCCAACGGGATTCACTGCGGTGAGGGTGTACGTCGTAGTCGTTGTCGGAGAGACAACGTACGACGTGCTCCCGACAGCGCCAATGCCGTTATCGAGCGAGGTCGAACTCGCGTTGCTCACGGTCCACGAGAGGGTCGAGCTCTGGCCGCTCGTGATGGAAGCGGGACTCGCCGTGAACGATGCGATCGAAGGAAGCACCGGCTGCGCGACCATAGCCGAGCAGGTGCTTGTCGCGACCGAAGAGGACGCGTCCGTCGCCTGGATGCCTATCGAGTAAGTGCCGGGCGAGTAGGAGAGTGTTTGCGACGTCGATGTGCTGCCGTTGCCCCACAAAAGGGCGATGGGCGCCACGCCTCCCGTGGCGCTCGCGGTCCAGGTGATGCTCGCGGTCGACGGGACCCCGGAGCAGGATACTGATAATGGCGTGTCGGCATTCGCGATCCCAAAAGAGAGCGCGAGCGCGAGCGCCGCTGAAATGCTAAGCGTACGAATGTTCATACAATGCGGTGTTGCAATGTGTACTGACTCCAATTTACTGATAAATAAACCGAACACATTTCGCCCGTATGCCAGCAAAAGGCCGCATACAAGCTCTCAGTATAGACGATTCCCAGAGCGCTTCATTACAGATTCACTTTAGGTACCAAGGTCCACCTATAAAAGATATCGACTGCGGGCAGGGTCGGTCTAGAACCAGAGCCCGTCAAGCCACATCAGCACTTCTTAGCGAATTGACGACTCGGCAAAATGAGGGGGAGCGGTCGCGATCTATTATCCGTTATCCGGCGGAGTCGGAGTTGTACTAACCATAAACGTCACTGTCTGAGCAGTTGGATCGATAGCGGTCACTTTTAGTTTTACGATCCCTGTGGAAGAATTTGTATCGTACCATTCTTCGTCACCCCATTTAGCAGACCAGCTAAGATAAGAACCAATTCCTGCACCAGGTCCATACTCATCCTGAGTAAGTCCCCACGTTTTTGCTGTTTCAGCAAGCCCGGCCTCCATGGTGCTGCTGGCATCAATGACATTCACGATTGTGGACGGATATTGCCCACCCGTAACGGATTTGAGTTTAATAGTTACGCCGCCTGGACCATCAGTAGCGATTTGACCCATGCCAAGCGTAAAAGCAGTACCGTCAACAGCTTGAAAAGTTTTCGGGTTGGTGGAATTTGTTTGACTCGTTTTCGCATTTTGTTGAACAGGCTGTTGTGTAGCAATTTCGGTAGTCTGCTGAGTTGACGTTTGCGTTGTTTCCGAAATCGCAGGCGTGTTGGATTGACCCACGTACCACCACGCTACTGCCGCAAGAACAATCAAAATGACGATTCCTATCCAGGTATTTCGACTCATGAGTTTATTAGAAAGGAGTAAGTGAACGCCTCAACTCTAGCTTACACAACCGCAAAGTAAAGCAACTTGCAAACTCACGAATGGCGAACGGTCGCCCACTGCCTCAAGAGCATTGGTCACTCGATACCATGCCCATTCCTGCGGGCTACCCGAGATTCAACAATTATAGCTCAACCCCCATAAGGGTATTTTAGAGGATTCTTAGGAGCCATGCCGAGGTACTCGGGTCATTGCGATTTATTTGTATTTGACTGAATAGCATCCCCAGCTTTGTAAGTCCCGGGGCCGATGTAAACGTTGCCACCGTTACCTTGGACACTTCCATCTCCGGCGCGAATTATTATATCGCCTCCTTTATTCGAAGGTGTTTGGGTGTTTTTAGGCTTACTTGAAAAGTAATTAGCCACAAGCGCGATAGTCAAAGGCACGAGAACCACCGCTACCCAAAATTCTGGAGTTTTAAGGAAGTTCCACATCTTTGAAATTTTACTCATATAGTAAGTAGGCGGGTCTACCGATAAATAGTATTCACTGCGGTGAAGGTCGGTTGCGAACTAACCCGTTCCAATCAGTGTAAGGGTTTTTCGAGCGACTTTGGAACTAGCCAAAACTAGGGGGAACGGTCGCTACTCCAAATCACTTTTCCCGATGTTACAGACTGAACAAAGGGTCTGGAGATTTTCGAGAATTGTCTCGCCCCCGTTCGCCCATGCTTTTATGTGATCTACATGGAGAATGATACTTGGATCAGTGGCAGGAGAACGTCCACAATTTTTGCACTTAAAATTATCGCGCCTCATTACTACAAAACGAAGTCGCCAATTTATCTCACGCTTAGTTTTGTGTTTGGAAGAAGGTTCAACTTGTAGATTTTCAATCGAACTTTCAGAAGCGACATCTGCGTCATTATTTATATATGCTACAAAACTTTCTAAGCCTTTCATCCATGTACCAAAGTGCTTTTTGTAGGTCCCTGCGGAGTATTTTGAGAGCGGTGGGAACATATCTGCCTGTATCGGCTGGTGCCCCAATTTTGTCCAGACCTCTTCAAGATTTTCAAAAAGCTCCTCGTCACTTACGCGAATATTTTTTTGGTGTCTTGCCATATTAAGACCCGCACGCTCGTGGGCCTTTGCCCAACCCCCTAACCTATCAGCCATGTTCGAACTATCGAATTTTCCAAACTCGTCCTGTTGCTCTCTCGTAACAAAATCCTGATTTAATTTAGCAGCAGTATTTTTCAGATCAGCGATGAGCTCATCTTCTGGCGTATTTCTATGGACTTTTTTGAGCTCAAATTTCATAGCCCCATCTTAGCTTGGTTATAGGAAATATGGCACTCGGTCTCATAACACCGGTGCTCAATCCTGCGGAGAGGGAGGGATTCGAACCCTCGGACCGGTTTCCCGGTCAACACATTAGCAGTGTGTTGCATTCGACCGCTCTGCCACCTCTCCCCATACGCCCCGGCATCGGGCGTACAATTGCGAGCAATTGTTTTAGCCCGAGCACACAAGATACCACGAGCGATACTTCTTTTCACATCGCCGCGGGAGCGGGCACTTGATCCTCAGCTGCGGAGCGCAGGCCCGGGATAACCTTATCGGTAAAGTTGTCAGCGAGGTCGTGGAGTTCGAGGAAGTCTTCGCGTTTGTAAATGGGCCCGGTTCGCGTCAAATACACTTTGTTGCCGACTATTTCACAGTTGTATCCCGAGAACTTCTGTATCAAATCTTGCATGATATCTGGCTCGAATATCTCGCGTGCCTGCACTTGCGCGTCATTGCCGACGAGAAGCGTGAAGTGCTTCCCGAAGTCGCCTTCGAGATTCACGGTGCTCATGCCGGCGACGGAACCGAATTCATTCGTCCATGAAGCGGGCTTGAGAATAATATGTGGCAAAGCGTTCGTGTACGTGAGCTCGAATACAGCTTTCGTGTAAGTGCGGGCATTCTTTCCGTAACCGACCGTATATTGATATGTGAAGATCCGCACTGGATAAGAGTGATATGTCCCGGAAATCACGTCATACACCCTCTGACTATGGCCGATCGCGAGGGACGTGCCAACGACGCTCTCCACGGGCGCGCTTTCCTCGTACGTATAACCGAGGGTGCTCGCTATTTGTTCGACAAAAAGATGTTGAACGCGCAAGCGATAGTAGTTGTAGAGCCAAGAAATACCTAAGATGGGGAGTATCGGGAGGATGATGATCCTCGCGTCAAACGCGGCGGGGTTCGCCAAATACAGTAGGTAGATCTCGTACCCCGAGACGGCGCTGATCGCAAGACAGAGGATCGCGACGCCGCCGAACAATAGTGCGTGTTGGTGAATGATATACGTGTTTGTGCTCGACCGCACATCCTCGATCGAACCGCCGACCTGACTCTGTAATGCTTCGTCCGCCCCATCCATGGCCTAATGGTACCATCACCCGATGCGCACGTTATTTGCAATCCTTAAATGGCGCTTCGGGCTTTCGCGTGCAAAAGCGAGGGAGCGGACGGCGTACGTTCCGGAATACGGGATGCCGGACATCCATAGTATCGAGGAACCGGACCCCAACAAGATACAACTCACCTGGGTCGGGCATTCGACCTTCCTCATCCAGGTTGCGGGGGTGAATATATTGACCGACCCGATATGGAGCGAGCGGGCGTCGCCCGTGTCGTGGGCGGGGCCAAAACGTTTTGCACGACCGGGGATACGTTTTGAGGATCTACCAAAAATTGATCTCGTTCTTATCAGTCACACGCATTATGATCATCTTGATCGGCCGACCATTTTGAAATTGGGGAACGCGCCGCGTTACATATTGCAGGAGCGTACGAAGTGGTGGTTCGCGAGCGAAGGCATTACCAACGCATCAGAATTGTCTTGGTGGGAAACGGAAAAACGCGGAGCGGTCGCAGTAACCGCCGTCCCAGCCAAGCATTGGTCCAAGCGAGGACTCTTCCGCACCAACGAAGCGGGATGGGGCGGGTTCGTCATTGAGTCTCCCGCCGGAATTATTTATTTCGCGGGCGATACCGGCTATCACGATGAGTATTTCAAGGAGATAGGAAAACGTATCCCGAACATCGACCTCGCGCTCATTCCGATAGGCGCGTACTTTCCGCGTGCGATATTCGGGCGTTTTCACGTGGACCCGCGCGAAGCGATACTGGTGCATACGGAAGTGAAGGCGAAGACCTCCATCGGCATGCATTGGGGCGTCTTCGAGCTCACGCAAGAACCGCTTAGCGAGCCACCGCGGCGCCTCGCCGAAGAGCGTTCCGTGTTGGGAATCTCTCCGCAAGAATTTTCGGTGATGAAGATAGGAGAGACGCGGCTTCTCTGATCTCACGCTCGCGCGAGGGCAAGCAACGAGACCTCGGCGCCGCACCTTTTGAGCGGCTTGCCGGCGTTGACGAGGGTCGCGCCGGTCGTCGCGACGTCATCGATGAGGAAAATGTGCGCGTGTGCGATGCGCGCGGGGTCGGGAACCTCGAACGCACCCGCGACGTTCCTTACGCGCTCTTTGCGCGAAAGTTTCGTCTGCTGCTTCGTCGCTCTCGGGCGCACGAGGACTTCCGGCGAGAGCTTCGAGAGTGTTCCGTCCCGGAACTCTTGCGGAAGCGCCTTCAGAACGATCTCTATCTGATTGAACCCGCGCTCGCGTTTGCGGGAACTGTGCAGTGGTATTGGCACGAGCAGAATTTCTCGGGGCGAAAATTGCCGCGCGCTTGCGAGCTCTTCCCGCAGATAGTCAGCAAGCGCGGCGGCGGCCAGAGCCGCCGCCGCGCCGGAGCCATCGTACTTAAGCGCACGTATCAAGTCTTGCACGACCGCGTGCTGATAGTTCATGACGGTCGTTATGCGCGCGCCGAGAAGCTCATGCACAGCCGGTGTGACAGGCACGTCTTCGAGCGAGCGTGCCTTGGTGCGCATGGCACGCTCGCGCGGCGGCGCGATAGCGTCCGCCACCGAATCAAAAAAGCTCCGTACCTGCCTCGCGGCAAGGCGGGCGACCCCGAGTACGTCCATTCACTCATTGTACGACCTCATTATGGTACACTTCCGCGATGACAGAACTCGCGCAGAAGAAATGCGTCGCGTGTGAGGGCACCGAGACACCCTTCACGAAGGAAGAGGCCGATGTCCTGATGAAACAGCTGAACGGCTGGACCCTAAGCGGCGACGTGCGCTGGATATCCAAGGAATTTAAGTTCAAGAACTTCAGGGAAGCCCTGCAGTTCACCGACAAGGTGGGCGCGATCGCTGAAGAGGAGGGCCACCATCCCGACATCCAGCTCTCCTGGGGCAAGGTAATCGTCGAACTCACGACGCATGCGATAAAAGGTCTTTCGGAAAACGACTTCATCCTCGCGGCGAAGATCGATTCACTTTGAATAGCGGTGCTATAATTTCATAATGGCGTTCTCTATCAGTGATGTTTTCAAGAACCTCTCAAAAGGCGGCGCGGGTGACTCAGTGCTCGGCATCGACATCGGCGCTTCTTCGGTGAAGATCGTGCAGCTTCGCGCTTCGCGCGGCGCGGCCGTCCTTGAGACCTACGGCGAGATAGCCCTCGGCCCCTATGGCAAGCAGCCGATAGGGAAGTCGGTGAAGCTCGAACCGGAGATCGTCGCGACGGCCATTACCGATCTCATGAAAGAAGCGAACGTGACCGCGCGCTCCGGCGGCATTTCCATTCCGTTCTCTTCAAGCCTCGTCACTATTCTCGACCTGCCGAAGGTCGACAAATCCGCTCTCAAGCAAGTGATCCCCATCGAAGCGCGCAAATACATCCCCGTCCCGATCTCCGAAGTATCGCTCGATTGGTTCGTCATTCCCGAAGAAGAGGCCCAGGACAGCGCGTTCGATCAGCTGAAACCGAAGACCCAAAAGGCGCCTGGCATCGAGGTGCTCCTCGTCGCCATCCAGAACGGCACCATCTCGAATTTCCAGGCCATCACGCAGGCCGCGGGGATCCACGTGGAGTTCTTCGAGATAGAGATATTCAGCGCGATACGCTCTTCGCTCTCGCACGGCATCGCCCCTATCCTTATCGTGGACATTGGTGCGGCATCCGCGAAAATGTACGTCGTCGAGCGGGGCATCGTGCGCCTCACGCACCTGGTCACCCAAGGCGGTTCGCAGATGACCGACGTCTTGGCGCGGTCGATGAACTGGGATTTCGAGAAAGCCGAGCGCGTGAAGCGCGAACGCGGCCTCCTTCCGCAGAAGGCATATTCGATGGAGGAGAATGAACGCATCTCGCAGGCGCTGTTATCAACACTAACGCGGCTCTTTTCGGAGGTGAATAAGGTACTATTGAGTTACGGGCAGCGGTATAACAAAAACGTATCGCGCGTCGTGCTGACAGGTGGCGGCGCCTCACTGCCCGGACTCTCCGCCGAAGCGAAAAAATCGCTCAATGCGGAAGTCGAGATAGCCGACCCGTTCTCGCGCACGGAGGCACCCGCGTTCTTGGGGGAGGTGCTTCGCGACATCGGGCCCGGATTCGCGGTTTCCGCGGGACTCGCGCTCCGAAAACTCCGCGGACAATAGCAATACTTTCTATATGGACTCGCCGACGCAGCCCACATTCATTCCGCACGAAGCGGTGACGGCTTCTGCGCGCCGCGGCGGAGGCGGGCTGTCCGATCTGGCGCTACTCATTTCAATCACGCTCATCATCATTTCGGGCGCACTCGCCGCGGGAGTCTTCCTCTACTCCCAGTACCTGCAGACCTCGAACGCGAACAAGCTCGACCAACTCAACCGCGCCGAAGCTTCCTTCAATCCGTCGCTCATCCAACAGCTCACCCGCCTCGACGAACGAATGAACGCGGCCCAGACACTTCTCTCCACCCACCTCGCACCCACGCAATTCTTCGCGATGCTGGAGCAGTCGACCGTGCAGGATATTTCGTTCACTTCGCTTTCGTATGATGCGACCAACCCGACCGGCATCACGCTCACGATGTCGGGAGTTGCCGGCAGCGTGAACTCCATCGCGCTCCAAGCGCAGGTTTTCTCGCAAAGCGGCATCATTACAAGTCCGATCTTCTCGAACATCGACGCAGAACCGGGAGGCGTCCATTTCAACTTCTCGGCGCTCATCGATCCCTCTTCCATCAACTACGAGAAGCTCATCACGGGCGCGGAGGGCGCCGCGCAGCCGCAAACGCAAGCTCCGCAAACGCCTGCGCAGCCCACTTCACCGTTCACGAGTTCCTCGACGCCAGCAACACAATAGTATGGTACGCAACATCATTTCACTGCTCTTCTTAGTCGGCGCCATCGCCATGTTCTTCTTCTACACGAAGCCCGCGTACGACAACGAGCAGGTGCTCGCGGCGCAGGGAGCCCAGTACGACGCAGCGCTCTCGAAAGCGACCCAGCTGCAAGCGCTCAAGCAGACGCTTCTCGCCCGCTATAATTCCTTCGATCCCAACGCCATCTCGCGTCTCTCCGTCATGCTTCCGGACCAGGTCGACAACATCCGTCTCATCCTCGACCTCGACAATCTCGCCGGCAAGTACGGCATGGCGCTTCAGAACGTCGATATTTCCGCCCCGCAGGACGCGCAGAACGGGACGGTCGTAAGCGCCATTGCGAGCGCATCGCAGCCGTGGGATTCGCTCACCTTGCAGTTCACGACGCGCGGCACGTACGACGAGTTCAAGCAGTTCCTGACCTCGCTCGAATCCTCGCTGCGGCTCGTGGATCTTCTGACGCTCACGATAGCGCCCGGCGGCTCGACGGGCGGGGATCCCGTGTACACCTATTCCGTGACGCTACAAACCTATTGGCTCCGCTAACACGTATGATGGACTTCATTTCAAGCCACAAACTCATGTCACTCGTCGTCCTGGCGCTCCTCGTCGGTGCGGCCTGGTGGGAATTCACCGCATCTTCTTCGTCGCCCATCCTTTCGACCACCGGCGCGGCCGGGAACAACCAGCAGGAGAACCAGATCGTCTCGACTCTTTTGCAGCTCCAGGCGGTGACCCTGAGCGGCACTATTTTGACCGATCCCGGATTCATGAGCCTGCAGGATTACACGACGCAGATCATCTCGGAGCCGCTCGGTCGCCCCAATCCTTTTGCTCCCGTTTCTCCGGGCACCTCCGGCGTACCGTCGACGCAGCCGGTGAATCCCAACCTCTTCGCGCCCGCGAAGCACTAAACGATGCCTGCCTCTGCAAAAGCACCGGTCGCACAAAAACCAGAGGTGCGCCAGGACGTTCCCGCGCGCGACATTGGGAACGAGAAGATCCCGTACGACGTGTTGAAACTCATCCCGCAGGAAAGCGCGGAGCACTACCAGCTCGTTCCGCTCGGTGTCGTCGAGGGAGTGCTCGAGATCGGCATGCTCGATCCGGAAGATATCGGTGCGTACGATGCCCTCAACTTCATCACCCGCTCGACCGGCATGCCGTTCAAGGTGTTCCGCATAACGAAGGACAACCTCGAACACGTCCTTGAGATGTACAAAGGCCTCGGCGGAGAGGTCGACCGTGCCGTCTCGGACCTCGAAACGGAGCAAAAAACCGACGCACCGCCTTCGGACTCCGAAGCGACATTCCTCGACCTCGACGACCCTTCAATAGGGCGCGCAAAGCAGCAAGAAGACGATTCGCGCGCCATCCAGGAGGACGCGCCGACCATCAAGATCGCGTCGACCATCCTGCGTTTCGCGATAGACGGCCGCGCATCCGACATCCACATCGAGCCGCAGGCGAGCGGCGTGCGCGTGCGTTACCGCGTGGACGGCGAACTCCACACGAGCGTCATATTGCCGCTCTCGACGCACCGCGCGCTCACCGCACGCATCAAAGTGCTGGCTTCTATCCGTCTCGACGAGCGTCGCAAACCGCAAGACGGTCGCTTTTCCGCCTCGATCGACGGGCGCGGTATCGACTTCCGCGTTTCGACCTTTCCGTCGTACTACGGCGAGAAGATCGTGATACGTATCCTCGACCGCAAGCAGGGATTCATTCCGCTCGACAAGATCGGGCTCACGGAATCGAACATGGCCGTCATGCGCAAGGCGATCGCCGCACCGCACGGCCTCATCCTCGTGTCGGGCCCGACCGGTAGTGGAAAGTCGACGACGCTTTATTCCCTCCTTTCCGAGCTTGACCGCGAACACAAGAACGTCCTATCGCTCGAGGACCCGATCGAATATTTCATCGACGGCGTGACGCAGTCGCAAGTGCGTCCCGAGATAGGTTACTCGTTCGCCAACGGCTTGCGCACCACCTTGCGTCAGGACCCGGACATCATCATGGTCGGCGAGATCCGCGATGCGGAGACCGCGCAGCTCGCCATCCAAGCCGCACTCACGGGTCACCTGGTGCTCTCGACCATCCACACCAACGACGCCGTCGGCGTGGTCACGCGTCTCGTCGACATGGGCATCGAGCCATATCTCATTCCGCCTGTCCTGGTCGCCTCCATCGCGCAGCGCCTCGTGCGCACGTTCTCCGAGGGCGCCGAGAAGGAGGTGGAACTCTCGCCAAGCGAGATAGCGGCCATCGAGGACGACCTGAAATTGCTGCCGGAAAAGTACCGCTTCCCGGTCCAGAAGAAAGCATGGGAGCCGCAAAAGACCGCTACATCCCCGACGGGGCTGCGCGGCCGTATGGCCGTTTTCGAGGTAATGGAAATGACGCCCGTCATCGAACGCATCGTTCTCGACCACCCGGTAGAGACCAAGCTTTGGGCGGCGGCGCGCGCGCAAGGAATGCTCACGATGCGCGAAGACGCTATCATGAAGGCGTTCGCGAAAAAGATCCCGTTCTCCGAGGTCAACAACCTCTCTACCATCATGCTTTCCGAGGACGAGGACCTCTCGGCGCTCGGGCCAAAGACCAAGGAACCGGAAAAAGAAGCCGCCACCGAACCAGAGAACGTATGACCGACACCAAAGGCAAGATACTGCTCCTCGACGACGACAAGTTCCTCGCCGACATGTACAGCATGAAATTTACGCAAAGCGGTTATGAGGTAGCGGCCTGTCTTTCCGCCGCCGATGCCGTCGCGGCCATCAAGAAAGGGTTCGACCCGGACGCCGTTCTCTTCGATCTCGTCATGCCGGGACAGGACGGCTTTACGTTCCTGCAAATGCTGGAGCGCGAGCAGCTGGCAAAGCGCGCGGTGAAGGTCGCGCTCACCAACCAGAGCGAGGACAGCGAGCGTGAGAAGGTCATGCAGCTCGGCGCCGACCGCTACATCGTGAAGGCGAGCATGATACCTTCGGAAGTCGTCAACGCCGTCAGCGAGGAGATCGGGAAGCGTAAGACGGCATAGCGGCCCGCGCGTCCCGCAGCAGGGCATTTGGCCGTCGGATAATTTTCTGCTGAAAATTTCCTCCCTCTCGCGCCGACGCGCTCCGAGAGACGGCCAAATGCCCTGCTGCGGGACGCGCTCGCGGTTTTGCACAATACGTCCCGAAATCCGCGCGAAGGTGCGATACAATACAGTGCAATGACCGACCACGCCGCGAACCTCAAGAAATACATCACCGTCCTTGCGCACGAAGGAGGCTCCGACCTGCACTTCTCGGCTGGCGCGCACCCGACCATCCGCGTGTCCGGGCAGCTCTCCCCGATGCTCAAGGAGGACGTCCTCACCTCGGAGGACACGCTCGCGTTCGGGAAGCTTCTTATGCGGCCCGACCAGGAGAAGCGTTTTCTGGAGGAATTCGAGATGGATTTTGCATATGAAACTCCCGAGGGTTTCCGCTTCCGCGGCAACGCGTTCTTTGAGCGCGGCTCCGTTTCCATCGCATTGCGCCTCATTCCCAAGACGATCCGCTCCATAACGGAGTTGAATCTGCCGGATGTCCTGACCTCCTTCGCGCGCAAGTCGCAAGGGTTCTTCCTCGTCGTGGGGCCGGTGGGACAGGGGAAAACGACGACACTCGCGGCCCTCATCGATCTCGTCAACACCGAGCGCATGGAGCACATCGTCACCATCGAAGACCCGATCGAGTACATTTTTGAACCCAAACAATCGCTCATCGACCAACGCGAAGTGAAGATAGACACGAAGGATTTCGAAACGGCGCTCGTCTCCGCGTTCCGACAGGACATCGACGTCCTACTCGTGGGCGAGATGAGAGGCCACGAGACGATGTCCGCTGCGGTGACCGCCGCCGAAACGGGGCACCTCGTTTTCTCGACCATGCATACCAACGACGCGGCGCAAACGGTAGACCGCATCATCGACACGTTCCCGGCGGGGCAGCAGGACCAGATACGCCTGCAGCTCGCGGCGTCGCTCGCGGGCATCTTTTCGCAGCGCCTCGTGCCGCGCATATCCGGCGGCCTCATCCCGGCATGCGAGCTTCTCATCAACAACAAGGCGGTTGCCAACTTGATACGCGAAAAGCGCACGCATGAGATCCCGACCGTCATCGAGACCGGCTCGACCGAAGGCATGATCGACATGAACCGCTCGCTCGCGGAATTGGTCGGGCGCGGAGAGATCACCGTCGAATCCGCCTACCAATACTCATTGAACCCCAACGTGCTCCAGAAGCTCTTGTAAGCTATGGCAGTTTTTGAATACCAGGCGATCGACCAAGAGGGGAACTCGCGCGAAGGAACGATCGAGGCGGTGAACGTCGATCTCGCGATAAGTGCTCTCCAGCGTCGCGGCCTCGTCATTTCCTCCATCGACGCCGCCAGTACGAAGAAGGGCGGCCTTTCGATGGAGCTGCACCTGTTCGAACGCGTCACCAACGAGGACGTGGTCATGCTCTCGCGCGAGATAACCTCGCTTTTCGAGGCGCAGGTCTCCGCCTTGCGTGCCTTCCGCCTTCTCGCGAGCGAGGCGCGCACGCAAAAGCTCGCCCAAAAACTCACCGAGATCGGCAATGACATCCAAGGCGGCGCGACCATCTCCGCCGCACTTTCCAAGCACCCCGACGTGTTCTCGCCCTTCTATATCAACATGGTGCGGGCGGCCGAAGAATCGGGGAAACTGGACGAGACATTTGCCTTTCTTGCGGACTACCTCGACCGCAACTACGAAATAACCTCGAAGGTGCGCAACGCCCTCATTTATCCCGCGTTCATCATCGTTACGTTCATCGGCGTCATGACGCTCATGCTCACGGTCATCATCCCGAACATTTCCGGCATGCTCGATCAGGTTGGGCAAAGCGTTCCGTTGTACACGCAGGTCATCATCGGCTTCAGTAATTTCCTCATCAAATACTGGCTATTCCTCGTCATCGCGCTCATCGGTGCGGGATTCTTCCTCTACCGGTACGGACAGACGGAAACGGGAGCGGAAACTCTTTCCCGCGCGAAAATGCAAGTGCCCGTCATCGGTCAGGTCTTCAAAAAACTCTACCTTTCGCGCATCGCGGACAACTTGGCGACCATGCTCGGAAGCGGCGTGCAGATATTGCGCGCGCTCGAAATAACAGGCTCCGTCGTGGGTGACCCGACCTACTCGAGGATACTTGCCAGATCCGCCGAGGACGTCAAAGGCGGACTCCCGGTCTCGGAGGCGCTCAGAAAATACCCAGAAATGCCGGGCATCATGGTCGCGATGATGAAGATCGGCGAAGAGACCGGCAACATGGGCTCCATTCTGCAGACCATCGCCAAATTCTACCGCCGCGAGGTCAACAACTCCGTAGACACGCTCGTTTCCCTCATCGAGCCCCTGATGATAGTCGCACTCGCCGTCGGCGTCGGATTCTTGCTTGCGTCCGTCCTCATCCCCATCTACAACCTCGCGTCGAGTTTCTGACCCCGCGGCCACGCTTCAAAAGCCAACTTGGGAAAGCAAGGTTGAACCTTGCACGGTCGATATCCACAGGGTACGGCGCTTTGGTGCAACGTTCCTATATAATATCTTCATAAACCTGTAAACCAGGGGACTATTTATAAGCGTCATTACTAATCATTTATAAACACATGAAATCAATTCGTTCACGAGGTTTCACCCTCATCGAACTTCTGGTGGTCATCGCCATCATCGGTCTCTTGGCTTCGATCATCTTGGCCTCCCTCAACACCGCGCGCCAAAAGGGCCGCGACTCGCGCCGCTTGGCCGACCTGAAGGAAATAGCCAATGCGCTGGAATTGGCGAACAACGGCACAGCCGTGGGAACAATGACCTGTGCGGGAACGCTACCAGTAGCTGTCAGTACATGTTCGGCCCCAACCAGTTTGGCGTCCTACACTGACCCCTCAGTGGCAGCCGGGGCCGCCGCTTGTACCAAGACTGCTACTGGGCCTTGTAACTACGCTGTTTATTTGACCACGGATACTCAGCACTATGAGATTTGTGCGTACCTGGAGACTCAGAGCGGCCCTCTGACCACTGCTGGTGGTATGGTGAATATACAGGGCTCAAACTCAGGGAACATAACTGCGGGATGCCCATAATCAGGTTATTGAAGGAAGTTTATCTCTGAAGAAAAGCCCCGGTTTCTCGGGGTTTTTCTTTTTTTTGTGTTATCAACAGAGCGGGGGCGTGACTGAAAAGCCTCGATTTTACAACGGTATAATACGGCTAATATGAGAGGAGGTGATTCAAATGGTTTTACCTTGATAGAACTTCTGGTGGTCGTCGCCATTATCGGCCTCTTGGCGTCCATCATCCTTGTGTCGCTCACGACCGCACGGGCAAAAGGCCGCGATGCGCGCCGCTTGGCAGATCTCAAGGAAATGGCCAATGCGATGGAGCTTGCAAGTGCTGGGACAAAACCGATTACACTCACGGGATGCACCACCGCAGGATCGCTTGCGAGCGCTTGCGCGACCGCGTCGACTGGCCTTAACCTCTCTTCGTATGCCGATCCCTCGGGGGTTGCCACCGCGTGCGCAAGCAAGACCGGGACCGTAAATTGCAACTACACAATGGAGATCGCGAACGGAACGACCCAAAACTTCGAGATCTGCGTGTATCTTGAAACGCAGTCCGGACCGCTCACAACAGTGGGAGGCATGGTCAGCGTAAGCCAAACGGGGAACATCATCGCAGGTTGTCCGTGATTCGCTAGGCAGAACGCAACCGATTCAAGTTATCAACACCGCTGCTGTTCCATTGCGGTTCGTCCCGGTTTCGAGCGGTATAATGAACCGTCATGAGCCGCTCAAAGGGTTTTACTTTGATTGAATTGTTGGTCGTTATCGCCATCATTGGTCTCTTGGCATCCATCATCCTGGCTTCTCTCAACACAGCGCGCCAAAAAGGCCGCGACGCAAGGCGTATCGCGGATGTAAAGGAAATCCAGCTCGCTCTTGAACTCTACTATGACGCCAACACCACCTACCCGCCGGTCACTGTCACATTGAGCGGGACCCCGAGCGCCGCCAACATTCCTTCGCTTCTCGCCCCGACCTACATTTCCGTCATCCCGACAGATCCGAGCCAGCCCGCGAGCGGTAACTCTGCCTACTACTACCAATATGAATCGCTCGCAACGGATGGCACGACCGCTTGCACTTCGGGCACGTGCCCAAACTATGTCGTCATTGCGCACCTTGAAGCCGGAGCGAATAGCTCGACGTGGTCCGGTAGTGGTACTGGGATAGCGGCTGGAATTTGCCCAGCGAGCGGCGGAAGTACGTCACCATACCCCTACTGCGTGCACAGCTAAGGCACTCAGCATCCTATGAAAGCGCCCGCACGCTCTCAGGCAGCTGCGAAGGGCTTTACGCTCATTGAACTCCTGGTCGTCATCGCCATCATCGGCTTGCTGGCGTCCATTATTTTGGCCTCTCTCGGCGGTGCGCGGCAAAAGGCGCGCGACGCGCGAAGGATTGCCGATATCCGGGAAATCCAGAACGCACTTGAACTGTATGTGGAGACGTGCAAGCAATACCCGGAGCCCTCGCCGTTGGCAACGACTGACAGTAATGGGTGTTCGGGCGGAGTGAATTTGGGGACTTTCCTCCCGACCATCCCTAAGGATCCGAGCAGCTCAAGCACAAACTACCCATATACAGCCAATGGTTCCCTCGGCTCCTGCACCTCATACCACCTCGCCGCTATTCTTGAGGCGAAGCCTAGCAACGCTGCAGCAACATGCTTAGCTAATCGTGGTTACTGCACGGGCGGCAACTATGCCGGAGGGTACGGGAACGGAAGTGGGGATACACTTTCGTCGACGGCCGGAGACTTTGATGAGTCTGGCACCAATTGTGGCGCAGTACTGACACACGGGAGCTACGTATACGACGTAGGACCGTAACGCACACGGTATACTTCCCAGATGCTTCTCTACGCGCTCGTTTTTGGGGTCTTCGGCGCAATCATCGGGAGTTTTTTGAACGTTCTCATCTTGCGCCACGGAGTAAAGGCGCTCACTGGAAGGAGCGCGTGCGCATCGTGCGGACACGAGCTCGGGGTCGTTGACCTCGTGCCTATTTTTTCGTGGATATTCTTGCGGGGACGATGCCGCTTTTGCGGAAGTCGCATTTCGATACAGTACCCGTTGGTCGAAGCGACGACGGCGCTTCTGTTCGCCTTCATCGGAGCCGCTCCTTTACCGCTTACGCTGCAAGTGCTCGCACTCCCGATACTCGCGCTCTTGGTCGCCATCTCGGTGTATGACATTCGTCATACGGTCATTCCCGATGCGTGGGCATATGCGTTCGCGGGCTTGGCGCTCGTCTTCTCCTTGGCGTACCTCACGTTCTTCGGGGAACTGTCCGAATTCACGCCGCTTTTCCTCGCGGGTCCCGTATCTGCGCTGCCGTTCTGGGCTCTGTGGTACGTGTCCGGCGGCCGCTGGATGGGGCTCGGCGATTCGAAGCTTGCGTGGGGGGTGGGCTGGCTTCTCGGCCCCGTGTACGGCTTCATGGCCATCGTTCTGGCCTTCATTCTCGGCGCGCTCGTTTCGGTCTTCATTTTGCTGCCGCTCTCTTCGCCAAAAGTCACGTCGTTCCTCGCGCGCGTTACTCACATGAAGGGCTCCGCGAGAGCGCAATGGGGGTTTACAATGAGGAGCGAGGTCGCATTCGGCCCCTTCCTGGCGGCTGCATGTATCGTCATATGGCTGATGCTTCTGTACGGTCACGATCCGCTCGCCTATACCGGGCTGGTTTCACTTTGATAGAACTGCTCGTCGTCTGCGCCATCATCGTCGTTATCACCGCCGTCATCTTGGTCGACAACAACAAATTCGGCGGCGCAATACTCCTTGAGAATCTCGCATACGACGTCGCACTCACGGTGCGGCAAGCCCAGGTCTATGGCATCGCGGTCGAACGTTTTGGTCAAAACACGAACGTCTTCAATGTCGGCTATGGCATGTATTTTTCGACGTCAGATCCAACGCACTATTATCTCTTTGCGGACAGTGAGGGTACCGGAATTTATGATTCAGGTGCTTCCCCGACCGAGGTTCAGCAGAAGACCACCATTCAGAATGGTTACGCCATCTCCAGCTTGTGCGCGGTATCGCAGTTCGGCGGGACGACCTGCACGCCCATGTCGGAAATAGACATACTCTTCCAACGTCCGGAACCCAACGCTTTCATCAGCGCTGCGGCAAGCGGGGCACCGCCCTCATGTGTGCAAAGCGCGGTCGCGTGCTATTACGAAGCGCAGATAACACTCCTCTCTCCCAAGGGAGATACAAGGACCGTTATCGTTGACGCGACCGGGCAGATATCGGTGAAATGACCATGGAAACAAGAAACAAAAAACAAGAAACAAAAAACAAGGGGTTCACCTTGATAGAAATGATGGTCTCGGTCGCGCTCTTCGCCATCGTGTTCCTCGTCGCGGGGGCGACGCTCCTTTCGCTCGTGTACGCCAACAGGAAGGCGCAAGCGCTTCAATCAGTCATGAACAACCTCAACGTCTCACTCGACCAGATGGTGCGCAGTATGCGCGAGGGCCAGAACTATCGCTGCGGTGGAGAGGCCGCATCGTACGGCGATTGCACGGGAGGCGGGGCGCTGCTCTACTTCACACCATTCGGTTCTTCTCCGGACGACCTTCCGGCGGACGACTGGGCCTACGTGTACGACAGCGGCGGGACGTATTGCGGGCAGGGGAGGTTATGCGAAAAAGAAAAAGGCGGACCGTGGATCCCCATCACGTCGCCCGAAGTGCAGATCCAGAGCATGGTGTTCTACGTCGTGGGAACGCAACCGGCTTCGAGCGGAGGAACACAGCAGCCGAAGGTCATCTTTACGATAAAGGGCCAAGCCGGTGCCCAAACGAGCACGAAAACGACCTTCGATATCCAGGCGACAGCGGTACAACGACTTCTCAACCTATGAGACAAGAAACGAGAAACAAGATGCAAGGTACAAAGCGGGGGTTCACGCTTATCGAAACCATGGTCGCGATCTCGATCCTCATGCTCGCACTCATCGCGCCGATGTCGCTTGCGACGGAGTCGCTCACGGTCGCCTTTTATGCGCGCAACCAGATAACCGCCTTCTATCTTGCGCAGGAGGGAATAGAGATCGTGCGAAGCGTGCGTGACAGTAACATCATCACCGCCGCGAGCGGGCAGTCCGTCTCCAGCATTTTCGCGGGCATCCCCCAGGGGACGACCGCTTCGGACGCGCCGCTTTTCACCGTCGACTCACTGCAGACGACTTCCAATGCCCTGGATGTGTGTGCTTCTTCGGGCCCAACACAGGTGTGTCCGCCACTACAAACGGACGGTTCGGTCTATGGGTATCCGTCCGCGTGCTACAGCGCGCACGTATCGAACGGCACGTGGCAGACCTCGGATTGTGCCGGGACCGACCAGAACTGGAAGAACTCTACGTTCACGCGCTCGATCAAGGCGTACCCCGTCAATGGCAGCCCCCACGAACTCCGCGTTTCGGTGACCGTGACCTGGCAACAAGGGTCTTTCTCGACGCGCAGCGTCATCATCAACGAAGACCTCTACAAGTGGGTCAACATCGGCTCTTGATATGAAGGAAAAAACAAGGAATCAGGGACGAACGATAAGAAATTCGCGAGGATTCACGCTGCTTCTTGCGGCGCTCGTCGCTTCCGTCGCGCTCACCCTCGGGAGTTCCATCTATGAAATAGTCTCGAAGGAATTGGCGCTTTCCTCCATCGGACAAAATTCGCAGTATGCCTTCTACGCCGCCGACACCGCCGCCGAGTGCGTTCTCTACTGGGACGACCGCGTCGACAAGCACCCGAACACGTTTGCCACATCGACCGACTCGACTGGCCCGTTCGCTCCGGCCGCCTCGATACTATGCGATGGACAATCCGCTCCCGTGACCATTCAGAGCCACTCTTCGACGGCCGCGACATCGCTCGTCGGGCCTTCGGGCGGCGGTACGCTTGGTTTTGATCTGTTCACCGACGTATCCTCCGGGTACTGCGCCAACGTGATCGTGGCGAAGACCAAAGACCCCAGCACGGGCGCAGTGGATACCGTCATCACCGCCAACGGGTACAGCGTCTCGTGCGCCAACGTTCAGACGTCGCCGAGTGCGCTGCAGCGTACCGTCCAGCTGCTCGAGAAGTGATATTGCCTCCGCGCTCTGGTGCGATAAGCTTCCTTCATGGCAGTTCCCAAGGAAGCTCGCGAGCGCTACGAGAAGCTCAAAGCGTCCATCAACAGGTACCGGCTGCTCTTCCATGTGTACGACAAGGAGGAGATATCCGAGGAAGCGCGAGATTCCTTGATGCACGAGCTCTCCGAGCTTGAGAAACAGTATCCGGAATTGATAACGCCGGGTTCTCCTTCGCAACGGGTCGCCGGAAAACCCCTGCCGCAGTTCAAGAAGGTGCGACACGAGGTCGAGCAATGGTCGTTCAATGACGCCTTTTCTCCGCAAGACCTGCGCGACTTCGATGCGCGCGTCAAACGCGCCCTAAAGCCAAGGTTCGGCGAAGTGCGGCCGACTTATGCATGCGAGTTGAAGATAGACGGCCTCAAGATAGTTTTCACCTACGAAAAAGGGCTCTTGAAGACCGCCGCGACGCGTGGCGACGGGATCGTCGGGGAGGACGTCACGCACAACGTGCGCACCATCGAGAGCGTGCCGCTCTCGCTCACGCGCCCCATCGACATCATCGTCGAGGGCGAGGTGTGGATGAGTTCCAAGAACCTCGAATTACTCAACAAGGCGCAAGCGGAGGCCGGAAAACCGCTCTACGCCAACCCGCGCAACGTCGCCGCGGGCTCGATTCGCCAACTCGATCCGAAAGTGGCGGCGAGCCGCAAACTCGACGTATTCATCTATGACGTCGCCAAAACATCAGAGAAATTCCCTCCGACACAGATGGAAGAACTCGACTACCTGCGCGAGCTGGGCTTCAAGGTGAACCCGCATCACGTACTCGCGAAAACGATAGAGGAAGCAATAGAATTTTGGGAATCGTGGAAGAACAAGGGCCGACATCAGGAATACTGGATAGACGGCATCGTCTTGAAGGTCAACGAGAAAAAGTACGAGGACGCGCTCGGCTACACGGGCAAAGCCCCGCGCTTTGCCATCGCGTTCAAGTTCCCGGCGGAGCAGGTCACGACCATCATCGAGGACATCGCGTTCCAGGTCGGACGCACCGGCGTCATCACGCCGGTCGCGCACCTCAAACCCGTATCGGTCGCAGGGACGACCGTTTCGAGAGCGACCCTGCACAACGAGGATGAGATCAAACGTCTCGACGTACGCGTAGGCGACACGGTCATTCTGCAGAAAGCGGGTGATGTGATTCCGGACATCGTGAAAGTCTTGCCCGAACTTCGTGAAAGGAAATCGAAACCGTTCAAATGGCCGACGCGCATTCCCGAGTGCGGGGGCGACGGCAAGATAGAAAGGATCCCGGGGCAAGCGGCGTGGCGGTGCGTCGACAAAAATTCGTTCGCCATCATCCGCCGGAAGTTCTACAACTTCGCCGGTAAGAGCGCGCTCGACATCGAAGGCTTGGGCAGGAAAACGGTCGACGCGCTCCTCGACAACAACCTCATCCAGCATTTCGACGACATCTTCACGCTCGAAGAAGGCGACGTGCTCGAGCTCGAAGGGTTCGCCGAGATCTCGGCCAACAAGCTCGTCGCGTCCATCAAAAAATCCACGCGGGCCGAACTTTCGCGCCTCATCGTCGGGCTTTCCATTCCGCATGTCGGTGAAGAGACCGCCTTCCTGCTCGCGCGGCAGTTCCGCTCGCTGGACAAGCTCGCGAAGGCGAGCGAGGAAGAACTGAATGCCATCGAGGGCATCGGCGATATCGTCGCAAAAGCGGTACACGATTGGTTCCGCGACAAGACGAATATCTCGCTCGTTGCGCGGCTCAAGAAAGTTCTGAAGATCCAAGCGCCCGCCGCGCTCCCCAAGAACCTTCCGCTCGCGGGCAAAACGTACGTCGTCACGGGCACGCTCGAAAGCATGTCGCGCGAAGAGGCGGAAGCGAAACTTCGCGCTCTCGGTGCCAAAGCTTCGGGCTCAGTTTCCGGTAAGACCACTGCCGTCATTGCAGGAGAGAACGCGGGGTCGAAATTGGGCAAGGCGAGGGAACTCGGTGTGGATGTGCTGACCGAAGTCGAATTTCTGGAGTTGCTGGCAAAAAAATAACCTGTTACAGTGCGCGCGGAAATCGCATCTGGAGGGATTCGTCATGCAGCAGTCTGTTTGGAGACCGTTAACGATCGGTACGTTCGATACTATAGGATCGTACTTCGTCGCGCTGGCAGAAAAGAAACGCAACATCAGCGATAGTGCCCGCGCAACGCTCACGGCGGGGGAAATGCGCACCATCAGGGGAAGAAGGGACCTTGAACTCGTCCTGGCAAGCCTTCCTGAGCTCGGCTTCAAGAAAGAAGCCGCATACAAGGAGATCGCGGAATGTGCTAAAACGGCCGGCCTTTATCCTTGTCCCCCGGAGGTCGGACCATCGCTGAGTTTGCAGTATGACGATCAGCCGAACGGCGAGATCGTAATCGTCGCCATGAACCCGATATTCGTGTCCCAACGGGACTCGCGTCTTTTCGCAGTCGGTCACGGACACGTTCACGGGCGTCGCGATTCTTATTATTTGGCTGCCGGACCAGCGTCAAAAAACTGGGCCTTGGATCGCCGTTTCGTTTTCACCAGGGGTCGGCTATAAAACCCTCGTCTCGGAACCGCCCTCGGGCGGTTCCAATTTCTTTTACATGTATTTCGGGTATCATAGAACGATGACTAAGGTTGATGTGAGAGCCCTCGCGGAACTTGCCAGACTTGAAGTTTCCGATGCAGAACTCGCGAAGCTCGAAAAAGAAATCCCGGATATTTTGAAATTCGTCGAGCAGATACAACAAGTGGGCACGAAAGCGGCACCGTCCTCGCCGGAACTTCGCAATGTGATGCGGGCCGATGAAAATCCGCTCGAGAGCGGTATCTATACCGAGAAACTCCTTGAAGCTGCCCCGAAGCGCAAGGGAGATCGCATCGTCGTGAAGCAGGTCGTTTCGCGCAAGAAAAACTAGCATGGACCTCTCCAAACTCACGATCGCCTCTGCTCGAAAATCTTTGGACGCAAAGGAATATTCTGCGCTCGAGCTCACGAACGCATACCTCGAAAATATTCGAGCGAAGGACAAAGAACTGCACGCGTACCTTGAAGTATGGACGGATTCGGCGCGCGAGGAAGCGAAGAAAGCCGATGCGATGATAACGGCGGGAAGATCATTGCCGCTTACGGGCATTCCGCTCGCCATCAAGGACAATATGCTCATCGAGGGCAGGATCGCGAGCTCGGCGTCAAAAATACTCGAGAATTATCGCGCCTCATACGACGCGACGGCCATCAAAAAACTGAAAGAACAGGGAGCCGTCTTTTTGGGCAGGACGAATATGGACGAGTTCGCGATGGGCTCCTCGACCGAGAATTCCGCTTTCGGCCCGACGAAGAACCCGCACGATCTCTCGCGCGTGCCGGGCGGCTCTTCCGGCGGCTCCGCTGCCGCGGTTGCGGGTTCTATTGCACTCGCCGCGCTCGGAAGCGACACCGGCGGCTCCATCAGGCAACCCGCATCGCACTGCGGCATCGTCGGCTTGAAAACGACGTACGGAGCAGTCTCGCGTTTCGGTCTCATGCCGATGGGGTCGTCGCTCGACCAGATAGGACCGCTGACCAAAACGATCGAAGACGCAAAGATGGTTTTTGACGCCATCGCGGGACATGACGCGAACGACAGCACGTCGCTTCCGGACATTCCGCGAGTCCAAAAATCGATCCGAAAAGTCATCGGCGTGCCACGCGCGTTCGTGCAAACAGGCGTGGATCCCGACGTGCTTGAACGATTCAATGAAACGCTCGACAAGCTGAAGGCAGCGGGCTATGAGGTGCGGGACGTTGAGATGCCGAATTTGCCGTACGCGCTGCCTGTCTATTACATCGTGTGTCCCGCGGAGGTTTCTACCAACCTTGCGCGCTACGACGGGATCCGGTACGGACTTTCAATCGATGCTCCCACGATCGGTGAGGTCTACACGAAGACCCGTGGTGCCGGTTTCGGCCCCGAAGTGCGCCGCCGGATCTTGATAGGCACGTTCGTGCTCTCTTCCGGTTATTCCGACGCGTACTATCGCAAAGCGCGCGCCGTGCGCGAGCTCATCCGCGCGGATTTCACCCGCGCATTCGAGGATGTTGATGCCATCGCGATGCCGACCTCGCCGAACCCGGCGTTCAAGATAGGGGAGAAGGCGAACGATCCGCTCGCCATGTATTTGGAAGATATTTTCAGCGTGACCGCCAATCTCGCAGGAGTGCCTGCCGTCTCCCTGCCCGCGGGAGTAGTCGCGCGCGAAGGCAAGGAGCTTCCGGTCGGGTTCCAGCTCATCGCGCCGCATCGGCACGAAGAAGTGCTGTTCGCGATCGGAAAAGACGTCGAGGGCGCGTAAAACGCGCGGTATACTTGTGGCATGGGAGTCGACACGCTCCATGGCGCCATCGGAAATATTTTCTGGTTTTTCGGCGACGTCGCGTTCACGTGGGTGCCGGCAACTATTGGCGCAATAACCGGGACGGCCCCCGGCGCTTCGCCGCCGTTCAGCCTTATTTCGCAGCCCGTCACCGCCTCCGACGTCGTCGCGTACATGCGGCAATATGCGCCGCCCCCGGAATACGCCGACCTGGTGCGCCACTGGGGAGAGCTCGTCGCCATAGCGCTCGTCGTTTCACTCCTCCTCGCGGCACTCATGGCGTATTGCATTTTCCGCATACTCGAAATACGCCGGCACGAACGGGAGCGGTTTCAAGTCGCCGCGCACCCCGTCGCGGCACACGATATCTCGCGCACGCAACTGCATTGGAACAGGGTCGTCGAAGAATCCATGTCGAATGATGAGAAGCGCTGGCGCCTCGCCATACTGGAGGCCGACATCATGCTCAATGAACTTCTCGACCTCAATGGGTATCGCGGCGAAACGATGGCAGACAAGATGAAGCAGGTGGACCGCGCGAATTTTCACACCATCGATCTCGCGTGGGAGGCGCACCGCGTGAGGAACTCGATAGCGCACGAAGGCTCCGCGCGCCTTTTGAATGAGCGCGAAGTCCGGCGCGTGATAGGGCTCTACGAGCAGGTCTTCCGTGAATTCAAATTGGTCAGCTAAACTTCTTCCTCGATTGAAATATCTTCGCTGTCCTCATCTTCTTCGAACTCATCCGCGTCATCCTCACCGGAAGCTTGCCGCACGAGGAAACGCGAGAGCGCTCTCGCGATGGACGTGTCGATGTGCGGAACAAGGAAATCTTTTTTCGTTCGGACCTTGCTTAAGGACGTGTGGGATGAGGCGATGGTGATGTCGAGCAGCGCGAGTCCGAGGAACCTCCAGTGGTAGGGCTGCTCAATGTGAATGTTGTTTATCTGGTGGTAGGGAATAGTTATCTCCTGCACACGTATCAACCCGCGGCGCAAATGCAGCGCGTGTTCGTCGAGGTGGAAAGAATGGGCTCGGTAGATAACGGACGCACGCAGATACGCGATGAGGAGGAATGCGACGCCCGCGAAGAGTATCCACTGCGAGAGCATGCCGTCGGAGAGGTACCAATTCGGATGATTTGCCAAGAATCCCGCCATTCCGGTTTCCATCTGCCCGAAGGAAAATTCGTAGGCGAGGTAACAAAGCCCCGCCCCGATGAGGATGAGCCACCAGCCGTGGCGCACGATGAGATACACGAAGGTTCGCTTGCCGGAGTGGTATTTCCTGTCCAACTCAAGCTCCATTGCGGTAAGTGTACCACCTCCGGTCCGTGCAAGGTTTCGTGGCTTTTTCGCCCTTTGAAGCGGGTTTGCGCCGGGTCTGTGGGGACCGGACAACTCAACGGGTTTTCATGTAGTGATCATGAATACGCGAGTAAGACATCGAGTTCATGTCCCGTCTGCAGGTATGTCCGGTCGAGATTACTCACATTAATGAACACAGCGCATGAAAACGACACAAAGAAAAGCAGATCGTCTCGTAATCGCATGGGTCCTCACCATCGGCGCTCTTGTCTTCGGCGCATTCGCTTTTGCTCACGCGCAGACGACCATGGTGACGATGCAACTGGGCCCCGGCGACGCAGGTACCCAAGTGACCGCATTGCAGCAATTCCTCGCGCAGGATACCTCGGTATACCCCGAAGGTCTCACGACGGGATACTATGGCGACCTTACAACGGCCGCCGTGCAGCGCTACCAGTGTAAGTACAGCATCGTTTGCCAAGGTGATGTCGCCTCCACGGGCTACGGTCGCGTCGGCCCAGCGACGCTCGCTGAAATTGAGACGCAGGAAGGCATCTCGCCAGGGAACGGCGTTTCGCTGCCCCCGACGAGCACTCCGGTCACAGGACCGGACGTGAACGCCCCTGTCTTGAGTTGGCCGACGGTCTCAACATCGTCCGCTTCTGCCATCATCAGTTGGACGACGAACGAACCGGCAAATAGCAGCATTCTCTACGCGACAGTGCCGCCAACACTCTCAGCAGCCGGCTTTGCGGCTATGACGCACATGACAGCTTCGACGCTAGGCATGTCCCCGAGCGTGATACTATCGGGACTCGTTCCGAACACAAGGTACTACTACGTCATCGAGTCGGTGGACCCCTCTGGCAATATCCAGTATGGTATCGACCACTCGTTCGTAACGAATTCGTAACGAACCGAACTGTGACAAAACGATGCCCCGCCCGGGCATCGTTTTGTACGCGCACTGCAACAAACAATGGGATCGAATTTGTGTGCGGGGGCGGGACTGGTCAGGGATAATTCGTTCGCCGTCGCGAACGAATTTCCACGACCCTGGCTCGCCGGTCGCAAAAGCTTTTGCGACATGGCTCCGCCTTGCAAGTCCCGACGAGAAGCGCGCAGGCGCTTCTCTCCCCACGCAACAGCAACAAAAGCAGAACGCCCCACGAGGAGGCGTTCTGCTTTTGGCTGGTTGCGGGGGCGGGACTTGCACCCGCGACCTCCAGGTTATGAGCCTGGCGAGCTACTACTGCTCCACCCCGCTATCAAAGAAAGACCATTATACGCTCGCGAGAGCCCGGAAGCAAACGGCATTTTTTCCTGAAATGAAGGCGTTTTTCGAACGTCATTGCATGCACACCGTTCGCAAGTTGCGCAAGGTTGAACCTTGCAGAAGGGGACTTGTGAAATATCTCTTAAGAGGCGCGTTGTACTAGACGCACGAGGGAAGCCTCGGATCCGCCTCTTGGGAGGGTTCATGGACGGCGTGATCTTAGCAATAACATTCAACCTATGAGACAAACCATTCTCTACGGGCTTATCAGCATTCTTATGGCGCTCGGCCTGTTGACCGCTGTGCCTGCGTTCGCACAAGGAACGCAAGGACCGGGCGGTTGGGGAGGCCCCGGTCACATGATGGGGAGCATGATGCGTCGTCCGCCAGGCGTGTTCGGCTCCGTGACCGTCGTGAGCGGCAATACCATCACGCTCCAAAGCAAGGGCTTCGGGAAGAGCGCGACCAGTACGACTACGTACAGCATCGACGCGAGCAATGCGACGGTGTTCAAAGACGGCGCCACGTCGACCGTCTCTTCGATAGCGATCGGCGACAACCTCATGGTGCAAGGCACCGTGAGCGGCACGAGCGTTGCAGCGACGAAGATATATGACAGCATGCCGCAAGGAAAGTTCGGTGGGGGACCGGGCATGCGCCCGCAGCCTTCCTCCTTCCAGGGTAACGGCGAGCCGGTCATCGGCGGAAGCATTACTGCGGTGAGCGGCAATACGTTGACGGTCACCAACAAAAGCAACGTGACCTACACCATCGATGCGTCGGGAGCGACGATACTCAAAGGCAATGCGACGTCTTCGGTCGCGGATATTGCGACAGGCGACAACGTGCTCGTGCAAGGCACCGTGAGCGGGAACACCGTTACGGCGTCATCGGTCATCGATCAGGGCGTTCCAAAAACTCCTTCCGGCAACGGCTTCGCGCCGCACGGTATCGGGGGATTCTTCGGCGTCATTGGCGGGCTCCTGCAGCACCTCTTCGGGTTCTTCTAGAGGCTAACTGATCTCCTCGAGCGCCGAGAACACGACCTCGGTGCACAGCAAAATAAACACGAGAATGATCGCGAGTTCGATCGGGCGGGGCGTCAGATAGTAGATCGACGCCCCGGCCGCGTACACCGTATAGCCGGACGCGAGCGCGAGCAGCGCCGAGTTGATATTCAGAACCGTGTTCCACAACTCCAACTCCAATTCCATGGTTCAGCAATATACCACTACTTTGTATAAAGGCAAGTTTTTTCGGTATCGGGGGCGGGATTCGGTCACAGATAACCCGCATGCCGCCGTACGCGGGTTTCCGCGACCCCGCCTCGCCCTGCCGGCAGGCAGGGGTTTTGCTTAGTGGCAAAACATCGCTCCGGCCTTCGAATCCCACACGCGCATCGGGCAGGCGATGCGCTCCTCGCACGTCACTTCGTTTGTGTCGGGGGTGGGATTCGAACCCACGACCTAGCGCTTATGAAACGCTCGCTCTAACCGACTGAGCTACCCCGACAAGCTGAGGAGCAAAGTGAGAATAACACATTTGCGCAAGGGGGGCTCGGCCAAGAACAAATCTTGCTTCCGTCGCAGCAAGATTTTTCTCGGCCCTGATTTTGCGACCCATTCTACTGAATGGGTACCCCGCAAAATCTTTCGAGTCCCGCTGCTCGGCGGCAAAAATATAGTCACCCGAAGACATGCTTCGGGTTCCTTATTTTTGCGCGAGCGGCGGGACTCGAACCCGTAACCTCTCCCGTGACAGGGGAGTGCTCTAACCAGTTGAGCTACGCCCGCAGGTTGCTTTGTCCCCTGCAAACGTGCGAAGCATAGCAAATTCAGGAGATTTTTCGAGTGCCGGGATGCGATGCTACAATTACACCCATGGACAAGGGTGTTGGCAGTGGAGGGCGCATCGAACGGCAGCGCGAGGAACCGGCGGAACTGGTCGTCGAAGAGCTGAAGGACGCCTCCGCGGTGCGGGATGCGATCGCTGGGCTCGGACACAACCGCCTGAACGAGCGCGGATTTCTAGACCGGTCGCCCGGCGAGCAGGGTAGGTGGCTCGATCACGTGCAATCGGAGGTGATAGATGCCAAGGGCGCCGCGCTCGCAATAAAGCAAGGTGACAAGGTCATCGGATTCGTTCTGGCTGATCCCGATGGCGTCATCACGCAGCTTCGGAGCATCGACGAAGAAAGCACTGCTCCCGCGCTCGAAGCGGCGCTCAGGAAGCTGCGGGAGAAGGGGTTCGAGCATCCGATAGTGAAGCTGACAGAAAAAAGCGAAGACGCGCGAGAGATCCTTTTGAAGAAAGATTTTCACGGAGGAGAGTCGGAGGACGGAAAGATCATGATGAAAAAAGAGTAGCGGTATGCGGACCGCGCAGGAGATATACGCGGCATACCGCATCATGTCGAGCTTGCAGCTGCACCAGTTGCGCGTCGCTGCGGTCGGGAAAACCATTTGCGACCGATTTTCGGGCGTGCTCGACACGCGCAACGTCGTCCTCGCGTGTCTTTTCCACGATATGGGCAACCTTATCAAGTCCGATCTCGTGACGTTCCCGGAATTTCTCGAGCCGGAAGGGTACGACTATTGGAAAAAAGTGAAAGACGAATTTGAGGCGAAATACGGAAAGAACGAGCATCACGCGACGATCGAGATCGCGGGGGAGCTCGCGTTGCCCAAACGCGCGATCGAGCTCATCGACGGCGTTGGTTTTTCGAAACTCGAGACGGCGCGCGATTCGGATTCGTATGAGCAGAAGATCGTGGAGTACGCGGATCTGCGCGTCGGCCCGTACGGCATACTCTCGATGGACGACCGCATCGCGGAATCGGCAAAACGGTACGTCGGCAAACACCCCGACATGCCGCGCTCGCCGGAGCGGTTCGCCCAACTCGCCGAGGCCGCGCATGAGGTGGAACGGCAGCTCTTTTCGCGCACCGATATCAAACCTGAAGACGTCAACGACAAAAGCACGGCAGCGCTCATCGAGGAACTTCGGAATTATTCCATTGAGTGATATTATCGCGGAGCGTTTGCCGAAGTAAGCCCTACGGGCTTTCATCGGCGGCGCTCGGAGAAAGTGGAAGCAAGCTTCCACTTTGCTCCTCGCTTGCCGATGTAGCTCAGATGGTAGAGCAACTCCATGGTAAGGAGTAGGTCGCCGGTTCAATTCCGGCCATCGGCTCAGGAATTGAACAGGAGAGGGCGGGGAAGTATTGGGAAAACCGTGGGTTTCCCAGGAGTTATTTTCCGACCACCGGCTCAAAGAATGGTAAGATAGAAATACATGGATATCCGCAGGCTCCTTTCCAATCGGTACGTGCTTGGTGCCGCCCTCGTCGTGATAGTCGGGGGTGCCGCGTGGTTCTATACCGCCCACCGAAACTCATCGTTCGGAGCCACCGTCACGGTCCATACGGCCGATTTTACGCAGGGTATTGAGGTCTCGGGCACGGTGCAGGCCGCCCAGAACGTGGATCTCGGTTTTGCCCAAAGCGGCAGGGTTTCCGCCGTGTACGCGCAGGTCGGCGACATGGTGCCCGAAGGAGCGGTGCTCGCAGAGGTAGACAACGGCGATCTGCAGGCGACCGTCGCGCAGAAGGAGGCCGCGCTCGAAGCAGCGCAGGCGACGCTTGCATCTCTGCAGGCGGGCACGCGTCCCGAAACGATAGCGATAACCGAGACCCAGATACAGAACGACCAGGTGGCACTCGCGCAGAACCGGCAATCGGTCATCAATGCCATCAAGAACGCCTACACCGAATCCGATGACGCGGTCCACAACAAGGCCGACCAATTGTTCTCAAATCCGTATGGCTCCACGCCCACACTGGACTTCACAACATCCGATTCGCAACTGCAGGCAAAACTCGTGAACGATCGCGTAGCTATTGAGTCGGTCCTGTCGGGCTGGGAAACGGACGTCGCGCAACTCTCGACTTCCACCGCCGATCTTTCCGCCGCGCAGGATGAGGCGCAGGCGAACCTCGCGCTCGTGTCGAACCTTCTCTCCGACGCGAATGCGGTACTGAACCTCGCCATCCCCTCGCAGCAAGCGTCGCAGACGACCGTCAGTGACTACGTTTCCAGCATCTCGACGGCGCGCACCAACGTGAACGCCGCGCAGTCGACACTAACGACCGCGGTAACGACCGAACAAGGCACCGAAGCCGCGCTTGCCGCCGACCAGAAGAACCTCGCGCTCCAGCAGGCCGGTTCCACGCAAGAGGATATCGACGCGCAGAAAGCCCAGGTAGCTGCGGCGCAGGCCGCCGTGACGAGCGCGCAAGCGCAACTTCAACAGACCATCGTCACCGCGCCTTTCAGCGGTGTCGTGACCCGCATGGACGCAAAGGTGGGGCAGGTCGTCTCGCCCTCCACTCCCGAGATCTCCATGATATCGAGCGGACTCTTCCAGATCGTCACGTACGTGCCCGAGGTCGAGGTAGCGGGGCTTTCGGTCGGGAACGAGGCCACAACGACGTTGGACGCGTATGGCGCTGATACCTACTTCGCGGCAAAGGTCATCTCGATCGATCCGGCGGAAACAGTGGTGAATGGCGTCTCGACCTACAAAACAACGCTACAGTTCCTTGCTCCCGACCCGCGCATCAGAAGCGGCATGACCGCCGATGTGCACATAACGACAATGGACGTGTCCAACGCGATAGCCGTGCCGCAAGGGGCCATCTTCGAAAAGAACGGGCAGGAGATGGTGCAGGTCGCACAGGGCAGGACGGCCGTCGATGTGCCTGTCACGACCGGCGGGCAGTCTCTCGGCAACGTGCAGATAACTTCGGGCCTCACGAGCGGCGATGTCGTGATCCTTTCTCCCGACACATCGCTCTAGCCCAGCATGCCGTCTTTGCTTGATGTCCGCGTCGGTTGGTACCTCGCGCGAAGGCAGTTGAAGCGCGCGTCGCTGTGGACGACCGGCCTCATCGTGTTCGTCATGACACTCACGTTCCTCGACCTCGTCGTCGTGACGGGGCTTTTGGTCGGCATCGTCGCGGGCATTACGAATCTGTACCGCGTCCAGGTGACGGGCGACGTATTGGTCTCCACTCCCGACACCAAGAACTACATCGACCACAGCCAGGAGATCATTTCGTTCATCAAGACGCTACCGCAGGTGCAGGACTTGAGCGCTCGGTATGTCACCGGCGGCACCATTGAGGCGAACTACTTGACCGCGGTCGACCCGAATGAAAAGCCGGACGAAACCGGCGCCAGCATCGTCGGCGTGGATCCCGCCGCGGAGAACACGTTCTCGGGGCTTGCCTCCGACATCGGCGAAGGCAGCTACCTTGCGCCGGGAGACTACGACGAAGTTCTCATCGGCTCGGAACTCATCGACCGCTATTCGTTCGGCAAGCTTCCGGGATTGACGCCGCTCACCAACGTCTACCCCGGCACGAAAATACTCCTCACGGTGAATGGCCAGACGCGAGAGGTGACCGTCAAGGGTATTATCGTCACGACCGCGAACTCGCCGCTTTCCGAAGAGGTGTTCATGCCCGCCGCAGAATTGAGCGAGCTCATGGGACGCACCGACTACAACGTCAATGAAGTAGCGATACGCCTCAAGCCCGGAGAAGACGCAGCGGCATTTCGGGATCTTCTTGTCCGGAGCGGCGTTTCGCAGTACGCGACGGTGCAAACGTTCGAAGAGGGTATCCCCAACGGAGTGGCGGAGATCACGAGCACGTTCGCCGAGATCGGCAACGCCATCTCGTCCGTCGGACTCGTCGTCGCATCTATCACGATTTTCATCGTCATTTTCGTCAACGCGGTCACGCGTCGCAAATTCATCGGCATCTTGAAGGGCATCGGCATCAGCGCGCAGGCGATCGAGATCTCCTACATGTTCCAGTCGTTCTTCTACGCGGCGATCGGCTCGGGTATCGGCCTCCTGATCATTTACGGTTTTCTCGTCCCGTATTTTTCGGCGCACCCCATCGTGCTGCCGATCTCCAACGCCATCATCGTCGCGCCGGTCGGTGAGACGTTCCTGCGCATCGCGCTCCTCGTCGTGGCGACCGTCATCGCAGGGTTCATCCCCGCACGTATGATCGTCCGCAAGAACACGCTCGATTCCATCTTGGGCAGAGAATGAGTATGACCATCATCGACGTACAAAACCTCGTGAAAACGTTCCGAAGCGGCGCGATAGAAACGCGCGTTCTGAAAGGCATCGACCTTGCCGTGCCGAAAGGGGAATGGCTCTCCATCATGGGCCGAAGTGGTGCGGGCAAGTCCACGCTCATGTATCAGATGAGCCTGCTCGACGACCCCACTTCGGGCAAGATCTTGATCGAGGGGCGGGAAGTGCACGGCATGTCGGAAAGGGAAAAAATGAATTTTCGCCTCTTTAAATTCGGGTACGTCTTTCAGGATTACGCGCTCCTTCCGGAATTGACGGCGCTTGAGAATGTCGTCGTACCGCTCCTTATGGAGAACCTGGCGCACGCGCAGGCGCAGGCGCGCGCGGGGGATGCGCTCACGAAGGTCGGCCTGGGCGAAAGGTTCCACAATCTGCCGAGCCAGCTTTCTGGCGGGGAACAGCAACGCGTTTCCATCGCTCGCGCCATCGCGGAATCGCCGGACATCCTGTTTGCCGACGAACCGACAGCGAACCTCGACCGCGAGTCATCGTTGGTCGTTATGGATATTTTCCGCGATCTCCACAGAGAAGGGCAGACCATCATCATGGTCACGCACGAGGAAGAATACGGCGCGCTCGCCGATCGTCGCGTCCGGCTCGACGACGGCAGGATCATTTCCGACGAGCGTCTGAAGAACGCGCACGGCAACGCCGCATCGATATGACACACGACATCATTCCACGTCGGCATCACTTTGTTTTTTTCTTCACACTCTTTTATATCGTCGCTTTTTCGTTAGGATTCCTAATCGGTGGCAACTACGAGTTCGTGATCTACACGGCCGTTATGCTCGGCGTTCTCCTCGTCGTGACCTTACTTGTGCGGGAATACGACATTCCAGACCCACTTTTGTGGACATTCTCGTTCGCAGGAATTCTACATATGCTCGGCGGCGGCGTACACGTGAACGGCGACCGCCTCTATGGTTTCATTTTGTACCCAGTCTATATAAGTTCGACCGACCCTGGCTTCCAGATATTCCGCTACGACCAGCTTGTGCACCTGTTCGGCTACGGCGTCATCGCGCTATGCATCCACTATGCGCTCCGCAGGTATACGCCGCAGAGCGACCCCGTTTTGCGCGCGTGCATTACCATCCTGGCGACGATGGGCATCGGCTCATTCAACGAGGTCGCGGAATTCTTCGCAACCCTCACACTGCCTTCGACGGGCGTCGGCGATTATTCCAACACGCTCCTCGACCTCACCTCCAACATGCTCGGCGCCATCGTCGCCGTAAGCGGATACGAGACGTGGATACGATTGAAAAAGGGGCGTCAATAACGTACGATACGCAAGTTCGCCGCCCCGTTACTGCCGAGATAGCTCAGTTGGTAGAGCACCGCTTTCGTAAAGCGGGGGTCCCGGGTTCAAATCCCGGTCTCGGCTCATGGACAAAGCAGGCATTGAAAAAAAGATCAGCGAGATCGAAGCGGCGATGGGCGCGGCGGACTTTTGGAGTGACAAGGAAAAGGCGCAGGCAACGGTGAAGGAGTACCAGGACCTCAAGCAGCAGCTCGCGGGCGGCGGAGGGCACGACAAATCCGACGCGCTCGTGTCCATCATCTCCGGCGCCGGCGGCGACGACGCCGAAGATTTTTCGCGGATCTTGTTCCAGATGTATTCGAAATACGCGGCGAAGAGAGGATGGAATGTACTGCTCCTCTCGTCGAACCAAAATTCGATGGGCGGATACCGCAGTGTCTCGTTCGAGGTTTCCGGGAGCGGCGCGTACGGTGCGCTCAAGAAGGAAGCGGGTGTGCACCGTCTCGTGCGCATGTCGCCCTTCAACGCTGCAGGCAAACGACAGACCAGCTTCTCGCTCGTCGAAGTGTTGCCGAAATTGCCCGACCAAGGCGACCTCCACATTCCCGAAAGCGACATCGAGGTGACGGTCGCGCGCTCCGGAGGCCCCGGCGGGCAGAACGTGAACAAGCGCGACACGGCCGTGCGCATGACCCACAAGCCGACCGGCATCGCCGTGCACGTCACAAGCGAGCGCTCGCAGGCCCAGAACCGCGAAAAAGCGCTTGAGATGATACGCGGCAAGCTCTTCCAGATGCGCGAAGAGGCTGCGGAAAAAGAGTCGCGCGGACTCTCCGCCGGCGCGTCGACCAAAATAGAGTGGGGAAGCCAGATACGCTCCTACGTGTTGCATCCGTACCAGCTCGTGAAGGACCATCGCACCGACCACGAGGAGCGGAACGTGGAAAAGGTGCTGGAAGGGGACATTCAGGGCTTCATCGACGCGGAAAAAGCTTTGGATGGTCCTGCGGGCGAGGTATAATGAGCGACATTGGTTACATGATCTACTACGACAAAGTAACGAAAGTCTATTTTGACGGTGCGCCGCCTGCGGTCGAGGATGTAACGCTCGGCATCGAACCGGGCGAATTCGTTTCCATCGTCGGGCACTCCGGCGCCGGCAAGACGACGCTCCTCAAAATGTTGTTCGCCGAAGAGCGACCGACCGAAGGCTCCGTCTTTTTTGGTTCTCGTCCGGTCGCGGAACTCGCTCCGAAAGAACTTCTGGAACTGCGCCGCCATATCGGCACGGTATTCCAGGATTTTCGCTTGTTGCCGACGAAGAACGTCTATGAAAATATCGCATTCGCGCTCGAAGTAGCCGGCAAGGACGACGAGGATATTCGCGCCGACGTGCCGCACGTGCTGGACCTCGTCGGCCTCACCGACAAAATTTGGAACTTTCCCCACGAGCTCTCCGGCGGGGAGCAGCAGCGGGTCGCCATCGCGCGTGCCATCGTGAATCAGCCGGAGGTCTTGCTCGCGGACGAGCCGACCGGCAACCTCGATCCCATCAACGCGCACGACGTCGTCGAGATATTGAAAAAAATAAACGACCTGGGCACCACGGTGCTCCTCACGACGCACAACAAGACGGTCGTCGACTCCATCGGCCGGCGCGTCGTCACGATGGACCAGGGCAGGATCGTGCGAGACGATAAGCACGGCAAGTACGTTCTATAATTCTCGTATGTCATTCTGGAACACAACCAAGCGAGTCGCGCGGTACGGATTCATCGGATTTCTCCGCAACGGATTCGTCTCATTCTCGGCGATCCTCGTTATGACGATAACCCTGTTCGTCATCGCCGCGCTCCTGATCGGCAACGCCGCGCTTTCGGTCACGCTGAAAGATCTCACGAGCCAGGTCCAGGTCACCGTGTACTTCACGCCGGACGCGACGGAAGATCAGGTGCAAAACGTGCAGCAGAGCGTGCAGGCGCTTCCGGAGGTCGCTTCAGTGACGTACGTTTCCGCCGACCAGGCGCTGGCCAATTTCCAAGCACGCCACCAGAACGACCAGCTCACGCTGCAGGCGCTGGACGAGCTCTCCGGCAACCCGCTGGGCGCGTCGCTCCAGGTCCGCGCCAAAGACCCGACCCAATATCCCGCGATCGCGCAGTATCTTGAGACTCAAGCCACCCAGGGCGCCGAGGCCGCGGTCATCGAGAAAGTCGATTACCAACAGAACCAGACCGCCATCACGAGACTTACCGCGATCATCAACACGTCCAAGGAGGTCGGCATCGTCATCGCTGTCATCTTGGGACTCGCGTCGGTCCTGATATCGTTCAACACGATACGCCTCGCGATCTACACAGCTCGCGACGAGATAGCGGTCATGAATTTGGTGGGGGCTTCGCACTGGTACGTGCGCGGGCCTTTCATTATTGCGGGCATCCTCTACGGGCTCATCAGCGGCGCGGTCGTGCTGTTCCTCATGTATCCCATCACGGCGGCCCTTGGCCCCGGAAGCCAGGAATTTTTGGGCAGTTTCAACGTATTTTCGTACTTTATCGGCTCGTTCGTGTACCTGTTCCTCATCGTTATGTGCTCCGGCATCTGTTTGGGCGCGTTGTCCAGCTATCTAGCCATCCGAAGATACCTCCGGGCGTAACCCGTATCAGGTCGGCTTGTTCGCGAAGTTCTCCACGCCCGAGCAGTCTTCGGTTTTCGGAACTATTGTGGTACAGTGAATGCCCGTATGGCGCGCGCGCTTGCGGGACACAAGTATATTTTCGTTGTAGGCGGCGTCATGTCCGGCGTCGGAAAGGGAATAGCCACCGCCTCCATCGGAAAAATACTTTCGGCGCGCGGCCTCTCCGTGAATTTGATGAAAATAGACCCGTATCTCAACGTGGATGCGGGAACGATGAATCCGACGGAGCACGGCGAGGTGTTCGTGCTCGACTCCGGGCTCGAAACCGACCAGGACATGGGCAACTACGAGCGATTCCTCAACCGCGATCTGGGACCGGAGGACTACATGACGAGCGGCATGGTCTACAAGGCGGTCATCGAGCGCGAGCGCAACCTGGGGTACGGAGGAAAATGCGTCGAAGCGGTGCCGCACGTGCGCGACGAGATAATCGAGCGCATCGAACGCTCGGCGAAGCTCGCGGGATCCGACGTGACGGTCATCGAAATAGGCGGCACCTTGGGTGATTTTTCCAACGCGCTTTTCATCGACGCGGCGCGCGTCATCCATCTGAAGAGTCCGCGCGATACGCTCTTCGTCATGGTGTCGTATCTGCCGGTGCCGGGCACGCTCGGCGAGATGAAAACGAAGCCGACGCAGAACGCGATGCGCGAACTCAACTCCTACGGCGTGCAGGCCGACGTTCTCATCGCGCGTTCGACACATCCACTCGACAAAAAGCGCAAAGAGAAGTTGGCCATTTCATGCAACGTGCGGCCCGAGTGCATCATCTCCGCGCCCGACGTGGACTCCATCTACGACGTGCCGCTGAATTTCGAGCGCGACAAGCTCTCCGACGTGCTGCTCGAGTCGCTCGGCATCGAGAACGGGCACGGGTCCGACTTCGGCGAGTGGAAAGATTTTGCGACGAAGACACACAACGGCCAAGACGTTGTGAAGATCGGCATCGTCGGCAAATATTTCGATACCGGCGACTTCGTGCTCTCCGACGCGTACCTCTCCGTCATCGAGGCCATCAAATTTTCCGCGTACACGCAGGGCAAAAAGCCCCACATCGATTGGCTCAACGCGAAGGAGTACGAACAGCATCCCGAAAAGGTATCCGAATTGGAGGGGTACGACGGCATTCTGGTGCCGGGCGGATTCGGCGAAACGGGCATCGAGGGAAAGATTTTCGCAATTAAATTCGCGCGTGAGCACAAGATCCCGTACTTCGGCCTGTGCTATGGCATGCAGCTCATGACGGTCGAATACGCGCGCAACGTCGCCGGGCTGGAGAGAGCGCACACGACCGAGATAGACCCGAACACACCGCATCCGGTCATCATGATATTGCCCGAGCAGATAGAAAAACTCGCCAAAAAGGACTACGGGGGCACGATGCGTCTCGGCGCATACCCCTGCGACCTCGTTCCTGGAACTATCGCTGCGGAAAGTTATGGGAAGAAAGATGTATCGGAGCGCCACCGCCACCGCTTTGAGGTAAATCCCGACTATATCGCGCAACTCGAGAAAGCCGGACTTGTTTTTTCCGGTCGCTCGCCCGACGGCAGGCTCATGGAGATAGCCGAGCTTCCAAAAGAGACGCATCCGTTCATGCTGGGCACGCAATTCCATCCGGAACTCAAGGCGCGCCCGCTCGCCCCGCATCCGCTTTTCAATGCGTTCATCAAGGCGGCTATCGAACGGGGCAAGAAATGAAAGGGGACAACCACTTGACCGCCCCAATGGAAAGTTGTACCGTGTTTGAAGCCTTATTCCAATTGGGGAACCGGGCTCAATGGAGGAGACCATGCAGCTCATCGTCAGTGGTGGATGCACACCAAAACAGTACTCGGACTTTTTCCGCCGGGAGGAGAATCCTGTAACGGAAATCATCGTTATGCCGCCGGCGAACGAAGAGCACGCTGCGCGCATCCGTGAGGGCATCAGGATCGCACGGCACAGTGGACTGCGCATCGTCTTCCATCCGGGCGCCAATTGCTACAAGTAGTGACCCATCACGATAGTTTGTGGGCGAAGGACCCGTCTTGGACGGGCCCTTTTGCTTTCTTCAGCATCGTCAGTATACTTAGACATGGCAGTAAAAATAGTTTCTGAAAGCTTCACGTTCGACGACGTTTTGATCCGTCCGGCGGCGAGCTCGATGGAACCCTCGGAAGCGTCTCTCAAAACAACAATAGCCGGCATCGAGCTCTCGGTGCCCTTCTTTTCCGCCGCGATGGACCGCGTGACGGACGCGACCATGGCGATCGCGCTTTGGAAATTAGGCGCGCTCGGCACGCTGCACCGCAATTGTTCGGTGGAGGAGCAGGTTGCCATGGTGAAAAAAGTGAAAGCAGCGGGCGGATGCGTCGCGGCGGCCTGCGGCCCCTTTCATGCGGAACGAGCAAAAGCGCTCGACGTCGCCGGTTGCGACATCATCGTCATCGACTGCGCGCACGGGCACAATCTCAACGTGCTCGCGAGCGCGAAAAAAATAAAGAAAAGCTTGAAGCGCGCGAAAATGATATTCGGCAACATCGCGACGGGCGAGGCGGCGAAGGCTGCATGCGAATTCGCGGATGCGGTCAAGGTCGGCGTCGGTCCCGGTTCCATCTGCACGACGCGCCTTATCTCCGGAGTGGGCGTGCCGCAGCTTTCCGCGGTGCTTGAAGTCGCGGCGGTCGCATCAAAGAAGAAAATTCCGGTCATCGCTGACGGCGGCATCCGTACCTCCGGCGACATCGCCAAGGCACTCGCCGCGGGCGCCTCTGCCGTCATGCTCGGCAACCTCTTCGCAGGCACGGACGAGGCGCCGGGCAAGATCGTCACCAAGAACGGCATGAAGTTCAAAGAGTATCGTGGCATGGGTTCCAAATCGGTCATCGAGACGGCTTCGGGCAAGGAGCGCTACTTTACGCACGGCCGCAAAGCCGTACCCGAGGGCGTCGAAGCCCTCGTGCCGTACAAAGGCCCGGTCGCCGACATCGTAGCGACGCTCTCGTCCGGTCTCCAAGTCGGAATGGGCTACGTCGGCGCGAAGAACGTTCCGGAATTCCAAAGGAAAGCCAAGTTCATCCGCATCACACACGCCTCGATCGCCGAAGGCAAGCCGCATTCACTCGCGGGGATAACGGGATAGTCTTATGACTTTCGAGGACAGCATACTGCGCAAGATAGATCGTGAAAGGCATCAACGGCAGCGCGAATCCGTACGTACGCCAACATTCGATAGAGCACACGCGCGAGCGCAAGCGGTGCTCAAGGACCCCAAGTTTTCCATCCAGGCGCCAAGTTTCATCGATCTCTACGGCGAAGAAAATGTCATTAACGATATGAAGCGAGTAATGAAGAAGAGAAATAGCTTCGCGAAAGTAAATTCCCCAGAGCAGGAGGAGTCGAAGAGAGTCGCTGAAGTTTTCGAGGCGATAATTCTGGAGAAGTCTCAGGGAGATGGGTGGCTGGGTGACGGCGTCAGTGCGCTGAAAACCTCCTTGTACGACGATTATTTCAACGGCTCGGACATGCTCGCCGAGTGGGAGATATCCGAAGGTGATTCACAAGTACTTGCCCTTTCGGTGGATGTTACATTCAGCACATTAAAGATGTCCGAAAAGATCGAACACATAAGAGAAAATGTTAAAAATGGGAAGCTTGGTTCCGTAAAGTACTTCAAAAACAAGGACGGATCGTTCAGGGGCGAGCGCAACGGCATACCGCAAGTCGTCGTTGGCGTAGACAGAAATACCGTTTTCAAACTGGCGGATTTCTGGATAAAGGGGGACACGTCGGGTCTTGCGAGTCACCCCGTGCAACGCGTTCTGATAGATGAAATTGCTCACCAACTGGAGCTCATTAAGGATTTCGCTGGGAGTCGGGGCCAAAAGCAGGTCGCCGATGCGTACAGTCGCTCTCTTTCTCTCATCAGAAAGATACAAAAGCAAAAAGAGAACATCGCTCACGGTGAATTTGGGAACGACCGCGTTTATAAAGCCATACTCGAACAGTCCAAGAAAGCTTTCGCTTCGACTGATGGGGAGAAATCCACAGGGTGAAACTCATCGAAGCTTAATTATAACGTTGTATCCTTTCCCGAATATGCCGAACAAAAACGCACTTATCGTCATTATCGTGGTCGTCGTAGTTGTCGTCGCGGCGACGTTCGTCGGCGCGCTTTTGGGGGGCGGCATTGGAGGCACGCAGGCGCCCACGGCGGACACGGCGAGTTCGACCGTCGCATCCTTTGGGAAAACACTGCAGCAAGTCTCCATCCTTGCGCCGGATGCTTCGACGACTATCGCGAGCACCTACGCGCCCTATGTCGATCCGGCTCTCCTTGCGCAGTGGGAAGCGGACCCGCAATCCGCGCCGGGCAGAGTGGTTTCAAGCCCGTGGCCCGACCGCATTCAAATAGATTCGATAGTTCCTCAAGGCAGCGGCTTTGTCGTGAGGGGCGAGCTTGTCTTTATGACCAGCAATGAAGTCGAGCATGGCGGCAATGCGGGCACGACGCCCGTCGTCATCCAACTTGCCAATGAGGAGGGGAAGTTGATGATAGTCGCCTTTGAGGGACAGAATAGTGGACAATAATTCGTTCCGAGTGATACTTGTGCTATGGCAGGAGAGCTCAACGTCCTCGTACTGAATGCTTCGCTCAAGCACGGCGACAAGCTTTCGAGCACCGAAGAGGTCACAAAGATGGTGCTCGATGAAATGCAAAAGACCTCGCCCATCTCTTCGGAAACGATACGACTTTCCGACAAGCGTATCCCGGTGGGACTTGGCTTCAAAGAGAGTGACGACGATGAGTGGCCGGACATCGTGAAGAAAATAATCGCCGCCGACATCGTCATTTTTGCCACCCCCATCTGGTGGGGCGGGCGTTCGAGCCTCATGCAGCGAGTCATCGAACGCATGGACGCCTTTGATGAGGAAGCGCATGTCGAAGGCGGCAGGAGCGTGCTCCTGAACAAAGTTGCCGGCATCGTTATTACCGGCAGCGAAGACGGCGCGCAGGCCGTCATGGCGGGCATTATGGAAGTTTTGTCATTTTTGAATTTCACGCTGCCGCCACAGTGTTGCACCTACTGGGTCGGGGAAGTTGGATTCGATCCCGCGACCGACCGCGAGCGGCGCCTCAAAAACAAGGCCGTCGGCGCGATGGCGAAAGCGACGGCGAGGAATTTGGTGCAGACAGCGAAGCTTCTCAAGGAACATCCGCTGACGAGTTAATAAAATCTGGATTTCTGCTAGAATGCGTGCGTCCGCCTGAGGCGGACGTTTTTGGGAGATCGTCTAATGGCAGTCGCCTCCACGGCGACCCGCCGCAAGGGCGGGGACAACTGTCCGCGTTACCGATCTTCCGAAGAAACATTGGGAGATCGTCTAATGGTAGGACAACTGACTCTGGATCAGTTAATCTAGGTTCGAGTCCTAGTCTCCCAGCAGAGTTGGACTTTGAGAGCAGGTTTGCTCGAAAAGTCGTTGTTTTTCCTTGGTATCTATCGGTTCGAACCGTTTGTGTATCTCGCGCACCTCGTTTGAGATTTTCCTGACCGGGAATAGACAGTTTTCCGTATCAATGCTCAGTATTTTGTTTTTGACCGTGAGGTTCGAACCGAGAGCTGCCAGAATGCTGCGACGCACCTCGAGGTTACCTTTCTCCAGCTTCCACTTCGCTTGTTCGATGAACGCGAACATCTCATCGGCTGTGTTCGCCCAACGCTCCACGCGCTCGGTCGTATTGTCGTAGTTGCTATCAAGCTGTTTCTTTTCGGCAAGTAGCTTCGCTTTCTTTTCCGCGTACTCCTCCGGCCCAATCTCTCCGGCGGCACGCATGTCGGTCAGGCCGTCGAGTTTTGCGAGACACGTCTTGTATGCCTTTTGTTGCGTTTGCACAAGCGCGTTACGTTGCTGGGCCTCTTTCGCATTCTGCTCCCTGAACCATTTCATCGCGAAGCTGTGGAACTCCGGCGGGATCTCGAGCCGGTCGATCTCAGCGACGATTTGCTCCTTGAGTTTGGTTTCCTCAATACTACCTTGCGAACAGTCCGGCTTGATGCGTTTGGTGCAGTGATAGTAGACGTATCGGTGGACCTTGCCATTTTTCGGTCGCTTGAACTTCAGCTCGGCCGTGATAGCAGCACCGCACTCTCCGCAGCGCATCATGCCGACAAAGTCGAACACATGAGTTTTTGGGCGCGGCCGGCCTTTGCGTCCGAGGATGACTTGAACTCGGTCAAACTCCTCCTCGGTGATGATGGCTTCGTGATTGCCGCGATACCAGTTGCCGGTCTTGAGCGGATACTCGAACATGCCATAGTAGACCGGGTTCGAAAAAAGATAGTACAGCGTGTTCCGGCTCATTTTCTTGCCGTTCGGCATGCGGAAACCCCAGACCCCATTCACCTCATTCAAAAGCTGCGGAACAGTGTAGGTGCCGGTCAGCATCAAGTCCCACATCTTTCTCACGAGCGGTAGTCGTTCAGGATCGCTCAACAACTTCTTGCTGCCGCGGGGAGTATGTTTGTCGTTCATGTAACCGACCGGCGCGTGGTTCGGCACGTCGCCGAGTTTCGCTTTCTTTTCGAGACCGCGCTTCACGTCTAATCCTTTTTTGTCGTTCTCCATTTTGGCTTGGCCGCAGGAGAGCGAGAGCATGAACTTGTCTATCGGAGTGTTTCGGAACGTCTGGCCCGGCGTGACTATCTCGCGGAGTTTGTCGCGGTCCATGAGGTCGATGAGTAGTGCCGCGTCCATCGCGTTGCGTGAGAGGCGATCAGCGTGCCACACGATGATGCCTTGTATTTCGCTGCGCTCTATGGCGTGCAGCATGTCGGAGAACCGCGGGCGATGGTTCGCCACCTTGGCCGACTTCGCCTCGCTGAACACGTGCTCGCTTTTTATTTTCGCACCGAGCGACTTCGCGATCTCCTCCGCTTTGTCGGCTTGCGCGTCGAGTGAGAGCACCTGCCGGTCCTCGCTTTCAGTGGACTTGCGGCAGTAGGTTCCGTATTGGAGTTTAGTAGCTGTATCCTTCATACCTTCATTATGCGCTATCTTCGCGCGAGAAGCCGCTCCAAAATCGCCCTCTCTGCGTCAGTGAGGGGATAACCGCTGCCTTCGTTGGCTTGATAGTCCTTGAGTTTTTGTACGATGCGAACCGCATCCTCCTCGCTCATGCCGCCGTAACCGTAGGAGCCAAAGGTGGTAGCGATATTCTCGTGCCCGAGGTTCAAGCTGATGGCGCGTTTTTCCTCCTCGGTGAGGCGCGTTTTGCTCATCATGCTGACGATGAGATGCCGGAATGAGTGGGGGTGGAAGTATCGCACTCCCGCATCGTGACACCTTTTTTCGAAGATCTTGCGGGCGGCATCCGTGCCATTCCAAAACGCTTTTCCCACATCGTCTTTGCTGTATCGCACCGAGCCCGCGTCGTGCAGTGTTGCAGGAAAGATGGGATCGTTCGGGCCGTACCCTTTTCGTTCAAGATACTCGTACCACTCCACGAAAAAGCGCTCTGGGTCGTCCCACCCGATCGGGAAGAACGTCGTGAGTATCGTTTTTGAGTTTTTGGTGTGAACGCCGTCGCCGGGATTTTGGTGTATCAGTCGCTTCTCTTTGTCGAAGTTCTTCATTCGGAGCGAAATGATCGCGAAGATGCGGCAGCCGGTGGTGAGGGCAAAACTGATCATCGCACGGTCGCGCCTGTCGATCTCGTTCTTTATCTCGATACCCTCGATGATCTTCTTTGCATCGTCGAAGGAGGGCGTTGCTCGCGTCGTGCCCGCCCGAGCGATGCGGGCATCACCCTTCGAGAGGCGCAAAAACTCGATCTCATTTTTGAGCACCTTGTTGCGATAGTCGGGCTGGCCGGAGAGCCATGTAAAGAAGCGCTTGAGGCGGCGCAGGTAGTTGTATTGCGACACGAGCGTGAGTTTGCCCGCCACCGTTTTGGTCTCGCGGGTTTTGAGCCAATCTCGGAAAGAAGTCGCCGTGGTTTTGTTGAAGGAACCGAAGTCCTCGTTATCGGTGAAGGTCTGCCACTGGCTGATGGCTTCCGCGAACTTACTGACCGATGCCGGGGCGAACCCTTCGGCCCCCCGAAGATGCTCAAAAAACTCTCGCTTGAGCTGCTCGTTTTTGTAACTTGTTTTTGTCATGATGCGGTTTCTTGGGTTAGTTTCGGATAACGGACATTCAAGTGCTATGGCGGAGTATCAAATAGTCCTTTCTGGTGGGGTTTGATTGTCCTGCTCATTTTGCCGCTACAGACACTGCAACGGGCTACTTTCCGGTCGTAGAGCGTCTCTGCCGAGCCGCGTTTTGCCAGTCGTGGTGCCTTGCAGGTCATACAGAAGAACTGGCTCCGACCCAACTTCACTTTCGGTTTGTCGTCTTTGTTTTTCAGAAAACAGATCAGCTCGTCGCCCGAGATGAGGATCGGTTTTTTGCCTCCTTCGACCGTGGGCAGGCCACTACCAATCCAGCGAAGCACCGTCTTTTCATTGACGCCCAACTCGGCTACCAGTTCTTTGATCGTGTAGCTCATGTTTTTGCTGATGCCGGCGCGGCTAACTCTCGTCATGGCATGTGTTTTGCTCCGTGCCGTTTTCTCCCACGGCACCTTTTGGCTCCGGTCCAAGGACGGTACGATAGAGGTTGAGCAAGTGGTTCGCGCGGAAAGACGCCTCCGCATCGCTCAGTTCGATGCCGTATCGCTTTTTGTAGAGTTGCTTGAACTCCGCTATGTAGGCGTCCTCTACCACAAGGACACGGTATCGAGAACGGTGCGCCGAAAATAGACAAAAACCACCCTGAAAAAGGCAGAAAGCAAAAACAAAATGCCGCCTAGAATAGCGGCTTTCCTTAGGCGGGGTGGGCTATCCCCAGATTATGCGTTTTTCGGCGGTTTTCCGCTGCGCTGTTTGAACTGTTTTTCAGTTATCATCTCGATCTCAACGATCGGCGTGATCTGGCCTGCTTCGCTTGCGAGTATCTTCGTTCGAATGCACCCGGTCTTGGTGACGAGTTGGCTTTCGGCGCTGTTGAGATAGTCAAACGGTTGTTTGTGTTCGGAAGACGGTATCGGCTCTTTTTTCTCGGCGAGTTTGAGTAGCAGGCCGCCAGTGTTTTTGTTGGCGTCGAAAGGTAGCGGTGTGTCGTAGTCGTCGTTGACGACGACCTTGAAAGTAGATGTGTGTTTTGGTTTTTCGACGATAGTGAGTTTCTCGATTTTCTTTTCGGGTGTTTTTTCTGCCGGACTTGTGGTTTTCTCCGGCAAAGCTGGCGCTGGTTTGCTGCCTTGCCATGTCTTTAGTTGGTCTGTGACTTTTGCCACATCGTCCTTGATCAAGCCCTCGTCGCGCTTTCCGATGTTGTCGTAGTAAAAATCGAGCATCTCCGTGTATCGGGGCTCGATAGTGTCGATGTAGTATCCGATCACTTCTTCCTCGCCGCCCTGCATCTCCTGTAGCACCCGGAGTGCAGAGAAGAGTGAACGGAACTTGCTGTTGACTATTTTGATAGCCCCCGACTTCACCAGCGCCTGAACAGCTCGCTTCCTCTCAGCCGAGTGGCAGCCGATCAAAACCCACTCGTCGTCCGGCGTGGCGAGTTTCTCCTGCGCGATCTCATCGAGAGCGCTCCAGATTGCCCGGTGCAGTTTCTCCTCTGGTCTCATAACCATAACTAAAATCTACGCTCTCGAGCGCCTTTTTCCAAGCACTATCCGTCTTGGAGAACACCCCGGAGTATGGTTAGATTTTAGTACAACTGAATAGCCCGAGAGGGCAGGGCCTAAACCATCGGCAACGGTGGCATGGCTTGGTAGGCAGGTAATGCGTAAAGAACCCGTCATGGGGTCGCATTACCTGCCGCACTGGGAAACTGGTGCGTACGGCGCAAGCCGTAGCCCGTGGCGGGTTCTTTGCATCAAGAGTTCCGCCGGCCAGTTGCTTACAAGCTAGTCGGTAAAAACTATGAGTGACTTTTTCTTGGTTCTGTTGCTCCTCTCGCTCGCGGGTTTAGTGGTCGGCCTGATACGCCCGCAGTGGTTGAGAATGCCCTCACGTAAAATGGCGGCCGGCGTGTTCGCCGTTGCGGCCCTGCTTTTCTTTATTCTCTTTGGTGTTACCACTCCGCAACAACCCGCCATGGTTGCTGACACGGCGACGACAACTCCAGAGGTGGTGAATACCTCGAACACGCCCGCAAAACCCGACACAGGCGCGAATACGGGCAAACAGGCGCAAGCAGCTCCTGCTCCGGTCACCGCTCAAACACAAAAACCGGTGGCTCCTGCACCGGCAACTAACCCAGCACCCACCCCTGCGTCCACTCCGGCTCCCACGCCGACAATGAACAGCGAAACAATCAGTCAAAAAAGTGCCGTCAGGAAAGCAATGTCTTACTTGAGCTACGCTGCTTTTTCTCATGACGGGCTCGTTGCTCAACTCGAGTACGATCAATTTTCACATGCTGATGCAGTGTATGGCGCAGATAACTCTGGTGCGGACTGGAATGAACAGGCAGCTAAAAAGGCAAAATCGTACATGAGCTACTCGGCTTTTTCGCGCGGCGGTTTGATCGCGCAGTTGGAGTATGATCAGTTCACACAAGCACAAGCCGAGTACGGAGCTAACGCGGTCGGGTTGTAAAAGAAAAACCCGCCAGAGGTCTTTCGACATGGCGGGTAAGCAGTAGGTCTGCTCAGTCCTAGTTTTACTTCTTGCGCGACTTGAGCCGCTCGATCAGCAGATCACGTGCGGCATACACCGCGCGGGTCTGTCTGGCTGCATAGCTCTTGACGTTGTCGCTCTTGCCATTGAGCCGGTCCGGATGGACGTAGCGCAACTGCATGTTGGCGTAGGAGCGGATCTCCTCCTCCGTCTCGAAAAGATCGGGGTCGAGGCAGTGCAGAACGCGCTGGGCGTCCTTCACGCTTTTGACTTGGATCTCGTCAGTCGGGGGAGCCCAGTCCGCCGGCGGCAGCGCGATCTCGCCGGTCAGGTCCTTGAGGAACTGAACGCGATCGATGCCCTCGAGATGGGTGTCGATGTTGGCGATCCACAAACCGAGGAAACCGAGATCGCCTTCCTCGGAGGCGTGACGGAGCCATTCGAACTCGCTCCGCAACAGGATCTCCGGGCGCGACATGCCGGCACCGTATCCGCAGCCGCCGTCGAAAGCGACATTGGAGTGGATCGGGAACAGCGCTTGGGCACTCACGCAGCCGTCGTGATGGCGGTAGCCGAACACGACAGTAACGGGAACCCACTTGCCGTCCGCGACCTTCTTGTGCTCGTTGCGGTCGCCCCATTGGCCGATGTAGACCATCGCGTCGTCGCCGACATTGAACATGTCGTGCGGCCGCAGCGAGATCAGATACGGCTTCTCGGGAGCGCCCTTCTTGAGCTTCTGCAACAGCTTGATGCCTTCGCGCACTTTTTCGCGCTTGGCAAGCGTGTCGTCGATCTCGCGTTGGAGACGTTCGACCTGTTTCGCGATCCCTTCGGCCGACTGCTCTTGGAGCAGACACGGCGTGTTGAAGCGCGTCTCGGGCGACGCGTCGCCGAGCAAGCTGCATCTCGTGGTGATGTGGTAGTTGTAGCGGCACGTTCCGCCGCCGGTGTGTTTGCACCAGCCGCACTTGTTGAACGTGGTCGCGTCGCTCTTGCGGTTCTTGCTGTCGGCATCGAGCGGCTCAGGGTCTTTCGACCAGCTGTCGCTCGGCACGCCGATCTGCGTGATCGTCGGGTTCTCGTAGGCCTTCGCCATCTCCTTGAAGTCCTCGCCCGACTTGCCGCGCAGCAGGTTCTGCTGCTCTTTGAGCCGTGCGATACTGCCGGAGAGCGATTGCTCGTGCTCACGCGCCCGCGAAACGAGCGCGGCGAGGTTCTTGCTGCCCAGCTTTGCGACCTCCTCCCACGACTTGATGCCGCGGAGGGAGTACTCGGGGTAGGAGAACACGTCGGTGAGCGTCAGGGCCGTTGCCGGAACCTGAGTAGTCGTCGTCAGTTGCGTTGTCATGGAACAACCTCCAAAATGCAATCACTTTGCTCTTCCAGCGTGGTGATTGCGGGGTTTGTGCAGGTGAGACCATCCCACCTGCTCCACTCGGCATTGTACACCATAGACCACGCCTATGTCAATGCGTCAAGAGCGCCTAAAATAAGGGTTTTTCGGCCATCGCAACGGCGGCGCTTTTGAGCTACAATCAAGGCACTTTTCATGAAGTACACCTCTTTTCACATCAAAAACTACAAAGGCATCGAGGATCTCGAGCTGGATCTTGCCCGTGGTGCAAAGCACAAGATCTTTACGCTCGTCGGTCTCAATGAGAGCGGTAAGACAACGATCCTCGAAGCCCTCAACTTCTTTCAGAACGAACTGGCCTCCGGGCAAGAGCACACCGTCATCCCGAAAAGTAAAAAGGGAAACTTCAACGATGCCGTGTCGGTCTCAGCGACTTTGGAGCTGGACGCAGACGACGAGCGCCTCATCAAGGCCGAGGCAAGAAAGAACGGGTTCCGTGTCAAAGAAGATGCGCCGATGGGTACGATTGAGATCGAGCGCCGGTACACTTTCTCTCGCTCCAGTTTTGATACGGCAAACTCCGGTGTGTATTGGACCACTAGCATCCTCGGCAGCGACAAGGGCAGCAAGAAGGTGAAGAAACTCGAGGAGTCCAGAGCGTTCGGGACGACGACCAACTTCATTGAGCGCACGCTGTTGCCGCCGATTATCTATTACCCCAACTTCCTTACCAAGTTCCCGCAGCGCATCTACTTGCAGCCGCGCCCAAACGAGGATGATGATCAGGGGTTTTACAGAGAGGTACTTCAAGATGTGCTGGACTCGCTCGGGGCCGACTACACAATCGATGCACACCTAGTTGCTCGCATCCATAGCGGTCAGGCCGAAGACAAGGCATCGCTCGACGTGGTGCTGAACAAGGTGGCGGCGAAGATAACCACTGTCGTGTTCAAAACGTGGGAGGAGCTATTCGCGTCTCGCGGCAAGAGGATCGTCATCGAGAAGGGTGTCGAGCCGGTTGCGACCGGCGATCCAGCAGCACCGACGAAGACAAACTATCCGTACATCGACATCAAACTCCAAGAGGGCTCCGACGAGTACTCCATCTCCGAGCGGAGTTTGGGCTTCACATGGTTCTTTTCTTTCTTGCTGTTCACCGAGTTTCGGAAGGATCGCGTAAAGGATCGCGGCGAGATACTGTTCTTGATTGATGAACCGGCGTCCAACTTGCACTCCACAGCACAAGCCAAGCTGTTGCACACGTTCGAGCGCATTGTTAGCAAGAGCAAACTGATCTACACGACCCACAGCCACCACCTCATCAATCCGGAGTGGCTCGAAGGCGCGTACATCGTGAAAAACAAAGCCGTCGATTACGATGACAACGGCCTCGACTTCGATGCCCTCAAAACAGACATCACCGCAACGCCCTACAAACAGTTTGCCGCCGAACACCCGGACCAGCACACCTACTTCCAACCCATCCTCGACACGCTCGACTACCAGCCGAGCAACCTCGAGCTGGTGCCGGAGATAGTCATCGTCGAGGGGAAGAACGACTTCTACACCTTCAAGTACGTCCACGACTACCTGCTGTCGGCAGAGCAGCGTCGCAAGCTGGACCTCCACTTCTATCCGGGCAATGGCGCTGGCAAGAACGACAAAGCAATACGCCTCTATGTGGCATGGGGCCGGAAGTTCGCTGTTCTCGTTGATGGTGACGCGGCTGGACGGAACGCCAAGACGAAGTACGAGGAAGAGATTGGTCCAGTGGTCAGCGGCCGGTGCTGGCCGCTTAGCGAGATCAATCCGCGGTGGAAAGATAAAGCGACCGAAGATCTGTTCAGTGCTGCCGAAAGGATGAAGATAATCAAAGCCGTTTTCCCCAAAGCGAGCACTTACACGAAGGGTCACTTCAATGAAGCCATGCAAAATCTCATCTCTACCAAGACCACGGTGGCATTCAGCCAGCAGACACTAGATCGCTTCGTGAAGATCTTCGAGCGCGTCCGGACCGCGCTGGACGCGCCGTTGGTGTAAAACTATGCCTAATCGCAACATCCAGATGACGCAAGAGGAGTGGGATCAGTTCTACGAGAGCCAAGGGTCTCGCTACTTGCAGCTGGAGAGCGCTACTTTGAAAGCGCACGGAGATGACCAAAAGAAGTTATTTTATGAGATCTTCAACTCGACCACAAAGCTGGTTCAAGCAATAGGTGTAGTTGCTGGCTTTGGGTTCACCGGCTTGGGGTTCGTAAAAACTAACTCGCTGTTTTTGATTGGGGAGGGTCTTTTGTTCACGGCGATCCTTGTAGGTCTTTGGTGGACGCAAAAAGTGTACCGATCTAACTTAGACGGTTCGCGTGGTGAAGTGACGCGGATCAAGGGTTTTTTCCGAGATCGCCACACGAGTTTTATGAAAATCTACGATAAAGCCCTCGCAGACATTGAGGGTGGTCGGGGCATTGAAGTTCCCGAAGCAGACATCCGTGCACTCATGCGCAAGGACAACGAACTCATGGAACATTTTACCGAGGAAAAAGCGGACGAGGCAGGATCTGACATGCTCCCGCTACTCATGGTTCTATTTGCTCTCGGCGGCATAGCGCTACTCCTCTCGTTTGTACACTTTTGCTTCTGATGCCTACCAACTCCGCACGACGGCGAAGTAGTCGAAGTATGTGCTCTTTATTGCGGTTCTAACATCATCCAAGCCACGCAGCAATAGTGATGCTAAAATATACTGCGTGAATATCCTGTTGTGGGTGCTACAAGTTTTTGCGGCGCTACTGTACGGAGCGTCGGGCATTATGAAAGTGTTTATGTTCGATAGTGCGAGCGAAGGTGTTCAGTCCTTTGGTGCTCTCCCGCGGAAAGCATGGACGGCGCTTGGCATTACTGAACTTGTCTGTGTAGTCGGGCTCATTGTACCGGCCGCCCTCAACTGGAAACCAGAACTGACGATAGCGGCTGCCGTGATTCTGGCCATCGAGAGCCTTATCTTTATCGGCGTGCACATAAAGTACCGCGAGACGACGTCGATAATTATGAGCCTTGTGCTTGGCTTGCTCATGATATTCATCGCCTTTGGCCGACTGTACCTTGCGCCTATTTTCTAATGGTTTCGATGAGGGCGGTAATGCACGCGCCCGAGACACGTCGTTTTTGTAGTGTAAAATGCAGCTAAACAGTCAAGCAGGGCTTAGCCGACCACGGTTCTAGCTCGAGATGGTCAGTCACCGACATCCATATGAAAATACTTTTTGTTTGCAGCGGAAATGTTGGACGAAGTCAGATTGCGGAATCGATATTCAATAAAATCACGAACGGCAAACATCATGCCGAGTCTGCGGGCACGGACGTCACTAGTGGAGATAATGATGATCGAGAAGGACAGCTGCTGAAAGAGAATCAAGACGCCGCAACGGTCATTGAAGCGATGAATGAGATTGGGATCGATATGTCGGAGAAAGTACGCAAACAGATAAAGTCAGGGATGATTGTCGACGCCGATAAAATCGTGATGATGACACGACCCAAAACTGTACTGGAACATATCAAAGCACATCCGCAAGTTGTTTTCTGGGACGTCGCCGATCCGTATCACGAGTCATTAGAATTTACCCGTCGAGTGCGAGACAGAATTAATTCACTGGTGGAAGATTTAATCAATAGCTTCGATTAAAAAGGTTCCAACATCGTACCAAACCCCCAGTTCGCAAAACTTGCTATACTCCCTGCATGAAAGTAGGCGTGGGCTCGAAAAATAGGACAAAAGTGAACGCGGTCACGGAACTGTTGAAGGACTACCCCATGTTCGAGGGAGCCGAGGTGGTGAGCGTTGAAGTGCCGGTCGAAGAGTTCGGACATCCAAAAAGTCTCGAAGAAACCGTGGCAGGGGCGATCAGTCGAGCAAAACAAGCGTACATCGGCCACGATTACGGCTTCGGGATCGAGGGCGGGCTCATGAGCGTGCCCCATTCCAAAAGTGGTTATATGGAGGTGACCGTTTGTGCGATCTACGACGGTGAGCAGATCTGCATGGGATTTTCGCCGGCCTGCGAATGGCCGCGCAGGGTCGTCGACGGGATATTAAACAAAGGACTCGACGGAAGTCAGGCGATAAAGGCCGCCGGACTCACTGAACTCGAAAAGATCGGCGAACACCAAGGTTTCATCGGGGCCGTCACGAAGGGCAGGATGGATCGCACCGAATACAATAAAATAGCTGTAATCATGGCGCTCATCCAGCTTGAAAACCCAGAACAGTATTGAAAAAGACCTCAACATCGTCTATGACACTTAGCTCAATACGTATACTGTCCACATGAGATACGCTGCTTTGTTGCGTGGCATCATGCCGATGAACCCCAATATGAAAGGGGAGAAGCTCAAGGCAACTTTTGGATGACCGTCACGGGTTTGGAGTGAGGAGGTCTTTCAGTTTTATTCTCCGCAACGTATTCACGTACCAGAGAATGACAATGAAGGAAAGCGTCGCGGTCAGTATCATGGTTAAGATGAGGGTTCTGAATCCGAACACGCCCGCGATGAAAGCGCCCATGATGGCCGCAAATCCGTTGATGAGGTCTTTGCTCCCTTCCCATACTCCCCACTCATATTCCTTCAAATTCTTGTCCGTGTGGTCGGCGAGCTCCTGGTCGAACGCCGGATCAGCAATGGCGTTCCCCGCCGCTGTGACGATCTGGGTGACGAAGAGCATGAGCACGTTCGATATCAAAAGATACATCGCGATCCCACCAAGCCATATCGCCCATCCGACTATCATGAGGAACACCCTTCCTCGAGGGCTCCAGCGAAATCGGTGCACGATGACCGTAAAAACCCCTTGCGTAATGAGGAAGATGCCCATGGCATTTCCCGCGTCGAGGATGTTCCCGCCGATCTTCTGTACGAAGATCGCGTAGATGGGCAATATGACCCCCTCTGCGAACATGGAAAGAGTGAAGGCCGAAACAAGGACTTTGTAGAGAAAGTTCACCTGGGGCTGATTGCCCGAAGCCATACGAAGAATGATACCAGAACTATGGACCCTCGTTTGAGAGGGTTCTATAGTCCGCTATACTGCGCGCATGACACTACCCTCAAGGGACGAAGCACAGAAGTTCCTTGAGGCACACGTTAAAGATGACTATCAGCGAACGCACGCTCGGATGGTAGGAGAGGCGATGGCGGGGTACGCCAAAAAGTTCGGCGAGGATACGGACCTTTGGTACGTGACCGGCCTTCTGCACGACGTCGATTTCGAAGAACACCCGCACCAGCACCCGGGAGAATCCCTGAAATGGTTCAAGGGAATGGACTACCCCGAAGCACTCATCCATGCCGTCGAGGCGCACGCCTACGGATACAACGGGTTCACGACGCTGCCGCAGACGAAACTTGCCGCCGCACTCATGGCGTGCGATGAGATGTGCGGCATTTTCTACGCGTACCACATGATCAACCCCATTCCGTACGGTCAGATGAAGGCAAGCTCCATCAAAAAGCGTTTCGGCGAGGCACGCTTCGCGGCAAAGATCGACCGCAAGGTCATCGAACGTGGCTGCGGGGCCCTTGGGGTGAGCATCGATGAACACATAGCGAACCTCGTTACGTTCCTTGGTGATTTACAATGAGAAGCTATGGATGAACCCTCTCGTTCCAACACGCCCGCGATATTCACGATCTTCGGCGTTACAGGCGATCTGTCGGTGAAGAAAATACTGCCCTCGTTGTGGTACCTGCATCAGGAGGGGAGATTGCCGGACAGGATGGAGGTCATCGGCTTCGCACGGCGCCCGCTCTCCGACGAGGAGTTCAGAACGCACGTCCGGAACGCCATCGAGAAAACGGCGCCGGGCGGGATTGCGGAGACGGATTTTGAGAAGTTTTTCAAATTGTTCCAATATCACATGAGCGACTTCACGAAGTCCGAAGGATTCGTGTCGCTTGCGGAGCGCATCGCCAAAACCGAGTCGTCGTGGGGACAGTGTGCGAGCAAACTTTTCTACCTCGCGGTCCCGCCCGCGTCCTACGAAACCATCTTCAAGCATCTCGCGGACGTGAAGCTCAACCTACCGTGCGACGACCTGACCGGCTGGACGCGCATTCTCATCGAAAAACCGTTCGGGCACGACCTCGAAAGCGCTCAAGCGCTCGAGCACATGCTCGGCGCGTACTTCAAAGAAGAGCAGATTTACCGCATCGACCACTACTTGTTCAAAGAGATCGTGCAAGGCATCCAGAATTTCCGCTTTTCCAACAACCTTTTTGAAACGAAGTGGAGCAAGGACAACATCGAGCGCATCGACGTGCGGTTGCACGAATCGATCGGCGTCGAGTCGCGCGGTGCTTTTTATGACGGCGTGGGAGCCTTGAAAGACGTCGGCCAGAACCACCTCCTCGAAATGCTGGCCGCCATCACGATGGAATATCCCGCGGCGATGGATGCGGCGTCGGTCAGGAAAAATCGGGAGGCCATTCTGGAAACGCTCGAGCCATGGACCGACAAGACCATTCATGCCAACACGTATCGAGCCCAGTACGAAGGCTATCGCGGCATCAAAGGCGTGCAGGCAGATTCGCAGACGGAGACCTACTACGCGCTCAAGACGACGCTCAAACATCCGCGCTGGGCTGGCGTGCCCATCTATATGGACTCCGGCAAGCGCATGGGGCAGGCGCGCAAGGAGATCGTCCTTACGCTCAAACACCCCAAGAAATGCCTTCTGTGCGAGGCAGGAGCCCACGGGCCCAACACGGTAACGTTCCGTCTCGAACCTGCAGACGAAATAGTCGTCGCGTTCTGGACCAAGAAGCCCGGTTTTGAACAGGTGCTCGAAGAACGCGACTTGTCGTTCTTTTTGTACGAGAAGAAGAACAAGGTGCAGTACGTCGAGGAGTACGCGAAGGTGATACACGCCGCGATCGTGGGCGAACAGGCGTTCTTCGCCTCTCCGAAAGAAGTCGAGGCGTTGTGGAAATTCATCGACCCGGTCGTCGAAGGTTGGCGTCGCGGACTGACCGCTCTCGCATCGTATGCGCCCGACACTGCGCCGCATCCGGCACTCCTTTCGATGAGTGCAGATATGCATGCGCGTGAGGAGAAGGGAACGATAGGGTTCATCGGCTTGGGAAAAATGGGCGCGAACCTCGTGCGGCAGATCCAGGGCAAAGGCTGGCACGTACATGGCTTCAACAGGACTTCGTCGGTCACCAAAGAACTCGAGAGCGAGGGAATGATGGGATTTTACGGCATCCCGGAGCTCGTGCAGAGCTTGCAGCCTCGGCGGGCCGTGTGGATCATGGTGACGCACACTGCCGTCGACGCGATGATAGATGAACTCATCCCGCTCCTCTCGAAAGGCGATACCATCATCGACGGCGGCAATTCTCCTTACAAAGAATCGATACGGCGACACGAGAAACTCGCAGCACTCGGCATCAACTTTCTCGACGCAGGAGTTTCCGGCGGCCCTTCCGGCGCGCTCGAAGGCGCGTGCGTTATGGTAGGCGGAGAAAAGGCGCTGTTCGATGCCCACGAACAGCTTTTCAAGGACATGTCGGTCCCCGACGGCTACCTGTATGCGGGCAAAGGAGGCGCCGGACATTTCGTGAAAATGGTGCACAACGGTATCGAGTACGGCATGATGCAGGCGCTCGCGGAAGGATTCACCATCCTCAAGCGTTCTCGCTTTTCACTTGACCTTTCTGCGGTCGCGCGGCTCTACAATCATCGGTCGGTCATTGAATCAAGGCTCGTCGGCTGGCTCGAAGCTGCATACCGAAGCCTTGGGACCGAACTTGCCGACGATGTGCGTGCTTCGGCGGTCGTAGGCGCGAGCGGGGAAGGGCAGTGGACGGTGGATGAGGCCAAAGAACTCGGCATCCCGGCGCCCATCATCGAGGGCGCGCTCGAATTCAGAAAACAATCGGCCAAAAATCCTTCCTACACCGGCCGCGTACTCTCCGCGATGCGCAACCAATTCGGCGGGCACACCGCTCCGCAAAAATAACTCCATTGTTCGCAAGTTTTCCCTGAAAACGCCGCGCGAGGAGGCGTCTTGACACGTATCCACAATCTACTGTATGGTGCGTCCATACATACACCTCCACAGGCCGTAGAGGTAGATTCTTAGCCATAATTTACTCATCGTCATATGAAAAAGCTCATCGTTTCCGGGGTCGTAGCGCTCTCGCTCGTTGCGGGAGTCGCTTCCGCACAGACCTATTACCCGACCAATTATTCATATTCTTCAGGCGCGTGCCTTTCCGTCTCGACCGGCCTTACGGTCGGTTCACGCGGCTCGCAGGTCCTCGCACTCCAACAGTTCCTCGTGTCGCAGAATTATCCCGGCAGTGGATCTTGGATGGAGACCAGTTACTTCGGCAACGCCACTCGCGCGGCTTTGATCGATTTCCAGCAGGCGCAAGGATTGCCGCAAACAGGCTACGTTGATTCCGCGACGCTCTCCGCGTTGCAGAACGTTTCGTGCGGCGGCGGTTCGAGTTATGTGTACCCCGGCTATCCGGGCTACACGAGTTCGTACACGTATCCGTACTCGTACCAAAGTTATCCGTACACCTACGGCTACGGCACGCCGACCATCACGTCGCTCTCGCAGAACACCGGCGTACCTGGTAACACCATCACCATCTACGGCCAGGGATTCGATCCGTACAACAACACCGTCTTCTTCGCGGGGCAGTCTTATTCGGGCGTTCCTTCCTCCGGCGGTACCTCGCTCTCGTTCACGATCCCGTATCTCTACTCCTACTCGAATAATCAGAGCGTACAACTCTACGTAACCGATTCGCGCGGCACGAGCAACACGGTTTCCTTCACGCTCAATCCGTCGGTCTCCGGCGGCTGCACCACATACCCGTACAGTTACGGCGTCAATTGCGGTTGCGCGTATCCGAATTCCTACGGCTACAACTACGGTGCCTATCCGTACAACTACAACAATTACAACTGCAACCCGATCCCGAACACGGGCACGCCTGTCATCACGTACATAGCTCCGCAATCGGGCGGGGTTGGCACGAGCGTCACCATCTATGGTTCCGGATTCACGACCAATGGCAACACCGTGCACTTCGGCAACGGCATCGTCACGAGCCTCGGCTCTTCCGATGGCCGCTCCCTTTCGTTCGTCGTGCCTTCCCAGATAACGGGCTACGGGTCGCAGCCGCTCGTCCTGGGGACGTACCAGATCTCGGTGACCAACAGCAACGGCGCTTCGAGCAATTCCATGCCGTTCACGGTGACCTCGACCGTGAACAGCAATAACGCTCCGGTCATCACGAGCGTGAGCGGACCGAACGCCATCCAGACCGGCGCACAGGGCGTGTGGACCTTGAACCTGAACACGCAGGGAAATTCTTACACGACCGTCTCCGTCAACTGGGGCGACAGCAGCTACTACAACGCGAGCCAGCCGACCTCGCAGGTGGTCTATAACGGCTCACAAACGATAACCTTCACGCACACGTACTACACGTCCGGCACCTTCACGTTGGCGTTCACCGCGAACAACCAGAACGGTCAGTCCAACAGCTACACCTCAACGGTCGTCGTTTCCGGTTCTTCGAACTACGGCGGCGCGCCGATCATCACCTACCTTGCGCCGCAATCAGGCGCGATCGGTACGCAGGTGACCATTTACGGCTCCAACTTCTCGACGAGCGGCGGGAATACCGTCAACTTCGGCAACGGTGCCATCCAGAACGTGTTCTCCAACGGCAACTCGCTCACCTTCGTGGTGCCCTCGTACACCACTCCGTACTGCACGCCGGGACTCTATTGCGGCGTACAGCCGACGCAGGTTTTGCCGGGCACGTACAACGTCTCGGTCATGGACCAGTACGGCACGAGCAACACCATTCCGTTCACGGTGTACTAACAGGTCATCACAGGGAAGAAGAAGCCGCGCCGCCCCAGAGGGGCGGCGCGGCGCTTTACCGCGACATACGAGCCGACTATGATGGCGAACATGAGCCGATACGTACGGATCGGGGCGGTGGGTGTTCTTGTAGCAGCACTCGTCGCGCTTGCGATCCCTATTGGCATGCGCATCGCCATCTCGCATGATATCTACATATCGGATGTGAACCTCCCGAAAACCGAGGTCGCCATCGTCCTCGGCGCGTCGGTCGCCGGCAACGAACCCTCGCCGATACTCGCGGCGCGCGCCAACGCCGCGATCTCGCTCTATGAGGACGGCAAAGTCTCGAAAATACTCGTTACCGGCGACAACGCGACCACGAACTACGACGAAGTGAACCCCGTGCAGCGTTATCTTCTGGCAGCCGGCATTCCGCCGCAGGATATTTTTCTCGACCACGCGGGCTTCGATACGTATTCGAGCATGTACCGCGCCAAAGACGTTTTCGAAGCGACATCAGCGGTCATCGTTACGCAGGATTTCCATCTGCCGCGGGCACTTTTCACCGCCCGCGCCTTAGGCCTTGAAGCGTACGGCTACACGGCGAACGGTGGAGGTTCCATCAAAGATTACGTGCGCGAGATACCTGCTTCGGCAAAGGCGCTCTGGGACCTCATGGTGCGGCGCGTACCGAAATATCTTGGCACCCCGTATCCGCTCACGGGCGACGGGCAGGCGACGTGGTACTGATCTAAGAAAGCGCATCGAGTACGCCCACGTCTTCCGCCGAAAGCTTGAAATCGAACACATCCATATTTTCTTTCAGCCGTTCTTCGTGCGTGGATTTGGGGATCGTCATGGCGCCGTGTTCAATGCCCCAACGAATGAATATTTGGGCCGACGTTTTTCCATATTTTTTCGCGAGCGCGGCGACCGTCGTATCATCGAGCGCGGCACCTCGCGTGAGCGGTTTGTAGGCCTCGATGACGATGTTTTTTGATTTCGAATACTCGACGAGTTCTCGATCGTACTTGAACGGGTTGAATTCTATCTGATTGATGGCCGGCGGTATCGTGCAATACGAGAGGACATCGTCCGTCTGCTGTATGGAAAAGTTGCTGACGCCTATCGTCTTCGCTCGCCCGTCTTGTACGAATCTCTCAAGCGCTTTCCAGACGCTCGGCTTCATACCCTGCGGCCAGTGCACGAGGTAGATGTCCACGTAATCGAGACCGAGCTTTGAAAGACTCAAGGCGAGAGCTGCTTCGGGGTCGGCAAAATCGTCAGGCCAAAGTTTGGTCGTGACGACTATCTCCTTGCGGGGAACGCCGCTTTCACGAATGCCTTGTCCCACGGCTTCCTCGTTGCCATACATCGTCGCCGTGTCGATGAGACGGTAGCCCAGGCCGATAGCGGTTTTGATGACCCCGACCGTGTCGGCAGGATTTTTCATCTGCGAAGTACCCAGTCCCAGCATGGGCACCGTGGCGCCGTTATTGAGCGTAACCTTCGGTATCATGTTTCCAAATGCTTGTGGAGGAAGGCGAGCGACTTCTCCCATGCGTCGGCAGCAACGTTTGCATCATAGGTGCGAGGGTTGGTGTCGTTGAAAAAGGCGTGCCCGACCTTGGGGTAGACGACCAGCTCGAACTCCTGATCGTGCTCTTTCATCGCCGCCTGCAGATCGTATATTTTTGCCATAACACCGGCATCCTTTTCGCCCGCAAGGTCGAGTACTGGACAAGCGATGGAAGCGACTTGGTCCAGCGGCTCGGGCGCTTGGCCGTAGAAGACGACACAGGCGTCGAGGCGGGGATCGTTGATGGCGAGCTGGAGCGAGTAGGTGCCGCCGAAGCAAAAGCCAAGACTTCCGACCTTGCCGTTGCCTTGCGCGTGCGCGATGAGGTAATCGACGCAGGCGCGCAACTTCGCAATCGTCGCTCCGGCGAATTCCGGCTGTGACATGGGCGCCATCGCGTCCCGAAGCACAGGTTGGATGGCCTGTCGTTTTTCTGGCGTGAACAGGTTTACTTTGAGCTGCGGGTCCTTCAGTACGATCGAAAGCGTTTCATCGGGCAAGAGCTCCGGCGCGATCACAATGAAGCCCTCCCGCGCGAAACGCCGCGCCACGTCTTTCATATGAGCGTCGACGCCCCAGATCTCCTCGATGAGGACGAGCCCGGGGTATTTTCCCTCGCCGGCGGGCAAGGAGAGGTGCGCGGGGCACTCACCGCGCTCGGTCTCTATCGTGATATCCGAATCCATCACCCGTACTGTAGAAGGAAGTGATGTGGAATGCATGAATCCAGTATACTGTAGGCGATGGAGAACAAGAAACTCGTGCTCTTCGATTTCGACGGCGTCATCGCCGACACGTTCCACGTCGCCCACGGTGTGGCACAGAAGGTATGTGCATACCTGACGGAGAGTGAGTACCGCAAGCGTTTCGACGGAAATATTTTCGAGAAATTCTTCTTCGACGAGGACCACGGCGACGAGTGCGACCACGACCTCGACTGGTGGGCGCACTACGTGCCGAGCTTTTACAAGCACGCGCGGGAATTCTCCGACGTGGTCGAGCTCCTGCCCGACCTCTCGACCCGCTACCTGCTTCTCATCGTGTCCTCCACGCGCGGCGACCTTATCAAGCATTTCCTAAAACAACACAAGCTCGAACAGGCGATCGAAGGCGTTTGGGGCGCAGAGGTGAATCCGAAAAAGAACGAAAAGATAGAAGAGATCTGCTCGAATTACGACGTCGAGCCCAAGCAATGTGTGTTCGTTACCGATACGCTCGGCGACATCAACGAAGCGGCCGGGGTCGGCGTGCGCTCGATAGCCGTCACGTGGGGGTTCCAGGATCGCGAGACGCTTTTGCGCGGCGAGCCGGTCAAGATAGTCGACCGTCCGCAAGAGCTTCCGCACGCAATCTCCGATTATTTCGCGCTCGTTCATGAATCCGCGGCGGAGAAATAAGTTGTCTGCCTGCGCGTCTTCTGTATACTCAACGCATATGAAAGTTCGTCCGTTGGTCGCGTTCGCCGTCCCCATGCTTTTTTTGTGCACGCCGCTCCTTGCTTCGGCGACGACGTCCTTTGAGATCTCCGGTTGGCTGCCGTACTGGCGGGCGGCGTCCTCGACCGCGGATGCCATCGCGCACATCAACGAGCTCACCGAGGTCGACCCGTTCGTCTATTCGGTGCAGAACGACGGCACGATCTCGGATCTGGGGCCGATGGACCAATCGCCGTGGACCGATCTCGTCGCTGCCGCGCGGGCAGCCCACGTCCGCGTCATTCCGACGGTCATGTGGTCCAACGCCTCGGCGGAGGAAGCCATCCTTTCGAACACGACGAAGCGCGTTGCGCTCGAGGTCGCTATCGTGAGCCTCGTAAAGGCCAACAACTGGGACGGCATCGACATCGACTTCGAAGGGAAGCCTGCCGATCTTAAGGACGACTTTTCGACGTTCCTGAAGGGCTTGTACCAGCGAATGGGGAATAAGTTCGTCACGTGCGACATCGAAGCGCGAACGCCTCTCGAAGAGCTCTACTACGGCACGACGGTTCCCGACAGCGCGGGAGAGTATGCCAACGACTACGTGCAGATAAACAAATACTGCGACCGCGTCCACCTCATGACCTACGACCAGCAGAACGCGGACATGCTCTTGAACGCGCAGGCCGCGTCCTCCTCGCAGCTCTACGCGCCGGTCGCCGATCCGCAGTGGGTCTCCAACGTCGTGCAGCTCGCGGTGCAGACCATAAACCCCTCGAAAATTTCCATCGGCGTTCCGACCTACGGCTACGAATACGACGTCACCGCCTATGCGAACAATCAGTACACCTATGACATCATGTGGACGTTCAACCCCGGCTACGCGACGCAGATCGAGCAACAGTACAACGTGCAGCCGATACGCAATGCCGCAGACGAGCTCTACCTGACCTACACGCCGAATGCGACCTCGACGATGCCGGTCTCTTCCAATATCAACAACGCGCTCATTGCCGCCGCGGCCGCGAGCCAGTATGCAACCACGTACAATTCACATCTCGACTTCCGCCTGCTTGATTGGCCGGATGGAACTTCGGTGAAGGACAAGGCAGACCTCGCCAAGGACCTCGGCCTGCGCGGCATCGCCATCTTCAAAATAGACGGCGGCGAGGATCCGAGCATGTGGACGGCTATCGCGGGACTCGCAAAACCTCTTTCGACCACGCCGTCCGCCTCTTCCGCGCCGATGCCGACGCAGAACACGACCGTAACGTCGTCTGCCTCGCTCACGCGCAACCTGGACGTCGGTTCGACGGGCGCGGATGTGAAGACGCTCCAGCAGATACTCAACTCCGACCCCGCAACGCAAATTGCTTCGAGCGGCCCCGGTTCGCCGGGGCAAGAAACGACGATGTTCGGCTCGCTCACCAAACTCGCCGTCGAGAAATTCCAGCTCAAGTACGGCATCACGACGGCCAGCAACCCCGCCTACGGCTACGTCGGCCCCGCAACGCGCGCCAAACTCAATTCGATCCTCGCGGGGATGTAACTTTTCGTTTCTTTGGATTTTCGTTGGAGCTCCCACTCAGTAGGGGGCTAGCGGCCCGTGGTATGCTTTTTGTACATGAAGCGGGTCTTAAAGTGGGTCTTGGGGCTTCTTGCGGTCGTGATACTCATGCTGGCGGTATACGCCAGCACATTTGTTGTTTCCTATGATCAGATTTTCAGCTCCAACGACCCGCTTCTCATGATGGACAACGGCCGCCTTGATCCACAGGAGGTCGCAGCGGTCGATAGGCCGACGCGGATAGCGCAGCTGCAAGCCGTACTCGCGGATGCGCGGGCACGCCACCTAAAAGTGTCGATTGCCGGCAGCCAGCACAGTCAAGGTGGCCAAACCTACTATCCCGGCGGGGTCGTCATCAACATGAAAGACTTCGACCAGGTGTTGGCTCTTGATACAAAAGCAAAGACCATCACGGTCGAGAGCGGGGCGACGTGGGATCAGGTCCAACAGTACATCAACCCCTACGGACTCGCGGTGAAGGTCATGCAATCTTCTTATGTATTTACCATCGGGGGTACGCTTTCGGCGGACGCGCATGGGCGCGGACTCGACGAGACCGCAGTCGTCGAGACGGTGAAATCATTCCATCTCATGCTCGCCGATGGCTCCATCGTCAACGTAAGCCGCACCGAACGCCCCGAACTCTTTAAGCTTGTCATCGGAGGGTATGGACTCTTCGGCATCATACTCGACGCGACCATTCAGCTCACCGATGACGATGTCTATGCACACCAAAGTGTAGTCCTGAACTATAAGGACTTCCCGGCCTACTTCGATGAATATATAAGGAGCGACCCGAATGTTTCCATGATGCTCGTGCGTCCCTCGATCGATCCCCGACCCGACAAATTCATGGAAGACCTGGTCGTCAGCACATGGGTCAATGCGACGACGACGCCACCTGCCGACGTGCACGTACTCGGGCACGAGGAGAACGTATTGCGCGACAAGTTTTTCTTTGGGCTGTCACGCAAGTTCGACTGGGCCAAGGAATTGCGCTGGTGGCTGCAAGAAAAGCTCATCGAGGAAGGCGGCCCCGCGCTCATTTCACGCAACAACGCCATGCGTCCGCCCGAAACCCCGCTCGAGTTCCTCGATTACTATTCCAGCACCGACACTGATATCATTCAGGAATACTTCGTGCCGGAAAAGAACTTCGTGCCGTTCATGGATGAGTTCCGGCAGATCTTGCTCGACGGACACATGAACGTCATCAGTTCCACTATCCGTTACGTAAAGGCGAATGACGAAACGTACCTTTCGTACATGCCGAAGGAAGACGGCTTTTCCGTCATCCAAATGAGCAATGTCGGCCTCTCCAAGGATGCGCAGGCGCATGCTGAAGCGGTAACACAGCAACTCGTGGACCTCGCGATCAAATACGACGGGTCGTACTACCTCACCTATCAGTTGTATCCGACAAAAAAACAGATGTACGAGGCATACCCGAACGCCCCCTATGTATTCCAGCAAAAGTTTGTCTACGACCCCGAGTCTCTATTCGACAGCGAATTCTATGAGAAATATAAGTAAAAAATACTACATCGTCGGGATCATCGTGCTGCTCGTCTTCGCGGGGGCGTGGTATCTCTTTATCTATGAACCGCCGTACGACGGTCCTATACAGGTGACGGGGCATACGCTCGTTTTCGGACATCGCGGCGGTGGTTTCTATGCTCCCGATAACAGCTTGCAGGGAGCAGAGTGGTCGATGTCCATCGGCATGGACGGCGTAGACATGGACGCAAATATCACGAGTGACGGCTACATCGTCATTTTCCACGACCTTACGGTCGATCGTTTGACGACCTCAACGGGCCCGGTCACGAGCAAGACCCTCAAGGAAATGCTTTCTCTCGACCTCGCGCCAAAGTACAAAGCGGGGACAAGCGGAGCGTACGTTGAGACGTTTGAGGATTTCGTAAAAAACATCTCACCGAAGGGCATCCTCATGGTAGAACTCAAAGTACCCGGACTCGCGAACACCGGGATCGAACAAAAAGCTGTCAGTATCATCGAAAAATACAACGCATACGACCATGTCTACCTGAGTTCGTTCAACCCGGTCGTCCTGTGGCGCGTCAAGCACATCGACCCCCGAGTACATACCGTATTCATTTTCATGGACACTGATTGGAATGCGCAGCTGCTCGCGGAGATGGACCCGAAGGACAAAGTCGACCTTCCGTGGTTCTTACAGAATGAGTTAATACGGACGGCGATACGAAAAATAATAAAACCAGATCTGCTGAGCGTGAATATTGCGGTCGCAACATCCACTATCGACAAATTGGAAAACGCCGGCTGGCCGATCTTTCTCTGGACTCCCGAGACGAAGGACGAGATCACGCAGGCGCTTTCGTTCCATCCGTACGGGGTCATTTCCGACGAACCGCAAATGTTGAAAGATCTCCGCGACGCGCAATGATACACGATCCATTCGTCTCGTTCACCGATCTGCTGCTCAGCATTGAGGCCGGCATTTTTGCGTTCTGGATCGCGCGCCACGCGCCACGTGGCACGCTCCGCACCCTCGTTACGGCACTTTTTACCGCGCTTACCGGTGCGTCGTTTTTCGGTGCGCTTTTCCACGCGTTTTTTCCGCTCCAAGTGGCGACCTCAGGAGGCTGGTACATGTGGATCCTCACGACGTGCTGGCTCGGCGCAGTTGCGGTCATGCTCTATGCCTTGAGCGTGCACTGCATTTTCGGGCCTCGCGTGCTGCGCGTGGTGTGGATCCCGCTTCTTGCGTTGTTCGTCGTGTATGAATACTGCATCGTCGCCGTTGATTACCACTATTCGACGGTCATCGATTTTTACGCGCCGGCGTTGGCGATATTCTCGTTCTACGCGTTGTGGAAAGCACTCACAAGCACTTCGGGGTGGGGCGTGGTGTTCTTCGGTGCCGCGCTGACGGCGGTCGCTGCGCTGGCGCAATCCTCGACCATCGAGATTGGGCCCCTCGATCACAACGCCATCTACCACGTACTACAAGCGCTCGCGCTCGCGCTGCTGTTCATCGGCTTTCGTCGCGTCATGTCATGAACCCCATCTCACAGTGTGCCGGAAGCGTGAAATGCTCTTCTTGGATAGGGTTCGCGTGGGGTTTTTTGGAGGCCACGGTGTTCTTTGTCGTGCCCGATGTCTGGATAGCGTGGTCCATCATGCACGCGAAGAAGGCGGGGTTTGCTTCGTATGCATCGTCCATTGCTGGCAGTTTGCTTGGAGCACTCCTGCTTTTTCTTGTCGTCCCGCTCATTGGTCTCAACTTCTTCGCTTCCATCCCCGGTATTTCGCTCGCCATGATAGGGAACACCGCCTCACTTGTGCGTGAAGCGGGCCTTCCTTTTTCGCCGATATTCGTCCTGAAAGGTGTCCCGTTCAAGGTGTATGCCGCAACGTATCTCGTCGGCGGAGGGGGACTTGCGCATCTCTTGGCGTGGACCGTGTACGCGCGCATCGTTCGCATCGCTCCTACCGCGGTGATAGCGCTCCTCCTTCGTCCGATAGTCGCGCGCATCAAGATGAATGAGTCGGTGCTTTTGATCCTGTATGGATGTTTTTGGGCGCTCTTTTACGCGTGGTACTGGTCTGGTATTTAGGTGATTTAAATCGAGGTTCTCGGCTTGTTCGCGCTTCGTCAAATTTTGTGCTATAACGCTTGTATCGGCCGCGAGGCCTTTTTAGTTTGCATATGGATATTCGCAATATCGCCATAATCGCACACGTCGACCATGGGAAGACTACTCTCACGGATGCATTGCTGCGCCAGACGGGTGTTGCGGAAGAGGGGGTCTCGATGGACTCGGATACGCTCGAAAAGGAGCGCGGTATCACCATTTATTCCAAAAATGCGGCTACCTTTTACAAGGACACCAAGATAAACATCGTCGACACGCCCGGCCACGCCGACTTCGGCTCCGAGGTCGAGCGCGTGCTGCGCTCCATCGATTCGGTCTTGCTCGTCGTCGACGCGCAGGAAGGCCCGATGCCGCAAACGCGGTTCGTGCTGAAGAAGTCGCTCGAACTCGGCTTGAAACCCATCGTCGTCATCAACAAAATAGACAAGCCCGCCGCCGACCCGAAGCGCACCGAAGAGCAGGTGCTCGAATTGTTCCTCGAGCTCGGCGCATCAGATGCGCAGGCGGATTTCCCGATAGTGTATGCGATAGGGAAGCAGGGTATCGCAAAACTGAAACTGACGGACGAATCCAAGGACCTGACGCCGCTGCTCGACACCATACTCGAGAAAGTCCCCTCCGCCACCAAGGCTTCGGAGGGCACGGCCACCCGGCTGCAACCTTTTAATTTGGCGTATGACAACTTCCTCGGCCGCCTCGCGATCTGCCGCATTTATGAAGGAACGCTCAAAACCGGCGATCAGGTCTTTGTAAAGAAATCTTCCGGCGAAACGCGCACGGGAAAAATAACGAAACTCTTCACGTTCAAAGGACTTTCCCGCGTCGAGGCCGAAAGCGTCGAGGCGGGCGACATCGCGCTCGTCGCGGGACTTCCCGACATCTATATCGGCGAGACGATAACGACCGACAAAGACGCACAACCGCTGCCCGCGATCGCTGTCGATCCTCCGACCATCACGCTCAACTTCTTGGTCAACAATTCTCCCTTCGCCGGACGCGAGGGCAAGTTCGTCACCTCGCGGCAGCTCCGCGAGCGGCTGGAGCGCGAACTCGAGGTCAACGTCGGACTCAAGATCGAGTTTTCGGGCGACGTTTTCAAGGTATCCGGCCGCGGTGAACTGCACATTGCGATCTTGCTCGAGAACATGCGCCGCGAAGGGTACGAAATGCAGGTCTCGCAGCCGCAAGTCATCACGCGCGAGGAGAACGGCAAAAAACTCGAACCTTTTGAAGAAGTCATCGTCGACACCCCACAGGAATATCAAGGCTCCATCATTGAACGTCTCGGCACGCGCAAGTTCGTGATGAAGGATCTGAAAGTGCACGAGAACCAGGTACGCTTGGTATTCGAAGGTCCGACCCGCGGGCTCTTGGGCTACCGCACACAATTCGTCCTCGACACCAAGGGCGAAGGCATTCTCTCGAGTCGTGTCACCGGCTTCGAGCCCTACGCCGGAGAGATAAAGAAGCGCCAGGTCGGCTCGATGATATCGATGGCGACCGGGAAGGCGCTCGGCTACTCCTTGTGGAATTTGCAGGAGCGCGGCGTGCTCTACATCACGCCCGCCACCGAGGTGTACGAAGGAATGGTCATCGGCGACACCTCCAAGGGCGAGGAAATGGCGGTCAATCCGACCAAGAACAAGAATCTCACCAACGTGCGCGCGAGTGCCTTGGATGAGGCGATAACCCTCGTGCCGCCGTGGGAGCTGACCATCGAGCGCGGACTCGAAGTCATGGCCGAAGATGAATATCTGGAAATAACCCCCAAGAGTGTGCGCTTGCGCAAGCAGCAACTTACCGAGACCGATCGCGCTCGAGCACGACGCAAAGAATAACCAATTTGGTATACTGGGGGCATGAAACGACCAATGCCCAAAGACGAGGAAGAGATCAAGAAGATGCTCACACCGGAGGAGTACGCGATCTTGCGCGAAAAGGGAACGGAAGCTCCCTTTACCGGTGAATTTGTGCACAAAACGGCCGACGGCACCTACGAGTGCAAAGTCTGTGGCAACCCGCTCTTTTCATCGGACGCGCAATTCGATTCCGGCACTGGCTGGCCTTCGTTCGACCAGGCGCTTCCGGGTGCCATCGAAACGCACAACGACAGCTCGCACGGCATGGTCCGCACGGAAATAACCTGTGCGCGCTGCGGTTCGCACCTGGGACACGTCTTCGACGACGGTCCGACCAAAACAGGGAAAAGATATTGTATAAATTCGGTCTGCCTCGACCTCGAAGAGAAGTAACATGAACTCGCGGGCCTTTCTCGGGTTCCTCGTTGTTGTTATCGTCGCGCTCGTCCTCGGGTGGTTTTTCTTCGTGTATCCGCGCTCGGCTACAACTCCCGGCGAGGAGGCCACAACGACCGCAACCGAAGTAACCACCGCTGCGTCCCAGGAACCCACGACAACGACCCCTTCGCCAACGCTCGATCCGGGCACTGTTACAGCGAACATCGTCGGCAACTGGGTGTCGACGACCGATTCCAACTACACGGTCCAGATAACGGCAGGGGACAAGTGGACGGACACCTACAAAGGCAGCGACAAAAGCAGCGCATCGCTTTCGGGGACGTACACGCTCTTCACGAGCGCCCATCCCGACAAAGATTTTACCGGTGTTCTCGTTCCCGGCGTCGTATATCTAAAAGTCGTGGAAGGCCGTTCGACCCTCTACTACAGCGTCGTTGCGGCGGGCGGCAACGAGTTGCAATTGAGCTACCTCGACCGCGGCAACACGCTTTCGTTCGTGAAGGTGCAGTAACAGGGAAGCCTCCGCTCAACACGGAGGCTCCATTTCTTCGCCCACATCACACTTGGGTAGTATTGATCAGTGCGCAGGAAATGAGGGGGAAGATACCGTAGTTATATGCGCACACATGCGCCCGTTCCCGCAACAGGTCCTTCGGGATCGTCTTCGGATCGTCCGGCATCCAAACGTCCCCCGGAAGCGCCAACCAGTGTCGATCCACGATCACGTCATAGCCCTTTGGGCTTCCGATCGTCGTCTCGCGCCAATCGGTGACCCTACATTCACCGTCGCCGCACGTACAGTTTCCGATCTCACCGAATAATTTTTGGTAGGAAGGGTGATAGAGGTCGTGTTTGTACCCCTCGTCGCCCGGAGCTTCGCCGAATGGGACACCCTGGAACATTTCGTGACCCCAAACTCGGCGGCTCGGGAGCAGCAATGCTGGCGCACACAGGGTACCCACGAGAACGGCTCGTCGCTTGATGAGCATTTAGAAAGCCCTCCAGTTCAAATCCGCATTCCCAGCTTTGCGTAACCTATCACTGGAATATCTACGTGTAAAGTTACCGCCCCTGCTGCCACCAGGCTTCGATGTCCGCGATGTACATCTTGCTCTCCGCGATGGGGTGATGGACGAAGTCGTAGACCTGCGGCACGTGCTGGTAGGCCCAGATGAAGGCGATGATGAGAAAGAGGACCGTAAGGCCGTCCACGAGCCCGTCCCAGTCGGAATAGCCGTAGTAGCCGTGCATGTACTGCGCGCCTTTCAGAGGGCCCGTGACCGCGTGATAGATGATGAAGAGCAAAATGACGGCGACCCAGATGGGGATGCCGGCAGGAATGGCCCAGCCGAATATCAGGCCAGTCGTCAGGAGCGAGAGGAGCGCCAATATCCACGCGATCGCGAGTGCGCCGCGCAGAAGACCGAAGATGGGGCTCGGGTGGTAGTACGGCGCGTAGGGCGGGTTCACCTTTTGCTGCATCTTCCATTGCTTTTTCATCCAGCGCTTTTTCCAATGCTCCTGTATATGCTGGTCGTGTTTGTCCTGCCAAGTGTTCCAATCAGGTTTTTGGCCGGTCACGCGCTCGTAACTTTCGTGGAAACGTTCCTTGGCGCGCTGTGCGAGCGTGTGCGCGTTCAAGGGCTCACCGTGCGCCTGCGCCATCGCCTCCGCCGTGTCGGCGTAGGGCACGAGGACCGCGAGCGCGATGTAGATGAGGATGCCGAGCCCGCTGGTGAGAACAGTGCCGGCGATGAAGATGATGCGCACTATCGTGACGTCGATGTCGAAGTAGGTTGCAAGCCCGGCGCACACTCCTGCAATGACCGCACCCTGACGCATGAGGAAAAGGCGCTTGGGCGCACGCGCGCCTCCAGAGGCTGCCTGTTCGTGCGCCTCTTTCTGCGGGTCGCCCTGCACGGGGCCCATTTCCGCGATGATCTTCTGTACTTCGTCGTTCAGAACGACGCTCTTGTGCGGATTGAGGACCTTGTCGCACTTCTCGGCGATGGCCTGCTCCAAGTCGGCGACGATCTCTGTGCGGCCCGGATCGCTCGCGAGCCGCGCGGAGGCCTCGTCGAGGTAGACGCGCAGCGCCTCGAAGCCCTGCTCTTCGAGCTGGTACGCTCTGCCGTTCAAATGTATCGTAACGACCTTGTTCATATTATTTTCCTAAATTTTTAATGGTTCTGGTAATTTCTTCCCAATACTCTTTCATGTCCGCCAATCTCTTTCTTCCGTCGGAAGTCAGAGAATAATATTTGCGCGGCGGTCCGGTTTCCGATTCCTTCCACTCGTAATCGAGCAGCGATTCGCGACGGAGCTTCGAGAGGAGGGGATAGAGGGTGCCTTCCTGCGTTTTGAACTCGGTGCTCTCGAGCGCCATAAGGATATCGGCAGAATAGACCTCGCCCTTTGAAATGACGGTGAGCACGGAGAACTCAAGCAGTCCGCGCCGTATCGCCTCGAATGATCCCTGTTTGTCCATATGCTTCAGTACCTTGTCTCATAAAGGTAGCAGATGCCAAAAAGGTGTCAAGGCCAAAAAAAGCCGCCGGAGATGCCCGGCGGCCTTTGCCTTCGCGTCGCCCGCCTAAAGGTCGGGAAAGTCGATGAGGTGAGCGAGATGCTGCATTGCCTGTGTTCCGAGCATGACCTCGCTGTCTTCGTTACAATAGCACGCTAATTCATGCATCTGCCTGCGCGTGAGCTCGAGCGAGCGCATCACAGCGCCGAGCGTCGGACCGGTCGGGATGCCGTGCTTGTTGAGTTCCTTCGCGATGGGTTCGAAGATCGTGCGAGCGACCGGGACCGTGTCGAGGTCGAGGGTTTCGTTCTCGATGTCGCGCACCGTGTTGTAAATGACAGGCTTGGGACGGTCCGCCACTACGAGCGCGTCGATGGCGAACTCGAGCTTTTGCTCGCGCGTCCAGGTGGGGAGAGGAGTGGCTTCGGCGAGCAGTTGGGCGCTGGTCAAGGCGTTCATGCAGTTCCTCCGTTGTTGCCGTATAGGAAGACAGGCCAGGTCGAACCTCTTCCTGCGAAGACGCTAGCATGCTCCGCGGGAGCTCGCAACGGGCTTCACGAATTCGCTCAAAATCCAGATGTATGGAATAGTGGAGGTGGGAGGGTCCAGCCATGCGTAACGGATCTTTTATCGACCTCAAAGATCTCTGGCAGTTCGCACAGGATGAAGGTATCGGCGTCGGGCACGTCGCCAAGATGAAGGAGCGTGCACGGAACCGTTCGTTCATCGTCGGCAAGATACTGCTCTCGGATCTTTCACACGTGATCGGGGACCCGGAGCTCGAAGCCGAGTTCCTGAGCCGCATCAGCACCGGCCGATACAGGCGAGCGTCTCAAGTCGGAACGTGCGGGACGGGAGTTTGTGAGTCATGAATAGGGAACAGAAAAAACCTCCCGCCAGACCGGCCACGTATCCGCGAAGGGTGTCGGGGAGGCCGCGGGACTACCGATACGAGAAGGTGGGGAATATTCCGCCGTGGAACTACCTGTCGGAATGTCGCATTCCCGTCACTCAGGTCGAGTTGAAGGTAGTGAAAGGGGTGAAGGTCTACATCAGCACGCGGCTCAATTGAGCCGCCCACCAAGAAAGCCCGGCTTCCCGCCGGGCTTTTTGTGTGTTTCCCAAAATGGAAATGTGTGGCAATATCCTCGCAGCCTCATCGTGCATGTGGGAGGAAACCCATGCGTTTACTGGCATTGTGTATCGGCCTCGCGTTCGCGCTTGCTCCACTCGCGGCTTCGGCGGACTCGACCACCCAGCAATTCGGGGAATGGGTGCTCCAGTGCAGGGGCCCGGTCGGGCCGAAGAATTGTATCATCGCGCAGAGTGTGGAAGACGAGAAAGATCCCGCACGGTGGATCGCACTCAACGTGCTATTCAATCGCTCCGACGAGCCGGAGATGCGGATCGTCGCACCGGGTACAGCACTGGGAAAGTACTTCGCGCTCATGGTGCTCGACGAAAAAGGTTTCGTACCCATGAGCTGCAGCGAAGTTCGCTGCGAGAAGGTGAAGTACGAAAAAAGCCTCATGCCCATACAGTGCGGCGAGTTCTACTGCGAAGGGGCATGGCGCCTGGGCAAGACGTGGATCACTCGCGTCGCTCAAACGCAGGAAATCGATGTCGAATATAGGATCTCTATGCTGCATGGGATCCGATTCACGCTCAAAATGCCTGGGCTTCAGGAGGCCCTTGATGCCGTCATCGGCAAAAAGCAATAAGATGCGGCCGCCCCAAGCCTGGGGCGGCCGCCTTCCTTTTTCGAGTTTCCCAAAACGAGGACTCGTGGGATGATTTTGGGATGGGGAAGAAGTTCACGGTGCGCTCGGAGGTCATTGTGTGGCCGGGGGCGCAGGGGGCTTGGCATTTGGCGCATATCGACAAGAAGGAGTCGGAGGAGATACGCAAGCACTACAAAGGCCCGCGCAGAGGCTTCGGCGCCGTCCGTGTGCGGGCGAAGGTAGGCAAAACCGTCTGGGAAACCTCAATCTTCCCCGACAGCCGTTCGGGCACCTACATCCTACCCCTCAAACTCGCGGTCCGTCAGGCCGAAGGCCTCTTCCAAGGCGACAAATTCACTTTCACTGTTGAGTTTTAGTTCCGTCCCCAAAACCTGGCCGTAAGCCGGATTTTCTCCGTGATATTATGCAGAAATGACAGTGGTTACAGCAAAACGAAAGAAGATCACAGGTACAAAAAAGAAGGACTTTCCTATCGATTTTGTAGATCAGATCGTCTGCGGTGATGCGCTTGAAGTATTACGGCAAATTCCTGACGGGTCTGTTGATCTTGTTGTTACATCACCTCCCTACAACCTCAAGAACTCAACTGGGAACGGAATGAAAGACGGCCGAGGGGGTAAATGGGCGAATGCCGCTCTTCAAAAAGGCTACTCACATCACGACGACTGCATGCCGCACGGCGAATATGTGAAGTGGCAGAGAGATTGTCTTATAGAAATGCTCAGGATTCTTCCTGAGGACGGTGCGATTTTTTATAACCATAAGTGGCGTGTACAAGATGGATTACTTCAGGACCGACAAGATATTGTAGGGGGTCTTCCGGTACGACAAATAATAATCTGGAAGCGTGCAGGAGGCCTCAATTTCAATCAAGGATATTTTTTACCAACGTACGAGGTAATTTATTTGATCGCAAAACCGAAGTTCAAACTCGCCGCCAAGGCCAATGCGCTTGGAGACGTTTGGGAGGTTACGCAGGAAATGAGAAACGAACACCCAGCTGCTTTCCCAACCAAACTCATCGATCGCATAATTTCATCTACTAACGCAAAAATAGTACTTGATCCATTTATGGGCTCTGGAACGACAGCTATATCTGCGATTAATTTTGATCGGCACTATATAGGGATCGATCTTTCGCCAGAGTATTGCCGAATGGCTCAGAAGAGAATAAAAAGTCACAGAATGCAGAAGAAGCTGCTTTAAACCTATGGCTAAGAAGCAGGTCATCTATACAAAAGCATCGTTAATAAAGAAACTAAAGAAAATTGCATCAAAAGGTTGGATACCAAACGCCCGACATGGAAATCACGGCGGAGTGGGCAACACCCTTGAAGATTTGCTTGGCATTAAGGAAAATAACCTGCCTATAGCAAACGCGGCAGAATGGGAACTCAAAACCCAGCGTGTTGGATCAAACTCGAAGGCTGCCTCACTTTGTACCTTATTCCATATGGAGCCGTCTCCACGCGCTCTTGGTTTTGTGCCAAAAATATTGCTTCCGAAATATGGTTGGGCGCATCAGGAAGCCGGTAAACGATATAAGAAAGGAGAGATGAGTTTTCGGCAGACAATTCACGGCGCTAGACGAAGTGATCGTGGGTTTAAGGTTGTTGTGGATCGGAAAAATAAGAAAGTTCTAATTTCGTTCAATTCGAAAGGTGCCTCAGTTAGGCACAAAAAGTGGTTAAGTTCGGTCAAGAAGAGAGTTGGTCTCGGCGAACTCAAGCCACAGCCCTACTGGGGGTTCGATGATTTGAAACATAAAGCCGGCACAAAATTGTTAAATTCTTTTTATGTAACAGCTGAAGTGCAAAGAAAGGATAGCAAAGAATACTACAAATACTCAAAGATAATGATGCTAAAGAAATTCAGCTTCGATAAGTTCCTGAAAGCCCTCGAACAAGGGAAGGTTTTTGTCGATTTCGATTCTCGCACGGGACATAACCACGGTACAAAATTCAGAACGACTTCGGCACAGCTCCCAATGCTCTACGAAAAGACGACCAAGATCCTTTGAATCTGAGAAAGGGTACCTGACACTCCGCCTTTCGATGAATAAAGAAGATCTTGCGAGTTTTCAACCCTTTTTATTTACAGAGGAGGTCCTTTCAAGAAGATACAAGTGATTCAAAAGCAAAAACTCGGACAAATCTTCGGTTTGGTATTTCTTGGGCTCTCGATGAGCTCTTGGATTGCGATGTGTTCTGTATCCGGCAATAAATAGAGATGCACGAGCATCTCGCTCTTTATCGTCTACCTCTTTCCAATATAGTTTTGCCGCGTCACCTTGGAAAGCCTTGGAAAAAAGACTCGCACCGTGTTCACTTTTGAGTTCCGTTTTTGCTCGGACGATATCCTCCAATCTTCGGTATGCAGTGAGAAGCTTATCGTCGGGGCGTTCCCAGAACGAAAGCGCCAGATCGATGATACGGCTATCGATGATGGCAAAGGGAACCACTGGACGAAACTCGACCCAGAGGGTGCCATTTTTTCTCTGTTCCCAATGTTTCTCGAATACATAATTGTACCAACGGCGGCCCGGTACCTGCCGCATCCCATCGATCTTATCGATGTCCGCTTGAGTTAGGGCGGAGTTGTCCAGCCGTTCGATAAATACATTTTCGACTTCGTACTCTTCAATATTGTCTACACCATGAGCCTCCAAGAGCATGAGAATGTATGAAAATCGACGAGCACCTTCTCCCGTGTAGCCCGAACCGAAACCTGATTTAATGGCAACTAAGTCAAATTCACCTACCGTAAGTAGTAGGCAGTGTCGATTGCGAAATGTAATTATGCGTACTCGGATGATGCGATCATCATACTGAAGCAAGCGCTCCACGGCTTCTTGGCAGGCCTGTGATATTCCAGGTAAGCCGGCGTATTCAATACCCGCTAATGTGCGACTCATGGCATCGATACTACTGGAGGTCTTGGGAGTCGGCAAATTACTTTTGGTCCAGAGACTTTTTCTATTCGCCAAATATCGAAATTTGAAGGAAATGATAACCGACGCTTTACTTCCTCATACCCAATTACGCTCTGCGCCATTGATCCGGTTTTCCGGATATGGTGTATCGAACGCGCTCAACGTCAGGTGCTGTACCGGGATTCATTTCACGCGCAATCTCGATGGCCTCTTTTTGGGTTGGAGCAACTGCGGACGCTCGTTGCGAGTGCTCTTTTCTCACTGCATAGCCACCTTCTTCTCGTTGCTCTATATAAATCCTCGGCGATTTTTTACTCATAGATTTGATGTGTTAGCTCACTTTATTTCCTTCAATGGTAATTGGACTTTTAATCATCACTTTAATTTCAAGAGGCACGGACGCAAGCAGATCTTTCCCCTCTGTTTTTTCCGGCTCCAAACTAATGATTTCGAATCGGTATACGCCCGGTCCCGTTATTGGCACCCCCTGGAATTGTGCGCGGAAACGACTCCTCTTGTGTTGAGGTTCCATTTTTAGTACACCTTCGCTTTCAGAGAGGATTTTACCGTTCGGATCTTTTAGCAAGAATTTGAATTTCAGCTCGACATTTTCACCCACTTGTTCTCTTTCCCAGAGGCTGATTAGCTCCATGTTGACGGGGAACGCGAACTGTTCGGGTACCGGCCCGGCAAGCTGAATTGTGATTTCCTCCAATATATCGAACAGAGAAAGGGAATTTTTATCTCTATCAATCGAAGAAGATAGAGCAAGAATTGCCCAACTATTTTTTATTGAGATCATAATTGAAGTTTGAAATTCCCTCGAGTGAGAAGGTCCCTGCGTCATTCAGAATCGTGTATGCAGGTGTGCCGCTGATAGACTCGGAAGGAAAAATTAATCGACTGAATGTCATTGGATCAACGAAGGAAAAACCATGCCCAGGATCCGCAGGCGTGTCCTCGTCTTTCATAAACTCGAACCGTGGCGGCAATAGTCTCGTTCCTATTGCTGCCGCAAGTTTTTTCAGAAGCGGATGGCCGGGAATATTATTTCCGAGTTCGGCGCGCACGATGGTCGATCGAGCGACCCCTGCTTTCTTTGCGAGTTTTTCCTGAGTCAGACCGGCATGAATTCTAGCTTCGGTGATTAGGTTCGAGACGCTGAAGTCATACTCATCCTGCCACGGGAGATCGTGTTCCATATTTTTATTTTGCGAGTCCATAGAAGACGTTTTTCTGATATTCTTTTGATAAATGCGCCCGCAACGACTCGAGCGCGACCTCTATTTGGAATGCCAGCGAACCTGGATCTTCCCCCTGATACCCGGCGAATGCGACAAAGCGCATTTCCGGAGCGCTTTCGACAGCGCCGATGAAGTGGTACGTACCGCCCGCGACTTCAAGTTTCCAGAGACCTTTTCCCAGCTCGAGCAGGATCTCGGAATCTACAAGATCGCCGAGGGTCTTCACTTGTAGGCATGAGAGCGAGAACTTTGCGTGCTTATGGGCCCGTGGCTCCAGGAATGCGAATTGTCCGAATTGCTCACGAGCAAGCGAAAAACCCTGGATTTCAGCAAAGAGCAGCTGCCATTGCTTTTGTGAGCCTGTTCCCATATGCAAGGTCAGTGTAGCAACGATGCTTCATTCCGTCAAATTCCCTTGTGGATATTAAGGGGAAAACGAATTATTTGGCTCTGTATAAGGGAGGTGCGGTTCAGTTATTCTAGGGTCAAAGCCCCTTTGCAATTTTTGGTTTCGACTTGAAGCAGCCCATCAACTTGAATACACCCGATGCGGTAAACTAGGGAGATGAAGCAGAAAGCGCATGCGGAGACGAGGATTGGGCATGTGCATTTGCATGTGGCGGATTTGGAGCGGTCGCTGGGGTTTTATCGAGATATTTTGGGATTTGAAGTGACGGCCCGGTACGGGGATTCGGCGGTGTTTCTTTCGGCCGGGGGATACCACCACCATATTGGCCTGAATACGTGGCAGGGGAAGGGCGCGCCGCCGGCGCCCAAGGGGCATGCGGGCTTGTACCATTTCGCCATTCTTTTTCCCACCCGCAAAGAACTAGCCCTCGTCCTCAAGCGCCTCATCGATGCTGAATATCCGCTGACGGGTACCGCCGACCATGGTGTTTCGGAAGCCTTGTATCTGGACGATCCCGACGGCATCGGCGTCGAGCTATATGCCGACAGGCCCCGCAGCACGTGGAAGGTCGGCAACGACGGGATGGTGGAGATGAAAACCGAACCGCTTGATATTGAGGATCTGCTTGCAGAACTTTCGTAAGACTTGCATTTGAGCGCGTGACATCGTAGTTTTATCTCCGGAAAGGAGGGCACACCTCATGCCGACATTCGACAAACGCAGTTTTCGTTCTGGCAGCACTCGTGTTTCCTCAAAGTTCGCAACAAGCCCGCGCAGCATGTTCCACGTGGCTGTCGAAAATCTCGACAACGATGTTCCCCGCGTAGCTCAGTCAGTCCTTCCAAAAGAGCGCACGCGGCTCGCCGGCGAGAAGGTGTACACCGTCGAACAGGCCTGCGCGATCCTGCGCGAAGGCGGCGGCGTCATTCTTCAGCTGGTGAGAAGCGGCAGGCATCTTGATTGCGTAACCTTCACGAAGGAATCGAGACTCAGGGAATCATTTCCGACGAATCTCGGGAAGCACGACTATGTGATCGCGCAGGGCCTGAATCCCAATGTCGAACTGTCGCCGCGTTGGTGAACGGCGGTCAAAACGAAAAGAGCCCGGCTTGGACGCCGGGCTTTTCTGTTATACTCCTCGGATATGAAAATCACATTGAAGACCAGCAAGGGTGATATTGAGATCGAGATGATGGAGAAAGACGCGCCGAATACGGTCGCGAACTTTGTAAAGTTGGCAAAGAGTGGGTTTTATGACGGCACGAAGTTCCACCGTGTCATTCCGAATTTCATGATCCAAGGCGGCGATCCGGAGAGCAAAGATGATTCCAAGGCAGAGATGTGGGGCAGAGGCGGCCCGGGCTACAAGTTCGCCGACGAGATACATGCGAACAATAGGAACGACGTTGGGACGATAGCGATGGCCAACGCCGGCCCCAACACCAACGGCTCCCAATTTTTCATCAACGTCGCCCCCAACAACTTTCTCGACACCAAGCACACCGTATTCGGCCGCGTCACACGCGGTATGGACGTCGTGCAGGCTATTGCGGCAGTGGATACCAACGAGATGGACCGGCCGCTCGAGGCCGTTGTTATCAACAGCGCAGGGGTGGAATAGCTGTATTGACAATGTATATACGTTGTATATACTGGTTTGTATGACCACGTTGAACGTACGCATAGAGGAGAAAACTAAGAAAGCCGCGCAGAAAACGCTGGCAAATATGGGTTTGGACATGTCTACGGCGGTGAACATGTTCCTTCGTCAGGTCATCCGTGAGAATGGCCTGCCATTTACGCCGATCAGCGACGCAAAAGCAAAAATGATCCGCGAACGATGGGATAAGGGCGTTCAAGAGGCGCTCAAGCGCGGCAAATACTACACTTCGGCTCGGGAAATGATGAAAGACCTCCTCAAGGAGGATGCTTAAAATATTTCTTAGAAATGAATTTACGGCTTCGCTAAAAAGGCTCGAACGTTCCGGTACGTTCAAGAGTGCTGCGAAAGAGAAACTTGAGAATGCGGTCCGGATCCTAGCGGAGGAAGAGCCGCTCCCGTCTTTTTATGTAGATCATCAACTCACGGGAGAGTGGCGCGGGTATCGAGAGTGTCATATCAAGGGGAATGTATTGTTGATATACCAAGTACTCGGAGATAGCCTCATTCTCGTTGACATCGGCAGCCATTCATATTTGCTCGAATAAAAGCCGGGCGGGCCCGTGGGGGCGCCCGG
>DATJXE010000004.1:0-196138 GCA_035500505.1 Minisyncoccota bacterium
TCTGCAATATGCGGCGCGAAGGGAGCAAGGAGCGTGAGGAAGGTGTTCCATTCGGTCCGCGACACGGAACCTGCCTTTTCCATGGCGTTGAGCAGTATCATGAGCGCGCTGATGGCGGTGTTGAATTTAAGCGCGTCGATATCTTCACCGACTTTTTTTATGGTCCGATGAAAAAGCGGAGAAAGTTTGCTTTCCGATGATGTTACCGATTCGCTCGATCTGACCACCCGTTCGATAAAACGTCGCACGCCGACTACTCCGTCTGGGTTCCAGGGATAGCTCGCAACCTCGTTATACGGGCCTATAAAGGCCAAATACATGCGAACGGTGTCTGCTCCCAGCCTGTTCACGACATCGTCCGGATCGACGACATTCCCCTTCGATTTGCTCATTTTTTGCCCATCCGGGCCGAGGATAATGCCCCGGTTCATGCGCCTCGTATACGGCTCGTTGTCCGCTACCAGTCCGGCATCAAAGAGCGCCTTGTGCCAAAAACGACTGTAGAGCAAGTGCATCGTCGTGTGCTCCGCGCCGCCGGAATAAAGATCGATAGGCATCCAGTTCGCTTGTTTATCTTTCGCAGCAAACTCTTTTTCATTTTTCGGATCCGTGTAGCGCAAAAAATACCACGACGAATCGACGAACGTATCGAGGGTATCCGTCTCGCGCTCCGCATCGCCTTTGCACTGCGGACACTTCACGTTCACGAACGGCTTCACTTTTGCGAGCGGCGACTTCCCTTTTCCATCCGGCAAAAAGTCGTCCGTCTCGGGCAAAAGAACGGGCAACTCCCCTTCCGGGACCGGCACGGTGCCGCATTTCGGACAATGAATGATCGGGATCGGTGCGCCCCAGTACCTCTGGCGCGACACTATCCAATCGCGCAATCTGTACGTCGTTTTCTTCCGGCCGAATTCCTCGGTCATTGCCTGTCGTGCTTCTTGGCTCGACATGCCGTTGAAATTCCCGGAGTTCGTCAGGTATCCCTCGCCGACATACCAGGATTTTCCTTGTAATCGTTGCAGCACGAGAGAAAAGTCCCCTCGATTGATGAATGCCGTCATGTCTTTTGAGTCCACCCAGACAACTTTTTGTATAGATGCTTCCTCTTGGGAAACTTCGATGCGCGCACCGCTTTTGAGCTTGAAGAGCAAAGGAGTGAAGTGACCGACGACATTTCTCTTCCGGAAGGCACCGTAAAAATTGCTGTGAACAACGCCTCCTAGCTCTTTGACGAATTCCAAATCTGTGTAGCCAGTTTCCTCGCGTATTTCGCGTTCTGCTGCTTGCTGTGGCGTCTCACCTTTCTCGATCTGACCTCCAACGAACCCATGAGCGTCTCCGGCGCTGTACGCTAGGCACAGATACGAGGGATCTTTCCAATGTTCCACAACAGCAATGATTGCGACGCGTTGCACTCCCGGAATGTCCGTTCGGAACGCATCCGGCCCGCTCGTGCGCACGACCAGGGGTTCAACAACCTCTTTGATAGGTAAATCAAATTTCTTCGCGAATTCAAAGTCGCGTTCGTCGTGCGCGGGCACGGCCATGATGGCACCGGTGCCATAGCCTGCGAGTACGTAATCGGCGATGAAAAGCGGGATCTTCTCCCCTGTCGCAGGGTTGAGAGCCTCAACTCCTTCGAGCTTCACGCCCGTCTTTTCTTTCGTCTCCTGCTGTCGTTCAAGTTCAGTCTTCTTGCTCGCCTGCGTCACATACTTCGCGACTTCGTCGTTATTCTTGAGAACGTTCTTATGTTCCAGCGCGAGCGTCACCCACGGATGCTCCGGCGCGAGCACGAGGTACGTGGCGCCGAAAAGAGTGTCCACGCGTGTCGTGAAGACGCGGATTGTTGGCCGAAGCCACATTAATACATCCGGTTCTTTGTCACCGGTAAAATGTTCTTTTGCGGCCATAGTTTCTACAAGCTGCGCGTCAATTTTAGGCGCAAGCCAACGTATATAGTCGATGCGGGTCTGGGGTTCTTGCAGGTCAGAAAGGAGCAAGCGGCTCGGAGCAAGCTTCTTTATCAATTCGTAGTCGATGTCCCATTTAAAAGTATCGTGAAATTCTCGCTTTTGGGCATTCGGAAACGCTGGGTCAATCGCGGGAGCGATAAGTACGAGTCGTGCGATCTTCTTCTTTGATTTCATCAGCGCCTTCATCGCGACAATGGCACCAAGGCTATGTCCTACGACGATCGTGTCTTCGTCCCAATCGGTTGCCGCGAGAGCCGTCGCAACCTGTTCCTCTTCGACCGGATGATCCGTGTTCGGAAGATCTGGAATAACGACCGTGTGTCCGAATTCTTCGAGGTGTTTTCTATACCAGTGATTGCGCGGTCGGTCAGCGCGACTCGTATATCCGTGTAAGTACAAATAGGTATATTTCTTTCCAAGGTCCAGGCCAAAATCTATTTCTGCACCTTCGGAGCGGCCGATCCAATTGCGCTGGGATTCCTTGATCGGCTCCGGCCAGTCCAATTTTTCTAGATCGTCGACGAGCCGGTCGGCGTAGTCGGTAATCTTGATGTTCCACTGCAGCATTTCTTTCTGCACGACCTCGTGTCCACAGCGCTCGCACTTGCCGTCCACCACCTGCTCGTTGGCGAGCACGGTCTTGTCGTTCGGGCACCAGTTGACCATTGTTTCCTTCCGATAGACGAGATCCGACTTGTAGAGCTGAAGAAAAAGCCACTGCGTCCACTTGTAGTAGTCCGGATGGCAAGTGACGACCTCGCGCGACCAATCAAAAGACGCGCCCATCGAACGGATCTGCTTGCGCATGTACTCGATGTTGTCTTCCGTCCAATCGCGCGGATTCACTTTGTTCTTTATCGCTGCGTTCTCCGCAGGCAATCCGAATGCGTCGAACCCTATTGGGTAGAGCACGTTCTTCCCTTCCATCCGCAATTTACGGGCCAAAATATCCGGCACGGCAAATGAATACCAGTGCCCAACATGGAGGTTGCCCGAAGGATACGGAAACTCGACGAGCAGATAGAAATTAGCTTGACCGGAAACGTCGTCCTTGGTCTCGTAGAGGTTCGCTTTCGCCCAGGCTTCCTGCCATTTTTTCTCGATTTTCTTGTGGTCGTACGACTTCATCTGGACAGCCTATCATGGCTCTGCGCAGCCCTAAAGCACTTTTCTGGGCTATACTCTTGCCATGGACACCTTACAGAGATGGCTTTTATACGTTACCAACAACGAGGAAGTCTCCCGCCACGAGGTCGGGTTCGATATCGGCTTTTTCATCGTGAACACTATTGCCGCGGTCGTCGGCAGCGTGCTCTTCATCGTCAACAATGAGGCTCAGTGGGTGCCTATTCTGGTCATCGAGTATATCTGGGCACTCGATACGATACGCCACAACCGCGAATAGCGGCCTATTTGGTGGGCGGATAGCGCGAGGGGTCGATGGTGCGTGAGAAGCACTGCGTGCCCGCCTCGTGATACCACGAATCGCTCATATCGCGCGCGCCTGGCGAACCCGAAGGGATCGGTATCGTGAGTTCATTTTGCGTGATGGCGTTGGGGTCCGTTACCGAATTGAAGGTCGCGCACAACTTGAACCCGAGTTTTCCGAGTACTTCGTATTGGTACGGCTGTCCCGTCTGTGTATCGTTCGGCACGCTGACGCCCGCGAGCGGATCGTTGAGCTCGTTCAGCGTCGTCGGCAAAACGCGCTTCTGTTGCCAGTACGTCACGACCTCGCTTTGGATGATCTGCAGGTCGTTCACTTTCTGTTCGTCGAGCATGTAGTCACGCGCTTGCATCGGCGTTCCGATGATGAGAAAGCCGCTCCCGACAGTAAGAATAATAAGGATGCCACAGCCCCATGCGATGGCTTTCGCTTTTTGGGCGTTCTCTTCCCAGTAACCGCCTAGATCGGCGATGAAATGCAAGAAGCCCGCGCCGGCGACGAGCAGCACGAGTAGCACCTTAAGGATGAATCGTTCGGATATCTCGCCGTTGAGGAAATACATGATGAGCGTTATCAAATCCACGGCGAGCGTCGCCGCAGCGACGAAGAGCGTCAGGTAGAGCGCCCATCGGCGGACCCAAATATCGCGGCGGGAAGGATCCTTCTTGATCGAATTGTGAATGACGCGTATGAGGACGAGGAATATCGGGAAAAGGACGATGAGCGACGCCATCTCGTAGGAAACACCGCCTTGATACGGATTTCCGGAATAGTACGAAGCGAGCTGGTCGGGAAAGGCGTAATTGATATAGTCGAAGACGAGCGCGAGGAACGAGAACACGCTCACGTACAGCGTCACCAGCGCCCCTGCCCACAAAAAGAAATCCTTCGGCGTGACCCTTGGTTTGTCCATAGTTATTTTAAGATTATTTTATGTTCTACCCTGGTAATACGTTTCTCGTGGTCTACCAAGGTTACCGCATCTTTGTCCACGGCGCGAGCAATCGGACGTATCTCGCTTAGAAGTTCTTCCTTTGCATCATCTATCATTGAAGCCACTGTCGCAGGAAAAACATCAAAGCGTTCGCTTAACGAAACAACAACCCCTTGTAATGTTTTAACAGATGTCGAGACTGTTTCGAGAGATTCCAACAACGTTTCCATAGATTTTGACAACGTTTCAACAGATGCTCCCTTCGACATAAATTACCATCCTACCACACGCTTCTAGCCGTGTTTGAACTCCATCACGTCGCCATCCTGAACGACATACTCCTTCCCCTCCGAGCGTACCAACCCCTTTTCGCGAGCCTTCACCCACGAGCCACATTCGAGCAGCGTGTCCCAGTGGATAACGTCGGCCCGGATGAACTTGTCTCGGAAATCGGTATGGATGGCGGCGCCCGCATCCGGCGCTCTGTCCCCGCGATGGACGGTCCATGCGCGAGATTCATCTTCCCCTGTCGTGAAGAACGAGATGAGTTTGAGGAGCGAATACCCGGCTTTGATAAGTGCGTCGATGCCGTCCTCGCTCATGCCGAGTTCCCGTCTAAAATCCATGCGTTCGTCGTCGTGCACGTCGGAAAGCTCACGTTCGACCCCGGCATCCAGCATGACATAGCCTGCATCGGAGGAATCGAGGAAATTCTTGAGGGCTTTCCAACGCTCCCCCGCCTCGGCGTCAACGTTCAAGACACCGCTTTTCTTGTTCAAGATATACAGGACCGGTTTCAGCGTAAGAAGATGAAGACCGCGTATCGTCGCCTGCTCTTCCTCGCTAAGCGGCACGGAACGGGCGGTCATACCGAGCTTGAGCGCGGGCACGACCTTCTCCAGAGCGTCCCGTTCCGCTATCGCCTCTTTGTCGCCGCTTTTGGCGTCGCGTGAGACGCGTTCCAGGCGTTTTTCGGCCGTTTGCATGTCCGCGAGCGCAAGTTCGAGATCGATGACCTCGATATCGCGTAAAGGATCGACTTCGCCTTGTACGTGGTGCACGTCCTCGTCATCGAATACGCGCACGACCTCTGCGATGGCGTCCACCTCGCGGATATGCGAAAGGAACTGGTTGCCCAAGCCTTCGCCCTCAGATGCGCCTTTTACCAAACCCGCGATATCCACGAATTCGACGGCCGCCGGTATTTTCTTTGCCGATCGCGACATCGCAGCGAGCTTGTCGAGGCGAACGTCAGGGACCGCGACGACGCCAACGTTGGGATCGATGGTATTGAACGGATAATTCTCCGCAGGCACGCCTTTTTTCGTGAGTGCATTAAAAAGCGTCGATTTGCCGACGTTGGGAAGTCCGACGATGCCGATGGAGAGTGCCATGGAGCGCAATACTAGCCGAATTTTCTACGAGGCGCTATATCCCGCGCTTGCCGAGCTTTTCTACGATGCCGACCCATTTAGCTTTATGCGCGTCGGAAATGTGTTCCGCAGGCCCGAACCATGTCGTGCGCACCTTGAACCCCGCGAACCACAATATTCCCCACTTGAGCTGGGCGTTCACGTTGCCCGGGAGAAATCGCACTATCCACGGCGCGGTGCCGCTCGTGATGACGATGCGAGCGGTCTTGCCGCGAAAAAGCCGGTGCCAGAATATGGTGTTCGTGCCGTGTTTTGTCTTGATGTAGCGAAAGGCGGAACCTGGCAGCCAGGCCCGGTCGAACAGGCCCTTCAGTATGGCGGGCATGCCGACCCACCAGACAGGGTGAATCACGACGAAATGGTCCGCCCAATGCACGAGTTCCTGGAATCTTTTGAGGTCGGGCTCAAGGTCCTGTATCGCCCGGTAGCCGAGGTGCAAAACGGGATCGAACTGCATTTCGCCGATATTGAGGCGCTGCACGTCGTGCCGGCCCTCCTTTGCCGCCTGTTCATATGCATCCGCGAGCGCGCCGCACAAGCCGCTCCTGTCCGGATGTCCGAGCAACAAAAATATCTTTTTCGGGGGCATGTCAATAAATACAACGCTGTTCAATCCCCTGCCGAGTCGTCCTCTTCCACGGATTCTTCTTCGGCCAGAGGATTTTTGTCTTTCATTTCGAGTGCAACCTCGTCGTTCGGGGTCTCTTCCTCGTTCTCTTCCTCGTCGTCGGGATCATTCTTTTTTCTGTAATCCTCGATCATCGTCATGCTCCAATGATGCCAGGTTTGCTTGAAAGCGCAATGAGCGCGTCGGCGGCGTCCTGCGTCGAAACGTCCACGCGGCGTATCGCGCCGCACTCGGTGCACCGATGGACGATACGGTAGTTCGGACTGGACCCTTCGAGCGTTATTGGTTCCATCATCCCCTTGCACGTCGCCGCACGATCTCCCGGTTCGATATCCACATGCCTGCTCCAGAGACATTTCGGGCAGTGGTTGGTGTAGCCCGTGCCTGCGACGCGCGCGCCGCAGTGGGTGCACACGAAATCTTCCTTACGGCGGGTGAACGACATTAGAGGAGCACGGTCGCCTTGTTGCCTGAAAGCTCCAGGACGCCGCTTGCGACGGAAAAACGTTTCGGTTCATCGAGCGTAGTGCGCACGGTGACGGTCCCCTCTTTTAACGTTGCCACGAGCGGCTCGTGGTGGGGCAGAACTGTAATTTCTCCCGCGCTGGTCGGGAGCGTCGCAGAAAGCGCGGGGCCGTCAAAGAGCGTCTCGCCGACGCTCGCGATGATAAGGTGGAAGGTGTCACTTGCCATGCGCGACTTCGTCGATGTTCCCTTTCATGTAGAACGACTGTTCGTTCTGCGCGTCGTGTTTGCCCTCAAGTATCTCCGCGAACGAGCGCACGGTATCGCGAAGCGGCACGTACTTGCCTTTGGCGCCGGTGAACGCTTCAGCGACGGCGAGCGGTTGCGACAGAAAACGCTGTATCTTACGCGCGCGATAGACGAGACGCTTATCTTCGTCGGAAAGCTCTTCGATGCCGAGAATGGCTATGATGTCCTGTAGGTCTTTGTAGCGCTGGAGCACGCGACGTGTTTCGTTGGCGACGCGATAATGTTCTTCGCCGACGATCTCCGGCGTGAGCGCGGTCGAACCGGATTCGAGCGGGTCGATGGCGGGATAAATGCCTAGAGACGCGAGTTGGCGCGAAAGCACGATGGTCGAATCGAGGTGGGCGAAGGTCGTCGCCGGGGCCGGGTCGGTGAGGTCGTCGGCGGGCACGTAGATGGCTTGCACGGAGGTGATGGAACCTTCGGTCGTCGACGTGATGCGTTCCTGCAAGAGTCCCATTTCTTCCGCAAGTGTCGGCTGGTACCCCACCGCAGACGGCACGCGGCCGAGGAGCGAAGAGACTTCGGAGCCGGCTTGCACGAAACGGAACACATTGTCCATGAAAAAGAGTACATCCTTGCCACCTTCGTCGCGGAATGCTTCGGCCATCGTGAGGCCGGAAAGCGCGACACGCGCGCGGGCGCCCGGCACTTCGTTCATCTGACCGAACACGAGCGCAGTCTTGTCTAAAACGCCCGAATCTTTCATTTCGTTATACAAGTCATTGCCTTCGCGCACGCGCTCGCCCACTCCGGCGAACACGGAATAGCCGCCGTGCTCCGAGGCAACGTTGTGGATGAGTTCCTGGATGAGCACGGTTTTGCCGACGCCCGCCCCGCCGAAAAGTCCCACCTTGCCACCTTTGATGAAGGGCGCGAGGAGGTCAATGGCTTTGATGCCGGTTTCGAAAAGCTCCGCTTTAGTGGACTGGCGCGTGAACGACGGCGGATCCCGGTGAATGGGAAGACGTTTAGAATCCTTGGGTAGGTCAGCGATACCATCGATTGGATCGCCAATGACGTTGAACATTCTGCCGAGCGCCACCTCCCCTACCGGCACTGAAATAGGCGCGCCGGTGTCTACGACCTCCGCATCGCGCGCGAGTCCTGCGGTGTCCTGCATTGCGATGGTGCGCACGCGATTGAGTCCGAGGTGCTGAGCGACCTCGAGCGTCAGGGTTTGCTCGCCGTTTTTTACATGCAAAGCGTTCTGGATGGGCGGCAGTTTCTCGTCGAAACGTACGTCAACGACGGGCCCGATGATCTGTGTGACGATTCCTTTGGTCATATTTCCCTTATTTTACTTGTTTTTTTATTGCTGACAAATCATTTCATCGCCTCGATGCCGGACGTAATCTCAGAAACTTCTCGCGTGATGGCGGCCTGGCGGACTTTGTTGAATACACGGGTGAAGTCCTTCGCCTTCTCTTTCGCCTTGTCGGTCGCGCTTTTCATCGCGACCATGCGGGCCGAGTGTTCGGACGCTTTCGATTCGAGAAGTGCATGGAATACGGCGATGTTGAGAAGCCTGGGCAAGAGTTCTGCGAGCACCGAATCGGCATCGGGTTCGATGGTATATGCCGCAGGTCGCGCCGCCGCTTCCGATTGCTGCGGCGCATAACGGCCGCGCACGGGGCGAATGCCTTCGACTATTCTTTTCATCGTTTCGGGCTTGATGGGAATTATCTGGTGTACTGTGGGCGCCTGTTCGAACGTGGAGATGAAATTCTGGTAGACGACGAAAGCCGAGGTAATGTCGTCACGGCGGATGATGTCTTTCGTGACTTCCTGCACTTCCGATTCGGCGATGTCATCGCTCACGTTCGTTTTGTTGAGCCCCATCGTGAAGCCGCGCGAGGCGAAGAAATCCCCGCCGCGGCGGCCGAACGCGTAGATGAGGACGTCTTTTTTGTCGTATCCGCCGACGAGCGTTTGCGCGCGACGAATGACGTTGCTGTTCAGTGAACCTGCGAGCCCTTTGTCGCTCGTGATGACGATGACCGCTGTTTTCCCCGCACGTTCCTGCATGAGCGGATGCCGTGCGACATCGGCGGTGCCGGACAAACGCTCCAGGACGGAAAGCGCGGCCGCCGCATACGCCCGGCCGCCAAGCGCGCGTTCTTGTGCTTTGCGCATCTTCACGGCGGAAACCGCCTCCATGGCATGCGTTACAGTCCCAGTCTTTTTGTACGAGAGTATCTTGAGCTTTATGTTCTTGAGAGATGCCATGCTATGCCATTAGACGATCCTTATATTTGGTGAGAAAGGGCTGGAATTGAGAATGCATCGGTTTAGGAAATTCGCCTATCTTAAACCATCGTACCTCAAGAAACTTGTTCGGTTCACCATTCTTCACCTTCGTCGGATCAACTTTTACTTTGAAGTCGAACGATATCCAGTGGGTTTTCGTTCCCTCTTGTTCTCGAAAGATGTCTCGATATCCTAGAAATTCCTGCTCCACTATGTTGGTACAATATTCTTCAGCTATTTCTTTTTTCAGAGTTCCTTCAACAGTTTCATCAAAATCAACACTTCCCCCTCCGACATCCCATCTGCCGTGCTCGTCACGACAGTTGTTACTTCGCAAGCTCATAAGGACGTTGCCCTTGCCATCGTGGCAGAAGTACGAGACTGTGACGCCCGGATAATCGGCTCCTTTTCTCATATACTACTTGCTCGCGAACAGTTCCTTGTGCGCCAAGCGGAATTCTTCGGTCGCTTTTGCCAGAGTTTTCTTGGAGTCGTCCGAGAGTTGGCCGGTCTTCTTTATCTCGCCAAGGACTTTCTTGTACTGCGCATCCACGAAATCGACGAACTTCGAAGCGGTTTCGCGTACGCGGGCGACCGACACGTCGCCAAAAAGCTTGAGCGATGCGGCGTAGAGCATCGCGACCTGTTTTTCGAGCGGAATAGGCGCGCCGTTCTTCTGCTTGAGAAGTTCGATCATGCGCTGGCCGCTTGCGAGCTGGTCCGCGGTCGCCTTATCCAAATCTTGCGCGAACTGGGTGAACGCTTCGAGATCGCGGAACTGTGCGAGCTCGAGCTTGAGGCCGCCGGCGACCGATTTCATCGCTTTCGTCTGGGCGGAAGAACCGACGCGGGAGACCGAGATACCAACGTCGATAGCGGGCCGCACGCCTTTGTTGAAAAGATCGGCCACAAGAAATATCTGGCCGTCGGTGATGGAGATGACGTTGGTCGGAATGTAGGCCGAAACGTCGCCTTCCTGCGTCTCGATGATGGGGAGCGCGGTGATGGAGCCTCCGCCTTTCTCTTCGCTCAAGCGGCACGCGCGTTCGAGCAAGCGGGAGTGTAGGTAGAAAATGTCGCCCGGATATGCTTCGCGGCCCGGCGGGCGGCGCAGGAGGAGCGAGAGTTCGCGGTATGCGACCGCCTGCTTGGAAAGATCGTCGTAGATGATGAGCACGTCGCGGCCCTTGTCCATGAAATACTCGCCTATCGCGACACCGGAAAACGGCGCGAGGTATTGGAGCGCGGCGGGAGCTGAAGCCGGCGCGTCGACGATGATAGTGTAGTCGAGCGCACCCGCTTCGCGCAATTGCTGTGCGATGCGCGCGGTCTTCGATTCCTTCTGCCCGATGGCGACATAAATACAAACGGGGCGCTTCCCTTCGGGTTCGTTCAATTGGTTGATGATGGTGTCGATGGCGATGGTCGTCTTCCCTGTTGCGCGGTCGCCGATCAAGAGCTCGCGCTGGCCGCGGCCGATCGGGATCATCGCGTCTATCGCGACGATGCCCGTTGCGAGCGGTACAGAAACGCCCTTGCGGTCAATAACGCCCGCAGCCTGTCGCTCCACCGGCATCATCGTCGGTTTTTTGAAAGGGCCTTTGCCGTCCTGCGGCTCGCCCAACGCGTTGACGACGCGACCGAGCAATTCATCGCCCGAAGGCACGCTCAACACGCGGCCGGCCGATTTGACCGTCATGCCTTCGACAACGCGCGAAGTATCGCCGAGGATGGCGGCGCGCACGCCGTCTTCTTCCAGGTTCAAGACGAGGCCGTACAGTTCACCTTGCGCCTCCATCGCGTGCGCAAGCTTCTTTCCTTTGGTTTCTTCAAAGGTCAATATCTCGCTCATTACCACTTTTGAAAGTCCGTCGATCTCGACGACGCCGTCCCCCACCGAGACGACTTTCCCGGCATGGGTACCCTCATGCGCGGGCTTAAACTTCTCTATTTCCTTTACGATCTTTTCGACGATTGCATTATCCATACATCAGCGTACGGCCAGATTATACATGTCCAATAAGGATTTCTTAAAACTTTTGTCGACAAGCACCCCTTTGCCTTCGAGCCGCCAACCGCCGATGAGCGACTCGTCGAGTTGAACATCGAGGTTCTTCGAATCCGCGCCTATCTCCTCCAGAATGGCCTTCACCTCTCGTTTTGCCTTGTGCGTGTCTTTTTCGCGCGCGACGGAAACGATGATCGCGTTCTTTTTCATCTCACGGGTCGCAAGCCGCTCGAAAGCTCGCGCGATGCGGGGCAGGAGCGCTTCTCGACCGCGCACCTTGAGCGATTCGACGAGCGCATGCAGCGCCTTTTTCGGCTCCATGCCTTCTTCTACCAATTGCCAAAGGGCCTGCGCGTAGCTTTTTTCCATAGGTTATGCGTGCTCCTTCAATATCTTCTCCGCGGCGAGCATCGCCGCACGTGCGATCTCCTTGGAGCTTTCCTGCATCGCAAGGCGCTTCGCTTCCTCGGCATGAGCCTGCGCTTCCTTCAGGATCGCACTGGCTTTTGCTTCCGCCGCTTTTGTCGATTCAGCGGTCACCTCGCTTGCGCGACTCCGTGCCGCCGCGACAAGACCTTCAGCCTCTTTTGAAGCATCAGCGACCATCCCTTCGCCCTGCGCTTTTGCGTCCTCAAGACGCTTATTTGCCTCTTGTGCAAGCCGCACTCCTTCGGCGACTTTTTCGCGCCGTTCGTCGATGATACGGAGGATGGGACGATAGAGAAAGTATGTGAGCGCGGCAAGCAGCAGCACAAAGTTCACCGCTTGTATCAAAAGCAGATGCCAGTCGACCCCGAATGCCGAGAATAACGCGCTCATATCCTATCACGCCTTAGGTGAACTTGACGATAAACCCGACCACGAGCGCAAAGATGGCCAACGCCTCCGCGAACACGATGAACGTGAACGTAAGCGGTGTTATTTGCCCGGCCGCTTCCGGATTGCGGCCTATCGCTTCGAGCGCCGCCGCTCCAATGAGGCCGACACCGATGCCGGGACCCAAGACCCCGAAACCAACGGCGATCGCCATCGCGAGGGTCTTTGCTGAATCTATGTCCATACTTTTTAGCTTACTTCTTATTGATAATTTCAATTTCGACCGCCCTATTCTATCACGGGAAACCTGCCTATTTCAATGCGCCTCGGCTCCGTGCGGCTGCATGATCGCGATCTTGATAAAGTAGAGGGTGAGGAGGGCGAAGATGGCGGCTTGCACGAACCCGACGAATATTTCGAAGGCCATGACGGGGACCGGACCCACGAATGGGATGAAGTACGTGACGACGAGAATGAGCACTTCGCCTGCAAAAATGTTACCGAAAAGACGGAACGAGAACGCGATGATGCGCGCGAATTCAGAGAATATTTCGATGATGCCGACAAAAAACTGGATGAAACCGTTGCGCACATTGATAAATTTGCCGGTATATTTCCAAAAACCTATCACGACGATACCTGTTGTTTCGATGACCACGAACGAAAGGATGGCTAGCATCAGCGTGACATTGAGGTCGGTGTTTACGGAGCGGAAAAGCGGGACGAATGTTCCAACCGGATCAAAAAGCCCTAGAGAGCCGACTCCGGGCAAAAACTCGAGAAGATTGGATGTAAAAACAAAAAGAAAAATGGTGGTGAGATACGGAAAAAATATGCGCGCAAGTTTGCGACTCTCCAACGTTTCGGCGACGTAATCGTAGACGAATTCGACGAGCCATTCAAAAAGTAGTTGGAAACGGCTCGGCGTGAGTTTCAAGCGAGAGCCGATGAGCACCGCAACGAAGAGAAGGATGACCAGCACCGCCCAACTCGTGACGAGCGTATTGGTTATGTGAATGCCAAAAAGTGTGCCGATCTGTTCTGGCGCAAGGATTACATTTATACCGGATTGCATGTTGCGGCGATTTTAGCATGACGTGCGGCCGCCCCAACGGGGCGGCCGCACTCACTCGCTCCCCAACAAAAAGCCTATATGGTGGACTTCTGCGGCGGGATGAGCACGTCGTTGATGACGTAAACGATGCCGTTGGAGCCCTTGTACTCGCTCACGACAATGGCGCTATTGACCATCGGGATGTTGTTGGTGTCGCTGAAATTCAGCGGGTCGCCGGAAAGCGCTTGCACGACGCCGAGCGTCTGCGTGCCGACCTGTATCTCCTTGCCCGAGACGACGTGGTATTCGACCAGGCGCTTCAATTGCGCGGCCGTCATCTTGCTGATGGTGCCTTTTGTCACGTTGCTATACGCGCTGTCGAGCGGAACGAAGACCGTGTATTTCCCGCCGGAGCTGGTCATGGCCGAAACGCCCGTCGACACGAAGAGCGACTGGAACTCCGACGCGCCGGATAGCGAAGCGACAATGCTGTCTACGCTCTCGCTCCCCTCATTCGTAACGCTCGGGGCCGCGCTCGTTGTCGACGTGGTAGTAGGCGTTGTCACCGAGGTACCACCCCAGAAAAACCCTTGCCACGAGCCCAGAGGCTGGCTAGCCGCTATCCACCACAGCCCGAACGCCGCGATGAGGATTATTACAATAATACCGATCCACACTCCCCTGTTTGTTTGATTCATACATTATAGTGACCCATTAAAGCCGGTATTGAACCGGATACATGGTAGACGTATGAACGTCACCCCTCTTTCATGAACCCCCGCACCACCTTCGCGATCTTTTTTTCTCCTCCGCGGAAGCTATGCCCAACTCTCGGAATGATAACAACCTCGTCTTCGGGCTTCAAGTGCTTTTGGAACCACGCGGCGATCTCCCTTGCAGGACGTTTCGTGTGTTCTTCCGCACCGGCGAGAAAGACCGCTGTTGGAGTCGTCACAGATCTGACTATCCGAGAGATTTTGTTCGGTTGGATATAAGTAAAGATTTCTTCGACGCTGTTAGGAGTGTACAAACTCAAGAATCGTTGGGCATCGCACACGAACCACGGCCCCAACTCTTTTGGCATCAGTCCGTGAGGTTTGCCCGAACGAACGAGCTTTCGAGCGTACGCGACCGATCTTTTTAATCTCCCGTTCCTGTCCTCCTCCACTGCGCACGCATAATCGCTCAAAGGACCAAGTAAAAATATCCCTTTTACTCCTTTTTCCCGCCTGTTCTTGTACGCCCAATAGTATGCCTTTTGCGCGCCCGTCGAGTGTCCGGCAAGATATATTTCTTTGACCTTTGCGCGCTTGACGAGATTTATCGCACCTTGAACATCGTCCGCCGATTCAGTAAAAACCTCATGTCCGGCGCCGGAGCGAATCCACTGCGTTTCACCTCGACGTTTGCGTTTAACTTCTCCTACTTGCTCAAAGCCGCGATTGTTGAACGTGATGACGGCTGTTTCCGGTCCAACGAGCTCCTTGATGAGTCTCGACATGCTGAACGCCGAGGCGGTTAGGCCATGTATAAAAATAATGGCTCGCTTGGGCTTCTTCGGCCCGAACCAAAGCCCGTTCAGGATGTAGTGCTTCGGCGTCGTTATCTGTACGACGTATGCCGGAGTCATGGGGCGAGTATACCCGGATTATTTTGCGCTTGCGAGCTTCTCCGGAGCGTTCAGTGCGGCGACGAGGCCGGACTGGGTCGCGGGAATGGTAGCGACATCCACGCGCCCGATGACCTTGATGATGACATCCTTGCACAGGCCGAGAATGAGCGCGGGGTTCCCCGTCTTGCCGCTCGGTAATTTTTCCTCCTGCGGCATCAGAATATCTACCTTGTTGTGCATTCTCGCGTTCATCGTGTCCGCGATGACGCGCAAGCCGATAAGCTGCCCGACCCTGTCGTAGCCGCACGAGGGCGACGAGGTCGCCGCTTCGATGGCGATGACGGTGCCGAACGGCAACTCGCTTGCGAGGTCTTGAGAACGCGCGGCGATTATGTTGGGATCGGAGAATGCGCCGCTCGCGGTCGTCTCGGGATCTTCATCGGTCTGCGCGGGGGTCGCGTTGTACGCGGTCATGCCGACGGTATATTCGGGTCCGTTGATGCCCGGCAACGAAGAAGCATCCGCGGTGCCGGCCCCCGTTATAAGCAAAAAGCCCAAAAGGGCCGTGGTAAGCGCATGCATAGGAGATTGGCGCGAAAGTTACTTCTTGCCGATGCCGACCATGTTAGCACGGCCAAAGGTTACGGTCAATAGCTTTTCTTGGCTCTACAGAGCCATATTATTCAGGTACCTTCCTGCCAACTTTGCAGATATTTCGTCTGTTCAGGGGTCAATTTGTCTATCGAAAGCCCCATGGAGGCAAGTTTGGTCGATGCGACCATCTCTTCTATTCTCTCGGAGACTTCATATACACCCGGTGCGAGACTTTTTTGCTTCGACATCCATTCTGCGGCGAGCGCTTGCGTCGAGAAACTCATATCCATGACGCTCGCCGGGTGCCCTTCGGCAGCGGCAAGATTTACCAAACGACCTTCCGCGAGCACATATATTTTTTTGTTCCCGATCGTATATTCATCGACGAAGTTCCGAACGTTCTTGCGTACTCCGCTCGATACCTTCGCAAGCCCCGGAATATCTATCTCGACATCAAAGTGTCCAGAGTTGCAGACGATAGCTCCATCTTTCATCGCCCTAAAATGCTTCTCGACGATGACGTTGATGTCGCCTGTCACCGTAACGAACAGGTCGCCGACGGTCGTAGCACTTTCCATCGTCGTTACGAAGAAGCCATCCATCGCCGCTTCGAGCGCCTTTATGGGGTCCACTTCCGTGACGATAACACCCGCGCCCATTCCTTTGGCCCGCATCGCGATGCCCTTGCCGCACCAACCGTAGCCGGCGACGACGACTGTCTTCCCCGCGAGCAAAATATCCGTTGCCCGGATGATGCCGTCGAGTGTCGACTGCCCTGTTCCATATCTGTTATCGAAAAGGTTCTTCGTCTTCGCGTCATTTACCGCGACTATCGGCATCTTGAGCGCACCATCCTTGTGCATCGCACGCAAGCGAATGACACCTGTCGTCGTCTCCTCGGTGCCGCCGATGATGCTCGGCAAAAGTTCTGCGTGTGATTTATGGATGGTTGAAACGAGATCCGCTCCGTCGTCCATGGTGAGTTGCGGCTTTTGCGCTATCAGCGTTTCGATGTGTTTGAAAAAAGTGTCCTTGTCCTCGCCTCTTATCGCGAAGGTTGATATCTCAAAGTCTTTCACGAGCGAGGCGGCAACGTCGTCCTGGGTTGAAAGCGGGTTCGACGCTGCAAGAAAAACAGTCGCCCCACCGGCCTTCAGTGTCCGCACCAAATTCGCTGTCTCGGCGGTGACGTGCAAAACAGCGGCAAGTGTCTTCCCTTTGAGCGGCTGTTCCTTCGCAAATCTTTCCCGCACCGCGCGAAGTACGGGCATATCTCTCTCCGCCCACTCGATCCGCTTCTTCCCCTCCGCAGCGAGACTTACATCTTTAATATCGGAATTCATCGTTGAGAGGATACCATATTACGTGTGAAAGTTGTTGATTTAGGACGACGCACGAACATACCTATACGTCGCGAATCCCGCGCAGGTTGAAACGACCAAAACATACGTAATACCGGTGATACACGTTTGTAGAAGAGGCGCCGGGTTCGCGATGACCAAGTACACGCCCGTGACTATCGTCAAGGTGATCAGCACATACGATGCGCCGAGAGTTCTTTTGGAGGGAAACGCGAGGGCAAGCGTGGCAAAGACGATGCTCGAAACCGCAATGAGAATATGCAAAAGCAGCAGCATAGGCAATAATTATACCTCCAAATCTTAAATTCATGACCCTAGAGGGACAAAACCGGAACCAGCTTGTCAGAGAGAGTAAAACGGCTATTGAGTGTATTTGAATCTACCGCTTGCAAGTGGTGTACCTTGACCACTCGGAGGATAGACGACCACTCCCATATTTCCTGATACTCCCGTGAGTGTTGCCGTCCACCGACCGTTTATAACCGGGTACGTACCGCCCCCGTTACCTGAACCAGTACCGTCAAGCTCAATCAAAACCTCAGTAAGATTTGAAGCCGTACCTGTTACTGTGAAGGTTGATGAGGGCGAGGAAAGCGAGTTCTGATCAATGGTTGCCGAGGGAGAATGGGTAACGGACGGCTGAACTGGCGTCGAGGGACTTTGTGTCGCAGGTGTAACCGTTTGTACGTGGTTGTCCTGAGAAGCGGAGGGGTTGGAATCGCTAGATTCCGCTTGCGGTAATGGATACTCTTGTTCAAGCTGTGCAACCGTTGCTTGCGCATTCCGCTGGGCATTTGGCACAACAACATAGACGTAATACAGGTATCCCCCACCGAAGAATACTATAAGGATGAGTGCGATAAACGCCCACTCGGTGTGTAGTACTTGTCGGGCTTTGAGCGGAAAACGTTTTTTCCATCCGTAGTAATAGATTGAACCAACAATGATTACTCCACCGAAGAGTATCGTGAGAATTACTAATAGACGTTCGCCCACAGTCAGTCCATCAGGCATCATCGAATTTTGAGCACCGGCACGTCTGACCCTCAACATGTAAAAAACAGCAACGATAACGCTGATAAGAATCAACGCCCAAAAGACTACTTGTGCCATTACGTACCAGTATATATCTCTGATTTCAGCAGTTCAGAGGGGTTGTTAATAACCTCCAACAACCTTTCCAAGACATAGTTCCAACTTTGTCCCGTTAGGCGCTCAAAACGAGCTTAAAAAATAGGTACGAAAAATCCATGACCCTAACGATACAGAACTCAAACCCAATAATCCAGTTCCTCCAATCGCTTAGCGCTGTGGCTGGAAAATTCGCCTCGCTCCAAAATCAACAGTTAATCCCTGCTGCTGATCTGCTGGGAATACTCCCCTAATGGGGTTAAAACCTACTGAAAGGCTTTCGGGTATGCCGCTTGCAGTCTTCCTAAATCTTTTCCGTCTACAGGACAGTAGAATATTTTCTTTCCAGTAGCAACAGATTTGTTGATTGCTTGGGCTTGCATTTGGTCAAGTACTCGTTCGTCAATATCGCTATGATGTACAACGACATGAATTTCTGCTGTCCCTTCAAACAACCTCTGTACCTGATCTGCCTTCTTGCCCATCTTGTTAGGAGTGAGTATTCCCTTTGTGGCTTTGCCCTTGAGAGCAAAGGCCGCCGCCTTTCTCTTTCCCTTGAATATCAGATTGTTGGTGTAAATATCGTTTCTTTCTCCACCCCAATCTTTCTTTTCACTCTGGTTCGCAATAGTGCAGATTGCCCTGTTTACTCTGCGCTCCGGCATATCCTTCAGTGATGATGCGTCTGCAGATGCGATCTTTCGTACAGCTTTGAAAGAGTCGATGTCGTCCACGGTGAGCATTTCCGCTTGTGGCCTGCTTCTGAAAGCATAGTTCTTGATGATAGTTTGAGAGGCATGCTTCCTCTTTGTGGGATAGGACTTCAGCCGTACACCATTTGCGGACAGACTCAGAATACGTTGGCGATTATGCGCGTAGAAATCTTTTTTGCCGTAGTAGATTACCCCCTTTATAACCTTCTTTTCCACAATGTCCTCTGAATACAGTTTCGCAGCTGCCTTATAAGTATTCACATTGAAGTTGCTTACTGAGCCGCGTATATCTTCTACCGTTTTCCACGCTTTTTTACCCTTGTATATTGCAACGTAAGTCTCTTTGCACTGCTTGGAGGCTCGCAATACCCGTGCCGCTCGTTCGATTTTTTCATCGGCATTCGCACTGGTGTCGCTTACGATCGTCATAGAGTTATTGCTTCTTCCGTTTCGCCGTCTTCTTCAGCGCCTTGTTCACAAACAATGCAATCGAGTCTACATCAGCTTGATCGCACTTGAGAATAGCCCGTATCTCCTTGTTAGGCATGTCGAGCTGTCTAGCTTGAAGCACGAAGAGTGCCTGCGTCGCCTTGAGGTGTTTCTCTTCTGTTGTGAGTGTTGTGCGTTCTCGACGCTTCTTATTCTTCGCCATGGTTGTTTTTGAGAGCCTTTACGCCTTTTACAAGACCATTAACTTTTCCGACAGACATGCCGAGGTTCTTAGCAATGTCTGGCTGCGTAGCACCTGACGTATACATCTGTACAGCGAGCATGTGCTCCAAAAGGTCGGCGACCTTTTGTATTTTCGATTCAAGCGGATGTGGAGATGGTTTATTTTTCATGTTTCTTTTGTTTAGCTTTTCGCGCATGGTGGAGTGCGACATTCACTGTGTTTCTACTCGTATCCAGCAGCTCCGCGATTCGCGTGGGTGAAAACCCCACACTTCCCATTTGTTGGATGACGTTTGATTGCAGCCCTTCACGCTTTACCTGTATAGCGAGCAGCATCACAACCTCTTTGAGCAATGTGACGGCCTCTCTCTGTGCCTGTAGCATTTCCTTTTCCATAATTATTTGGCTCTCTGTATAGCCTTTCGAACAGCCCCTTCGTTTTTATTGAGGATTTTGGCAATATCCGCTACCTCTAGACCGACCTTCTTCAGGAGGAATTCAATACGAGTACTCTTTGCCTCTTCGGAAAGAGAGAGCACCGTGAGAACCAGTAAGGCGGAGAGTTTGCTGTCTATGGCTTTCAGTGTTTTCAAATCGTCCATGCGCATGACGGTTAGGAATAATGGGGACATTCTACCAGCCCGCCGCTCGCGTGCAACAGCAAATTGTCCAATGTTGATAAGATATCGCTACGATATATTATCTCTGAACTCTATAAAATGCCTCAAATACGATGCATTCGCTATATTTGACTAAGTTTATGCGTTATCTACAAAATCAACGATGCGATACTCGGAAGTCTTTTTGTCAATGGGGCGTGTACCCAGCTTCTTTGCAAACCTCGTTTATTGCTGCACCAAGACGAGCAGCGCAATCTGGGTCGTGTAGGCATTTCTGCGCTTCCGCGTCTTTTGCTTCCCGTCGCTTCTCACCAATCCACAAAGGGACTACGATAATCACCAGTAAAAACAGGGCTGCCCAGAGAATAATGTTGCGTCTGCTGATGTTGAGTCTGCTGTTAAATTCGGCTTGCGTGTTGTCAAAGAACTCCCGCTTGCTTGGAAGACATTGGAAGTCGAGGAGCTACGTGAACTCCGCTTAACGCTCTTTCCTCAAAACTTGAGGTACAACTATCCGAATTTCAAAACCGCTGAATTATCACCAATCTACAGCATAAAAGCCGCATCTGGCGACGAGACGAACCGTTTGGTGACCCTACGGGGAATCGAACCCCGCTTTCGACCGTGAGAGGGTCGCGTCCTAGCCGATAGACGATAGGGCCTTCGCGCAAGATTATAGCGATTTTGGGGCAGTTTGCGAGTTACTCGGTCTATCGATCCGGCGGGATATCGTAGTAGTTGATGAGGAATTGCGCGAGTTTGTAGAAAGGTTCAGCGAGCGTATCCGCGGCATATTTTTGGCCGATGGGTTTGTAGGCAAAGAGGAAAACGACGAACCTCGGCTTGGTCGCCGGAAAGTACCCGAAGAACGAGTGGAGGTATACGTCGCCCGGTATGTAGCCGCCTGTTGCCGGATCGGGAATTTGCGCAGTGCCTGTCTTGGCGCCGGCGGTGTAGTGATCCATTTTGATGGCGCCGTTGAGCTCAAAATTATCATAGACCGTCTGCAGCATCTGGTTCACCGTTTGTGCGCTCGAGGGCTTCAAGACCTGCGGCCCTTCCGTGACGGGAATGGTACGCGTCACGCCGCTTTCGTACTGGATACCGGTAACGACGTGCGGATCCGGGAGCTGGCCGTTGTTGGGAATGACGGAGAGCGCACGGACCATCTCTATCGGCGTTTCAGTGATGCCCTGCCCGAACGCGGCGGTCGCGAAGTTCACCGCCGGCCCTTGGCCGTCATCAAGATTGGAAAGGTCACCGACCTGCTCATTGGGAAGGTCGATGCCTGTCGGCTGCCCCAAATCGTACGCTTTCATGTAATTCGTGAATGTCGGATAGCCCGTTTTCGTCGCGACCCACGCGGCGCCGACGTTGAGCGAGAGGTTGAGGATGGTCTGTACTGGAATAACGCCGCGCGCCTTCAGGTCGAAGTTGCACACTTGGTAGCCGGAATATGTGGCGCAGCCGGTGTCTTTGTATGTCGTCGCCGTCGTCACCGCGCCGCTGTCCATTCCCGCCGCCATCGTGAGCGGTTTCATGATGGACCCCATTTCCCAACGCCCCGAAACAAGATTGTTGGTGAAGAGCGCGGGATTGGTCACCGTGTTGTAGGAATTGGGATCGAAGCTCGGTTCCTGCGCCATCGCGTAAATTTCTCCCGTGTGCGGGTCCATGATGATGCCGCCGTCGTACTGCGGCGTGTATTGCTGCATCACTTGCTGCAAAGTGTCGGTAAGTTTTTGTTCGACCGTCGGTTCTATCGACGTGATGATGGAACCATGTTGTGAGGACGGGTCGGAAGCAACGATGTCCTGTACGTTGGTGAAAATTTCGGCGAACGGATTCACGTACAAACCGGACGATGATTCCGTCAACGTGTCGTTGTACTCCTTCTCGAGCCCGTACTCGCCCACCTTCGTCGTCGAGGTACCCACGTATCCGACGAAACCCAACACCTGCGCGGCGAGCGATCCTCCGGGATACGCACGCCAGCTGTCGTCGGAAACGATGACGCCGGGAATGTTGAGTGCTATCACTTTTGATTCGTTGCCGTCCTGGATGTGGTTCTCAACGACAATGTAGTTCCCCGTGGAATTCGCCGCGCTCAAGAACGTCTCTTTGTCGACGGGGGTGATGGCGTTCAGTTTCGCGTAAGCGGCCTGCGCGTCCGTTATCTTGCTCGGGTTGAGCGCTATGGAGTAGCCTGTTTCGGAAACGGCAGCGGCGACGAGTTGCCCGTCCCTGGTCGTGAAGTAGATCGTGCCGCGGTTACCGCCCGTCGACGGATCGGGAGCCACGTACTGGCCCATCCCCTCTTCTTGGTACGAAGCGCCGTGAATGATCTGCACGAAGTAGAGCCGGAGTGCGAGGAGAAGCGCGACACAAATAAAAAAGGCGGAGAGTATCCGCGTCCGCCATCGCAAGCTCGATCTCATCGCAAAATTATATCGCGCGCGCGGCCGAGGCGACCGCAGCGGCGGCATTCCCCGGGCGGTAGACGTATTGTGTCTGCTGTATCGGGGCGAGGCCCATCTGGCTCGCCTCTTGGGGTGTTATGGATTGCGAAAGCGCGAAGTACTGCTGTTCGAGACTGCCGATGGATTGCTGAAGGTCGGCCGATGTCGCGTCGGCCTGCTTGCGCGCGATGACATTGAGCACGCTCGCGACGACGAGGTAGAAGTAGGCGCAAATGAAGAGGCCGAGCACTACCAAGAGTACGGTGAACATGATGCGCTCCGCCGGGTGTTCGATGGCGAGCACAGGGGTCTGACGTTTCGAAACCGCTTCAAAATCGAATGCTCCCTGAAATACCGAGGGTTTTAGTCTGCTGATATGAAAAGTTCGTTTTGTCATGTTGTTTTTTGGATCACGCGAAGCTTTGCGCTTCTTGCACGGGGGTTTTCTTGGATCTCTTCTCGGGTCGGAGTAACAGGTTTTTTCGAGATAAGCATTCCACCCTGCTCGACGAGACTCGCAAAGAAGCGTTTGACCTCTCTGTCTTCGATGGAATGGAACGTGATGACCGCGATCCTTCCGCCGGGCGCCAGGTTCTTCCACGCCGCAGCAAGTCCTTCCTTGAGACTTCCGAGTTCATCGTTGACGGCAATGCGCAGAGCCTGAAAGGTTTTCGTCGCCGGATGGATGCGACCGAACCGGCTGCGTGCCGGCACCGCCGCTTTTACGACATCGGCAAGTTCTCGCGCGGTCTCAAATTTCTTTTTTTCGCGCTCTTCAACGATGCGCTTGGCGATGCGCCGCGCGTATCGTTCTTGCCCCCATCCGAAGATGACGTCTGCGATCGAACCCTCGCTCCACGTATTGACTATCATTCCCGCGTTGAGAGCACCTCCTTCTTTGGCGTAGGTCATGAGGAGTGGTTCATCTTTTTGAAAAGAGAATCCCCTGCCCGCGTCGAGTTGGTATGAGCTCCAGCCGAGGTCGAAGAGTGCTTTGTCGATGGTTCCGATGTTGAACTTCTTGAGCTCTCCTTCGAGATCCTTGAAATTCCCTTCGACGAAATGTGTTGTGCAAATGCTGCCTTCGAGAGCCGCTTGGGCTCGCTGGATAGCGTCCGCGTCGAGATCGAAGCCGATGAAGGTTCCGTCCCGGCCGAGTTTGGACACGATCTCTCTTGCGTGTCCTGCCCCTCCGAGCGTTGCGTCAACGACCGTGTCGTCCGCTGAAAGTGCGAGTGAGTCGATCGCTTGGTGTGAAAGAACGCTTCGGTGCCTGCCCGCCGTAGAGGAGGACACTGATGACACCGGATCGCTGGAAGACTGTGAGCGTCGCGTGCGCATGACGTTTGAAAAGTCCTCCAGCTATCCGGGGTTATCAATTAATGGGAGTTAGAGGGCGCCTATCTCGCCGAGCTTCTTGGCCATTTTGTCGGCATCTTTTTCGATGCGTGCCTTGTAGCTCTTCCACTTGGCTGCGTCCCAGACTTCGACATGGTCCGAAACGCCAGTAAACACGACATTCTTCCTGAGCTGCGCATACTCTTTCTGGTGGTCCGGAATGAGGATGCGCCCCACCCCGTCGACCTCGACTTCCGCAGCGCCCGAGAGCATGAAGCGGTTGAAACCGCGCGTGTCCTCGTTGACTATCGAAAGCGATTGCAGGCGCTCCGCCACCTTGCCCCACGCGCTGTGCGCGTAGACGTAAAGACAGTTGTCCAAGCCCCGCGTCATCACCACTTTCTTTCCAAGGGCGGCGCGGAATGTCTTGGGGAGCGAAACTCGTTTCTTCTCGTCGAGCGTGTGCTCGTATTCGCCGATCAGCAGGTTTGTCATGATTTACCACTCTTTCCCACTAGGATTGAGTATATACCACTATACCCTACTGCAAGGCAGTTATCCACACAAGAAAAACCGCCTGGGTAGGCGGCCCCGAGGTCGAAGAAACGGCTCTATTGCTTAGAATCTGTTTGGAAGGAGGTAAGCAAAACGGTTTGATGGTCCAAAAGCTCTAGAAGTCCCTCTTCAATAGTGGTCCGGAGATCATGCGCAATACTTTTGTCAGCTTGTATCTCTTCGATCTCTTTTTTTATCATTTTTTCGGTTGCCATCAGCTCTGTATAGAGATGTTTTCCAAGTTGGTCGCTCGTCCCACCGGCCAACTGTCCAAGTTCAACGTCGAGTGCTTCCAGCTGTGCTTCGCAGGCATCAATGGCTTGTTCGAAATCGGAAAAGTCTTCCTTTGCCTCCTCGAGCTGCGTCGTCAAATTACGTATTAATTTCACCAACCTCGCGAACGTGACCATGAGCTCGGATCCTGATTCGGGAGGAGCTTCCATGCTTGTCATATAGCGTATGATACCATCGCTTCATGTTGAGCGTATTCAAGGGGGCAACGAAGGAAGCCCTCGAATCTATCGCCGAGGAAATGCGGGTGCGGCAGACGAAGCAGTTCGTCATGCTTTTTTCGATGGGCTCACAATTCGACCACCTCATCGTGCAGACCCTCGCCAAGCTCGGTGTGTATTGCGTCGTCGCAGATCCGGCGTCGGTGACAGCCGACGACGTGAAGAAGGCGGCGCCCGCAGGCATCATTCTCTCCGGTGGGCCGGCATCCGTCTTTGACGAACCGCCGCCATTTGATGAAAAAATATTCGACCTCGGCATTCCGCTCTTGGGTATTTGTCTCGGGTTCCAGATGTGGGCGAAACATGCGGGCGCGAAAGTAACGCCGCAGCAAAAGCGCGAGTTCGGCGTTCATGAGTTCCGCGTTACGAAAGACTCCCCGCTTTTCGCCGGCGTCGCAAAGAGAACACAGGTGCTCGAAAGTCATGGCGACGCCGTCAGTGACGCGCCATTCGAAGTTCTGGGTTCGACCGACAACGCAGAAATCGCGGCCGGAAACGCGAAACACCTGTGGGGCGTGCAGTTCCATCCCGAAGTGACCGACACGACCGAAGGCGTGAAAATGTACGACAACTTTTTGAATATCTGCGGCATCATCGAGCGCTTCCCTGCCGAGAGCGTTGCGAAGAAAAAGATAGAAGAGCTGAAAAAGGTTGTTGTGGGCAAGAAAGTTTTGATAGCACTTTCTGGCGGCTCGGATTCTTCCGTCGTTGCATATCTTTTGAAAGAATCGGGAGCAACGTTAAAAGGCGTGTACATTCGCGGCATCGACAGGCCGGACGACGAGGCCTATGTGAAAAAATATTTTGGGAACGAGAATTGGATCGAACTCGACATCGCGGATGCGACCAAGGAATTTTTGCATGCGCTCAAAGGCAAAACGCATATGCGCGACAAGCGTATGGCCATGCGCGGCATTTACAAGGACGTGCTGGAAAAGGAAATAAAGAAATTCGGTGCCGATTTCATTGCGCAAGGCACGCTCTACACCGACGTGCGCGAGAGCGGCCATGGGCACGAAACGGGTGCGCGCGTCGCAGAAATAAAGGTGCACCACAACGTAAAGCTCGGCTTTTTGGTGCCCGAGATCTCCCCGCTTGAGACCGAGGTGAAGGATTCCGCCCGTGCTATAGGCCGAGAATTGGGCGTTCCCGAAGACCTGCTCGTTCGGCATCCCTTCCCAGGCCCCGGCCTGGTAGTGCGCATCGAAGGCGAAGTGACGGCAGAAAGCCTACGAGTCGCACGCGCGTGCGACGGTATCTACATAGACGAGCTTCGCAAGGCTGGCCTGTACGAAACGGTCTGGCAGGCCGGAGCCACACTTACTCATTCAATGCATACTGAAAGCAAAGGCGACGGTGCAGGCCTCGGCCACGTGCTCGCGCTCTGGGCCGTCTGGAGCGTCAACGGTTTCACCGCGCGCTTCGCCCAGCTTCCCTACGACTTCCTCGACAAAGTCTCGCGCCGCATCACCAACGAGGTCCGCGAAGTCGGCGCGGTTGTCTATCGCATCTCTGACAAGCCGCCTTCTACTATTGAGTGGGGGTGATCAATTTTGTGGACCCACGGGGGGAGACGAATCCTGGGAAACCCTCGGTTTTCCCATACCTTCCTCCGCGGGAAAACAAATGTTTTCCCGACCCCTTTCCTGTTCGACTCCCCGTGCGGCAAAAAGGACGAAAACCCGCACAAGGCGGGTTCCGTCATTTTTTGGACCCACGGGGAGTCGAACCCCGACCTGTTCCATGCCATGGAACCGTTCTACCGCTATACTATGGGCCCTAGAGAGAAACAAAGTGAGGATACTACGTATTCTCACTTTTTTCGAGCGACGGGTCCAAAAGCTTCCGCTTATGGGCCCTAGCGAGTCGTCATCGTAGCAGATTTCTTCTCACGCGCGAAGCCGTAAGTTGATTTGCCGGCCAAAATGTGTTACAAATATGGCCGCGAAGTCAACGAAAAAGGTTCCAGAACATGCTCCTGTGGCATCTACGGCCGGATATTTTCAAAGAAGCGACGCTGAATCTGGGCTTCAAGGACCGAAATCTCGAGTGGTCACCGGAGAAAGTCGCCCTCTGTGCAAGCACGCTCCGGGCCATTATTGAGGTTGCGCCAGATCATGCGGACGACACGGACAAGGATCTTATGGGGGTGGTGGACGGTGTCATGTTGAAGTTCTATCCTCACCACCAACGTTGGGACGATCCACGACTGCAACGGTTCCTTCTCGAAAACGCGACGAAGCTGGAAACGGTCGCAAATGATGAACCGATCGAAAAGGAGGAGCTCGAAAGGCTTTTCCGATTTTGCGAGGAAATGTGGATCGCTCTCGCTTCCTTCGACGCAAGAAGGAATGCTTCCAACCGACAATGACTCGTGCGACGTGAAGGAGTCCGGTAATGCGCCGGACTCCTCATTCTTTTCAAACACGATATATACTTTGCCACACACGCTCCCATAGTTTAATGGATAGAACGCGGGATTCCGGATCCCGTAATCGAGGTTCGATTCCTCGTGGGAGCAAAATAAGTATTTTTTGCGACCAACAGGAATCGAACAGGAGGGGGTCGGGGAACCTGCCGGTTTCCCGTGGAGGAAGGATTGGGAAAACCGAGGGTTTCCCAGTCGTTCCATTTCTCGTGGGAGCACAAGACAATGCGAAAAGCACAGGCGGCCCTAGGGCCGCCGGCGCTTTTTCCACGTTTCTACCCTTTCTTACTTCATGTGGCCCGAGACGAGCTTCGTCATCTCGAACATCGTTACTTCGCCTTTGCCGCCAAAGAGGGGCTTCAGCTTGTCGTCCGCCATGATATTGCGCTTGTTCTGGGGATTCTGGAGGTTGTTCTTCTTGATGTACTCCCAGATCTTCTTCACGACCGTGCCGCGGGACATGGGACCTTTCCCCACGACCGCCTCGAGGGTCGCATCGAGCTCCAGGGGCTTCAAAAGTGCCGGATTCGCTTTTCTGACCATATATTAGGTGATTGCTAATTGCTAAGTTGTTACCGCGCCATTGTAACAAGCCCGCAAGGGAGCGCCAGAGGCGCTCCCTTGGCCTGTGCAAAACCTAAAAACGGTATCCGGGCTCGCCGTGGACGGCGATATCGAGGCCTATTTCCTCATCCTTGTCGCTCACGCGAAGCGGCATCCTGAAGAGAACGAGTACCTTGAGGATTATCCACGTCGCAACGAACGAATAGATGCCCGAAGCCAGGACGGCGATCAGCTGTATCCAGAGCTGATGCGGGTTGCCGAAGAGAAGCCCGTTGGCTCCGGCAGAGTTGACGGCAACCTCGGCAAAGACACCAGTCAGAAGGGCCCCGGTGAGGCCGCCGATGCCGTGGCCAGCCCACACGTCGAGGGTGTCGTCCACCGGAATGCGGCTCGAACGAAGGTGCACCGCCAGGTAGGTAATGACGCCCGCGATGATGCCTATCGCGATGGAAGCGATCGGGCCGACGAAGCCGGATGCCGGCGTGATGGCCACGAGCCCGCAAACCGCGCCAATGGCCGCAGCCATCGCCGAGGGCCGTCGGTGTTCCGCCCAAGAGAGCGCGACCCACGTCAGTGCTGCCGCAGCCGTCGCCGTATTGGTCACGACGAAGGCCGAGGCGGCGAGGGCGCCGGCAGTGAGCGCCGAACCCGCGTTGAACCCGAACCAGCCGAACCACAGGAGCGCTGCGCCGAGGATGACGAACGGAACGTTGGCGTTGCCCGGCGTTTGCGAGTCGAGCCGCTTGCCGACCAACATCGCCGCGGCGAGTGCGGAGAATCCGGCGCTCATGTGAACGACGGTCCCTCCCGCGAAGTCCAGGGCGCCGAGCGCGTGCAGCCAGCCGTTGGGCGACCACACCCAGTGCGCGATCGGGTCATAGACCAGGGTCGCCCACAGAAGCGTGAACACGACGAGTGTTTTGAAGCGGATGCGGCCGACGAACGCCCCGATGATGAGCGCGGGCGTCACGATGGCGAACATGGCCTGGAAGATCATGTACACCAATGCGGGAATGGTCGCGGCATACGCCGGATCGGGCGCGTAGCCCACGCCGCGCAGTCCGAAGTGTGCGAGGGTGCCGATGATGCCGCCCCCCGCGTCCGGACCGAACGCGAGCGAGTAGCCGATCACCACCCACTGGATGGACACCAGCGAGAGAATGAGCATCGACTGCTTCAGGACCGACACGACGTTCTTCGACGAGACCATGCCGCCGTAGAAAAATCCGACCGCAGGCGTCATGATCATGACGAGCGCCGAGGATGCGAGCATCCACGCGACGTCGCCGCTGTTGATCGCGGAGGCGTCGTAGGCACCGGCGGACGCGCCGCCGAAGTAGATGGCGCAATACCCGATGACGGCCCCGACCGCGAGTATCAGGATCGCCCACGTCCATAACATGCTTTTTGTCATACGATTAGAAGTTGTTCCAAAGGAACTGATTGGTAACCTCGTGGTGGTAGACCACCTCCGAGTTCTTGATAATCGAGCCCAAGGCCTTCGGCGACCGGTCCGCCGCGGCCTGCTTATACTGGATGAACTTATCCTTGCTTTCCTCTCCGAGCGCCGCGGCCATGAACTTGCTCGATTTCATGAGCGCTATGGCGTCGTTGATATTGTCCGGCAGAAAGCGCAGCCGGTCGCGCTTCGACTCATCCTTTTCGAGCTTCGTGCCGCTTAGCCCGACGCGGAGCATCGTGAAAAGGACGAGGTAGGGGTTGGCATCCGGCGCGACCGAGCGAAGCTCGATGCGCGCGGTCTTTTCGTTGCCGAGCGGAATGCGGATCATGGAACCGCGGTCGACCGCGGAGACTTTTATCTGGTTGGGTGCCTCGAAATGCGGGTCGAGGCGGCGGTAGCTATTGACCGACGAGTTGAGAATGAGGCAGATCTCCGGCGCATGATTGAGGAGACGCAGGATGAAATCCCACGCGATTTTCGAGAGTCCCTCCTTTCCCCCTTTTTCGTGGAAGATGTTCTTGCCGTTCTTTGAGAGCGAGAAGTTGGTGTGCATGCCGGAGCCGTTGATGCCGGTGAACGGCTTGGGCAGGAACGTGGCCGTGAGCCCCATGTTGCGCGCGACCTGACGACAGATGAGCTTGTAGAGCTGTACGTTGTCGGCGGCGCGGACGACGTCGGCGTACGAGAAATTCATCTCGAATTGCGAAGGCCCCACCTCAGGGTGGTCTTTCTCGTTCTTGAATCCCATCGCCCGCTGCGCCTCGGCGGCGCGATCGATGAAGACGCGCAGCGGATCCATCGGGAGCGAATGGTAGTAGCCGCCGGTCGAGACCAGCTTCATGCCACCGTTCTGGGCATAGTTCTGTTCAGCGTTCTCGCCGGCGACGACAAAGCCCTCTATTTCGGGAGCAGCGAAGGCCGTAATACCCTCTTTTTTCTTGAGTTCCGCGACATGCGCCTTTAGGCGACCCCGGAAATCGGCGTTGTAGGGCGTGCGGTCTCGGTTCAGTACCGAGGCGAAAAAAAGGACCTTTCCAGGGCCGAATACGTCCGAGGGCATCCAGCGGATAGACGAGAAATCTATCTCGAGCCGCAGGTCGCTCTCGTGTTGCGGCGTGAAGCCTCTGATGGATGACCCGTCGAACGTGAGATTCTCGAGCGAATCGAGAAGGAATTTCTTGTCGTAGTCGAGCATGTGCAGCCGACCCTCGATATCGGAAAAACAGATGGTCACGGCCTTCACCTTCTTTTCACGTTTCAGCCATCCGACGTATTCTTTCTCGAGCGCCGCAGGCGAGGCGCTCGTTGCGCGCTCCTTGGCCTTGAGGTTCATCTCCTCGAGCTTTTCGTACGGTAACTCGAGGAATTGTTTTAATTCTGACATAGTTAAGACTAATTTCTTATAAAATTACTATAAAAAGAACAATCTTTACCCATATTCGGAACTATACTAACGAGAACGAACTTGTCGCATCCCGGTTGGGGAAAACGCGTGGATAACGAAAAACGGTCTGTCAGAGCTACTTTTCCATTGGGCTTCGGCGAATTTCGGGATATAACAAGAGGTGTCATACGTCAACGAACTATGGACTCCGAAAAATACTGGTGGAAACGCGCAAAAATATACGAGCTCTATATCGACAAATTCGCGGGGACGATAGGCGCGCTTGCCGACGGCCTCGGCTACTTCGAGGCGCTCGGGGTCAATACCCTGCACCTCCTGCCTCACTACCCTTCTCCCATGATCGACGGGGGCTACGACGTGACGGACTACCGTGGCGTGCGCCCGGAACTCGGGTCGGTGGAAGACTTTGCCGCGCTTGTATCCAGGGCGCACGAACGAGGGTTGCGTATACTCATCGATTGGCCGTTGAACCACACGTCGACTCAGCATCCGTGGTTCGCCGAGGCCCGCCTCTCCAGAGACAACCCGAAGCGCGACTTTTATCTCTGGAGCGAGAAACCGGACAAATTCCTCGAGGCGCCCAATGCGTTCCCCGACATGAAAGCTTCGAATTGGATTTACAACCCGCCGACCGACGATCACTACTTCGCCACCTTTTACCCGGAACAAGCGGATCTCAATTGGGACAACCCGGATGTCTTTGCCGAGATCGTAGGCGCGATGGATTTCTGGATAGAACTCGGCGTTGACGGTTTCAGGCTCGATGCCGTTCCCCACCTCGTGAAGCGCGACGGTACCGACTGCAGGGGCTTGCCGGAGACCCACGCCATTCTCAAACGCATCCGCGCGCACATCGAAGTGAACCATCCGGAGGTTATCCTGGTTGCCGAGGCGCACAACACGCTGCCGCTCACGAAAGCGTACTTCGGCGCGGGCGATGAGTGCCACATGGCGTACAACTTCGTCTTGGCGGCCGAAACATGGCTCGCACTCGCAACCAGCGACAGAGGGAGGCTCGACGCATGCGCGGAAGAATCCCGCGACATCCCGGAGAACTGCCAGTGGATCACGTTCCTGCGCAACCACGACGAGATATCCTTTGATACCGCTATGGATCCGGAGGAACGCCGTATCCTGATGGATTTTCTCGATCCTGACAGGCGTTATGTCATGAAAAAAGCGGGGCTCACGTCGGTGCGTGTTGCGACGGTCTTCAGCGGAAAACGCGATGGCATACGGGAGGCTTTTTCGCTGCTTTTCTCGATGCCCGGCGCTCCGGACATTTACTACGGCGACGAGATCGGCATGCAGAACCTAGATCCCGAAGAAGGGGTGCTCGACACCCGCAAGTTCGTTCGCGGTCCCTTCGACCGCGCTGCCGCGGCAGCTGCCGTGCAAGACCCGGGATCCATCTTCAACGAAGTGGCGCGCATGTTACGCCAAACAAATCCGAGTCCGGGAAACGATGCTGCTAAAAGCGGAATGTGACGCGATATCCTCCTCTTCCGCGATGGGCGCGCACGGTATAGCCGCCGGATGGCGCGTATGCATAGGGACTTGAAGCGGCCGCGACAAAGGGTAGCCCGTTCCTTGAAAGCACGAGCGGGCTCGAGAGCGCGTTCGTGCGCGAAATACTGAAGCTTGCGCCGCCCGCACCGAGTGCGGAGGGCGTCGCAACGGCTTCTCCGGACGAGTTATCCATCGTGAGCGCCCGTGCGCCTGCCCCCGAAATGGTCACTGCCTGGCCGTTCTTGATGGCGTAGCCGCTTGTGAAGTTGACCGTTCCGAAATCGTCGAGCCCGACCGTGCCGCCGATCTCGACCGGCATCTCTTCCACCCAGTCGGCGGATGAAAGCGAGGAATCGTATCGCACGTTCGTCTCGTAATTCTTCCCCGTTGTCGAATCATAGAAAGACACGTCCCACGTGCCGGGAGAAGCTTCGGTGATCGAGACTGAAACGGTATCGCCCGGCGATATCGAGAGCGGAACAACACGGGAATCTTGCGGCAGCGTTTCGAGCCACGCCTGATAGACGAGGTTGCCGCGCGAATCAGGAATGGCTTCCGTCCCCGCCTGGATGAGGTCGGTCGAGGTGACACCGCCGATCCCGACCCAGGTGGCGTCGGCAACGTTGGCGGCGCCGTCCGCGATGGTGGGAACGTTCCAAGAACCGGAAACCGAGGTGTACGTCCCGCCTGTCGCGACGTACCCGGCCCAGTTGAGCGCACTCGAGCTGTTCGCGTTGTGCATGGGTATGGAAAGGTTCGCGGGAGCAGGTTGGAACGGTTGCACCGCCGGTGGCACACCTGCGGGTAGCGTGACACCTGCCGTCAACAGGGCGACTACGAGAGGCCGTATGATCGAAATGGCGTTCATATGTCTTGGTACGATACGAGACCCAAGATTATTTCTCCATGAAAACAGAACCGCCGGCTTATGGGCCGGCGGTTCTGTTGGTATATCCGTGCTGAAAATTACATCATCGAAGCCGAACTTCCAGACATGTGGGTGCCCTTGTGCGTGACGATCTCGTAGACGGCCGAAAGGCCGACCAGTATGTACACGAGCCATTCCACCTGGGGCCACGAGCCGAGGAGCAGGTTGACGACATTCCAGTTGCCGCCGAAAAAGCCGCCAAGGCCGACCAAAAGCCAGTTAAGGCCTCCGATCACGAGCAAAATCCAGGTGACCATGTGCAATGTTTTCATGCTTTTTTGGAGATAAGGCGGGTAAATTCGACCCTCGTACCGCAAGTATCCCACCTCTCATGAAGTTGCCTAGGGGTGCGTGCTACACTATGTGTATTACATATAACGAATCAAAAGTATGATACCTGTCAACTTTTGGGCGGTGTTAGTGTCGGCTGTAGCGGCCATGTTCATCGGGTGGCTATGGTTCGGTCCCCTGTTCCGCAGTCAGTGGGTCGCATCTTTAGGCATGTCGGACGCCCGCATGCAGGAGATGATGCGAAAAGGAATGGCGATGAGCTATGTCGTGATGTTCATCGGCGCGCTGCTCATGGCGTTCGTGCTCGCGCACGCCATCATCTTTGCGGAAGCCTACCTCGGCATGACCGGCGTATCTGCGGGGCTCGCGGTCGCGTTCGCAAGCTGGATCGGATTCGTCGCTCCGGCGACTGTCGGCGGCGTTCTCTGGGAAGGAAAGTCCTGGAACTGGTGGTTCATCACGGCAGGCTACCACCTCGTGCTGCTCCTCGTCATGGGCGTCATCCTCGCGCTCTGGGTGTAAAAAGCGAACGGCGAAGCAGCTAGCTTCGCCGTCATGGCCAACCCTCTTCATGGGCAGCCATCATTTTGTACAGTGGTTCACAATATCGAACTTGACTGAGCGGCTTCGCCGTCAAGATTAGCGTGTTGCGCCGGAACCTGGCTCGATTGTCGGGGTGTCGCATGCATGCGCGACAGTCTCCGCAGGGATCGAGCGTTTTCCGCAGTAACCCGCTTTTCCCATCCGGTTGATTCTCGCCGATCACTACCAGCCCGCCGATGCATCCGCATCGCGTCTCTCGAGCGGCGCGCATAATGCGCATTTCTGCGCAGAATTTTGTCGCCTTCTTGGACGGCTTGGAGTTCACCGCAGCGAAGACCCACCATTCGTATGGCGATGACTTCTCTCCGCCGAGCACAAGACCAATTCCGACGCCGCCCACGTAGAATTGGCGATAATTGATCAGCGACCTTCGTTGAATGCTCCTCTCTTTATCTTCTTTCATCGCGAGGTGCCGCATACGCTCGGCGACCGCGATTGCCGCGTCCTGAACGTTCGGCTCTTTCAAAGCGTGCAACGCATCCTCAGGACGAGGACGCGAGGTGAGCTTGAACAGTTCGTCCAAGACAGGTGCCTCCACCAGTCCTCTTGTAAGAATCATTGCGTTCTCTCCTGTTGTTAGCCGTACGCATTATACATTGTATTTATAGTGTATGTCAAACATTCACCCCCTCTTCACCCTCCGTCCTTACAATCGCCCGTAGTGAGCACCTTGATGAGCACATGCCGCCTGCCCCCACTGGGAGGCAGGCGATGGTGCTCGGGATTAGCAGCATAACTGCGTCGTGCGCAAAGCGGCGTCAAAGAGATCTGTGGAGAGAAAACTGTCTTCGACCGCCCTACGAAAACTGAACATGCGAGCCGGGCCGTCTCTAGCGCCAAGCGCGGGGGCGGCCCGGCGTTTTAGATCTCCTGTCGGAAAGTTACCGACGGAACTCACGAGTAGTTGCTCGTCAGCGGAAAGCAGTTCTTGTAGGTTTGTGTATGGTCCGGGCCTTCCTCGACGGATCCCTCTCCGTTGTTTTCCGTGAACGTGATCGTGCCGTTGGATGCAACATACTCCGCCTTAGAGGTGGACGCGACAGTAGGCAAGATCAAGTCTCGACCGTCGCTCAAGTGCAGATGGACGGTCCCCGCGTAAAAGATCACTCGGAAACTTTTCTGCTGGTCGCAGTCGAACACGAGGTTACGTATCGGTTTTTCAGGCGGGACAACCGCGTTTACGACAAATTTCCATGCTTTCAAAAAGGGACTGATGGGGGCGATGTCAAAGCCATCCGCTGCGTTCGGGGCATGGATGAGCCCGCTTTCCTTGGCGTGGAGATCGTACCAAACATACCCGCCGAGGATGAGCACGACCGCAAGCACGAATACGATACCGTTTCTCATACCACTACGGACGTGTCGGGCTGTCTCTTCCTTTCTTCCCGTCCGTCCCTGCATGTATCACACGCCGAATATGAAGGGTGAGTGAAGTAATCATTCGCCGTCGCGACCGTCTCAAAAACTATGTCACCGGAACAACTGGAGGCGATGCGCCGAGAGCGCAGGTCCATGGACGGTATTCGTCCGAGACGCAGGTTTTTCGTGGAACCGAAAAGACGAGATGCGAAGCTCGCGGTCTTGGGACTTGGATATGTGGGACTTCCCCTTTCTATCCTCGCCGCCTCGAAAGGCTTCGAGGTGATCGGGTTCGACATCGACGAGGTGAAGGTCGCACAACTTGAAAAACGCGAGGCGAACTTCCTCGATCAAACTGCTGCGGACGCTTTTCGCGACACACAAAATCTTTCCGTGAGTTCAGACGAATCGACTCTAGACGGCGCTGACGTCTTTATCATCTGCGTGCCAACACCGGTCCGACACGACAGACAGCCCGACCTGGAGCCTCTCGAAGGAGCCGCGAGGATCGCCGGCAGGCATCTTACCGAGGGCGGCCTTGTCGTCGTCGAATCCACCGTGAATCCGGGCGTGTGCGAAGAAGTCGTCTTGCCTCTCCTCGAGGAGGCGTCCGGCCTCTCGCGCGAGGAGTTCCTTTTCGCGCACTGCCCCGAACGCGTGAACCCCGGCGACGAAAGGTGGGACGCCGAACACATCCCGCGCGTCATCGGCGGGCTGAACGCCGAAAGTCTTTCGAAAGCGCTCTCCATCTACAGTTCGTTCATCGACGCAAAACTGCTGCCAATGGGTTCCATCAAGGAAGCCGAGGCGGTGAAGATGGTCGAGAATTCGTTCCGCGACATCAACATCGCGTTCGTCAACGAGCTCGCGATGGCCTTCGACAAAGCCGGCATCGACATCGTCAACGTCATCAAAGGCGCTTCCACCAAACCCTTCGGCTTCATGCCGCACTATCCCGGCGCAGGCGTGGGCGGCCACTGCATCCCTGTCGATCCGTACTACCTCATCCGCTACGGGCGCGACAACGGTTTCGAGCACGAATTCCTTCTCACGGCGCGGCGCATCAACGAGCGCATGCCACGCTACGTCGTGGATCGTCTCGCGAGCGCGTTCCGACAACGAAAACTGAAATTTTCCGGCGCGCGCGTGGCGCTATTGGGGCTCTCATACAAAAAAGACATTCCCGACGTGCGCGAAAGTCCGGCGCTCGTCATACGCGAGAAACTCGAACAAGCGGGCGCCACGGTCGCAGTGTTCGATCCGTACGTCGGAGGCGCCGGCCGGAGCCTCGAAGAAGCCTTGCGAGGCGCGCAAGCCGTCGTTATCGCGACGGACCACACTATGTTCTGCCACCTCACACCGAGGCAGTTCGAAGAATTCGGTATATCGATCGTCATCGACGGGCGCAACTGCCTCGATAAAAAACTCTTCGAGAAAAGTGCCATCCTCTACCGCGGCATCGGCCGCTCTTAACGTATGAAAAGAAGCATTTTTGATCAGGTCGGTCTATGGTTCCTGTTTTTTCTCGTCGTCTACGTCATTCTTCTCATCAAGATAACGACAGGTTCCTACCTCAACGAAAACGTGTTCTTCGCCATTTACTCCGTGAGTATCACGCTGTACATATTTTCGCGCTTTCTGCTCGCCTATCTCCACAAACCGGTGCCCGCAGATCTTTCCTTCGAGCCCACTGTCACCTTCGTCGTGCCGGCGAAGAACGAAGAGGATAATATTTACAAAACTCTCGAGCGTTTCGCCGAGGTTGAATATCCGCCCGAGAAAATAGAAGTCATCGCCATCAACGACGGCTCGACCGATCGGACGCTTGCGGAAATGGAACGTGCGGCCCGTGACATCGCCCCGTACGCGCATCGCGTTGAGATCGTGAATTTCGAGGTCAACCGCGGCAAACGCTACGGCATGGCCGAAGGCATAAAGCGCGCGACCAACGACATCGTCATATTCGTCGATTCCGACAGTTTCGTCGAGAAATCTTCGGTTCGCCATCTCGTGAAATACTTTTCCATTCCCGAGGTCGGCGCGGTCTCCGGACACACCGACGTATACAACCGCGACGAGAACACGCTCACGCGTATGCAGGCACTTCGCTACTACATCGCCTTCAAAGTCTACAAAGCGGCTGAATCGGTCTTCGGCAACGTGACCTGCTGCCCCGGTTGCTGCAGCGCCTACCGTCGCAGCTACCTTCTCGAATTCGTCGACGAATGGTTGCACCAGACCTTTTTCGGTGCCGAATGCACCTTCGGCGACGACCGTTCGCTCACTAATTTCATGATACGAGAACATCAGGCCGCGTATTCGTACGAAGCAAGAGCCTACACCGTCGTTCCCAACACATTCCGCAAGTACATGAAGCAGCAGCAACGCTGGAAGAAATCCTGGATACGCGAAACCTTTATCGCGTCGACCTTCATTTGGAAAAAGAACCCTTTCTTTGCCGCGTTTTTCTACGGCTACGTCTTCCTCGCGTTCGCGGCGCCTATCGTGTTCGTCCACGCGCTCATCTGGAACCCGATCTTCTATCGTCTGTTGCCGTGGGTGTATCTCTCTGGCTTGTTCCTCATGCTTATGCTCCACGGCATCTACTACCGCCTTCACGTGGGCAAACGTCCCTGGTTCTTTGCCGTCGTCACCTTCTGGTTCTACAGCGTGATCCTCATGTGGCAGCTCCCGTGGGCGCTCGTCACCATCGCGGACACGCGCTGGGGAACCCGATAATCTTATGTTCATCGATATCTCGCGCGAAAAATTATTCATGATCTTCGTCATGATCGTCGCCATCGCTGGGTTGATCGTGGTATTCACGCTCGCGAACGACGTATGGAGCATCTTGCCGCAGACGAGCTACGAGATAACGCGAGCGGAATCGCAGTTCATATACTGGCTCGAATACGAACTGCCGGGATATCGTGTCGCGGTTGCAGGGGCGGTTCCCCAGGGTGACGCAAGATCCATTCCCGTACTTCTCTACCACGGCGAGGGGGGCTCGAGTGCCAATATGCAGCTTTCGGTCTTCGTCGACCAGCTGCGCGCGCTCAAAGAGAACGGCTGGCAAACCATCACGATGGAGCAATACGACGAATGGGAGAAGGGCGAGATACAACTTCCCGATAAATCGTTCCTGCTCACCTTCGACGACGGTCGAAAGGATACGTACTACGAAGCTGATCCGGTCCTGCAGGAGATGGGCTTCCACGCGATCATGTTCGTCATCACCGGCTTCTCGATGCCCGCGGACGGAAAGGACTCGAACTTCTACCTCAATAAGACCGAGCTCGCCAACATGGTGGCGTCCGGACGCTGGGAAATGGAATCGCACGGCGATCTCGACCACGCGCTCTACGCGGTCCAGTCGACGACTAACCTCTCACAAGCCGCGACGACGACGCAAGGGCACTTTCTTTCCAACAAATTCTGGGACCCGCAAACGAACGCGTTCGAGACCAACGCACAATTCACCGCGCGCGTACAAGGCGACATGAAAAATTCCGTGCAGACACTGGAACAGGACTTTGGCATCAATGTCATCGCCTTCGCCTATCCATTCAATGATTACGGCGAGGATTCGGTAAACTTCCCCGGCTCGCAGGCGATACTCGATACCGTCATGCCGCAGATATACACGTACACCTTCTACCAAACGTGGCCCCAGAACGGCGACACGTTCAATTACCCTCTAACCAACAACGGCCCAGGCACGAGGCCATATATGGAAAAACGCTTCGAACCCGGACTCGATTGGACCGGGCAAGAGCTCATCGACGTCCTCAACGCGGGCGCGGCGAAACCTCTCCCATACCGGAGCAGCTCGTTCGGACAGGAGTGGGTGCAGGCGTGGGGCAACGCGACCTCCACGTCATCCGGCCTTGTGCTCTCTGCGGACCCGACGACTTCCGGTGCGGATAGTTTCCTCAATGGCTCCGGTTGGTGGGGTAATTACTATTTCTCCGCCGTGGTCGACTGGCGGCGAGGTTCCGACATTTCGCTTTTCGCACGCAACGCCGAAGATGAAACGTATGTCGCCTGCGCGTTCTCCTCAACCTACGTTGAGATAGAACGACACACCGGCGAGGCACAAACCAATCTGGCTTCGACCGATCAGGAGTTCTCGGGCCCGGGCGCGACGGTCCACGTCGGGATCGGGGTGGTTGGTGACACCGTCACCTGTTACGAGAACGATGTCGCCGTGCTTTCGGCAACTTCGGCTTCCATTCCCTCCAAGGGCGGCATCGGAGTCGAGGTATGGGATAAAAATCTTGATGTTGCCGCTTCTGTGGTGAAAAGTGTCTCCGTATCGCAACAAGCGCCCGTTGCAAGCGTCGCGACCTCGGTCTCTACCGTTCAAGCTCCCGCGATACAGCCCTCCGTGCCAACGTCTGCTCCTACCACCCCAACGCCGGCGATAATCGCTCCCGCACGCCCCGCTCCACCCGCGACCACCACCTCTACAGATGGGGCAACCTCGACATCGAATTTATTGACCGACCTGTTGCGGAAATTCAGGTTGTCGCACCGGGCAAGTGGCAGTCCCAACAATTAATTAATGAAGCGACATTCAATGAAGTTCGTTGTTGAGAAAAAATATTGTTCATTTTTCTATCGACATCGTGCAACGCTTCGTGTAGAACGAGACGCATGCATGTACACGCGATATCGAACCCGTCTTTTATGCAACGTGATGCGAACAAAATTCTGTTACTAGTAGCAGGCATGATCGCCGTCTTGGCGACTGCTGCGATCACGCGCTCTTTTCCGCACGTGCCACCCCCGCAGAGCGAGAATGGATCGCAACTCGCGGGAGCGGCGGCGGTCGTGGGTTCTACCTTCAGATACGTCTTTAATTCTCCAGGAACCCTGAACGAAGCAGGCTCTATGAACGATTCGACTTCTCCGTATTGGTGGCTCAACTCCGGCGGAGAGCTCGTTCTGCAGAGTGGACTCGGCGAAACGATGCAGGGCACCGCTTCCCTCCTCAACAAGTGGCGCCTCGCCTACGCGCTCACCAATCCGCTGGACACCGATGGCGGCGCACACCCGCAGAATTTGTTCCGCCTCGTCTCGCGGAGCACGTGGAACAATTACGTGGAGTCGGCGCAGTTCTATATCGTCAAAGACAACTTCAGTTCTTCTCCGAATCGCAATCAATCCAACGGCCTCCTGTTGTTCAACCGATACACCGGCGACGGACAGACGCTTTACTACGCGGGGTTGCGCGTCGACGGCACGGCGGTCATCAAGAAAAAGATAAACGGGATTTACTACACGATGGCACAGAAGCAGATATTCCCCGGCACGTACGCTATCAACGCGGCGACGAGTACGCAGAGCGAGGATCTCTTGCCGGATGGTGAGTGGATCGGTATCAAAGACCAGGTCGTGACCAATGCGAATGGTTCGGTGACGATAACCTTGTGGATGCAGCTTCCGGGCGGCGCGTGGCAGCAACTTTTGCAAACGACCGATGCGGGCGGCACCAATGTCGGCGGCACGCCTCCCATCACCGGCGCGCACTATATCGGCATCCGCACCGATTTCATGGACGTGCAGTTCAAGAACTTCAGCGCGCAGGCGTTGTAGGCGGTTGGGCATTCACTCGGGATGAGTGAATGTCGCCTATCTTTCCAACTTGGCTTTCTCCGCTTCGTACACGCGTTTGCGCAGCTCTGTCGTGGAGTAATTGTGTCCACGAGTGTTGTAGTAGACATCGAGAGGTAGCCCCCTGCCGGTGTATTGCTTGTCTTTGTACTCAACGCCGAGGATGCGGACGTCGATGCCGAGCTTGTTCTCGGTGAGGATGTTCAAGAGGTCCGCTTCGGTGTCGTACACGACGATCTCATCTATCCAGCGCACGCCTTTGAGAATGATCATCCGCTCTTCCACCGACATGATGGGTTTGTTCTTGGTGCCGGGTCGGTCGATGGAGGGGTCGCTGTGCAAGCCGACGATGAGATGGTCGCACACCGTTTTCGCCTCCTCGAACATGAGCATGTGTCCCGCATGGCACAGATCGAACGCTCCCGCGGTGAAGCCGACCTTCTTGCCATCTTTCATGCGCCGAAGCATACCACGAGCCAAATGCTAGTGCAGCGGTGCTTTCTGTGCTTCGTCTTCGAGCGCGGAGATCATCGAGGGCGAGGTGAAATAATTCGAAAGCGACGATGTCCAATCAGGCTTGCTCGTGTCCACGTCCGGCGCGACCCCGTTGCCTTCGATGGGCAATCCGTCGTAGCGCACCGTCAAATATTCGACGAGCTCGAGCGCGTAGGTTTCGTTTGGATCAATGGACGTTTGCAGCGGAATGACGGCCTCGACGCTTCCCCACCCGCGTGTCGTCGAGCCGACGACGAATGCAAGACGGTCGTGCTTGAGCGCGGAGGCGGCGAGCTCGGCGGTCGATTGCGTCATTGCGTCGGTCAAGACCGCGATCTCCTTGAACTGCGCGAGTGTCGACGACTTGTCGGCGCCCCCCGTGCGCTGCACTTGCAGATCGCCCTGGTGGAAGAGATCGAACGCATATTGGTTGGGTCCGAAGAAAAGCGCGAGGAATTCCTGCGCGAAGGAAAGGTCGCCGCCGATGTTGCCGCGCAGGTCGATGACGAGGTTCGTGAGCGCGGGCGTCGTCGAAGCCGCATCGATCGCTGCCGCGAATTCCTGTATCGTTGTCGGCGCCACGGAGCTTATATCGACGTAGAGCGTATGCGCGTTCAGCGCGCGAGAGAAGACGGTCGGCTGGGCGCCCGTTCGGTCGTAGATGGCCTTGTTGGTGGGATTCGAGAGCGTCGCATGCGCCTGCTCCACTTTCGCGAGTTCCTGCTTCCCCGCCTCCGAAGTCGTCGCGGCGAGCGTCGCACTTTTTTGCGCGTATGCCTGTTCCACCTGCGCCGAACTTGCCCCGCTTGGCAGTCCCAACTCTCCATAGAGATCCTCGGCGGGGTTCACGTTATCAACGGTGTTCTGCAGGTCGGTCCGCGCCTGACTTGTAAGAAGTTGATCGCGTCCGTTCGGCGCAAGGTTGTAGAGCGCGACTTGCACCGTTTGCAGCGCGAGTTGCTCTTGCGATGTCGTCGAAAGGCCCGAAAAGGCTTGCGAGAGCATCTGCGCCACCGCCGCGCGAGTGGATGTCGCAAGTGACTCGTTCGGAACGTTCGCCGCCTTCGCGAGCGACAGTTGGAAAAGCGACGCAAGGTCCGCCTCGCTCGCCGTCTGCCAATACTGCGCCTTGATGTCGTCGAAAGCTTCCATATCGAAGCGCACGTACTTGTTGCTTTCCTCCTGCGGGGTTTTGAATTGCACCGCGGCGGCAGTGCCTGCAGAGTTTTTTCCGTGCCACAAATACACGCCCACACCCGCAAGAGCGACGACTACGACGAACACCGCAACGCCAAAATAGCGCTTCCTCATATCTCGCATGATACCAACGAAAGAGCCCCGCTGGACAACATCCTCCTGTGAGTACACTATTGGGGCATGAGCATCTTTTGGACGGTCCTCGTCATCGTCGTTCTGTATCTCCTCATCTCTATTCGCGTGCTCCGGCAATACGAGCGCGGTGTTATCTTCACGCTCGGCAAATTCGGCGGCGTGAAGCAGCCGGGTCTCACCCTTGTATTCGTTCCGTTCCAATCAATGGTGCGCGTGTCGCTGCGAACCATCACGATGCAGATCCCTTCGCAAAAGATAATCACGAAGGACAACGTTTCGATAGACATCGCGGCGGTCGCCTACTATCACATCATGGACCCGGAAAAATCCGTTATCGCCATCGAGAACGTGCACGACGCCATCAACCAGATAGCGCAGACGACCGTGCGCAATGTCGTCGGCCGCTTCTCGCTCGACCAATTGCTCGCGGAGACCGCCAAGATAAATGAGCAGATAAAAGACGTTATCGACTCGCACACGGAGCCGTGGGGCACGCAGGTTACCGCGGTCGAGATAAAAGACATCACGCTCCCCGACAACATGCAGCGCGCGATGGCGAAGGAGGCCGAAGCAGAACGCGAACGCCGCGCGAAAATAGTCGCCGCCGAAGGAGAATATCAGGCCGCGACCAAGCTCGGCGAAGCCGCCGACGTCATCTCACAACACCCCGTCGCACTCCAATTGCGCACGCTGCAGACCATGGCGGAGATCTCGACCGAAAAGAATTCGACCATCATCTTCCCTGCGCAGTTCATGACCACCGTCGAGGAAGCGTTCAAGCAACTCAAAAAAGACTCAGCGAAGTAGCGAGTCGGGTGCCCCCTGGGTACCTTGTTTTGGAGGCACCCCGCAGGCTGGCCGAGGACGAGCCGATTTTTTCAGCAGAAAAAATCGGGAATGCCGGAAAAACAGGGTACCCAGGGGGCACCCGCCGAGCGCTATTTTATGGCTCAACCACGGGCCTCATGAAATCTTCATTTACACCATGGCTATAATGTGCCTAGAGTTAGCAGTGTAAGCACACAACCATGAAAATACTTTTGGTAGAAGATGAACAAAAACTCGCGCAGGCGCTCGTGAAAGGGCTTGCTCACGAGGGCTATACGGTAGACACCGTCGCGGACGGCAAGAAGGCGCTCACGCGCATCCAGCTGCACCGCACCGATTACGACGCGGTCATTCTCGACCTCATGCTCCCCTCGATGGACGGGTACGAGATCTGCAAGGAAATACGCGCGTCCAACATCACGGTGCCGGTCTTGATACTCACTGCGCGTGCGGAGACGGACACCAAGGTGCAATTGCTCCTCGCGGGTGCCGACGATTACCTTGTGAAGCCGTTCTCGTTCGCCGAACTTTCCGCGAGGCTCAAGGCGCTCATGCGCCGGCCAAACGAAAAGTTGCCCGAAGTGCTCAAGGTCGGTGACATTGAGCTCGATCCCGGAGAGCGAAAGGTCGCGCGCGCGGGCAAGGACATTCCGCTCACGTTAAAAGAATTCGGGCTCTTGGAGTACTTCATGCGGCACCCCAACCAGGTGGTGAACCGCGAGGACCTCTTGAGCCACCTATGGGACTTCAACTATGCGGGATTTAGTAATGTGGTAGACGTACATGTCAAAAATCTTCGACGAAAATTGGAGGGAGACGGTGAAGGGGTACTGGAAACGGTCCGCGGCATCGGCTACCGGCTTGCTGAATAAATACCAACAGGACCCGTTCTTCCAGACAGAGACGAACATCATCCTTCTCCAAGGAGCGTTCTCCATCATCCTGCTCGCGGTCATCGGGACCGGTTTCAGTATCGTGTACCGTGAGATCTCCAGCGCGATACTCAACGGCATCGCGGCCAACTTCTCAACACAAACGCCGCAGCAACTGGGGCTCACCATTGCGACGGAGATACAGAACATCCGTGAGCAGAACCTGCTCACCATCGTCGCCATTATCGTGGGCACCACGGTCGTGTTCGGCTACATCATCGCGCGCATCACGCTCTCCCCCGCCAGGAACGCGCTCGCGGCGCAGAAGCAATTCATCGGCAACATCGCGCACGAACTGCGCACGCCGCTCTCGGTCATCAAGACCAACACGGAGGTGGCTCTTTTCGAGGAAAGCGCGTCCGCGGAGATAAAGCAGATGCTCCGGAGTAACGTCGAGGAACTCGATCGCATTTCGCAGATCATCAACAACCTTCTCTCGCTCTCGGCCCTGGTGAGGCCGGAGCGTATGGAATTCTCCGCCATCGACCTCTCCGAGCTTGCCTCGCACATGGTCGAACGCTTCTCGGCGCTCGCGAAACGCAGCAACCATCAGGTCACGGTGCGCAAAAGCCCGCATACCGTCGTGTGGGGCAACATGACCGCGCTCGAGCAGATCGTGGGCAACCTGCTGCGCAACGCCATCCAGTACACACCGCAGGGCGGTCAGATAATCCTTACGATCGCTCCGGCTCCGGGAAATCAGGTGGAATTTATCGTGCAAGATTCGGGCCTCGGCATCGCGCGCAGGGATCTTTTTCGCATCTTCGAGCCTTTTTATCGCGCCGAACAATCGAGGACGCGCTCGCGCGGAGGTTCGGGGCTGGGACTCACCATCGTTTCGGAACTCTTGAAGCTCATGGGCGGAAAAATAACCATCCGCTCCGCCATGGGCCGGGGAACATCGGTCATCCTCCTCTTTCCTGCCGCGCACAGAAACGTTCAGGTCGGCGGCTCGGAATTGCACGAGGGCCTCAACGAGGTCGCCGTGGATTTTTCGCCCAGCCGTACAAGTTGATACGAACAAAACAAAAAGCGCCGCGTTTGACGCGGCGCCTTTTGTTTTTGGGTTAGGCGCGGCTAACCTTGACCGCGTTGGGTCCTTTCGGACTCTCCGCGATCTCGAAGGTCACTTTGTCTCCTTCGCGAAGCTCGTCAAATTTGCAGTTGACGAGTTCGTTGGAGTGGAAAAAGAGGTCTTTTTCACGGCCTTCGATTTTGATGAACCCGAATCCCTTATCGGTGAGGCGGGCGATCGTTCCTTCTTGCATAGTGCAATGGTGGATTGTAATAAGCCGCCGGTTTTTGTTCGACGGATCAGCGCAGTGTGGAGTTGGAGGTCGATCCCTACTTCTCTGGATCACCCTGAATTGATGGAACTATCCTACCACGCCAGCGCTTTTAGCGCAAGGAGCCGTCTTTTATCGCATTCAAAAGCGCCCTCGCGCGCTCAAGGCTCTCCGGTTCGAGGATGGAGAGCGGCGTCGCGTCGATGCCGGCCTTCTTGAGCGCGGCGAGCTTTTCGTTGAGCTCCTCCGGCGTGAGCATGTCGGATTTGGTGAGAAAAACGTGCTCATTTTTTTGCACGAGCTCCGGACTGTACTTCTCCAGCTCCTTGCGCACGATGTTGTAATCCACAACCGGGTCATCGCTTTCTGCAGAAATGAGGTGGAACAACGTGCGCGTGCGCTCCACGTGCTTGAGAAATTTCACGCCGAGACCTTTTCCGGACGAAGCGCCTTCGATGAGGCCGGGAATGTCGGCGATGATGAGTTCGTAGTAGGCGCCGAGGTGCGGCTCGAGCGTCGTGAAGGCGTAATTCGCCACACGGCTTTTGGCGGCGGTGAGTTCATTCAAGAGGCTGGATTTGCCTGCATTGGGCAACCCGACAAGCCCGACATCTGCGATGAGCCGCAATTCGAGCCGGTATTCGGCGACGTCGCCGGGCGTGCCCTCTTCAAAATCTTTTGGAGTCGTGTTGGTAGATGAGCGGAATTTGTAATTCCCTCTCCCGCCCTTGCCTCCGCCCGCGGCGAGCAGCCTATCGCCCGCTTTCACGATCTCTTTGCGGAAGCCAGAGGCGAGATTTACCACGGTCGTGCCGGCAGGCACTTTCAATATCATGTCCTCGCCCGCACTTCCATCAATAAATTGCCCGCGGCCGTTCCCCCCGCTTTCCGCGCGAATGACCTTGCGATGCGAAAAGGCGCCGAGCGCGGCGATATCCGAAACTCCTTCGAAATAAATGCTCGCACCCCGCCCGCCATCCCCTCCCGTCGGGCCCTGCATCAAGCGAACCTTCTGAAAAGCCACAGCGCCCCTGCCGCCATGCCCCGCCTCCAGCCGTACCGTTATCTCATCAACTAACATCGCCGCATGCTAGCACGGGTCCCTCCCTTTAAAGATCCCCGGCGTTTGTAATCATGTCCCAGGATTGTATATAGCCGAGCCCTTCAAATTTCCCTTCGACTGCCCAGGTGGGCATTCCGATTCCACATTTACTATTGTCGTCGAGAGCAAGACCACCAGAATTTCCCTCGTCGATGTTCGCGGAAGTCTTGTAGATGTATCCATAGGCAGTACTTACTATTCCACTTACAATTCCATTTGTAACAGTTAAGGAGTTTCCACCATCTGCCGGGTAACCAAATACTGTAACTTCGTCACCAATGTTGATTTGATTGGGTGTGCAGGCCGAGAGAGCGTATGGCTGAAATTGCTCAGTTGGGTCGTTGGGAGTGAGTTCTGCAAAATCTACGTCTGGATAATCGTCACCTACTTCGGTAATTGTTACCGGATATGTTTCGCTTGCCGTGTATGTCGGTGGCTGCGGTAGTCCTATTTCGCACCGTTGATTCGTCGAAGCAGGATCAAGGACATGCAAGTCCGTATAGACAACCCAACTACCTGAATTCGTCCCTTGAACATCACCGCTACCTGTCGAGATTTCAGTGTCGGTTACGCAGGTTACCTGCACAACCCTTGACATGGTTTCTTTTAGGAGGGTTGAGGAAAGTGATACGTCAGCTGTTGCCCCCGCGGCAGTCACAACCTCAGCTTGTGCCTGTTTTGCTAACGCTTCTGACGAACTAGCTTCCGCTGCTTCTTGCCGAACCATCGCTGCTGAAGTGCTCGCGCTATCGGCTAAGTTTTTAATCTCATCCTGCGCGGTCAAAAGGGTTTGTTGTTGAGATGCAAGGAGGCTTTGCGCCTGTTCGTAACTACTCCACAGTTTGTAACCGGCAAAAATAGCGATTAAAATTGCTCCCCCAACAATCAACACGCGCCCTGTTAGGTACCTTTTGACGATGAGGCCGTATCCGATTAAAAATCCTGTTGCGGAGCTTAGGGGGCCTGAGTAAGAAATTCGCACCCCACAATTGTCGCAGTATTTGCTCCCGTGTTCTATCTTCGAGCCGCAGTTGTTGCAATACATCAATACATTATGGGCTCGTCGTTTGAAGCCAAGAGTTGGCGGAGCTAGAATTCGTATAAGCTTCTGTTGTATATGGCGAAACACTGACCGTGTAGTAAGAATCGGAATTGTCTATCATGTCCTTTGTCGCGGTATCCATATCGCTCGCGGCGGTGGCCATATCTTCACCGGCCTGTACGTAGTCATCAGGAAGGTTCGTAAAATTACTTGGCAAAGCATAGGCATCCGAGTATGCCTTGGAGAAAACCGCGTTGGCTTGACCGAAAGCCACTATAGCTGTCGAGTATTCCGCAGCGTTGTAATCATCAATTCCCTCATTGTAGTAGTACATGCCATTTATATAGGAGCTGTAAATGGTTTGTAGTTGGTTATAAAAACTCAAGAGTGCCTGATGTGCAGCATTTGCTGCTTCGGTAGTCGCCTCAAGCTTAGCCGCGCTAGCCTGTTGTTGGGCGGCACTAGCTTGCTGTTGTGCTGCAGCTTGGGCCTGTGATGCTTTTGAGGCAGCTGCTTTTGCTGCAGCCGCTGCTGCCTGAGAACTAGATGCTTGTGCCGAGTATTGTTCGACGATTTCGGTCAAGTCCGAAGAAACAATTTTGTACTGGGGAAAATCGCTTGAGATAGATTCCAAGAGGTTTTGAGCCGTTTGGAGGTCTCCGGAAGCAATACTTGACGATGCGGCAAGCAAAGAATCCTTGTCTTTAATAAATTCATTTTCATTCTGAATATCAGTACTCAGTTTATTCTTTTGCGATGCAAACACCGCGTCACTCTGCACAGAGACTAACGCCGTCAGTGCATCCTGATAACTTCCATTTTGGTTAAGTTGTTGGGCTCTGGCCATTGCCGCATTAACCTTTATGTAGTCGTCAGCTTTTACTCCGGCGTACGCTACCCCAGCTAAAAAGAGAAGGCAAACGAAGAATATTGCGTAGTAACGAGCCCGAATTTTCTTGAAGAGTTCAAAAAAAGTAAAGTCGCTCGACTGCGATCGAACATCACCAAAAGATTTACCGCAATGCCTGCAAAACCGGCTATCTCGCTTATTGTCGTTCCCACAAGATGGGCATCGCATAGAGGTTGCCACTGAGGGCCGTGTAAACGTCATTTTATTCATGAATTGTTTTCTTGTCTACTGCACAACGATAACTACTTCGAACTGTAATCTTCCCGCTTGGTAGGGAGGTATAACTACCTCGTTCTGTGGTTCGTGAACTTAGGTCCGTGTTCCCATTTTGGGATCTAAATAGCTTCCTGCTACAATCCGCTCAATGAAAACTGCACTCTTGGCGAGTTTTGGGAAGGATGCTCCTTTGGTCAGGCTCGGAAAACTCTTGAAAGAGAAGGGCTGGAATTTGCTCGGGTCGGCCGGAACGGCAAAGTATTTGAATGACAACGACATTCCCTGCCGAGATGTGGGCGAGATCGTGGGGGCTCCTATTCTCGGGCACCGAGTGGTAACGCTCTCGCGCGAGATTTATGCGGGATTGTTGGCGGCCACGCCGGAGGATTTTGCGGAGCTCGAGAAACAAGAGATAACACGCATCGATCTTGTCTACGTAACGCTCTACCCGCTCGAAGCGACCATCTTGGATAAGAAATCGACGCCGCACGATGTCATCGAGAAGACCGATATCGGCGGGCCGACATTGTTGCGAGCGGCGGCCAAAGGCCGCCGCGTCGTCCTTTCGTCACCGGAGCAACTCGATGAGTTCGAAAAGCATTTGTCGCAGGATTCGTTCGACGAGAAGTACCTTGTGAAGCTCGCAGCAGCAGCAGAACGACGGGTCGCGGACTATGTGGACGCCTCCGCTTCATACTGGGAGAAACAGTGATGTGCTATACTGCCGCATTACTTCACTTTACTTATAAAAGCATATGCAAGAAACAAACCTCTACACCGTTACCGTCCCCCCGATGATGAAAACGCTCACCGCGCTTTCGGGGTTACTCGATAAGGCCGACGCGCATGCGAAAGCCAAGCAGCTCGAATGGCACCCCGAGGGCATGCAGGAAGAAGCGCTTCTCAATTCTCGCCTTATTTCCGACCAATTCCCCTTCATCCGCCAGATAACCATCGCGTGCGACAACGCCAAGAACGGCATCGCTCGCATCGCCGGCATCGAAGCGCCCAAATTCGAAGACAACGAAAAAACTATTGCGGAATTAAAGGCACGCATTGATAAGACCATCGCGTACTTGAAGACCATCAAGCCCGAGCAGGTCATCGGCCAGGAGGGCCGCGAGGTCTCACTCCCCTTCTGGGAGGGCAAAAAGGCAGACGCGTTCGGATACGTCACCGAATACCTCATCCCCAACTTCTACTTCCACGTCACGACCGCCTACTCCATCCTCCGCACCAACGGCGTTCAGATCGGCAAGGACGATTACATCGGCGGATTGCCGTTCAAAGAATAATTTCGGGAGTGCGGTAGAATGCGAGATATGGCGTCTCTCAAAAAGACGATGTTCCGTGAGTATGACATCCGCGGGCGCGAGTCCGAGGATGAACTCAACGAGACATCCGTCTACCATATCGCCCGAGGATTTGCCGCAATGCTGAGGGGAAAGAACATAACCAAGGCAGTGGTCGGACACGACGCTCGAGCGACATCCGATCATTTTCATGCGCGAGTCGTCGCGGCCCTGCGAGAGTCGGGTGTCGACGTAGTAGACATCGGAACCGTCACGACCCCGATGAGCTACTGGGCGCAATTCCATTTCAAGGTGGATGGCCTGGTCATGGTGACCGCGAGCCACAATCCGGCTGGTTGGAACGGGGTGAAGCTCGGTACCGGGCTTGCAAAAACGTTGCTTGCGGAAGAAGTTAAGACTCTCTACTCCATTATCGAACGAGAAGAATACGTAACCGGGACCGGCGAGTACACGAAAGAGGATATCGCGGAGCTGTACATGAACGACCTCCTCTCCCGCGTCACCATCGGAAAGAAGTTCAAGCTGCTAGTCAACACCGGGAATGGGACCGCCGGGTTATTCGCGCCAACGCTCCTGCGAAAAACCGGAAGCGAGGTGATAGAACGGTATACCGACGTCGACCCTTCTTATCCTCACTACACGGCTAACCCCGACGGCACCGGGATGATGAGTGACACGGGGGCGCAGGCGAAGGCTCATGGCTGCGATCTGGGAATAGCATTCGACGGCGACGGCGACCGCATGGGCATCACCGACGAAACAGGAGCTACCATTTGGCCCGATCGCTACCTCATCCTTCTCTCGCGTCTCGTGCTCAAGAAGCAACCCGGATCCACTATCGTGTTTGACGTCAAGGTCTCCGAAGCGCTCCCCGAAGATATCGCGGCGCACGGTGGAATTCCGATCATGTGCAGGACGGGCCACTCATACATCAAAGCGAAATTGGCCGAAGAAAAAGCTGCGCTCGCTGGGGAAATGAGCGGCCATATCTTTTTCGCCCAAGATTTCTATGGCTTCGATGATGCCTTTTTCGCTGCATTGAAGCTTCTCGAATACCTCTCGTCGCAGGACAAACCTCTTTCGCAGATAATCTCCGACACGCCGTCCTACGTCTCGACCCCAACGATCCAGGTGAAAAGTTCAGATGAAAAGAAATACGTCATTGTCGAAAAGCTCACCGAGGAGTTCAAGAACGAAGGGTACCATGTCGTCGATATCAACGGTGCACGCGTATACTTCAGCGACGGCTGGGGGTTGGTGCGTGCCTCTTCGAATACACCAACCCTGGTGCTCCGATTCGAATCCAAGACCCAAGAAGGTCTCGACAAAATCCGATCTGTTTTCCACGCAAAACTCGACGCGCTTGGCCTCACGGAGTGGGATTCATCCGGTCATTAGCAAGATGTGGTACACTTCCCCCTCATGAACGCGCTCTCGATAAAGAACCTCACCAAGACCTACGGCAACGGCGTACAGGCGCTCAAAGGCGTCTCGCTTGAGATCCCCGAAGGCGACTTTTTTGCGTTGCTCGGCCCCAACGGCGCCGGCAAGACGACCATCATCGGCATCACCGCCGGATTGGTGAATAAAACAAGCGGCACCGTCGAGGTCTTCGGCCACGATATCGACAAGGAAACAGAGGTGGCCAAGACCTTCATCGGCCTCGTCGGTCAGGAGATAAATTTCAACCCGTTCGAGCGCATCCTCGATACGGTCGTCAACCAGGGCGGTTACTACGGCATCCCGCGTTCCGAGGCGCTACCGCGCGCCAAGCAGCTCCTCACCGACCTCGGGCTTGGCGACAAAATGGAAGGCAGTGGTATGGAGCTCTCCGGCGGCATGAAGCGCCGCCTCATGATCGCCCGCGCGCTCATTCACCAGCCCAAATTCCTCATCCTCGACGAACCGACCGCCGGCGTCGACGTCGAGCTTCGCCGCGGCATGTGGGATTACTTGAAAAAGCTCACCTCCAAAGGCCTCACCATCCTTCTCACCACGCATTACCTCGAAGAAGCCGAGCAGCTCGCCAAACATGTGGCCATCATCAACAAAGGACAGATCATCGTGAACGACACCATCGACAAGGTGCTTGCCATGCACACCGATACTGGCGAAGCGAAAGCGGGGTACCGCGGCAGCAAACTTGAGGAGATATTCCTCGAGCTCATCCGCGAAAATAAATAGTATGGATACCTATCACAAGTGGATCGCCTTTTATACGATGATGCGCAAGGACGTCGTGCGCATATTCCGCATCTGGGTGCAGACATTCTTGCCGAGCGTCATCACCTCGTGCCTCTACTTCCTCATATTCGGCACCGTATTGGGAAGCCGCATCGGCACTATGGAAGGCGTGCCATACATGCAATTCGTCATTCCCGGCCTCGTCATGATGGCCATCCTCACCAACGCCTATGCGAATTCCTCATTCACCTTCTTCCAATCCAAATTCTTCGCGCGCTCCATCGATGAACTCCTCGTCTCGCCGATGCCGCCGTGGCTCATCATTTCCGGATTCGTTTCGGGCGGCGTCATTCGCGGTGTCTTGGTGGGTGCCATCGTACTCATCGTCTCGATATTCTTCACCGGGTTGCACCTCACGATCGCCAACCTCGCCATCATTCTTTTCTTCGCCGTCCTCACGTCGGTCGTCTTCGCGCTCGCAGGGCTCATCAACGGCGTGTACGCCAAATCGATCGACGCCATCAACATCGTGCCGACCTTCGTCCTCACGCCGCTCACCTATCTCGGCGGTATTTTCTACTCGGTACACACGCTCCCGCAGTGGGCGCAATACGTGACCTATGTGAACCCCATCTTCTACCTCATCAACGGCTTCCGGTACGGATTCCTGGGCTTCGCCGACATTTCCGTTTGGACCTGCGTCGGCGTTCTCTCCGGGCTCATCATCGTCCTCGTCGGCATCAATTTGTATCTCATCCGCACGGGGTTGGGCTTGAAACAATAGTTAGCCGCGAGCGATTCTTTCCGCAAGGCCGAGGTAGTTTTCTGGTCGGAGCGCCTTGAGGCGCTTTTTTAGTTTGGCGTCGATATCGAGACCGTCGATGAATTCGGCGAAGTCTTTAAGCGTAACCTGTCGGCCGCGTGATAATTCTTTCAGCTTCTCATATGGCAAGGCGACGCCTTGACGTCGTAGGACGGTTTGGATGGCTTCGGCCAAGACTTCCGGGTGCGCACGCAGCGCTTGGAGCATTGCGCCTTTGTTGACGCTTATCTTTCCAAAGCCTTTCACGAGTGAGCGGTAGGCGATAAGCGAGTGCGCGAAAGCGGTGCCAAAGACGCGCTCGACGGTCGAATCGGAAAGGTCGCGCTGCAGGCGCGAGATGGGCAGCTTGCGCGAGAAATGCTCGAACAAGGCGTTTGCAACGCCCAAGTTCCCCTCCGCGTTCTCGAAATCTATCGGATTCACCTTGTGCGGCATCGTCGAAGAGCCGGTCTCGCCTTTTTTTGCCTTTTGCGTGAGCCAGCCGTCGGAGATGTAGCGCCATAAGTCCTGCGAGAGATCGATGAGGATGGTGTTGATGCGACGCATGTAGTCAAAATATTCTGCATACGTATCGTGCAGCTCTATTTGCGTCGTGAACTCATTGAGCTCGATGCACATGTAGTGCTTCTTCCCCTTCCCTTCCAGATTGAAACTCTCGATGAATTTCTTGGAGAACGCGGGCCAATTCACATCGGGCGCTGCAACGACGTGCGCATTGTAATTCCCTGTCGCGCCGCCCCACTTCACCAAAACTTTGCCGTGTTTGAAAACATCCACCTGGTTCTGCAATCGTTTCAAAAATACTCGCATTTCCTTGCCGAAGGTCGTCGGTGAGGCGCTCTGGCCGTGGGTGCGTGCGAGCATCGGCGTTTTGGCGTGCGTTTTCGCGAGACCTTCCAACTCTTTTGCGATATCCCACATCGGGCCGCCCAAAAATCCTTTCTCGAAGAAATCCCGGAGCATCAAGCCATATGCGACACTGTTTACGTCTTCGGAGGTAATCGCAAAGTGGACCGACTCTGAAACGTCTTCGAGCGACGTCCCCTGCAGTTTTTGTTTTATAAAATATTCGATCGCCTTTACGTCGTGGTTCGTATCCTTTTCGATCTCTTTTATCGATCGGGCATCTTCGAGTGAGAGCTTGGAAAGTTTCTTTAACAATTTCTGTTCCTTGTCGGTAAGTCTCCGAACGCCCGTCTTCGGCGTTTTCGAAAGCGCGAGCAAGTACTCACATTCAACGAGAATGCGGTACTTTATGAAGGCAAACTCGCTGAAATACTCGGCGACCGGACCGGTTATTTCGCGATATCGCCCGTCTATAGAGCTTACTGCTGTCAGTGGTTCAAGCGGCATACGCCTTCAGATTCCGCTCAATACGGGCCAAAATCGGCTCTTTCCCAGGCTTGAACGTCGACCCCGTGATCTGCTCATACATGCGTATATACCGCTTTGAGAGCTCTTCCACAAGCTCCGGCGGGGCTTCCGGCAGTTTCTCATCTTTGTATGGATCGCTATGCTCTTTGAACCACAAGCGCAAGAATTCCTTGTCGAAATACTCCGGCTCCTCACCTTGTGCGAACCTCCCTTCGTACGAATCGAGCTGCCAGTAGCGCGAGGAATCCGGCGTGTGGATCTCATCTATCAGAATGATGTCGTCGCTGCCGTTGAGCGTGCCGAACTCGTACTTCGTGTCCACCAGGATGAGTCCTTGCTCGCGCGCGATCTTGGCCCCGCGCTCGTAGAGCGCAAGCGCCGCGCTTTCTATCGCATCTATCGTTTTACGCGGCAGAATTCCCTCGTTGACGATCTCCTGCGGTGAGAGTGTGCGATCGTGCGCGTCGGATTTAGTCGAAGGTGTGAAAACTGGACGTAAAAGCTGTTGGTTCTTTTTCATCCCGTCGGGCAATTTGAAATTGCCGAAGTCACGCTTCCCCTTTTGATAGTGCGTCCACAGCGACGTGTCGGTGACACCCGTCATGTACCCGCGCACGACGGCTTCGACGGGGAGCGGCTTGCATTTCTTCCCCGCCGTTACGTTGGGATCGGGAATCGCGAGCACGTGATTGGGCACGATATCTTTCGTCTCTTCGAACCAAAACGCGCTTATCTCATTCAGCACCTGGCCCTTGTGCGGAATGTGCGCGATGAGACGGTCAAAAGATGAATGCCGGTCGGTCGTTATCAGAATGAGCCTTCCGTCCTGTTCATACACATCCCGCACCTTGCCCGTAAACTTCCGGCCAAGATTCTTGAAATTCGTTTCTTTGAGGAGCTCTGTCATATCATTCGCCCGGCGGTGGAAGGGTGATTTTTTCCGGTTCGAAAATAACCTGCCGCTCGCCTTCTTCCACGCGACCGACTTCAAGCACATCGTATCCGGCTTTCTTACCCGCAGCGAGAACACGTTCGACATCGGGCGCGGCGACGAATGCATAGTAACCGATGCCCCAATTGAACGTTTTGAGGCAATCCTCGAGCGACACCCCGATCGATTGCATGAATTGGAACAGCGGCGGCACTGCAGTCCACGTATGAACGCGATAGGTCGCCGGCCGGCTGTCGAATGCAATCTTCGCAACGCCACTTCCGGTCCCGGGCAACAGTGCGTGTATATCTACCTTTGCTTCGAGAAGCGCTTCGACAAATCCGACGTATGAGCGCGTTGGAATAAGTGTTTCTTCACCGAGTGTATTTCCATTCGGTAATTTGGTCATGAATTTGTCTGGCAACTCAAGCGCCTTCTTAATGATGAGCGAGATGCCATTGGCATGTATACCGGAAGAAGTAACGCCGATGATCGCGTCACCCGGCGCAAGTTTTGTGCCGGTAATGAGGCGGCTTGTCGGCGCGATTATCGCGGTAACACAGCCGGAAAGCGATGGCGCGCTTTTGACTGGCGGTTCGGCTTTGACGAGATATTTGAGCGCCGGGGACTCTCCTGCAGGCAGTGCCATCCCGGCTTCCTCGCACACTTTCAGAAATCCTGTGGCGAGATCTTTTGCGCGTTTTTCGTCGGCGAACCATTCCGAATCCCCCGCGGCGACTTCGTCGGTGTAAACGACCGGCATCGCCCCTTGCGCGATAACGTCGTTGACCGCCATCAGCGCTGCGTCGATGCCGATACCGCCGTAATATGTTTTACCCGTTCCCGCATACTGGTACATCCATTCCGCGATCCAATTCTTATTGCCTAGGCCCTCTTGCGTGTTGCACCAGAGATGCTTTTCTGCACCGCGATACTCGAACACGCCGCCATGTGAATGAAGAACATCGCTGTTTATGTATACGCCGCGTTTGTTGGGAAAGGTTATCGTCTTCTTCCCCGCTTCGATCATCGCGTGCTTGAAAGGTTCGATTTTCGTGTAATCAACCCCCGCTTTTGCATACGCGCTTTGCTTACTCATGGCCTTTCAGATATTTCTCATATCCCATTCCCTCAAGTTCCTTCGCCTTCGCCAGAACTTCCGACTCCATCTTTGATTTATAGTCCGCGACTTTCTTCTGCACCTTTTCGTCGGAAGTTCCGATGATCTCCGCCGCGAGAATGCCGGCATTCTTTGCGCCATTTACAGCAACGGTCGCAACGGGCACGCCCGGCGGCATCTGCGCGATCGAAAGCAGCGAGTCGATACCTTTCATTGTTTTGGTCATGACGGGCACCCCGATGACCGGAAGCGGCGTGTAGGCCGCGAGCATGCCCGGTAAATGCGCGGCACCTCCTGCGCCCGCGATGATGACCTTGACGCTGCGCCCTGCGGCAGTTTTTGCATACTCAACTAGCCTATCCGGTGTGCGATGCGCGGAAACTATCGTTACTTCGCTCGTGATACCGAATTCTTCCAAAATCTTCGCTGCATCCTGCATTACGGAGAGATCCGAATCCGAGCCCATCACGATGCCGACTTGTGTCATATTGAAATTAGTGCACGTGCTTTTTCCGCTTTTTCTTTTGCTTCCTCGAGCGTATCCGCAACAGCCGTCAGATGCCCCATTTTGCGCTCCGGGCGAGTTTCCATCTTACCGTAGATATGGACTTTTACACCTTCTATCTTTTCCGCCTCTTCGACTCCTCTCGGCTCGGCTGTGCCGCTCCTTTCGCCCAAGATATTTATCATGACTGCCGCCGGAACCTTCATCGAACTGTTCCCCAGCGGCATGCCGCTTATCGCACGGATGTGCTGCTCGAATTGGGAGGCGTGGCAGGCTTCGATGGTGAAATGCCCGCTGTTGTGCACGCGCGGAGCGACTTCGTTGACCAAGACTTCTCCATTTGCGAGGAACATTTCGATGGCGAAAACACCGGCGCCATCGAACGAGGCGAGAACTTTCTGCGCGAGATCGTGCGCCTTCTGTGCAACTTCTTTCGACACGGGGGCGGGGGCGAGAACCATGTGGCAGATGTGGTTCTTGTGCATCGTTTCGACGAGCGGAAATATCTGCATCTCCCCTTTTGCGGTGCGTGCGGCAACAATTGCAAGTTCTTTCTCGAACGGAACAACGCGCTCGGCGTATGCCGGGGCGCCCTTCAATTTTTCCTGCGCAGCCTGCAAAGCTTCGGCTTTCTCAACAAGTGCGTTGCCGCGGCCGTCGAACCCACCGGAGCGGGCTTTGAGAATATATGGATAGCCGAAATGCTCGACATCGTCCGAAAACTCCGCAACGGGAATGCCGTGCTCTTGTAAAAATCGCTTTTGTGTCAATTTGTCCTTGATGATGCCGAGCGTTTTTGGCGAAGGATTGACGGGCATTTTTGTTGAAAGTTCTTCCAGCACGTCGGCGTTCACCGATTCTATTTCGTAGGTAAGGAAGTCGGACTTCTCCGCGAGCGCTCGGAGCATCGCGCCGTCTTTATAATCGCCGACTATCTGCTCGTCGGCGACCTGGCCAGCCGGCGAACCCGGGGTCGGGTCCAATACGACGATCTTGAACCCGAGCACGTGCGCCGCCTCTGCGAGCATCCTGCCGAGCTGCCCCCCGCCAGCGATGCCGATGGTTTTCATAGGTTCGCCAACACGAACTCTACTCGTTCAGGTATTGGCAGAACGGGAACATCGACAATGGTGTGCCCGAGCTCTTCGTACGCGCGCCGAATTTCATTATGGATGTGGCGCGCTTCCTCGGGCGTTTCGAACCGCGCCGTATCGTTGGCATACTCCAACATTTCGAGCAAAAACACTTTGCGATACTTCGTTGTTTCCAAGATCCTCCTGAACTCCTCATCGATCGGGAGGTTGGTGAACCGAAAGTACGCCACGTTGTCGGGGATGCCGCGATCGAAGAACGTCACCTTGTCTTTCGCAACATTCCCCTCAAGCTCAATGTGCCGCTGCAAAATATCGTGCTCGAACTTGTTGATATCCTTTCGCATCTCGGGGATGGTCTTGCCGAGCGCGAGCTGCTCCTCGATGAACATACGCGCCGCTTCCGGCAATACCGCATGGCCGAGCTTTTCGAGCTCAAAAACGAGCGTCGTCTTGCCCGCGCACGGGCCGCCGGTGAGCACATACCACGGGGGCGTTTTCATGGGAGCTATCATATAAAACATTCAGGAGCTCCGCGAGGAACTCCTGCAACATTCGTTTGTGCGTTATTTGTCATGCCAGTCCTGGTCATGATCGCCGGTACGACCCTGTGGTCGTGCGAGAGACATGAGCGCCAAATGGATCTCGGTTGAGGACAACCCCCGTTCACCTTGACGTTCTTCTCCGTTATCGTTCGCAGCGACTGTTTTCGTGCGTTCCTTTGTCATGGCGTCCCTCTCCTCCGAGAAACGATTCGTTCGGCTGAAAGCTACTGGAAGTATCTTACCGCATTTCGGAACACTTGGAGACCGGGCCCGTCCTTCGGCATCGGGACGCCGTCGCGCAAGTAACGTTCCTTGAGATACGTCCAATGCGGCAGCTGCGTGAAGCGCACCGCGCGCTCCGGGTGCGGCATGAGGCCCAAAACTCGGCCGCCATAGGCAGTGACGCCGGCGATGTCTTCGAGCGCACCGTTAGGGTTGGCGGGAAGATCAAAATACTTCGACATCTCGCCTTCGACGTAGCGCACCGCGATGGCGTTCTCTTTTTTCAGCGCGGCGAGTGCCTCTTTCGTAGCGTAGTACTTCCCTTCGCCATGCGCGATTGGCAACGACAGCCTTCTTACTCCGGAGAGCCATGGGCTCGCGCCAGTTACTTCGAGGTCGACCCAGCGCGTGAGGTAGCGTGGAGACTCGTTGGCAAGGAGCGCGCCGGGCAGTATCTCCGCGCTCGTGAGTATCTGGAACCCGTTGCACATGCCGATCGCAAGCGTGTCGCGTTCGAAGAATTTCTTGAGCTGGGTGCCGAGGTGCTCCTTGAGGCGATTGCCGTAGGCTTTGCCCGATCCGGTGTCGTCGCCAAAAGAGAACCCGCCGGGGAATGCGAGTATCTGCGCCTCCTTGAGCGCGGCGGGGTGCGCGATCAGGTCGTTGATGTGAATGATGTCGGCGGAAGCCCCCGCGAGCTCGAACGCGGCCTTGGTCTCCGTTTCGCAGTTGAGTCCGTAGCCCGAAAAAACGATGACGTGCGGTTTTTTCATAGCCAACTTTTGAAGGGCTTTCGGTAAGCGATCGTGAGCTTGGAGAGCGGGATGCTGAACCCGGAGCGCGGGAGTTCTATCGAAAGATGTCCGGCATTCCCCACCTGCCCTATCCGCACGCTGGGCACGCCGCGCATCAGCATTTCGAATTCTCGCTGCGCTTCCGGTCGAATAGAAACGAGGACGCGCCCCTGGCTTTCGGAAAACAGTATCGACTCCGCGTTCTTCGGAGCACCGGGAACGCTTGAGAGATCGACATCGGCGCCGAACTGGCCTGCGACCGCCGATTTCGCAAGCGCGACGGCAAGCCCGCCGCGTCCCACGCCGAGCGCGGAGGAGATCAGTCCTTCTTCCATCGCCTGCGACAGCGCGTCGTAGGTCTTCGCGTTCTTCTTCGCGTCGACCGTCGGAACGCCCGCGCCGACGTACCCGAGCATCGAAAAATACTCGGAAGCGCCGAGTTCGTCCTTCGTGTCGCCCAAAAGGTACAGCAAGTCGCCCTCTTGTTTGAGGTCAAGCGTCACCGCCTTCGACACGTCGGGAATGATGCCGATGGCAGAAATGAGAAGCGTGGGCGGCGCTGCGATGTGGATCTTTTCTCCTTGCGCGGTGAATCCGCGGAAGTCGTTGAACATGCTGTCCTTGCCGGAGATGTAGGGTGTCGCGTACGCGGTGGCGATATCGAAACACGCCTTCGCGGCGCGCTTGAGCTCGTAGAGTCGCCCGGGCTCGTTGGAACTCGACCAGCAGAAGTTGTCGAGGATGGCGAGATACTCGCGCGATGCGCCTGCACAAACAGCGTTGCGTACCGCAGTGTCGATGGCAGAGGCCGCCATGTGGTACGTGTCGATGTCGGAATACCAGGGCGCGTAGCCGTGCGAAAGCACGATGCCTTTTTGCGAGTTGGGCAATGGTTGCAAGACCCCCGCATCCGCGTTGACCCGCCCGCGGCCCTGCAAAGGCTTCGTCACCGAAGAGCCTTGGACCTCGCTGTCGTACTGCTGCGCGATGAACGCCGTGCTGCCGACATTGGGGCGCGAGAGAAGTTCGAGGAACGCGGCGTCGAGGCCGCCGGTGCGCCGCAGACGCACAGGTGGATCTGCGTGGACGCGATTCACGCGCTTTCCCTTTTGCACCTCGATCGGCCGCCCGTCATGCAGGAATTCCATGCCGAGGTCCATGACCTTTTTGCCTTTGTAGCGAACAACGCAACGGCCGGAATCGGTAAAGACGCCGATGCGCGTCGCTTCGACATCGTGCCGGTCGAGTACTTTTTTGAGCTTCGTCCAATTCTTTTTGGGCACCGAAAGTGTCATGCGTTCTTGGGACTCCGATATCCAAATTTGCCACGGCGAGAGTCCCGGATACTTGAGCGGGACTTTTTCGAGATCGACGAGACAGCCGCCGCATTCCTTCGCCATCTCGGCGACGGCGCACGAAAGTCCGCCCGCGCCGTTGTCGGTGATGCTCGTGTAGAGCCCTACATCGCGCGCTTCGCGCACGAGCGCGTCCGAAAGTTTTTTCTGCGTGATCGGGTCACCTATCTGCACCGCCGTCGCGGGAGAACCGCTCGAAAGCGACTCCGACGAAAAGGTCGCGCCGTGGATGCCGTCGAGCCCGACCCTTCCGCCCGCCATGACGATATAGTCGCCCGGTCGCGCCTTCTTCTCGTAGAGCTTCTTCCCTTTTTGTTTACGAGGGATGAGACCGACAGTGCCGGCGAAGACGAGGGGCTTGCCGCGATAACGCGGGTCGATCGCGACGAATCCCAAGGGCGTGGGGATGCCGCTTTGGTTGCCGCCCGCGTTGACGCCGCGCACGACGCCTTCGAGGATGCGACGTGCAGCCAGAAGCGGTTGATGTTTCTCCTTGTCGCGGAAAAGATTCGTTTTGTCTTCCGGGTCGGCCACGCAAAAGCCGTAGACGTTGGCAATGGGCTTCGCGCCCAGACCAAATCCGAGCGCGTCGCGGTTGACGCCGACGATGCCGGTGATGGCGCCGCCGAAGGGATCGAGCGCCGAAGGAGAATTATGCGTCTCCACCTTGTGCGTCACGAGGTATTCATCGTCAAAGGCGATGCCACCGGAGTTGTCGGTAAAAACGGACACGCAGAAATCCTTATCGCCTTTCTCTTTCCGTATCTGCTCCGTGGCGCCCTTGATGTAGCGGCGATAGATCCCCTCTTTCACTTCGTCCAACGGGTCGGCGAATATCGTGTGTTTGCAATGTTCCGACCACGTCTGCGCGAGCGATTCGAGCTCGACGTCGGTCGGGTTGCGGCCAAGTTCTTTGAAATGCTTTTGGATGACCTTCATCGCGTGCAACGAGAGGGCCAAGGGGCCGCGCCGCGTGCCATCCCTGTCCGCAATGCCCTGTTTGCCTATTCTTCCGAGCTCATCATCCGGCACATTGAGCCTCACGATATCGGCGCGGGCGGAGGCATGTAGCTTCACTTTCGGAACGACTATTGGGAACACTCTCGTCCCTGCCTGGTAGACGCTCGCCCGTTCGATGAGTGAGTTGTGCAGACCCCGCGCGAAGCCTTCGGCTTCGCGCGTTGAGATCTTTCCCGAAAGGAAGATGAGCATCGAGGAGTACACGCTTTCGCTCTCTTTGAATTTCCTCCCAATGGCATCTTCGATCGTCTGCTTCGCGGTTTTGCCGACGTTGTCCGTGACCCCCGGCAGGAATCCGATCTCTATCGCGCAGGCAAACCCCTTTGGTGCGGACAGCGTGTCGATGGTCGCCTTTTCGGTGATGGGATTCGCGAGCCGTTTTGCCGCCGTCGCGAGGTCTTCGCGAGAAAGTCTCGCATCGATGGTGTAACAGGAAACGACCGTCGCAGTGGTCGCTTTGGCGCGCGGGAATGAGTTCCGGAAGGAAGCAAGGTAGCCTTGCGCGCGGGCATCGGGCACGGTCGAGGAAACGGCTATCCGGTGCGCACGGGCCATTGCCTGCATTATGCGGACTTCGCGCGTCCGCGCAACTCCTACTGTCCCCGCTCCAGATCCACCCACCGGTAGCGCAAGCCGTTCCACTCGTGGGCTTCGTCGAGCGTTTTCTTGGTGAATTCTTTCTCATACGGCGGGAAGAACGTATCCGCCTCTTTGTCGTCGTCGATCAGTGTCAAAAAAAGTTTGTCCACCTGCGGTAAGACTTGTTCGTACATCTGGGCCCCGCCGCCGATGTGTATCTCTTCGGGGTCGAGCGCTTTTGCTTTTTCTACGGCCTCATCGAGCGACTGCGCGACGATCGCTCCTTCGTATGTATAGGTCGGGTCTCTCGTGACTACGATATTCGTGCGCTCTGGTAGCGGCTTTCCCTTGTTATAACTGAGCACTGATTCGAACGTCTTGCGGCCGAAAATAATAGGGTGCCCGCGCGTGAGCGCTTTAAATCGTTTGAGGTCGTCCGGAATATGCCAGAGCAATTTCCCCTCTTTGCCGAGCTCTCGGTTCTTCCCTATAGCAACGACGATGCAAATTCGAGGTTTTTTCATAGGTCGAATATACCACACCTCGTTTCCCCTGCCCTTGCAACGGCGCGGCAGGCGCAGAGAGCTATAATGCCCCGATGCAATCCTACGAGGTCGAAGTGAAGTCGCTTTTGGGCAGTGAGGAACGGGCGGACGAACTGCGCGAGGAGATGAAAAAGATCGATCCCTTAAGCGAGCTCCAAACGAAGAACAAACAGCTGAACCATTATTTTGAAAAAGGGGCGTTAAAGAAACTTGCCGAGGTGCTGTCGCCGCATCTCTCCGGCGTTGCGGAGATCAAGCTCGACGACATGGCAGAGCGCGCCAAGGAATTCTCCGTGCGCACGAGAGACAAGAACGGGACGGTCTATTTCGTCGTCAAGGCTTCGGTCGGCGACGACTCGAGCCAGAACGGGGTCGCGCGCATCGAATTCGAAGAGAAGCTCGACCTTTCGCTCGAAGCACTCGACAAGCTCATTCTTTCGGCCGGATTTTCATACCAGGCCAAGTGGTCGCGCGAGCGGGAAGAATATATCTGCAAGAACGTCAACGTGACCCTCGACAAGAACGCCGGCTACGGCTGGGTCGCGGAGTTCGAGCTCGTCGTGCAGGACCAGGCAAAGATCTCCGACGCCAAGCGCCAGATCGAGGCCCTCATGCAGGAACTAGGGGTCCAGGAACTGCCCCAGGAGCGTCTCGAACGGATGTTTTCATATTACAACACACATTGGCAAGAGTACTATGGAACCGACAAAATCTTCACGGTAGAATGACGTTATGTTCCTCTCCGATGTCGACATAAAGAAAGCGATAAAAAAAGGAGAGATCACGCTCGAGCCGTTCACGGAGTTGCGATTGCAGCCTGCAAGTTACGATATTTTGCTCGGCAACAAGTTCGTCGAGAACGACGCGAGCAGCACGCGCTTCGTTGACCCGGCACGAAAAGTCTACGCGAAGACGACCGAGAAAGACGTCGCCGATGGCGAAGAGTTCATGTTGCACCCCGGCGTTTCGGTCCTTGGATTGTCGAAAGAGTTTTTCGGCTCCGACCACTACCTCGTGCAGGTCGGCGGTAAATCCTCGCTCGCGCGCATCGGCCTCATGATCCACAACACGGCCGGCATCATCAATCCGGGACACTTTTTGCACATCACGTTCGAGATAACCAATCAGAGTAATATTCCTATCATCTTGCGTCCGGGGATGGAGATCGCGCAGATAACATTCTCCAAGCTCACGTCGCCGCCCGAGCGCAACTATCGAAGGGTCGGCCGTTTTGCCAAGGACAACTGGAACCATTTCATCGAGGCCAAAAAACCCCGCGCGACAAAACGCGCGAAAGTCGGCAAAAAATAGTATGGATCGCCACCCCGAATACCAGTACCTCGATCTTCTTCGGAAGACGCTTGAGCAGGGCGAGGAGCAAGTGGACAAAGGTACGGGTGTAAAAACCTATAGTTGTTTCGGTGCGCAGATCCGTTTCGATCTCTCGCAAGGATTTCCGATGCTCACGACCAAGAAGGTCTATTGGAACGGCGTCTTGCAAGAACTCTACTGGTTCCTCTCCGGCCAGACCAACATCAAATACCTCGTGGATAAGAACGTGCACATCTGGGACGATTACCCGTACAAGCTCTACATGGAGAACGTGGAGCGCAAAGAAGTACCGAGTCTGACCAAGGATGAATTCATCGCGAAGATCAAAGACGACGCGAAGTTCGCAGAGATGTACGGAGAACTGCCACACATCTACGGCGAGCATTGGAGGCGCTGGATCGCCCGCGATGGTCGCACAGTGGACCAGCTCGCCTGGGCGATCGAGGAGTTGCGCAAGGACCCCGACGCGCACAATACGCTCGTCACCTCCTGGAATCCGGAGTACATGTATGCGATGGCAAAGCCCGGCGAGGGAGCCCGCTTCCCCATCTGCCACAACATGTACCAGATAAACATCAAACGTGGTCGCGTGTGTCTCCAGCTCTATCAGCGCAGCGCCGACATGTTCCTCGGTGTGCCGTTCAACATCGCAAGCTATGCGCTCTTGACGACCATCATCGCCAAGATATTGGGCAGAGAGCCGGGCGAGTTCGTTCATACGTTCGGCGATTTTCATATGTACGAGAACCACCGCGAACAGATAAAAGAACAGCTTTCGCGGGGGCCAAAACCATTCCCCATGGTGCGGTTCACCCAAGATTTCAACTCGCTGGATTCGTTCAAGCCGGAGTACGTCGAGCTCGTCGGGTACGAGCCGCACGCCGCCATCAAGGCGGAACTCACCGTCGCGGGCGGATACAACAAGAAGATGCACGGCGCAGCCGCTTAAATTCGTATGATTTAGGTCCTACATATCTTTATTCACCAAAATCAAAGAAGATATGGATTACGCACGCATCAAAAAAGAAGATCCAAGCATCTACAAAGCGATCGAGAACGAGCAGGAGCGGCAGGCCGAGGGCCTTGAGCTCATTCCATCGGAGAATTACACGTCGTCCGCCGTGATGGAAGCGATGGGGAGCATTCTTACGAACAAATATTCCGAAGGGTACGCCGGCAAGCGTTACTACAACGGCAATGAATTCATCGACGAGATAGAATCGCTCGCGATAGCGCGCGCCAAAAAACTCTTCGGCGTCGAACACGTCAACGTCCAGCCGTATTCCGGAAGCCCCGCCAACCTCGCGGTATACCTCGCGACGTGCAAGCCGGGCGACGTCGTGTTGGGGCTCAACTTGCCCGACGGCGGCCATCTCACGCACGGCTGGAAAGTCTCGGCGACCGGCATCTTCTATAAAACGCTTCCCTACCACGTGCGCAAGGATGGCAAGATAGACATCGAAGAGGTCCGCTCGCTCGCGCGGGAGCACAAGCCGACGCTCATCTGGGCCGGAGCGACGGCGTACGAATTCAAATACGACTACGCGGCCTTCGCGAAGATAGCCGATGAGGTCGGGGCGTACCTCGCGGTTGACATCGCGCACATCGCGGGACTCATCGTCGCGGGAGCGCACCCCGACCCCGTCCCCCACGCGCACATCGTGACGACGACCACCCATAAGACGCTCCGCGGACCGCGCGGCGGTATGATAATGGTCACGAAACGCGGTCTCGCGAAAGACCCCGACCTCGCGTCAAAAGTCGACAAAGGCGTATTTCCGGGTCTTCAGGGCGGTCCGCACGACCATCAGACCGCGGGCATTGCCATCGCGCTCAAAGAGGCGGCGACACCTGCGTTCAAAAAATACGGCAAACAGATAGTTGCCAACGCCAAAGCGCTCGCCGAGAGCCTGAAGAAGAACGGGCTGACCATCGTCGGGAACGGCACCGAGAACCACCTGCTCCGCATCGACGTGGCTCCCATCTTCGGGCCCGGCGGCGGCGTCTTTGGGAGCGACGCGCTGGAGGTCGCGGGCATGACAGCCAACAAGAACACCATTCCCAAGGACCCCGGGTCGCCGTTCTACCCGAGCGGTATCCGCATCGGTACGCCGGCGCTGACCACTCGCGGGATGAAAGAGAAGGAAATGAAACAAGTGGGCGCGTGGATCGCACGCGCGATACATGCGGTCGCATCATATCGGCTTCCGACGGAGCAAAAAGAGCGCGCCGCTTACATCGCAAAATTCAAGAAAGATATCGCGAAGAACAAAGAACTGCTCGCCATCCGCAGCGAGATAAAAAAGTTCACCAAGAAGTTTCCGCTCCCCCACGCAAAAGCGTGATCTTCGTACATGCTGCATACCCTCCTGCCGCATCTCGGACTCGTGCATCTCGTGCGTGCCGTCGGCTATCCCGGTCTCTTCGCGGCTGTCTTTCTTGAATCCGGCGTATTCTTCGGATTTTTCCTGCCTGGCTCTTCGATGCTTTTCACCGCCGGGCTTCTTGCGACGACCGGCCTTTTCAATCCCTGGGTCTTGATGGGGCTCATGGCGCTCGCCGCCATCCTCGGCGACAACGCCGGTTATTGGTTCGGCTCGTACATGGGCGTTTCGCTTTTCTTTTGGAGCGACTCGCGCTTTTTCCGCCACGACTATCTCGAACGCGCGAAAGAGTTCTACGAAAAACACGGCATCCTCTCTATCGTGCTCGCGCGCTTCATTCCCATCGTGCGGACATTCGCGCCGATATTCGCCGGCGTCGTGAAGGTGCGTTACTCGCTTTTCCTCATGTACAACGTGCTCGGCGGCATCCTCTGGGCCTCCGGCGTCACGTTCCTCGGCTACTTCCTCGGGCGAAAAGTGCCGTTCATCGCAAGCTACATAACGCCCATCGTCATTTTGATAATCATTGCGAGCCTCGTCCCACTTTTGTGGGAAACGCGCAAGTCGCGTGATCGTTAGCGACACGTCCCCCCGCAGGCCACACGTTTGCCGTGTTCTCGGAGCGCTTGGCGCGAGAGGCAGGGAATTTTCAGCAGAAAATTACCCGACGGCAAACGTGTGGCCTGCGGGGGGACCTACCCAGTTAGTGCAACTGTTTCAGGCGGGTCATTCCGCCCCAAAGCCCGCCGAAATCGCCGAGCTGCGAGTGGACTATCTCGGGAACGTTGGGGAATTTTTTCATCACCTCAGCGACGTGCGCACGCACGCGGTCTACGGAGATGCCTATCTCGTTGAACATCGAGCCGCCAAGCACCACGCGCTCCGGCGACCAATGCAGGATGGAGTTGTGCACGCCGAAAGCGACCGTGCGCGACAGCTCTTCCCAAACTGCATGGTCTTTGCCCAGGTCCTTTGGCGATTCCACTTTGAAGCGCTCCGAAATCGCTTTGCCAGAAACCATCTGCTCAAACGTTGTGGGGGTCTCGCCTATCGAAAGGTATTGGCCGCCGATCTCGAACCCTTGTTTGGAAATATCAATTTTCCCATCAACGATGCGGGCGCCGTTCACACCGGTCGAGACCGTGACGTACATGCAGATGCGCACGCCCTTCCCTGCGCCGTTGGTCGCTTCGCCCAAACCTACGAGCGCCGTGTCATTCTCGATATGCAAAGGTGCATTTATACGCGCCTGCAGGTCCTTTTCGAAAGACGGGCGGGACTTCCAAATGGGTTTCCCGACGATGACGCCGTCTATCCTTCCTCCGTTCGATATACCTTTTACGGTATTGGCAAGATGTTCTATCAAGTCCTTGAGATCAGGTGGTGTGTGCGTGATGAGCGGTTCGTCAAAACGTTCCAGGTCATCGGTCTTCGCGATGCGCATCTTCGTTTCGCCTACGTCTACCGTGATGTACATACGTTACTCGTCGAGTTGCAGCCCGCCGAAATCGGTTTTTCGAACTTCTTTGTAGAGCTTGTTGGCGACGAGCGCGGGAGCGCCGTTTTTCTCGACAACATAGTAGGCGAAGCCGTGCATTTTCTTTACCGCTTCGTAATCCGCGTGCCCCGGCATCGAAGCGGAATCGCCCGCGCCTTCGACCGGAGAGTCGTCGAGCATAACGAGCCACGTGCTACCGATGTTGACGATGAGGTGCCCATATCCGGGCGGCATGTAGGCGGAGTCTCCCGCTTTCACTTTGATCGCCTTGAATTCCTCAACGACGCTCGGATCGTCCTGCGAAACGAGCTTCTGCTGCAGCACGACGCCTTCGCCGGCGGAGAACCAGTAGGTCTCATCAAGGTTGCCGATGTGGTAGTGGCCGTACGTTTTTATGTATTCACCGCCGACGGTGCCGGTCTCGAGCACGGTGACGTTGCGCTTCTTCGAGCCGCCGCGGATCATGTAGTAGTGCACCGCCGGTCCCGACGCATCGGGCGCCATCAAGACCTCCTTCATCTTCTCTTGCGTACGCGCGGCGTAAGGTTCGAATGCCATGGTTTGATTGTATCAAATCGCGGGGCTAGGCCCCTAGTTCCTGAAGCTTTTCAAGGTACTTGAGCACGGTGTGCGCGTAGGTCGCGTGGGCCCAGGTCAGGGGACTTGCGCAGACCTCCTCGCCAGTTTGTGGATTGAGCTGCTCTGAAAGGACGCCGGAGCTTGCCGCGTGGCGGCTCACCCACGAAAAGATGTCGCGCGCGCGGTCGAGGTCGTGCGGATTCCTCGCGTTGGCGATGAGGTATTCGGCGTACCAAAGGGTCGTGATGATCCAGGGGTTGCCTGTCGAAGGCCCGGGAACACGGTAGTAATCGTCGTTCTCGAAGCGGGCGATGCCTCCCGTCTGGATGCCTTCGCTCAGGCGCCGCACCGTTTCGTCCCAGGCGCGCGAAAGGCGAACGTCGTCGGCCGGCAGAACGCCGAACGAAAAGACGCCATAGACGCTCGCAATGTTCACCGTGCGGTCGACCGATACCTCGCCTTCCTTGCGCAGTATCATGTCGAGAAAAAGTCCGGCGCCCTCGTCCCACAGGTGCGTGAGGATGGCATCGCGGACTTCACGCGCGGCTTCCCTGTAACGGGCCTCGTTCTCGCTCTTGCCGAGTATTTTGGAGAGGTCGGCGGCCGCGACGAGCCCCCCGTAGACCGTGCATGAGGTGTAGGTCGACGTGCCGCGCTTGCGCTCCCAGAGATCGTAGGACGGCTGGGGCAATTTCGTTTCGGGATCGCGATAGTCCACAAGAAAGTTCGCCGCCTTCTCGACGAGCGGGTTGTACATGTCTTCCAGAAATTCAAGATCGCGGCTCCGTTTGTAATGCTCGCGCATCGCCCACACGACGAGCGCGGTCTCATCTTCTTGGATGGGCAATTGGAACTGTCCGTTCTGTATCCACGGATGCCAGGAAGAGCCGAGCGATTTGTCGGGCAGATACTTGTGCATGAAGTAGCCTTCGTCGGTGATGGTGTCGCGGCAGAATTCAAAAAAACGCTTCGCGACGTTGGTGTCGCCCGCGTGGTCGAGCGCAGCCGCAGTGTACGCGCTGTCTCTTGGCCAAACATAGGAATACGTATCGAGGCCGTACTGGAGCATGTCGGAGTCGACGGAGGCGATGATGCCGCCGCCCTGGTCGACGTGCGCGCGCACGTACATGAGAGAGCGTTTGAAGAGCGCGATGTGTTCGGGCGAGAGGTTCTTGAAATCCCATTCGTATGCATTGACCCACGCCTTCCAGAAATCGCTCGCCGTTTGGATGAGATGTTCGGGGGTCTTTTTGAGGATGTACCGGCTCAATTCCTGCGCCTCGTGGATGGACTTCCCTGCCGCTATCCAGTAGTAGCAGGTCTTCGATTGTCCTGCCGCGTAGGCGCTGTAGAGCCCAATGACGGAGTCAGCGGGGCCGTGTTCTATCGGATTTTTGCTCAAAACGCCGTCCTCTGCGTCCTTGTGCGTTCCCTCCTTGCCCTGGAAATTATCGCGACCGGTCGCGTAGTCGTCGAACGGCGTCCCTTCCAGGGTTCCCCCCATGAGAAAGACGCGCTGCCCCTTGTAGTGGATGATTGAATGCGTGATGGGGTCGAAATAGGCGGTGTCGGAGCCGTGGGATTTGTATATCTCGAACTGGTGGGCGAAATAGAGCTTCACATCCCGCGCGGCGCCCTGATTCGTGACCTTGATGCGCCGCAGAAAAATGGGTTGCTCGTTGTAGACGATGTCGGTAAAGGACAATTCCACCTGCAAGCGCGGATGTCGCGCGACGATGGCGGAAGCGAGCGCCTCTTCTTCGCACGAAACAGTGACGTCCCACGCCGGATCGTCGGAAAGCCAGCTCAATTGCCCGTCGACCCAAATGCCGATGCGGTGGATGTAGTGCCCTCGCACGTGATCTTCGAGCCCAACATGCGGATAGTAGATGTCGCGCACGGACGCTTTGTTATCCAGCGCCACGCACAACCCGCCGTTGGAAAGAACAATGGAGCGTGACATATGGTCAGCCGGCGCGCTTGTCGAGACGAAGTTTGAGGTCCTGCAGCGCGTTCATGTAGGCGATGTGCGCGTCGTAGGGCGATTCGTAAGGAGAGAAATACGCGTGAACATCGCCGTCGTTGAACCATTTCGTGCACATGTAGTAGAAGTGGTCGGAGGTCTGCAGGCGACGCCAGTCTTCGAGCAACTTCAGATCGTTGGCGAGCAGTATCTTTTCTTCGAGCTCATAGATCGCCTCGAGCGCGGCGCGCTGCATCGGGTTCCCCGTCCACGCCGTGAGGTCGCGGTCGGTGTCGGCCCATGTTACGGCGTGCGGCATGTCCACTTCGTCGCGCGCGTCGTAGGACGCGATGACTTCTGATGGTGTTTTGAAATCGATACCGGGATTCTTGGCGAGTTCTTCGGGCAACTTTTCCAAAAAGTGGAAGATGCCGGTGTCTTCCCACTGGTGCTCGCCGAACGTTTCGTAATCCATGAAAAGATTCACGACGTCCCCTTCCGCGACCCCGAGCCACTGCGCGAATTTCTCCGCCGTGAGCGGCCACTCGCTCCACGAGCGCGACGAAAATCGGAATGCAACGTCGTCGGAGAGGCGGTAATTTTTCAAAAGCAGTCTGGCGTTCTGCGAGCCTTTTGGTTTGTACACGTAATTCGGACTCCTCCAACCGAGTATCGGGTCCCACCCTTCCGCGAGCACTCCTGCATAGCCGTTTTTGTCCGCCCACTCGCCAAGGTCGTTGCGATACGAAAGTTCGGTGTTACGAAAAACGCGCGGCCACACGCCGAAGAGCCGGCGAATGGTCTCGCGGTGTTTTCCAACCTGGCGCTCGAATTCCGACGGCGAGTAGAAGAACGCGAGCGAGTGGTAGTAGGTCTCCCCCAAGATCTCTACCCTGCCTGTGTTGACGAGCTCCTTGAAAAGTCCGATGACCTCCGGCACATACTGCTCGAGTTGCTCCAGAGCGACCCCCGAGAAGGAGAACGAAACTCGCATTTCCGGGTGCCGTTTGAGAAGCTCTATCAGGAGCTTGGTCGCCGGAATATAGCTCTTTTGAGCCACTTTTTGGACGATGCGGCGATTGTTTAGGTTGCCTTCACCGCGATCGTTGAAGTATTCGGCGTCATTGCCAATATCAAATACGCGATAGTTCTTTACCCGATAGGGCTGGTGTATTTGGAAATAGAAACATACCGATTTCATACGGTTCTTTCGCTCATTGTACACCTGAAAGGAGCGTTTCTTGCAGCACGTTCTCCACTTTTCCGGCCGCGTCCTCCCAGGTGAGGTTCGCGACCTCGCGGCGGCCGTTCTCGGAGAGCGATTGTCGGAGTCCCTTGTGCCTGACGACGCCCAATATCTTGTTGGTCATCTCGTCGACGTCCCAAAAATCGACTTTGAGCGCGTGCTTGACCGCCTCCGCCACACCCGACTGTTTTGAAACGAGCACGGGCGCGCCGGTCTTCATCGCTTCGAGCGCCGTGATGCCGAACGGTTCCGAGACGGAGGGCATGATGAAGAGATCCGCGGCGGCGTACACTTCGTGCCGGTCCGAGCCGGAGAGGAATCCCGTAAACAGCACGCGGTCGGAAATGCCGAGCTGCGCGGCGAGGTCCATCATTTGCCGTTCCATGTCGCCGGAACCGGACAAGAGGAAGACGACTTTCGGGTCGCGCATGAGGACCGACTTGGCGGCGCGCAAAAAATAATCCGGTCCCTTTTGGAGCGTGATGCGTCCGAGAAAGAGCACGATGGAGTAGCCGGATGCCTTGAGCGACGACAGTCGCAAACGGCTCGCGGCACCGTGCGGCTGCGTCGCCTCGTCGATGCCGTTGTGAATGACTTTTATTTTCCAATCCGGAATGCCGTAGTGACGAGTGATGATGTCCTTGGTGTACTGCGAGACCGCGATGACGCGATCGGCCGCTTCCATCCCCTCTTTTTCTATGTCGTACACGTCTTTGTTGACGCCCAACGGGCCGCCACAGCGATCGAACTCGGTCGCGTGCACGTGCACGATGAGCGGTTTGCCGGAAACTCTCTTCGCTTCGACGCCCGCGCCGAACGAAAGCCAGTCGTGCGCGTAGATGACATCGAATTGCTCTTCTTTCGCTATCTGACCGCCGAGGAGCGCGTAGCGGCGCACCTCACTCAAGAGATCGCGGCCGTAGATACCGATGTCGTGCAACGCACGCGCGTAGCCATTGCCCGTAACATAGGGCTTCAGGGTCGAGTTGACGACGCGAGTCTCAAGTTCCGTATCCGCAAACACGAAACGCGCCCAAGACGCGTTGACGTCGAGCTTCTTTGGCATCACGAAGATGATGTCGATGCCCCGCGCCGCCATAGCCCGCGTGAGTCCTTGGCAGGCGACCCCTAAACCCCCGCTATTGTGAGGCGGGAATTCCCATCCGAACATCAAGACGCGGGTTTTCATCCGATAAAAGTGACCGTATTGTCAATAGTACCACGTTCTGTGGATAATTCTGTGGAGAAATGTGTGGAAAAGCCTTACTTTTCGCCCAAAAGGCGACATTCGTGCTACCCTCTAACGATGGAATGCCCGAAAGTGGCCCTTTTTGACCTCGACAACACCCTGGCGGAGCCATTTCGACCCGTTTCGGATGCGATAGCGGAGGCCTTTGGGCGCCTGATAACGACTCTTCCCATCTCGATCATGACGGCGGCAAGTCTGGAACGCATACAGGTGGAAGTCCTCTCCCGGCTTTCCGGCGACACCGACTTCTCTCGCCTGACCCTGTTCACCTCGAATGCGGGCCAATCGTTCGCGTTCGACGTCGACCACTGGCAGGAGCAATACCACTTTGAATTTACGGACGCGCAGCTCCAGCAAATACGTGCCGCGATAGAGGAAGCGATTCGCGAGACCAACGCGCTTGCGAACACGAAGGTGTATGGCGAGCAGTTCATCGATTACCGAGGTTACTTCGCGTTCACCGCGCTCGGCATCGGCGCGCCTGTCGCGGAGCGCAGAGCTTGGGACCCGGATTTTTCGAGACGCCGAAAGCTTCAGGCAACCGTCGCGCGGAAACTTCCGGAATTCGACGTGTACATTGGCGGTTCCACTTCAATTGACGTGACCTTGAAAGGTATCAGCAAAGCGTACGGCATCGAATGGCTCTCGAAACGCCTGAATATGGCGCCTGCCGACATGCTCTACGTCGGCGACGCGCTCTACGAAGGCGGGAACGATTTCGTGGTCATCAAAACCGGCGTCCGGACGAAAGCGACGAGCGGGCCGGAAGAGACCCTCGGTATCATCAACCAACTCATCGCCGCGTGCGCGGTGAAATGAGAAGCGGCGACCATTCGGTCGCCGCTTCTTTCCCCTTTCGGTTACGTAAGACGGTTTATCGTCTGCGGGCCCAGTACCAGTATCCGCCGCCCAGGATGATCAGGACGAGGACGAGCCACCAGTACCACGCGACTCCGGCAAGTCCCGCCGCAGCGGCCTGATTCGATGCCGAGTTGTTGGTCGCCGCGACCTCCGGCGCGGCTACTGCCGCGGTCTGATCTGAAGTGAATACATTGTCGTTCGTGCTGCTCGAGCTGTTCACCGCAGCCGTGTTCGTGTTCGAAGATTGTGTCGTCGCGACCGTCGTTTTCTTCGTGGTCGAGGCGGTCGTCGGGGTCGTCGCCGGCTTCGGAGCCGTCACCGTTATCGAGAGCGAGCCCTGGGTCCCGGAAACTTCGTTCGTGTTGTTCTGATCGAGCAAGACGGACGCGTTGGTCGCCGAGACGGTCGCCGTGCCCGGCGCGACAGCCGTGAACGTGATGGTGCCGAGCGCCGTCGGCGCGGTGAAGCCGCCCGGATACCCGCCGGTCTTCACGAGCGCGCCGCCCGTGTTGTCGGTCGAGTTATACGAGCTCTGCGTCACCGGCATCCAGTTGGTCGCGAACGTGAAGTTCGTCACCTGAAGAACACCCGGCGTGAACGAAAGGTGCGCGCTCGCCGTGTAGATGGCCGAGCTCCCCGGGGTGGCGATGACCTGCACGGTCACTGTCTGGCCGGTCGTTACGGATGTCTGCGAGGACGTCAGCTGGAAGGACGCCGCGAGCGCGAGCGAGGGCAGCATCAGAGCCGCCGTCGCGAGAAGAGTCGTTGTTATTTTGTTCATACTAAGAGGTCCAGTGGACCATGAAGCTGTTAAAGTCGATAAGGTCTACCGTGCCGTCGCTGTTGAAGTCGCCCGGGACGCTGAACCCTGTCTTCCCGAAGTTGGTCATCAGGAGGTTGAAGTCGAGGAGATCCACCTTGCCGTCCTTGTTGAGGTCGTACTGCGAATACGTGCTGATCGAACCGCCACCGCCTCCCCCGCCTGGGCTGCCACCTCCGCTCGAAGGTGCGGGAGCGCTTTCAGTGATGACGCTCACCTCTGCCCCAGCCGTCTCAGGCGAGCCGTGCGAGATGGGGCGGAAGTAGTACGTTGTGCCGGACGAGAGTCCGCTGATGGTTACCGAGTGGCTCGTGACCATCGGCGAGTCGTCGGTCTCGACGGTCGTGTTGGGGTAGCCGTAGTTGTCGTCACCGCCCGCTTTCGCCTCGGTCGAGGAAGCGTCGGAAACCGAGCTCGTGCCCCACACGACGCGGCTCGAAGCCGGGTGCGAGGTTGTCCACGTGATGGTGACGCTGTCATCCGTCGGGCTCACGCCCTGCTCCGCCGAGAGCGCGAGGTCGGAGACGATGACGGTGCGGGTTGCTTGCGTTGCAATATTCCCTGCTGCGTCGGTCGCGTCGTACGTGATCGTGTACGTACCCGCCACTGCCGGGTCGGGAACCGTATCACCGCCGACAACTACCACGACTGACGAATCTACGTTGTCGGTCGCAGTTGTTCCCGGATCGACGAATGTTGAACCGGTCGGGATGTGCATCGTAGCATCACCGTTAAGCGTGATAACAGGAGCTTCAAGGTCTTTAACGTTGACCGTGCGTGTTACTGGTGTCGCCACGTTGCCTGCTGCGTCGGTGGCGGTGTAGGTAACGGTGTAGCTGCCGAGCGTGCCTACGTCGACTGCGCTCGTGTCAGCATTGACCGCCACGCTGGTGTCGACGTTGTCGCTCGCTGTGGCACCGAGGTCAACGTACGGAGTGTTGATGTTGATGTCGGTCGGGTTCGCACCAGTGACCGTGATAACCGGTGCGGTTGTGTCGATGAGAAGTGTCGTATTCACCGTTGCCGTGTTCGTCAGAGGGTCGGTCGCCGTCACCACGACTGGAAGGTCGCCTTCAGGAAGTGCGTCAGGGATCGTCACACTCCAGGAACCATCGCCCGCGACAGTGGCCGGGTAATCAGTGCCATTTACGTGGACATTTATTGTCGCATCGGCATCGGTCGTACCACTGATGGTCGGCGTGTTCGGTGTCGTCGGGGCGACCGTGAGGCTCGGCGCGTTGTGGTCGTACGTCACAGAGAACTGCGCCGCGGCGGTGTTCTCATTGTCGGCCGCATCGGTCGCGGCTCCTGCGGCGATATCAGCCGTTACATCAAGGGGGCCGTCATTGTCCGGAGTGATAGTGAAGGTGTAGTGGGAGCCGTCAACCGCAGTGAAGTCGCCCAGTGTGCCGTTCGCTACGACCACGTCCGAGGAATCAAACCCCGTAACGTCTTCTGAGAAGACGACGCTGACTGGGATCGGCGACGCGTTCGTCGGGCTTGATACTGTCGAAGACATCGCGACACTCGGGTCAGTCTTGTCGATGCTGAAGGACAGCGATTGTGTGCTGTTGTTCCCTACATCGTCGGTCGCCGATATGTCGAAGGAATGCGAGCCTTCAGAGAAACCTGAGACGTCTATCGGCGAGGATGGGCACGCTGCGGGTGTGCCGCCGTCGAAATCGCACTCGACATCGGACGCGCCGGTAACGTCGTAGACCACCTGCGCGCCCCCGACGGTCGCGGCGTTGAGCACATCACTCGGCTGTACGGAAGCAGTAATGACAGGCGCATCGGCGTCAACATCGAACGAGTTCGAAGTTACTGAAGTCGTGTTGTTGCCCTGGTCGGTAGCGCTGACGGTCACTGTGTGCGAACCAGTCGAAAGTGTGGGGGCGAAAGTCGTGCCACTCGTGCACGGGCCAGGTGTTTGGTCATCGACTGCGCAAGTGAGCGTCAATGGTGTCGCATCCGTGGCACTAAAGGTAATCGTCGGGTTCGCATTCGTCGGACCGTTTACTGGATCGATCGTTACCGACGGTGCAACGGTGTCCTGTACGGTGACCGTGCGGGTCGTTGTGGTCGCGTTGCCGCTCAAATCTTGAGCGTTGTACGTAACGGTGTAATCCCCTACCGCCCCGGTGTTGACGGACGTCGCAGAGTCGTTTGTTGCGACAAGTCCGGTGTCGTAGTTGTCAGTGACGGTCGTCCCTGGATCGGTATACGTCGCACCAGCTTCGATGACGTACGGGTTGTCGCCGATGAGTGTGATCGAAGGTTCCTGGGTGTCGACCACGTGTACGGTGCGTGTCACCTGAAGAGCCGCGTTGCTGCTTGAGTCGGAGACATCGTACGTGACTGTGTAGTCGCCTATGACTGCCGTGTTGACCGGATTGTTAGTGACGATCGAAGCCGTAAGGTCGCCGTCGTAGTTGTCCGAAGCCGTCGCACCAGCGTCGGTGTAGGTCGAACCAACCTCAAGCGTCACGTTAGCGTCGCCGAGGAGCGTGATGACAGGTTTTGTCGTATCAACGACGTGCACCGTTCGGCTAGTCGAAGTCGAGTTGAGCGCGGAGTCTTCAGAAGTGTATGTAACGACATACGTTCCCAAGTGTTCGCTGTCGACGGTGTCACCTCCAATGACAACCGAGGAGGTGAGGTCTCCATCAACTGCGTCTATGGACGAGTAGCCGGGCTCAACGAACGGCGTGTGAACTTCGAGCGTGAGCGGGTTGTCGCCGGAGAGAGTGATGACCGGAGCTGTGTCCTGTACCGTCACCGTGAACGTGGTCGGGGTCGCGTTGTTGGCACTCGAGTCGGGACCGGCGTTGCAGGTCACTACTGTATCGCCGATCGAGAAGGGTGAGCCTGAAGTCGGAGTGCAGTTGGCGACGAGCGTGTCGATGTTGTCGGTCACCGTCGGAAGGTCATAGCTAACGTTGGCACCAGCTGCGGAAGTCGCCGGGGCTGAGACGTCGGCGTGAGCAGCAATGACCGGCGCTGAGTCGTAAACGCCGACATCAAAGTGTGCGGAAGAAGAGTTGCCCACCGCATCGGTAGCGGTGCAATTGACGGTCGTCGTCCCGAGGGCGAAGGGTGAGCCCGATGCGGGAGTGCAGACTGGAATTACTGTGCCATCGACATTATCCATTGCTGTGACAGTGAAGTTGACCGGCGTAGTCGGCAGTGCTGTTGCGACCACGGAAACGGACGTGGGCGCGGTAATAACCGGCGGCGTCAAGTCTGGGAACACACACGGAGCGTGATTCAAGACTTGTGAGACAGTGAGCACGCAGGCCCCATTTTGTGCGAGGTAATTCACCGTGTCTTGCAGTGTTGCCGGAGTTTCCGCGTAAACGTCGTTATCGTTTGCGGGGTTCGCCTCTATTTGGTGGAAGACCAAAATAAGCCACAGTTTGTTCACGAGTGCGGTGTGTATCCAGGCCTCTATGGTTGACGTAGGTGTCGAAGAATCGAGATCCTCGACGACGAGACGATACGGGTCGGTATTTTTCGTGTTGAAGCCTTCGTCTATGGTGCGCGCAGCCGAGAAACCGCCAGCCGCAACCTGTGCTGTGCTCGTACTATTGAAGGAGCCAAAGGGATACGCAAGATTGTCATCGGGTGAAATTCCCATTGCCTGCATTTCAATCTTTGAGTTCGTTATTTCCGCTTGTGAGGTCGTGGCCGCAGAAAGCGCGTGATCGGGGCAACCAACTCCGGGGTTCCCCTGAGGGCCTGTTACGAGTGCGGAATTAGGATCGGCCTGGAGTGCGACCAGGTCGCAGTGGTCGGCGGTGTGGGACGCTATATCGTGACCGGCCGCTTGCATCTCAAGCACTTGGGCCGGTGACATGTAGATGTAGGAAGAATCCGGAGCGACGTACGACGTGTAGTTCAACGTGTCGTTCGGAATAATGTAGAACGTCCCGTGCATTGCACCTCCGGGAGCGTTCTTGAGAGTGGAAGAGGCGTTGTACTGGTCGAGATAGCCGTCGTCGAAAGTGAGTGAGACCATACCGTTGTCGTACTGACCACTTGTCACACCTTCGCTCAAGGAAGCGTCGTCCACCGTCAGGGAACCGCCGACGGTGTCAAGAAGTTGGAACACGCTCGCCTGCACTGCACCGGGCGGCGGCGAGATGACTGCGGAAAAGGTCGAAAAGCTCCCCGGAGAAGGTTTTACTGAAGAGGAGACGACTTCGTAGCAGTCGACATGGCTCGGATCCCCTTGGATGGCCGAACATTCACTTGAGATCGAATTCGCCGAGTTGACGATGTACTCAACGTCAACCTCAGTGTCGACGTTGGACATATACTTGTCGCTGAACGTGTAGATCTGACCCGACGTGACCGTCACAGGACTCGGGCTCCACTGTATTTGTCCTGTGCCGCCGGTCATGTGTACTTCGGCCGCCTTCGTGCCGGAGTAGTACGAAGCAGCGGGGTAAGTTCCCCCACCGACTACACTTGAATCTTTGTAGAAGTTCCAGTTGTCCGGGCCACCAACACTGCCGTTGAACGGCGTGGTACTGGTCTCGAAGCATGGGTTCGCGAAGAGGTCATTGCCCGCATTGAGCGCACAGGGAACGCCAGGCAAGTTGTACGTGACGGTGTTGTCCGTCGCTGTAGAAGCAAGGTTGGCATTGTTGGATGCATCGTGTGCCATCCCCGCCGCGATGCTCGGGATGACCGTACCACTCGAAGTCATACCCGAAACCGCGACACTGTACGTCGTGCCAGTGCCGGTGACGACGGCGGTCGTCGCGCCAGCGGTGCCGGAAAGCGTCACGTCGCCTGTCGCGAAGTCAGTTACTGGTGCACTAAAGACAACAGTGAAATCGATCGGTGAGTCTCCCGTCGGGTCTGATTGTCCCGCTGACTGATTGATGGTGACCGTCAGTGCAGGAGGATTGACTACCACTGCGTTGTTAAGGGTGAACGTATTGCTCGGAAGTTCTCCTGATTCGTTGGTGCAGTTCTGGCCGCTGTATGCGACAAGGTAGAGACTGTAGGTTCCGGTCGATGCTGGAGTCGTAATGTTGAAGTTCCCAGTCAGGCCCGTTTGTGCCCCGATCGTCGAACTAGGATTGTTCGTGCAGGAGGCCGTACCGACGCCATTAGTCGAGAGGAGCCAACTTGTAGACTGCCAGTCGTTGTCATTACCGCTCGAACCGATCGTATTGCCGGTGACGGTCGCAGCAATCGTCGCGCTCGGCGTAGTAGTGGTACTCGTCCCACCACCGACTGTTGCGGCCGTAATCGAACGAGTCGGATTTTGAACCAAAACCGATGGACTGATTGCAATGTTTGAAGGGGACCCACCGCTGCCGTCATGTGTGGCTGTAGTGAACGTAGCAGTTCCCGTCGTACTTTGAACGGTCACCGACTGACCGACGCCGTACGTAACAGTAATATGATCGTTCTGGCCACAAGTTTGGGCGATGGTGATTTGTTGACCGCTGAAAGTTGGCGTTCCGGGGCTGCAAGTGTTAGTACCGCTTCCGGACCCTACCGCAACGGATACGTTAGAAGAATTCGGTGCAGTCCATCCCGAGGGAATAGTTATTCGTACATACGAACCATTTGAGAACTGCGATGAACTGTTCTGAGAAAAGTCGATGGTGAATGTCTGGTGGTTCGCTCCTGCAGCAACAGGTGAAGGTGTAATGGAGGCAGCGCCATTCCCCGATGCCGCCGCCAACGCGGTCGCAGGCACACTGATAAACAAGAGCGAGAGCGCTCCGGAAACGGCGAACGTGGCGATGCGGCTTTTTACCGCACCGATAGTAGTGGTACTCATATCCCTGGGGGACGTGTTATGGCTAATGATTAATAACCAAAGCGAAAACACGCAGTTCCCAGGCCGCGAGGTGACCAAAAGCTGGGCGCATCCTACTACAGGCCCGTATGCCGTAACAAGTTGACACTAAGTCAAACGCCTGCTACGTTGCAGGCGTTGCGAGTTCCTTTCTAAGGAACTTTTTTCTTTTATATAAGCCGCGTAAGGGCGCGAGAAGGGCCCGAACACTCCAGCCTTCGGCTGGTTCCCAGAGTTTTGGGCCCTTCCCACTCCCCTACATTCAACTCGGAAAAGCCATGCCCGCCCTTTTCAGAGCGGCGCGCACGTGTCCTTATTATACAAGTCGCAACCCGCGGATATCTCCTTTATCCACAGGTCGTAATCCCCTGAAAAAACCTTGAAGTTCTGATGAGGGGGCATACAATCAATGCAACTACGAGCGTGCGCGCACGTAGAACATAATGGGAACCAGCCAAGCCATCTATGGCTACGGCTTTTTCTTTATTACATTCCCGACTCGGCAACGCATAACTTCTTGCGTATGCCGATTTTTTTAGACACATCGAAACGGCGCAAGCTGTTCATCCGCGTCTTCGCCGTCACGTTCGCGTCCATCACTTTCTTGGGTCTTGTGTTCCTCGCAGTCAGCGTCTTTTTCGAAAGCCCGCAGCGCCCCGCGCTCACCTACGCCGAAGCCGCGGATTCGTATCACTACTACTACAGCTCCGCCAACGATCACAAGATCGCGATCACTTTCAACGACGGCCCGCAGCCGGGTATTTCGCAATCCCTGATGGCGACGCTTGAGAAAGACAACGCGCCGGCGACCTTCTTCTATATCGGCGAGAATGTTTTCATGCACCCCAACATCGTCCACGAGGCGGCGACGGAAGGATTCACTATCGGCAATCAGTCCTTCACCGGCTCCGACAACGTCGAGTCTTCGGCCACACGGCTCTCGCTCGAACTGCACGCGACCGAATTCCTGATATCGCGCATCACCGGCGCGTCGTCGTTCTTTTATCGGCCGCCATACCTCCTTGGCGTGGGCACCGACCCGACCATGAATCCCTACCTTCCGCCCTCACAGGACATTTTGTGGGCCATGGAGAACGGTTACAACCCCGTCGGCGCCGACATCGACCCCAACGATTGGAAGGCCGACACAAAAGAGGACGTTGAGTCGGGCGTCATCGCCGCACTCAAGAGTTCCCCCAACGGGCACATCCTGCTTCTGCACGAGCGGCCCCAGACCGCGGAAGCGATGGATGCGATAGTCCAGACCATCCGTAAGAGCGGCTACACCATCGTGCCGCTTTCCGAACTTCTCACGCCGCCCGCGCAGCTCGCGCTCACACAACCGCTCCAGCAGGGCGATACCGACGCGACGACCGAGGGCCAGGTGTCGCAATTGCAGTGGTTCCTCTACAAAGACGGCGACCTCGACCCGTACCTCATCACCGGCACGTTCGGCTCCCTCACTCGCACGGCGCTCATACGCTTCCAATTGAAGAGCAACATCCTCAACGGCGGTTCCGCATCGGCTGGCGCAGGCATCGCCGACGCCGCGACGCGAAAAGCCATCGAGAGCCGCTCGGTCGCCGTCTTGCAGCACAACGCGCTCTTCAATGCGCCCGTTCTTCATCCCTTCGCGTTCACGTGGATAGGACAACTCTTCGCCTTCGCCTACATCAACCTCTTCCCCGCCCTGCACGACGGCCTCTCTGCCATCATGTGGCTCGCCCTCTTCATCGTGCTCATACGCTGCGCCGCCCTCTTGGGACTTCTCGCGTGGGCGAAACGACAGGAGCGGCTGGCCAAGATCGGCGACCCGGAAGACATGGGAGAAGGGATCTCGGTGCTCATTCCCGCGTACAACGAAGAAGAGAACATCCGCGCGACGATAGAAAGCGTGTTGCACTCCAACTACCAGCCCAAAGAGGTCATCGTCATCGACGACGGCTCGACCGACGGGACCGGCGGCGTCGTGCGCGAAGCCATGGCGGCGCATCCGGACGAACCCATCAGGCTTCTGCAAGTCGAGAACGGCGGAAAAGCGAGCGCGCTCAACCACGGACTCGAAGCGGCGCAGTTCAACATCTGCGCGGTGCTCGATGCCGACGCGGTCATCGAGGAAGGGACCCTTTCGTATTTCGCGCGACACTTCAAGGACGCCGAGGTGGGCGCTGTCGCGGGCAAGGTGTGTACGACCGCGAGCGCGCGCGTCCTCGACATGTTGCAGACGCTCGAATATGCGATAGGCCAGAACATCAACAAGCGCGCGCTTTCGACCATTGGCGCGATAGGCGTCGTGCCGGGACCTTCCGGCGCGTGGAACAAGCGATTCGTGCTCGAAGCCGGCGGTTTCAGCACCGACACCCTGGTCGAGGACCAGGACATGACGCTCACGCTCCTACGCGCCGGCAGGAAGGTCGTCTACGAAGAGAAAGCCGTCGCCTACACGGAAACGCCGCACACCGTGAAGAACTTTCTCAAACAGCGATTCCGCTGGGTCTACGGCACGCTGCAATGCTTCTGGAAACACAAGCGCGTCGTCATCGAGCACCCGCTTTCGAGCATGAGCCTCATCGTGCTGCCCAACATCATCGTGTTCAACACCCTGCTGCCGCTCACCTATCCTTTCTCCGATCTTTCGCTCGTCATCGGCCTCCTCGTGAGCGACTGGCACGGTCTCGTCCTGCCGTTCCTGCTCTTCACCGCGTTCGACGTTTCGTACGCGGCGGTCGGGGTTTGGCGCGAGAAAGACCGCGTGCGGATGCTCGCCTATGTCCCCTTGCAGCGTTTCGTGTACCGCCAGCTGCTCTATTACACGGTCATGCGGGGCCTCATCCGCGCGCTCGAAGGCACGGGCTCGGGCTGGAACAAGTTCTCGAAGATCGGCGAGACGCAGCGTTTCTACTTCTCCGCCCTCGGCGAGAGCCCCGAGCCCGTGTTGGATTTTCTCCCGTCATTTTCGCCCCTCCCGGACTTGTCGACGTCGTCGTCTCCGAGCACGTCGGGGATGCTCTCGCTTTCGGAAAGCAGCGACTTACAAACGTAGCGGAAGTCCCCGGGACGGCATGGTTTTGCCGTGTCTCGGAGTGCGTCGGCACGAGAGGCAGGGAATTTTCAGCAGAAAATTACCCGACGGCAAAACCATGCCGCCCCGGGGACTTCGCAATAAGGAACGAGAGAGACTAATGCGTGGGCGTATTGCCGTACTGCGCAGTGCAGCTTGTGCCGTTGAAGAGCGAGCCGGGAACGACCGCGTAGGTCGGACTCGGGTTCTCGATGATGGTGTAGTTGCCGGTTATGGTGTCCTCGCATGCGAGCACCCCTTTGCCGGAATAGTCGCCCGCGTACATGTCCACCCAGACCTGCACGCCCTTCGGCGTTTGGTGGCATTCGGCGCAGGTGTCGGCCACGATGAAGTAGCGCCGCACGTTGGGGATGTAGAACTTCGTCCCGGCTGGAATGTCCGGCTTTTCGCCGACGTAGCCGACGGCGAGCGTGATGGGAGCCTGGTAGGTGCCGGTGCCGCCGGCGCTTCCTTCGATGCCGCTGATGTAAGTGATGATACTTCCCGCAGGATCGTTATCGCCCGCAGCGTAGGAGGTCGTGTATGCGGTGAGATAAATTTCGCCCGAAGACGTTGCGGGCGGCGTGCTCGTTGGCGACGTGCTCGGCGGAGGATTTTGCGGAGGCGGCGGAGGCGGGGGCGTCGGTTTCGTTGTGGTCGCCGTAGACGTGGAGGTCGTCGAACCCGACGTGCCGCCCGACGAATGCTTGGGAGGCTGCTTCGTATTATTGGAAGTATTCGAACCGGAATGCTGGCTCGAGATGATAACACTCGGCGTCTGTTGTACCGGAGTCGGTGAAGGCTGGGACCAGCCGAAGTGTCCGCCAAAGAAGAGCGCGCCGACAGAGAGCACTGCGGCCGCCATGAACGACAAGAAATGCATATGTATGTTTAATAAGATGTATAACCCTACGCAAGAACGGGTGACCCTCGCGTGAAGGTATCTCATGCACCCACGCTCTTTAGCAATCGTATCAGACACTGGCGTCCTGATACAAATCGGGCTATAAAGCCCCTGTCAGCATCATGAACGTATGACGCACCCGGATAAGTTTTGGAAATTTTTCTGGGCAGCCGTGGGCGCAGCGTTCCTCCTCTACGTCATCGCGATCGGGGTTCTTACGTATCTATATAACCCCATACGCACTGCGGGTGCGGCAGCGGTCGGCATTGAGTACAACGCATCGAAGGATCCGTTCGCTTCCACGACTAAGACGCAAAGCGACCGTCCTTCTTTCACGGGCGACTATTTCTACCAGGAGTCGCTGCCGCTCGCCTTCGCCGACTGGTCGTGGGGTGCCAACGTGGATTGGAACTCGACCGAACAGGCGTATGAAGGCTCGCACTCATTCAAGGTGCAGTTCTTGCAACAGTGGTCGGGAGTGCGGGTGGACGCAAGCGACATAGACGTCTCCGCGTACCAGGGGCTTTCCCTTGCGGTCTACCCCGATCAGAACGTCGGCAATCTCTACATTTCGCTGTACGACACGTTCGGCAACACGCTTGGCCGCCAATCCATCGGCTGGTACACGGCGAGCAGCACACTCACCGCTGGAGCGTGGAATGTTGCGACCATTCCGCTCCAAAATCTCGTGCCCGACGGGCAAGCGATACGCCCCATCACGGGATTTTCCATCAGCTCCGACAACCCCGGCACCATTTACGTGGACGACGTGAAGTTGGAGACGACGGCAGCCGCGCACGATCGCTGGGTCGAACCGCCGCCGCCCACTCCGGTAGCTGCGGCGCCCGTCGTGCCCATTGCGCTTCCCTACACGCTCGCGCTCACGCCGGATTCCGTCGGTGACTGGTACAAAGAGTTCGGCCGATTCGACCTCACCCAAAACGGCGTGTCCGCAGGTCCTGTCCCAAACACGACCAACGGTTCGATGGCCTACCTATCCGGCGGCAAGGACTGGAAAGATTATCGCGTCGACGCGACGCTCTACTGGGGTCCGGTCGACACGTTCTCGCTTCTCGTGCGTTTCGCGGACGACGCCGATTTCATTTCCTGCGCCTTCTCGCGCTACGGACAGTTCGTGCAAATGTACGAAGTTCAGAACGGCAAGTCTACGCTCCTGGGCACGTCGCCCAATCTGCCGATACGCGCCTATGAGCCGTGGAAGGATGCGAAGCACGGCGCTTCCGTCCAAGGCAACGTCGCCAATTGTTACCAGGACGGCAATAAGGTACTCTCGGAAACCATTCCGGATATCTCGCCGACGGGAACAGCAGGCATCGAAACATGGAGCACCAACTCACTTGCCCCGCCGCACACGCTGGAAGCGCTGACGGTCACGCCGCTATAACACAAAACACCCCGCCTACGCGGGGTGTTTTGCCAAAACGGAACGATCAATGATCGTTGCCGCCGTAGCCATTGTTCCCGAAATTCCCGAAGCCGTTGTTGCCGTGGCCGTTGTCGTCCCAGTCGTTGTCGCCATCAGAACCCTTGCCTTTCTTGGGGTGTTGGGTGTTGCCAAAATTCTCATTTTTGGCGTTCGTGCCGGATTGAACTTTGATGGAACCCGGGTGCTGTGTCTGGGTCCAGCCTGTCTGCGACACCTCGGTAAGCGTGTACGTTCCGGCCGCAAGCCCGGTGAAGGAGAAGCTGCCGTCGGAACCGGTCGTTGTCGTTTGCGTCTGACCGTGCGGGCCGTGGAGAACGATTGTCCAACCCTCAAGTCCGGTCTCGCCGTTATCTTTCCTGCCGTTGCCGTTGGCGTCGTTGTACTTCATACCCGAGATGGTGCCGGGCTTGAAGTTACCGAAGTCTTTCTTCTTGGCATTCTGTCCCGCGCTCAAGGTGACCGTGTAGCAGCCGCCGCCGGTCTTCGGATACGTTTGCGTCCAGCCGCTCGGTACGACTTCGCAGACGTGGTACGTCCCTGCGACAAGTCCGGTGAAGTCATAGAAGCCTTGCTTGTTGGTCGTCAGCGACGTCTCACCGTTGTCGAGCTGGCCGTTATTATTGGCATCGAGGAAGATGGTTACGCCGGAGAGTTTGTGGTGATCGCCATCCTTGAGCGTCCCGTCGCCGTCGCGGTCTTCATACTTCGTGCCGCGGATGGAGCCCAGGAGCTTATTGCTGGTGTTGGTGATGATGCAATTGATGTTGTCCCCTGCGGCGACAGGCAGTGCGGTGCAGCTGTTGTCCGTCTCGGTCCAGCCCTTGGGAAGGTTCACCTCGGTGACGTTGTAGATGCCCGGCGCAACATCGTCGAAGGTCACGCTGCCCGAGTGGTTAGTCGTCGTGATGCTGAAGCTCGGGTGGTTGGGAATATCACTGGTGAAGTTGTACGTCCCGCTTCCATTCCCGCCGTTCGTTTCTTTGGTGATAGTGAGGGTTGCGGTCGTCGGACAGAAATCATTCCACACGATGACGTACTGATCGGTGGTTATCTGCGAGAACTGGATGGGCGTCGTGGTCGTAGCTGCCGTTGCGGCATCGTCGAAGCTCATCGGGCTCGTGCTGTACCCGTCGAAGTAGTATTTGCCCGGCGAACAGGATTCTATAGACGGCACGACCTGGCTTGAGGGGTCAATGTCACTCGTGATCTCTGATGTTACGTAATCTGCGGGCGCTTGCATCGGCGCGGTGTCCGCGAAGTAGCCGGTCGCCCCGCCCCATCCGGTACCCAATGTGTACGGTCCGCTCGTTTGCGCGCCACCGTTGAGGTTGGCGGTTTGCCATGTGGCCGTCATGGGGAAGATGTAATTGCTGGCGCTTTCGGCTGTGGCAGGCTTTCCGTCGAGGTACTTTTCAATATGGACTTTGAGCGTCGCGGGTGGGGTAACAGTACAGCTCTTGTTCCACACGATGATGTACTGATTGCCATTGATCGTTACGGTCGGCGGCGTCGAGGACTGAGAAGCGTTTTCTGCGTCTTGCAAGGTACTGCCTGTCGAGTACCCGACGAGGACGTACGGATGTACGCCGTCGCACTCTGGCCCAGGGCCTACCAAGCTCGTCGTCGTGTCCTCATTTGCGGTGTAGGTCGAATTTGCAGGAATAACGTTGGTTGATGCTTCGTAATCGACATCCGGCGTGGCGGGATTCCATCCGCCGGGCCCGAGCGTGAATGGAGCGTTATACGTGGCGGTGAACATCGGGAACGAGACACTGCCGACGCTGGCTGTAGTCGCTTGGACGCCGTCCACGAACTTGAAGATGTGCACTGCACCGTCTTGTGGCGGAGGAGGCGCGAAACAATACTGCCCCTGCGCGCTGTAGAGGAGTCCCGTCGGATTGACGGAGCCGGGGTAGGAAGAGTTCCTGACGACGAACGAGAGCGTGTTGGTTTGCCCGGCGACAGGTGTGAACGTCGCGCTGTAGGTATTGCCGAAGACCGACGGCAAAGAACCCGGCGTTGCCGCATAAGTATCGAGGTCGGGATTGGTGTCGCCTATCCATACGCCGTTGAAGTACACGCTCACAGCATTGTCCGCAGTGTAGTAGATGGTTATGGGGCTAACGGTCGCGCCAGCAGGGACATTGAAGTCTTTCTGGAAGAGCCTCCATTGATCTTCGGTGCCGGCTCCTTCACCTCCCGAATCTCCCGGGGACGCAGCGATATCAGATATCCATGCTGCGCCCGAACCCGCAAATGAACCACTTGAAGGGTCAGTCCACGGCCCAGGAACGAGCGTGAAGCCAGTGGGGCTGAGGTTCGCGAGCATCGAGGTCACGAAGTTGCCAGTGTCGGTGTAATTCAAGGGATTGAGGCCCGATGCATCATTCGTGACGGCTACCCCACCTTTTACATTGGTTCCGTTGGTCCAACCACCAGTAAAGGTCGAGGTGTCGCTCACAAGATTGATTGGGGTGCATTCTGACGGCGAGCTCGCAGGGATCGGGCCCGAAGCGAGCGTCAAATTGTCGATCAGGAATCCTTTGTCTAAGTTGGCTGGAACCGCAGCTCCTCCGGCACGGAAAAGCATCGTGCGCACGGCGCGGCTGTGATCATTCGAGAATCCGGGGTTGGATTCCGAATCGTAGAGATAGTAGTCTTCCCAGCTCGTGCCGGTCGCCATCAGATGGTCATCGATGTATATATTCACGACATCGTTATCAGGACCGTCGTAGAAATCCATCGAGAACTTGACCGTGTGCGGCACGCCCGAACTTAGAAGTGCAATTTGAGACTCGTTGAAAGTATCTTCGTTATTAGAATGGGTCGGGTCGGTCACGTCATCGAAGTACACGTGGATACCGTCGGCTTCGCTGTCGAAACGCAAATAGCTCATACGCGCACCATCGCCGCGATCGGGCGAAACTGACATGACGTCACCGATGCTGTCAGGAATCGCATATATGTCGAACTGAGATTCGAAGTGGGCCTGGAGCGGTCCGCTTGGGAAACCGCCCAAATCGGCGTTGCTCTCCCCTGCCGCATTAGTTAGCGGCGGGGCAAACGTCTGGTCACCAAAACTGCCGCTGGTTACTGCGTTGGATATGCGAAGGCTTTGGGTCGCAAAACTCGCGGGGGCACCAGAGATCGTTGAATTATCGGAAACCGCGACATCATAAGCGCCCGTCATCGACCAACCATTTTGGCCGTTTATATTGCCAACGGTGTAAGTAGGAGCGGAAGGCTCAAAAGTAATAGGGCCAATCGTGTCTGCGGACGCTAGCGCCGGAAGAATAAGGAGCGCCGAGGAGATGATGGCTGAGGCGATAAGATATTTATTCGTTTTCATAGATAAATGAAAAAAATTTATAAAATTGCTGGATAAAAATTGCCAAGAAATTAAGGCAATCCTCTATTGCGCCTGAGGCTATCATGAAATCGCACGGCAAAAAGATTCGCCACCTACGTCAATAGGTGGGTAACTCGTCTGAAAAGCCCGTGGATTACCGGTGCGTAACCCTGTGCACAAGTCTTCCCCCAACGTAAGGGTCTTCCCCTGCGTCAAGGCGACGCCTTGACGCAGGGGGCTTCCAAAAAAGCCTTCGTATAAAATCAATCCATGAATCGGGGTCACTTTGCCGTCGGCGAGTGGTATCACTGCTATTCGCGCGGGATCGAAAAAAGGAAAACATTCGTAAGCAAACGGGACTACGAACGGTTTATCCAACTATTGTATCTTTGTAACTCCCCTCGACCGATCCATCGAAGTAACTTGAGAAATCCGTCCTTGGGTGAAGTCTTGAATATTCCACGGCAAGAAACTCTGGTGTCTTTGGGTGCATTTTGCCTAATGCCCAATCACTTTCATTTGTTAGTCAAAGAAAAACGGGAACAGGGAATCTCGCGTTTCATGCAAAAACTTGGAACGGCGTACACAATGTACTTTAATATCAAAGAAACGAGGGTCGGCGGACTTTTCACCAAACCGTTCCGTTCGCGCCTCGTGGGCGACGATAGATATTTTCAGTACGCACTACAATATATCCACTGCAATCCGGCCGAATTGTACGAAGCCGGTTGGAAAGAGGGCGTTGTCAAAAATATGAAGGAGTTGGAACAACTGTTGGTGGAATACCCCTACGGGAGTTTCGGCGTTTACCAAAGTGCGAATCATCGTTTGCGCCCGCTCCTTGCGGACGAGGTTTTCGAGATCCAATCTCAAGCAACTCCTGCTCGAATGTTGAGAGAGGCCCGACTCTATTATGCAGAACGCGTCAAGGCGTCGCCTTGACGCGTGTCAGCCGAACGTGAACGTGTAGGCTTGAAGCCCCGGTTGCGAGATGACGAACTCGAGGAAGTGTTCGCCGTAATCCTTGCCGGCGACGATGTCATAAAGACGGTTCTCATTGACGTCTACGTAGCTCATCCCGTCTTTGAAATACACGTCCTTCCCCGCCACCGACGCGTCGAGCGGCTTGCTGTCGAGCAAGACTTCGACGGGAATGGCTTTGCCTGTCGCAGAACCAGCGACGAAATAAACATTCTTTGAGTCATATTTGTAGTCAACGCGGTCGGAGCCAACGGAACCGCCGACGTCGCTTCCCGTTTGGGCGTACTGGTCCTCGATATCCCACTGCCCTACCAGATAGAGCGTGTTGAGGTCCACCTGTTGCGGCTCGTCAAAATTTTGCACGCCGCTTATGCCCGGCTGCCCATTGCCCAGATACTCGTTGCGCTCCGAACCGAAGTAGGTCTCCGGCGATTGCACGCCGTTGAAGTTTATCGGGATCATGTTGCTCGGCGTCGTCGAAGTTGCGTTGAAATCCGGCGTTGGAAGGCCGAGACGCGCGGCGCGTTCGATGAGCGCCTTTTGGATGGCGGCCTCGGCGCCGTCGTAGTCGCCTTCGCCCGCATGGTTGTAGACGATGTAGCCGTCGATATCCACGAGGAAATCGTTGGGCCAGTATTCGTTGCTGAACGCGTTCCACGTGCCGTACTCATTGTCGAGAACGACCAAGTACGTGATGCCGAATTGTTTCACTGCATTCGCGACATTGTCGTACACATGTTCGAACGCGAATTCGGGAGTAGAAACACCGATGATGACGAACCCGTACGGCGCGTATTTCTTGTACCACGCCTCGAGGTACGGGATGGTGCGCTGGCAGTTAATGCAGGAGTACGTCCAGAAATCCACCAGAACGACGTCGTTGCCCTTGTACTGCCCTATCGTTATCGGCTTGCCGTTGGTGTTGATGTAGCCGTCTATCGAAGCGAGTTCGGGAGATTTCTTGTACACCATCGCCTTTTCGCTCGGCGAGAGAAGGGCTGTCGAGGTCGACGTGGTCGTGACACTCGATGAGGTGCTGTTTTGCGCGCCGAGGAGTTGCTCCTCGACGCCGCCAAGGTCGAAACCGTGGTTCAAGAGCCACGCTTCCGCGCTCGCCTCAGCGCCTGTGGCGACCAAAAGTCCTATGAGGATAAAAAGGATGCCGATGCCGCGGCGGAACCAGCCGGTCGGGTTTATCGTCACACCGAGCCTGTCTACCAATTTCTGTCCCGCGAGCGCGATGATGAAGAGAAAACCGGAAAGCCCCACCGCGTAGGCGAGGAGGTCGAGGAAGCCGGCAGCGAAGCTCTGAGGCAAGACCGTCGCGAGGATGACGAAGTACGTTGGCGAGCAGCTCGAGAAGACCGGGCCGAGCGCCGCGCCCATGATCATGTCGCCCACGCGAGAGTTACGCTGGTACCCTTCCGCAAGGAGCTTGTTGGAGCTGCGGTTCATCAGGTTGACGAAGCCCAGACGGTCCCACAGCGACGGAAAGACCATCACGAGCCCGAAGAGGACGAGGATGATACCCGAGAACCATTCCCAAAAGGTCTGCGGGATATTGATGAATATCGTAGAAGCTTTCAGGAGCAACGTGAAGACGATGACCGAAACGCCGAGCGAAAAACATATCGTGTAAGCGCGCCACCTGCCGCCTTGCGCCAAGGAGCCGCCGACGATGACCGGCAAAAGCGGCAGGACGCACGGCGCTAAGACCGTAAGTACCCCGGCGATGAATGAGATGAGAAAGAGGAGCATTTAGTGCATCATGACTCCCTCCGAAGTCGAAGCCGAGACGTCCATCATGTCATGCGACGAAGTTCCCATCATGTCGTGCGAGGAAGTTCCCATCATTTCGTCGGACGACGTTCCCATCATGTGATCCGACGAGGACGCCATCATGTCGCCGCTTTGCTCGTGCATCATTGCGTCGTTCGAAGAATAATTCTCATTGTGCTGGATAAGGAGGTACCCGCCGCCGATAACAACTATCGCTGCGACGATCCATCCGATAAGTGTCGTTGTCATACGTATATGATTGAAATGCTAATGCATCGAGTGTAGTGCGGCGCCTGGCGATGTCAAGCTCACTTTACATTGGACAATGTGGATATCAGCGATACAAGGAACTCCAGAGTCGCGCACCTACCTTGGCGAGCACCATGACCATGAGCGCGAATACGAGCCACGGATCGGGCTCGCCGTGAGACCCTTCGAAGAGTATCGCGATGATGAGCGCGACGCCCCCCGCGAGGAACGCGGCGCGGCCAGCGAGCATCTTATGGGCTTCCTCGCGCTCGTCCCCTTGCCCTTCGGCGAGCACGAATACCGCGAGCGCGCCGAAGACGGCTACGGCAGCGGCGAGCATTGCGACGTGCGCCATGCTCGGCATCCACAGATGGAACGGGTTGATGAGAAACGCGCCGATGACGACGAGCGCAAGCGCGGCGATGAATTGTAAGAACATGCTACGAGTCATACCGTATTGAAAATATATCTTCGACCGGTCGCTTGAATAAGCGCGCGAGCTTGAGCGCAAGCGCGACCGAGGGGGTGTAGTTGCCTTTTTCCATGGCGATGATGGTCTGCCTGCTCACGCCCACTTTGTGAGCGAGTTCTTCCTGGGTCGCTTTGGAGCGCTCTCGCAAGCGCTGTACCTGATTCTCGACATATTCGCGCATGTGGGGCCATCATACGGAGCGACGCGCCGGGGTCAAGTTGATTTTACATTTACCTGAAGAATTCGCGGCGGATGCGCATGACATCGTGATGGAAGTTCTCGCTCTCGCGCCTCGGATACGGAAGGTCTACGGGAAAGATGGCGTCCACGGTGCCGTCGCGCATGAGGATGACACGGTCCGCGAGTGAGACCGCCTCTTCGATGAGGTGCGAGACCATGACTATCGTTTTCTTCGTTTCGCGCCAGATGGCGATGAGGTCGTCGTGCAGCTCCGCGGTCGTCTTGGGATCGAGCGCGGAAAAGGGTTCATCGAGCAAAAGCACCTGCGGATCGACGGCGAGAGCACGGGCGATGCCAACACGTTGCCGCTGCCCGCCGGAGAGGTCGGCGGGATATTTCGCCTGATAGGCATGCATGTTCATCGCGCGCAATTCCTTTTCGACGACACGCGAGACCTCGCTTTCGTTCGCCCCTTTTTGCCGCAACCCGAGCGCCGCGTTCTCAAAGACAGTGAGCCAGGGAAAGAGTGCGCCCTGCTGGAACGCCATTGCGATATGTTCCGGCTTCGTTATGGCCCCCTCCGTCGGCCGCTCCAGCCCGGCGATGAGCTTCAACATGGTCGTTTTGCCGCAGCCGGAGGCACCAACAAGGCAGATGAACTCCCCTTCCGCAACGGAGAACGTCACGTTACGCAACGCGGGACGCGTCTCTTCGGGATAGATCATCCCCACGTTCTTGAATTCGATGACGGGCATATCGTATCACTCGAAGCGGAAACGCTGCGCGTAGTGCAGAAGCCTTTGCCAGACGAAGAAGTTGAGGAGCGCGATGAGAACGACCATCACGAAGACGCACGCGAGGAATACTCCGTTCTGCGCGTTAGCCGCGGCAGAAACGAGAATAGACCCGACGCCGAAAAGGTCCTGCGCCGAGGTTCCGCCCGGAATGTACGTGTGCAGCACTTCCGCGACGATGATGAGGTTCCATCCCTGCGCGACCGCGAGGATGGAGCCTGTCACGAGCTGCGGAAAAATAGCGGGGAGCACGAGGCGGCGAATGAACTCGAATCCCTTCAACCCGAAAATGTGCGCCGCGTCGATGATGTCGCGCGGGATTATCTTGAGACCGCCGACGACGGTGAAGACGATGTTCCAGAGCATCGAGAGGAAGAGAATGAAGACGGCCGCTCCGTTCAAATTCCCGAAGCGGATGAAAAGCATGATGACGACCGGGAAGAGCGCGAGGATGGGCACAGATTCGAGCACGTCGAACGCCGGCAAGAGTATCGCCTCAACGAACCGATTGGACGTGACGAGGAGCGCGAGCGGAATGGCGACGACGACCGCGAAAACATACGCAATGGTGAGCCGCACGCAGGTGTCGAATGCGGCGAGAAGTATCGTGTCGAATGAGACCGCTTGTCCCGTCGGAATGAGGATGGGATAGAAGTAGAACGCGAGCCCCATGAGCCCGACAACGACCAACGGCCCGAGCACGATGGCGTAGAAACGCTGCCATAGCGTGACGGGGTAGCTGATCATTATGTGATGTGCGTGTCCGCGAGTCGTGTGCTTCATTTCCTCTATTGTAGGACGTATTCGAACCGGTGTTTGCGTTATGCATGTAATTACTGCATAATTTTAGTGGTTGGAATTCCTCCGGCCAGGGAGTTGTGGCGATGACGATCCATGCAGATCTAAACCCTAAGGCGAGAGGCTACATGCCGCGTCCGTTGACGAAAACCGAAGAGGAGATCGAGGCCCTGTGGCTGCACAGTCGGCAAAAGGTTAGGGCCCTCGTCGAGACCTGGGTGGAAGAGCTTGTCGTAAAGATCGGCCAAACATCCTCGCAAAAGGTCGACGACTATGTCAGGTTCGCGCATGAAACTGTTGATGATTGCTACAAACGCGAGATCTCACCGTTCGCAGCCGTCGACGAGATCCGACAGTGTTTGATCGATTTGGGCCTGTGCCCGGCATAAGAACATTTTTTGAAGAGCAGCGGAGGCCGCCACACAAGGCGGCCTTCTTGTTTTTCAAGATATAATCAAGACATGGCTCTTCGAGACCGCATCCAGCCTCTCATCAAGGGCGACTGCGCGGACGACGACGCGACACTTTCAAAATACAGCCGGGACACGAGCATTTTCGAGCGTCGGCCCGCACTGGTTGTTTTTCCCAAGGACGCGGACGACGTCGCGGCGGTCGTGAGGTTCGTGCACGATGCGAAACAGAGCGGCGAACATATTTCTTTGGCCGCGCGTTCGGCGGGCACCGACATGGGCGGCGGACCTTTGACCGATTCCATCGCGCTCGTGTTCACCAAATACATGAACCATATGGGAGAGATCGGCAAAGACTTCGCCGCCGCCGAGCCGGGGGTCCTCTACCGCGATTTTGAAAAAGCCACGCTTGCGAAGCGAGGGATGCTACTTCCCTCCTACCCGGCTTCGCGCGAGCTGTGCGCTATTGGCGGTATTGTCGCCAACAACTCCGGCGGCGAGCTCACCCTGCGCTACGGCAAGACCAATCGATACATCCGCACGCTCGACGTCGTCCTCTCCGACGGCTCGCGCGCGACCTTCAGGCCGCTTTCGATGCACGAGCTGCCTGCCAAAGAGCGCGAGCAAACGCTCGAGGGGCATATTTACCGTGAGGTCCACAAACTCATCGACGCGCATCAGGCGGAGATAGCCGCGGCGCGACCGAACGTGACGAAGAATTCCGCCGGGTACGCGCTGTGGGACGTCGTGGACAGAACGAAGCACACGTTCGACCTCACCCAGCTCATCTGCGGCTCCCAGGGCACGCTCGGTATCGTGACCTCGGCGACGCTCGATCTCGTGAGGACCAAGACGCACCGCTCGATGCTCGTCATCTTTCTTTCCGACATCGAGGTGCTGCCGGATATCGTGCACCGCGTGATGCGCTACGGCCCCGAGAGCTTCGAAAGCTACGACGATCAGACCTTCAAGCTGGCGGTGCGTTTCCTGCCGCAAATCCTCTCGCAGCTCGGCTTAAGGAAAATGCTCTCGCTCGGGCTGGCCTTCATTCCCGAAATGTGGGCGGTGCTCACGGGCGGCGTGCCAAAGCTCGTCCTCATGGCCGAATTTGCCGAAGACACCGCCGACGAAGCACTGCAAAAGGCCGAGGAAGCTCGGGCGCTCCTCCACGGACTTCCGGTGCGCACCGAGATCGCGCGGACCGAAGCACAGTCGAAAAAATACTGGACGATACGACGCGAAAGCTTCTCGCTCCTGCGCAAGAACCTCCGCGGCCTCTACGCCTCTCCTTTCATCGACGACATCGTCGTGCACCCCGATGATTACCCCAAATTTATTCCCGAGTTGAACGCGCTCTTGTCGCGCCACCACCTGCTCTACACCATCGCGGGACACATCGGTGACGGTAACTTCCACATCATTCCGCTCATGAACCTGGCCGACCCGAAAATGCGCAAGGAAATATTGGAACTGCAGCCGCAAGTGTACGCGCTCGTCGCGAAGTTCCACGGCTCGACGACCGGCGAGCACAACGACGGCATCATTCGCACGCCCTACCTCGGCATGATGTTCGGTGAAAAGATGGCGCAGTTCTTCGGCGACGTGAAAAAGATATTCGATCCGCTCGGCATTTTGAACCCTGGCAAGAAAACGGGCGGCACTATGCAGGACATCGAACGCAGCATGATACGGAACAAGTAGGCGGCGCGGCACTATCACCGCCGATTTGTTCTGCTATACTGGAGAAAAATGCCCACCAGAAACGATACTTCGTTCTTGTTGCAGGTCGTGCAGCCGGGGCTCGCCGGCCTTATGGACGGCTCCGTCTCGACGCTCGCGCCCATATTCGCGGCGGCGTTCGCGACACGTGACGCGCACACCGCGTTCCTTATCGGCATGTCGGCAGCGATTGGTGCGGGCATTTCGATGGCGTTCGCCGAAGCGCTATCAGACACCGGCAAGGAAACGGGCCGAGGCCATCCCGCCTATCGCGGCTTCATCATCGGCGCAATGACGTTCGTCGGCGGCATTTTTCACACACTCCCCTTCCTCATCTCGAATTTCTATGCGGCGGTCACGCTCGCGTTCCTCGTCGTCGGCTGCGAACTCGTCGCGATCGCCTACATTCGCTATCACTTTTTCCACATGCGTTTTTGGCTTTCCGTTCTGCAAGTCATCATCGGCGGCGGGCTCGTTCTCGCGGCAGGTCTTTTGATCGGCGGAGCCTAGGCGCGATGCCTTTCCGCTCCGCACCTGCAGCCGTGCGGCTTGATGAATTCGTCGAAATATTCCTGGCCGTAGTCGATGGTTATTTCCTCGCCCTGAAAGATATCGCGCAGCGCGTGGATGAGGATTTTCCCCTTTTGGACCTCGGCCTCGGCGTTGGGCACGCAGGCGTGATTGATCCAACGGGCGTGATTGTCCTGTCCTTCTCCGTCGATGGTCCACTTCGTATCGAGTTCGAACAGGTAGCGCCCTTTGGACGAATTGGCTTCTTTCGTCGGTATCTTTTTGCCCGTATATTCGAGGATGAAGTCCCCTTCCGCGATGGGTTCGCGTGCAAAAAGGCCCCACCCTATGCCCGGAGATTCGCGCACTTCGAAACGTGGGTCCATGGTTTGCATACCTCTTTTCGTGCCCTTAGTTTTAATGCATACTGTCCCAATGAACAAGCGAGAGCGGGTCTCCACGGAATCCTACAAGGGCGTTCGCGATTTCTATCCCCAAGATCAATTCCTGCAACGATACCTCTTCGAGCACATGGAGCGCGTGTGCGAGCTCTACGGTTACGAGGAATACAACGCGAGCGTGCTCGAACCCGCGGAACTCTACCGCGCCAAAACGAGCGAGGAGATCGTGAATGAGCAGACCTACACCTTCATCGATCGCGGCGGACGTGAAGTGACCCTTCGACCTGAGATGACGCCGACCCTCGCCCGCATGGTCGCGGCACGCATCCGAGAGATCCCGCTGCCGGCCCGCTGGTACTGCATCGAGAACAATTTCCGCTACGACCGCATGCAGCGCGGCCGAGAGCGCGAGTTCTGGCAGCTCAACGCTGACCTCATCGGAGCTGAAGGGGTCGAGGCGGATGCGGAAATTATCGCCATCGCGCACGGGGTCCTGCGCTCGCTCGGCGCCGACGAGCGGGATTTCGAGATCCGCGTTTCCGACCGACGCATCCTCGACTCGATCTATGCGTCCGTCGGGATCGCAAAAGAGTACACCGCCAACGTGACCCGCCTTCTCGACAAGCGCGCCAAGATAGATGATTTCGAAAAACAGTTGACCGACATGATCGCCCATGAGGAAAAGGCCGTACGGCTCATCGAAGAGCTCGAGCGCATTACGTCGACGAAGTACCTCGAAGACCTGCGCGTCAAACTCGAACATATGGGAGTCGGCAACATGATAGTGGACACTTCCATCACGAGAGGGTTCGACTACTACACCGGCATGATATTCGAGGTGTACGACACCAACGAAAAGAACTCCCGATCGCTTCTGGGCGGCGGCCGATACGACAACCTGCTTTCGATGTTCGGAGCAGAACCCATACCCGCTGTCGGGTTCGCGATGGGTGATGTGACTGCCAAAGACTTCCTGCAAACGCACAACCTGCTGCCCGAATACGCGCCCGCAACGGAACTCATGGTCTGTATCGTCGCGGAGAGCGCGACGCAGCACGCGGTTGCTCTCGCACAGGACCTGCGCCGGCAGGACATCGCCGTCGCCGTCAACTTCTCCGGCAAGCGCATCGGCGACCAGATAAAGGATGCGGATAAGATGAAAGTGCCGTTCGTCATCGTCGTCGGCGAGAAGGAGCGCGACTCCGGCCGCTACAGCTTGAAGAACCTCGAAACAGGCAACGAGGTCATCCTCCCCGCGGACAGGATCGCCGAGCACTTGTTCTCCGCCTTGGAATAACATGAGGATCGTCACGTTCGACATCGAAACGGCGAATTGGTTCGCCGAGACGGGCGGGAATAATCCGGCCGATCTCGACATCGCGCTCGTCGGCGTTCACGACTCCGAAACGGATTCCTACACGAGCTACCTCGAACCGGAGCTGCCGCAGCTCTGGCCCATCATCGAGCGCGCGGATATGCTCGTCGGCTACAACTCCGACCACTTCGACGTGCCGCTTTTGAACAAGTACTACCCCGGCGACCTCTCGCGCATCAAGTCGCTCGACCTCATGGTCGAGGTGTACGACGTGCTCGGCAGGCGGCTTAAACTCGACTCCATCGCCGAGGCGACGCTCGGTGTGAACAAGATAGGCAGCGGGTCGCAATCCCTCCAGTGGTGGCGCGCGGGCGACGTGGAGAAAGTGCGCGAATACTGCCTCAAGGACGTCGAGATAACCAAAAAGATATTCGATTACGCGCTCGAAAAAGGTTCCATCAAATACAAAGACCTCGGCAACCTGCGCGAAGTGAAGCTCGACACATCGAAATGGCTGCAGCCCAAAAGCGGCGCAATGACGTTTTCGATGGGATTCTGATTCTCTTTGTGCCCAGGGCCAGACTCGCACTGGCGACCCTTCGCTCTTCAGGCGAATGCTCTAACTAACTGAGCTACCTGGGCTTCGCGAGCCACTTTATCATAAAGGGCCGTTCCCTTCACCTCATTGCGTTGTGGTAGAAGTCGGCGTCGAGCCGCCAAAGCGCGATTCGAACTGTTGGATGGCGTTTTCAAATCCTTGGAACTGGTTCTGCGCCTGAGAGTTCGTGCCTTCTATCTTGTTGATGGTCGCGAGCATCTGCTGCACGGCGGTATTGAGATAGGTAAAGTAGAACCAGATGGGAGCGGAAAGAAGCGCGGCGTAGATGATGAATCTGACGAACCCCCATAAAAACGCGCTTCGGCGCATGTGGTGCATCATCTGGTTGTTCTCCCGCGTCAGCCGCAAGATCTCCTGCAGCGTCTGGTCGTTGTTCGTCGGTTCCATGGTTATTCTTTGAGGGAAATTCCGGTTCGTTTTGCGATTCTCTTTATCCAACGGTCATGTCGTGATGTTTGCTCTTTCACCGCCACGTATTCGAGAGTCAGCCTCTGGAAAGGAGTGATTAGGCCGTCGATAGCCTGGAGCATCTGCTCTTGAACGTCCCGCATTTCCTTTATTTCTTCCTTAACTTCTTTAAAGGAATCACGCAACTCCATCTTGGTCGCGAAGACCGACAGAAGTTTGTTCATGTCTTTGTCCGTCAACATGAAAATAGTGTACCATGACGCGATTGCCCTCGTAGCTCAATGGATAGAGCAATCCCGTCCTAAGGGAGAGATGTGGGTTCGATTCCTGCCGAGGGCATCAAGCAGGCACGTTCAAGAGCTCTCGCAGACGGTCCTCGTCGAATCCGACGACGAGTTCGCCGCCGACGTCGATGACCGGCACGCCCATCTGGCCGCTTTTCTGTATCATTTCTTGGCGCTTCGCCAAGTCGCTCGCGACGTTGTATTCGGTGAATGCGATATTGTGCTCGCCGAAGAACTCCTTTGCCGCATGACAAAAGTGACACGTCGGGGTCGAGTAAATGGTTACTGGTTTCTGATCTGCCATACGAATTATTTTATTTTTATAACGCTAGTATATCACGCGGAGTTCCGCGCCGTCTTCAAGGCTTTTCCCCACCACAGTAACTGCTCAAGCATCATCTTGGCAGCGCCCTCGAACTGCTCCAACACCCCGGGCTTGAAGGCGCCTTTTTCATCCATCATGGTCCACGGCGCCTGAATGTGAACTGCGGTCCGCACCGATGCCATGTGTAATTCCACGGCCGTCTGTCGCAAGTGCTCGACCGAACGCGCTCCGCCCGCGCTGCCGTAGGCAACGAACGCAAGGGGCTTGTAGTTCCATTCCGTGAACACGTGATCGAAGGAATTCTTCAAGACCGCCGGCACTCCGTGGTCGTATTCCGGAGCGATCACAATGAACGCATCGGCTTCTTTGATCTTGGCCGCCCACTTCTGGACGACCTCGTTGTTATATGCGCCATCCTTCACCTGGCTCGGCGTCGTCGCTTCGTCGTAAAACGGCATCGGATACTCGCGTAAGTCGAGCAGTTCGGCATCAAATGCGTCGTTCTTTTTGACTTGCTCCAGCACCCAGGGCGCGACCTTTTCACTTGTGCGATTGGGCCGAGTGGAACCGAGGATAATTTTCACCTTAAGTTTGTCCATAATGATGATGGTGAGGTCTGTTAGAGGAACAGTGTACGGCATGCGCTTTACTTTGTAAAGCGGGCTGCGTCATGCTAGCATGTGGATATCTATGAAAACGGCGGAAAAGCCCTGTCCGGTCGGCAAGGTAGTCGAATTGCTCGGCGATAATTGCTCTATTCTCATCGTCCGCGACCTTCTGGAGGGCCCGCGGCGCTTCGGCGAGCTCGAAACGTCACTCGGAAGCTCCTCCCGCACGCTCGCCAAGAAGCTGAAACTCCTCGAACATGAAAAAATGGTGACGCGTAAGGAGTCCAAAGATGAACCCTCGTGCGTGAAATATCAACTCACCCGCAAAGGCGAGGCCTTCCACGGCGTCGTGGACGCGATGCGCGCGTATGGCAAGAAATATCTCTAGCGCATATTTCTGCAGGGCACACACTTGGCGCGCGGAAGTGTGCTAGGTTTTGCGCACGATACAAAACGGCGTCATTTCGTCCGACTGCCCCATCGGGTTGTCGCGGAACAGTTTGCCGATGAAAGACTCGGTGATGGCCCCCGTCTTGCCGAGACTGAATGCGCCGCGATAGTTGGAATCGAGGATGATCGTCTCACAGCCGAGACGCGCTTTGATTCGTTTCGCGTTGCCGCCGGGATCGAGCGGGGCAAGCTTCGCCGAGTGCGCGTATTCGAGGATGAGGAACGACATCGGAAGGTCGACCGACTTGGCCTGGGTTCCGCATAGGTAGTAAAAAAGGCCACGAATGCCGAACGGGCGCGTTATCGCCGAAACGATGCCTGCGAACATGGCGCGGACATACCCTGCTTCTTCGATGAGCAATTGCATCGCGAGCGGCGTGCCGTGGCCGAAGCCGTGGAAATCGCTCGTGCCGTAGTAATTGCTTACGTTACGTGCAAAGAGATATGCGAGCCACGATGGCTGTATCTCGGCCATGTCGATGACCCTTCCCTGCGTGATGGTAAGGGCTTTCTCGCTCACGAAGAGCATGTCGCCAGGCTTCAGGTGCGGTCCTGCGAATTCCTCGATGATAGGCAGGATGTCCTTGTCCTTCATCGTGATGAGGCGCGATTTCACCAAGAGGCGGTCGTACTTCGTGCCATCAACCTCGATGGACTTATTAGCGGGCGCCGAAGAAGGTGTGTCGGGACGAGGGGCGCTCACCGAGGCAATTATCTGGGGAGAGATCTTCTCGCCACGGAACATGGCGAACAGGATGTCGACTGCACGACGTATTTCGACCGGAGTTTGCCTAAGCTTCGCGCGCGAACGCAACAACTCCGTCGCTTCCATGTACAGAATATGTGCCTCGTCGATGCGTTTTACTGAAAAAGCTGCGGTGATGTCCGGTCCCTGCCCTATCGCTCCCAGTATGACGTTCCCTTTCTTATCAGGTGTGTACGTTATCGTGAGCCCGGTTTGGGCTTTCATCTCGTCATACATGAGCAGCCGTTCCGTCATGCGCATGAGAATACCACAGATGCGGGTACGGGGAATCGAACCCCGATCTAATGCTTGGGAAGCATTCGTTCTGCCACTAAACTATACCCGCCTTCGCTAAAGCTTCGGCGGGCAGGCCCGCTCCAACTTCGCGTTCTGTAAATCTACCAAAGCTTGTCGCTTTTACCACCACGAAAACGCCTTCTTGAGCTTGTCCAAAAAGCTCTGCGGCTGGGGAGGAGGCGTAGTTGAGGAATCGACGATGACTATCATGTCCTCGCCCTGCTTCCCCACCGCGTACTGCTGTCGGAGCGCGGCCTCCTTGCCGCGCTCGCTCTGCAATTCGGTGATGTTTCCCTGCAACTGCGATTCCTGGGACGAAAGGTCCGCGAGCGCGGCTTGCGACTCTCGGTTGAGCGCGGACGACTGTTTCTCCTTCTGCCAGGAGTTCCACACGCCCGCGCCGACGAACACGACCAGCACGAACAGCCCGAAAAGCCTGAGGCGCCGCCACAGGAGGCGCGTCGGATCGTTCCTTGGCCGTATTGCCATCATTAGGTATACTCTAGCACTATATGAGTTTCCTGTTCCACAAACGCACGAGGAAGGTAGCGAACATCGTTTGGGGCGTCATCGCCGTCCTGGTCATCCTGGGCATGGTCATTTTCTTCGCCCCAGGCCTCACGAATTTGTTGACGCAGTAGGGCTTTGAAACTTTCCTGGAAATTTGAATGGTGTTGGAGCAGTTACTCATCTTTTTCTGGAAATTCAGCTTTCGCATCTAAAGTGCGTCGAAATCGTATAAGATCCTGACGAGAAGCTTCTAACCTTTCTAATGTTTCGATGATCTGCTCTCTTCCTCTCTCATCCTCACTTACTATATTCTGGACACTGTCCAATCTCTCTTTTATATCTTGCCGTGTGACCGACCCCGCAAGCTGAGACTCAAGTTCAGCCAATGTGCGTTTCCATTCAGCGAGGCTCAAATCTTTCCGTTTGAGGGCATCGTTGTATTCAGTAATCCACAGGTCGTTTTGTTTTATATATCTCGTTATTCGGGATTTATGTTGTGTCAGTGATTCGTTTTCGCGACGGGAGTAAGGTAATTCCATCGGAAGGATTTTCTTTTCTCCAGACTCACCTTCAGGCATACATTCACTATACCAAACCAACAGAGCTTGAATCCTGCCAACCACAGATATGCTATTAACTCTTCTGGATTGTTGACTTTCCTAGCTCTCTCTGACGACCTTGAGGAAGACATCGTGCGGGATGTCGACCTTGCCGCGCGCGAGCATTTTCTTCTTGCCGCGCTTTTGCTTTTCCAGAAGCTTCATCTTGCGGGTGATGTCGCCACCGTAGAGGTAGCCGGTGACGTCCTTGCGCATCGCGCTTTTGCGACGCGACGCGATGATGCGACCATTGGCCTTCGCCTGGATCTTCAGTTCGAACAATTGCTTCGGCAATAACTTCTCCAGTTTCTCCACGAGCTGTTCGGCCTCGAGTTGCACGCGACGTCTCGAAACAATGCGCGCGAACGCCGGGACCGGCTCTTCCGCAACGAGAATGTCGAGCCGGACCACGTCGGCCTCGCGCAATCCGATAAGTTTGTAGCCGAGCGATCCGAATCCGGACGAAACGCTCTTCAGTTTGTCGAAAAATCCGCGCATCAGTTCGCGCAGCGGCATTTCGGCCCGGAGTTCCACCTTGCCATCGGGCATCGTCACGGTGTTCCCCGTCTTCGCCTCGTGGTCATACAGGAGCTGCGAGATGCTACCCATGTACTCGCTCGGGGTGATGAGCGTGATATCGGCCCATAGCTCGCGTACCAATTTTGCCGTGCCGTCGTCGGGAAATTTGGCGGGAGAATAGATCTCTTCCACTGTCCCGTTCATCGTGGTTATTTCATAGACCGTGGTCGGCTGTGTTACCACCAGCTTCATATCGAACTCGCGACGCAAACGTTCGATGATTATCTCCAAGTGGAGCATGCCCAAAAACCCGCAGCGGAACCCGCGACCCATGATGCCGGAGGATTCTTCTTCGAATGAAAGCGAAGAGTCGGAAAGGCGCAGTTTGCCGAGCGCTTGGCGCAAGAGTGGCAGGTCATCTTGCGATTCCGGGTAGACGCTCGCCCAAATGACCGGCGTCGGGGCCATGTAGCCGCCGAGCGCCGACGCAGGTCGCTTCGCGTTGGCCACGGTGTCTCCTACGGAAGCGATGCCCGGCTTCTTAACGCCCGTCACGATGTAACCGATCTCCCCTTCCGTCAATTTCTCTGCGGGCTGCTCGTCCGGTGAAAGGGTTCCCACTTCAAGCGCCAGGAAATCCGCGTCTGCCGCGACGAAGCGGAGCGTATCGCCTTTCGCGAACGTCCCGCCGAATACGCGCAAATACACGATGATGCCGCGGTGATCGGAATAGCCGAAATCGAATATGAGTCCTTGCGTGGCGTCGGTGTGCGAGGGCGGTGGAACGAGCTCGACCACGCGGTCGAGAAGTGCCGCGACTCCCTCGCCGGTCTTACCTGAAACACCGAGTATCGTCGACTCGTCGATCTCGAGGAGGAGCGCGAGTTCGCTCTTGATGTCGGCAACGCGGGCGTTCTTCGAGTCTATCTTCGACACGACCGGAATGATGACGCGGTTGAGCGATCTCGCGACCTGCAGGACCGAAAGCGTTTGCGCCTGCACTCCTTGGGTCGCATCAACGAGGAGGATGACGCCTTCGACGGCCGTGAGCGCGCGGGACACTTCGTAGGCGAAATCGACGTGTCCGGGCGTATCGATAAGATTTAGTATGAAATCCTGCTCCTTGTAGTTCCAGCGCATTCGCACCGGCTGCATCTTGATAGTGATGCCGCGCTCGCGCTCGAGATCCATCCTGTCCAGCACCTGCTCCTGCATTCGTCGCGGTTCGATGGTGCCGGTCAGTTCAAGCATTCGGTCGGCAAGCGTGGATTTGCCATGGTCAATGTGGGCTATGATGGAAAAATTACGGATGTTCATAAGGACGCTTGTCCCGCCAGGGCGGGATTCACCTCAAAAATCTAGCATTTTGGAGGCCCAAAGACTACTTCACGTCGGAAGGCTCGATGGCAACGATCGCCGGCGCGTCGACGAACCTGCGCCTGAGCGCGCCCAGGACCTCCGAGAGTTCCCTGCTCTTCAAGAGCCGCAGCATGAAGACCGAGACCGCAATGCCGACGATGCCGGCCCCGGCGCCCTGCGCAAAAATACCGAGGGTCGTGTTGATGGTGCCCACCTGCCCCGTCGCGGAAAGAATGATGTACGAAGCCGCTCCGCCTATCACGGAAGCCGCGAAGCTCTCGAAAAAGAGGCGTTGGAACGCGGCGCGGGAAACGGAAAAATCGTTGAGGAAAAAGGAGTAGCCGACGAAAAATTCTGCTATAGAACCGAGCGCGTACCCCAACGCGAGCATCAGAACACTGGTGCCGCTTATGTCGCTCACGCGCAAAAGCGCTTCCACGAAATTCCTGAAGAACAGGTTCTCGTGGAAAACGGCGAGGAGCGCGAACGCGGAGATGACCGAAACCGCGATGTCAAAGAGCCCGAAATAGAAGGGTTTTTTGGTGTTGCCGATCGCATAGTAAGCGCGCGAGATAAGGAACGTTGCCGATTGGGCCAAAAGCGAGAGAACGAAGAGCGCGAGCGCGGCCGCGGTGAGACGCGTCGCGCTCCAGTCGAATTGCCCAGCGCCGAGGATGGTGCGCACGATCTGTGCGCGCAGGACAATGACGAAAACGGTGCAGGGCACCGACCAGAAGATGATGTGCCGGAGCGCGGCCTCGGCGTAGCGGGTGAATTCTTCTTTGGCCCCCTTTGCATAGAGACGCGCGAACGTCGGGAACGCGGCGACCGAATACGAAATGCCGATGATGGTCAAAGGGACCGACTGCAGGTTGTAAGAAAAGTTGAACACCGCGATCGAGCCCGGCGCCAAGAAGGACGCGAGCGCGATGATGATGAGGAGCGATATCTGATTGGACGCGAGCGCGAGCGTGCGCGGGATGGAGAGTGCCAGGATCTCTTTCGTCAGCGAAACGAGCCGCGGCAACTCCACGCGCCCTTCGCCTTTTTCGCCGAAAAAGAACGGCAACTGCACCGCCATGTGGAGGAAAGCGCCGAAGACGACGCCGAGCCCCAGCCCCGCAATGCCGAAGCGCGGGTACAGCGCGACCGCGCCGAAGATGATGCCGAGGTTATAGAGGAGCGGCGAAATGGAGTAGAGAAGGAATCGATGCCGCAGCTGCGTGAGCGACGAGATGGTGTTAGAGATGCCCAAGAGGATCGGCTGGAGAAGGAGGATGCGAATGAGCAGAACGAGGTCGGTGCGCGATGCCGCGTCAGAAAGCCCCGGTGCGATGACAGGCAACAAAAGCGGCGCGAGCGCATAGGCGACCAGCGAGAAGAACGTCATGCCCAGCAGAAAGACGAACGTGAGGTCGCGCAAGAACGAGATCATGAGGCCCTTCCGTTCTTCCTCAAGTCGGGAGAGAATGGGCAAAAGCGCGTAGAGCGAGAAGAGCGACGCGATGGTGGCGAAGAGAAAATCCGGCACGCGGAAGGCTGCGTAGTAAAGATCGAGCGTGTGCCCCGCGCCGAACGACGCGGCCAATATCCTGTCGCGCAGGAGGCCGATCACCTGCGATGCGAACGCGAAGGCAGCGAGAAGGTACGCAGCCTCGTGCATGCCGCGAGTCTCGGATGCAAAAAAGCGCCACGCGCGGGAGGTAAGGTAGGCGCCGCTGTTTCGGACTCGTTCGAATGGCGACATGGTGAGCCGAGTATACAGCAAAATGGCCCCGAGGGGCCATTTTGCTGCGCCCATACTCGCTACACTCGTTTCGACTTGCTCATTCGGAAACGAAAAAGCGAAGCTTTTTCGCTTCGCTCATTTCGCTGCGTCGATAAGCCGGATTCTGTCGAGGGCAGCCATGTATCTGGGATGGTCGTTGCCGACCACCTCAAGCGACACTTTCGTGAGGCCCAATTGGTTCCCCACGAACACGGCCTTGCACGCGGGTAGGATTTTTGCCGTTGCACCTCCGAGTTACCTTCGGAGCTGTTCTGCGCAAGGTTGAACCTTGCTCAGAACCCCTTACCTCTCGGCTCGGGCGTCTCTGTTCGCATCCCTATCCTCGCGGACGGCGGGCGTTACCCGCTACCTTCTTAACATCTCGCGATGTGCGTGTCCGGACTTTCCTCCGCGTTTGACGCGGCGACTGCCTGGCGCAGACAGATAAAATACCACGCGCCAGAGGTTATGGCAACGTCGCCGTATCCCCCACTTTGATCCCATAGGTGGCCGCAAAGTTCGCCGGCACTTCGAGCACGTAGCGCGAAGGAGCATCAGGCCCGAAGGCTTCCGGGTAGGTGTCTGGCGAAACATGTGGCTGGATGTAGATGACGGTGCCGTCCTGTGAGAGCCATATCATGTCTATCGAAAACTCCATGTCTTTCATCCAGAACATGTGCTGCGCATTACTCGGGAAGATGAACAGCATGCCGGCGTGGTCTGCCAGCCCCGCGCGACCGCCGAGGCCGAGTTCCTGTTGTGCGGGGGTTTCTTCGAGTTCGACGGAGATCGTTTGCCCGTCGATCATGACAACGGGTCGTTGCGTTGCCGCAGGTGCGGGAGCACTCGCCTGAGGCAGGTTGTACCAAACTTCAAAACCGACCGCCGCTATAATGACGACCGCGAGAAGCACGAGCGCGTTCTTGTTGTGCTTTCTATTCGTTTCCGACATAAGAACCGGGACCCTGGGTGTTGTAAGAATTTTGGACGAAAAGCACGGAGGTATACAGCAATATCAACGCCATCACGAGGAACGACACGAGCCAGTAGAACGCGTCGATGAGGTAGAGACGTACGGGCTTTTGGTCCCATAAAACCTGCCCCAGGAGCGTCGGCGCGCAAAATCCTACCCAACACCAAAGGCCGAGCTCAAGCGCGCCCGCCCAATCGTACACTTGTCGGGCGATGCCGAAATACGCCATCACATATGCGACGAGCATGCTCGCGAGAAGCCCGAACAACGCGACGACCCACAGCCTTTTTTTGCCGAGTTCGATCTGCTCCGGCGAGAGATTCGTAAGCCGCATCCACGTTCCTCCGAATACGCGGGGACTGTACCACACCCACCCGATGAGAACCGACGCTACTCCTGCCAGCAAGATGGGCACAAAGGCGACGATCATGCGAGTATGATACCGCACGCGCGCGGCCCGCGCAGGCATGGTATGCACAGGCGGAGTATCTCCACCGGTCCAAAACTATCGTGCTAGCATCAGGTATGAAATTGCGGGTCATTACGGGAAAAAAGCTCTCTAAAGCTCGAAGAAAACACATCGCTGCTCACAAAAGGCCACACGAAAGCCAGATAAAATCCTGATAAAGTGCCGATGCGAAGATCATGAATATGCGCGTACTCATCGTCGAAGATGAAAAGAGAATAGCGGACTTTCTCAAAGAATCGCTTGAGGCGGAATATTTCGCCGTGGACGTCGTCGATGACGGCGACAAGGGTGCCTATTATGCGCAAATAAACGACTACGATCTCATCATCCTCGACATCATGTTGCCCAAGAAGGACGGATTTGAGGTCCTGCACGAACTGCGGAGCGTCGGCATCACGATCCCCATCCTGGTACTCTCGGTCAAGAGCGAAACGGTCAAGAAAGTCGACTTCCTCAACGCGGGGGCCGATGATTACCTCACCAAGCCGTTCGTGTTGAGCGAACTCCTTGCTCGCATCCGAGCGCTTTTGCGGCGGCCGCAAAAGACCGAGGCTGAAGTATTCGCAGTGGGCGACCTAACGCTGAACGTAAAGGCCGGAAAGGTCACGCGCGGCAAAAGGGATATATATCTTACGCGAAAAGAATTCATGCTTCTGCGCTACCTCATGCAGAATGAAGGCTCCATCATCTCGCGCGGCATGATACTCGAACACGTCTGGGACATGAGTGCCGACATCTTTTCAAACACGATAGAATCGCACATCTTGAGCCTCCGGAAGAAGCTCGGCGATACCGGCAAAACCCGCCTCATCCAGACTGTTCCTGGGCGAGGCTACAAGATAGAGGCCCCGCTTACTTCTTAGCCTCCTTGTGCACCGTTTGCTTACGGCACCACTTGCAGTACTTCTTAGTGCTACGTGCAGCAATACAAATGAGAAGACCACCGTACCGAGAGGCGCGATGGCTTCTCTAACGGTGGTCTCGTGTTCGCGGCGACTACGTAATGCCCGCCGCCATTGCTTCAATCGCCATCGCCCCCGAGCGCATGCTGCCGGCGGAAATCTTCGATGGATCCCGCATTGCCAGCGCGCCCATTTTCAGGAGTTCGACTAAGTCGGTCTTCGTGCAGTTTCCCGGCAATGTGACCGTGACGTTGCGCCGATCCATATTGATCCGATCGGCGATCCGCTCCATCCCCGCCAAGGCGGATTGGAACAGGAGGAAGATGGCGACTTCACGTTCGTTGACACGTATGCCAAGAATGGCTCCGTCGCGGTAGATGACAGCGCCCTGCATGCCCCGCGGCGCTTCATCGCACACGACGGCGCCGAGATGATGTGCAATCGCCTCGTTGGTCATGGTGTCGTCGTGGAGCTGAAACCAGACCGCCGAATTGAGCAGGGTCTTGGTGCCAGGCATTTTGGGCGTTCTCTTGCCGGAGGCAGGAGTGGCTTGGGTCTGCATGGTGTTTCTCCTTCGCAGTCTGGACCCTCTTGTCCGCGCGGCACTATGTCATAAAAGTGCACTGATAGCAACAGACAGCGTCAGTCGCATGCGAAGGAAAGATGAAATTATTTGAGGTCAACATTCCCGCAACGGACTCGACCAACGAAGAAAAACTTGAATAACAAAAAAGGAGGCCCGCGTCGAGCGCGGGCCGTTGATCGAAGAGCGAGCTGCGCCGTCAGTCGCTCTCGGGATCCCTGAAGTAGAACTCGACAATCGACATATATCGGTTATCGCGGAGCAGTTTCCGCGCGTCCTTGCGGCTCATGTCGCCGCACCCGACCGCGAGCATCGCCCCAGCGATTTCATCCACGTCGGGGAGGTAGCCGGAAAAACCGTATTCGTTCTCGTTGCCGCTGACCGCTCCGGCGTATTTCTCCTCGCTTTCGTTCATGCTCTGGCGGCTGAGACGGTGTCCGAGATCGCGGAACTCGAACAGGCGGCGGCACTTCTCGCGGCTCAGCCGGTCGTACTTCTCGCGCTTGTCGAGCTTCGGCACGTCGCCCACAAGCCCACCGGCAATCGGTGTGCCTTGATGAGACACGCAGAAATATGCGCCGTCACGGCCTTGCATCCCCTCATAGTCCCTGAGCAGAGCTTGAACGACTCCGGCGACGTATGTCGCTCGGGACGCGAAGGTGAAATAGTCAGGTAATCGGTCGCTCATGGTGAACTCCCCTCATTGCATCACGTAGCCACTGCCATACTTACAGGGCGTACCGTCAGACCTGTCGTGCTTCACGAATCTCAGGCCTGCCTTGTTGCTGCCATAAGCCAGGGATTCGGCAGATACATTTGGATCCTCCGCGACGTTTTGTTCGGTCTTGCAGAAAGGACAGATTTCTTTGCCCTCGCGCATGGTGTAAACTCCTCTGTTTCGCGGCCTGCAAAATAACTATTCCAGCGAGTATTGTCAATTAGATGAGGCGAATCGCACAATGTGTGTTGTGCGAGCGAGATCTCGCTCATTCGAGCGAGACGGTTTTACTTTTTAGCCTCCTTGTGTACGGTCTGTTTCCTGCACCACTTGCAGTACTTCTTGAGTTCAATTTTGCGCTCGACGAGCTTGCGGTTCTTGCGCGACCAATAGTTGATGCGGCCGCACTTTGAGCAAGCAAGTTTTATGAGTTGATCTTGTGACATAGGAATATATCGCGCCCGCCTCTTCGGCGGGCAAGGCACTATAACGCACAGGAGCTTGATGGTCAAACCTCACGGCTGCGAACACAACGTGTTCCAGGACGCGTTCGTGGTGAGCGCTGCCATGATGACGCTCACGATGATCCAGGCGGTGAGGATAAGCACGAGTCCGATGGTGACGTTCCAGAATATCTTCTTTGCCTGCGAAACCTGCGCCGTATTACCCGAAGAAGAACCGATGATCATGTTCCACCCTGCCCAAGCAAAGAGGATGGCCGAAAGGAAGATGGCGATGTAGATGCCGTCGGTGAGCGCATTCTGGGCAAGCTGCGCGAGATCGCAGATAGACTGGCAGCCGCCCGCCCCTTTGCAGCTGTCCGGAACGATGGAAACGAGCCCAAGCGCGGAGGAGAGGGTCGGCGCGAGCGTGAGCAACGTGAGAAGAGCGACGATCGCGAATCTTCGCTTTACCATGGCGAATATTGTAGCACGCGCGAAAGTACGGCATACTGCTCATGTTCCCACGCGTCGGTGGCGGAGTGGTCAAACGCACTTGGCTGTAAACCAAGCGCCTTCGGGCTACGCAGGTTCGAATCCTGCCCGGCGCACAAAACAAAGGAGACCGACGCATGCCGTCGGACGACTATTGTTTTGCAGCTGCCGGCTTGGCCGAATCCTCACCCTTTAAGCCCGTACCGCCGCCCGGGCGCGCACGCTGCGCTCGCGGCTGGGGCCTTTGCGCACGTCATAGGTGAACTCCCCGTTCTTGGCGTCCACCGAGACCGCGCCGCCTTCCATGACACCGCGGGAGACCATGAGATTGGCGATGGGCGTGAGCACCTTGGTTTGGATGAGGCGCTTGAGAGGGCGCGCGCCGTATTGCGCGTTGTAGCCTTCCTTCGCCAAAAGCTCCATCGCCTCTTTCGTGAGACGGAGCGTTATCTGTTTCTCTTCGAGACGCTTCGCGACGATATCCACTTGCATGCGTACGATGTCGAGAATGGCTTCGTGCGAAAGAATGTTGAAGAGAATGACGTCGTCGAGACGGTTCAAGAACTCCGGGCGGAAGAATTCCTTCAGAGAATCCGTGACCTTGCTCTTCACCTGCTCGTAACGCTCGCCCTCGGTCGAGGAGCCGCCGCTCGCGAAGCCGAGCGAGGACATCCTGTCGATGTGTTCGGCGCCGATGTTCGAGGTCATGATGATGACGCAATTCTTGAAGTTGACAGTGCGGCCTTTGGCGTCGGTGAGGCGGCCGTTGTCGAGCACTTGCAGGAGGATGTTGAACACCTCCGGATGTGCCTTCTCTATTTCATCGAAGAGGATGACGGAATAGGGGCGGTGCCGCACCAGTTCGGTGAGTCCTCCGCCTTCGTCATAGCCAACGTAGCCGGGCGGCGAGCCGATCATTTTGGAAACGCTGTGCTTCTCCATGTATTCGGACATGTCGACACGGATGAGCGCCTTGTCGCTGTTGAAGAGGAATTCCGCGAGCGAACGCGTGAGCTCGGTCTTCCCCACCCCAGTGGGGCCGAGGAACAGGAATGAGCCGACGGGGCGGTTGGGATCGGCGATGCCGGCGCGAGAGCGCTTGATGGCGTCGGAAACTTTCTGCACGGCTTCGTCCTGGCCGACGATGCGCTTTTTGAGTTCTTCTTCCATGCGCGAGAGCTTTTCCGCTTCCTCTTCGAGCATGCGGGAGACCGGCACCCCGGTCCAGCGGGAAACGACCCCCGCGATGTCTTCGGCGGTGATCTCTTCTTTGAGGACGCGGCGGGTTTGCTGCAATTTCTTGAGACGCTTGGTCGCCGCCTCGATCTGGTGCTCAAGCGCGGGTATGGTGCCGTAGCGGATCTCGGCGGTCTTGGTGAGGTCGCCTATGTTCTCCGCGGAATCGGCGTCGATGCGCGACTGCTCGAGTTCTCCCTTCGCCTTCTTGATCTCCGCGAGCGTCTCTTTTTCGTTCTTCCACTTCATCTCGAGTTCGCGCGTCGAGTCGCGGAGGTCGGCGACCTCCTTTTCGATCGACTTCACGCGCGTGAGCGCCTTCTCGATGCCCTCTTCGGCTTCTTTCTTCAGGGCTTCCTTTTCGATCTCCAAACGCGTTATCTGGCGGTGCGCGTCCTCGAGCTGCGGCGGCATGTTCTCGAGTGAAAGGCGCAGCGCGGAGGCGGCCTCGTCGATGAGGTCGATTGCCTTGTCGGGCAGGAATCGTTCGGTGATGTAGCGGACGGAAAGCTGCACGGCGGCGACCATAGCGTCGTCGGTGATGCGGACGCCGTGGTAGAGCTCGTAGCGCTCCTTCAAGCCGCGCAAAATGGCGACGGCGTCCTCGACGGACGGTTCGTTGACGTAGACCGGCTGGAAACGGCGCGTCAGTGCCGCGTCGTGCTCGATGTGCTTCTGGTATTCCTTGAGGGTCGTCGCGCCGATAACGCGGATCTCGCCGCGCGCAAGCGCGGGCTTCAGCATGTTGGACGCGTCCATCGAGCCTTCCGCGGCCCCGGCGCCGACCAACGTGTGTATCTCATCGATGAAAAGGATGATCTTGCCCTCGGAGCGTTCGACTTCGCGCATGACCGCCTTCAGCCGTTCCTCGAATTCACCGCGATATTTCGTGCCGGCGATGAGGAGGCCAAGGTCGAGCTGGACCAACTCTTTGCCGCGCAAACTCTCCGGCACGTCGCCGGACGCCATGCGGCTTGCAAGCCCCTCGGCGATGGCCGTTTTGCCGACGCCCGCTTCTCCGATGAGGATTGGATTGTTCTTGGTGCGGCGTGAAAGTATCTGAATGACGCGCGTGATCTCCGTGTCGCGGCCGATGACAGGATCGAGCTTGTTCTCGCGAGCGCGTTCGGTGAGTGAGCGGGCGAAGCGCGACAACGCGCGCGGCTTTGATGCCGATTCGGTGTCGCGGATCTTTCCCTCCTTGATGTCGGTGAGGACTCTCGCGAGCGCGGTGCGGTCGATGCGGTAACGAGCCAGGATGTCGGAGGCGGGACCCGGATGCTCCGCGATCGCCAAGAGCAAGTGTTCGGGCGAGACGAACTGGTCGTTGAAGGAGGCCGCGATGCGGGGCGCGGCTTCGAAAACGCGGACCAATTCCGGCGTCAGGTAGAGCTGAAAGCTGGGCGACACGGCCGTAGCGCCGCTGCCGCCTTCGATCGTCTCAAGGACGGAATCAGTGAGGTGCGCGACGTCGATCTCTATCTGTTCGAGCATCGGGAGCACCATCGATTCCTCCTGCATGAGGAGCGCGGAGAGCAAGTGCAGCGTCGAAACCTGGTTGTGGCCGCGCTCGACCGCGAGCTGGTGCGCGCGATGCACGGCCTCCTTCGCTTTCGTCGTGTAGTTGTTGAAGGGAGTTGCCATAGATACACCTATTATACACTAATTTTCGCTTTTTGTTGCACCGAGGAGCGATGCGGGAACGAATCCCGAGAGCGATGACGCTCGCGAGATGCCGGTGCTTACGCCGACGACGTTACCGCTCGTGTCGACAATGACCGAGCCGGGAAGGATCGACGAAGCCGGAAGGTCCGTGCCGATGGTTTCCGGTGCTTTCGTCCCGGTATCGGCCGGAAGCAACTCCGTCACGAGTCCCTGGGATATTTGTGTGTTGTTCTCGCCCGCTATCGCGACGACGACCTGTCCGAGGGACGGATCGCTCTTCGAAAGCGGTGCCGGATCCCACGAAAGCGTGGCGTCGGTCGTCGTTGCCGGGGTCAGGTAGAGGAGGCCCGAAGCGGTGTCGCGCGAGGTTACGAACGAACGCAAGCTGGTGCCGTCCGAGGTCGTGACCGTCGCCTCCGCGCGGTCGCCGAGGGCGCCGATATCGGCCGCGACAGTGCCCGAAGCGTCGATGACGACGCCGAGTCCGAGGAATTGTGGCTGGTCGGTATCGTCGGTATACACCTTGACGATGGAAGGACCGATGACCTTGACCGCTTGCGCGACCAGCTCGGCGTCGTTCACGACGACGGTCCGTTGTTCCACCACCGCGGCGGATTGGGATCTGGTCGAGGTGGCAGCCTCTATCGTGTGTTCGATGACGCGGTTGACCGTCTCTGCGATCGTCGGCGGCGCCTGCTGCATCAGGGAAACGGTAACGATACCCGTCGCGATCGACGTGACGAAGCTGATGAGGAGGGTCAAGAGGACGATCTGTGATTTCGTCAGTTTCTCGATGTCCATGCGGGCACTATAGCACGCGCCGCCAACTCGGAAAGTGCGCCGATAACCTGCGCGATATCGCCCTTTTTCGTGTCGCGGCCGAGCGAAATGCGCAGCGTATTTTCGGCCCGCCACAACTCTTCTCCAAGCGCCTCCACGACGTGGGATGCTTTTTCGCCTTCGTTGCACGCGCTCTTGGTCGAGACCGCGATGCCGACATGGTCGAGCGAAAGTGTGAGGTATTCGGAGTCGATATTCGGGATGGAAATATTCAGCATGTGCGGGAGCGCGCGTTTGCTATCGCCATTTACGACAAGGCCGGGAATGTGCACGAGAAGTTCGTGAGCAAGGTCATCGCGCATCTTTTGCAATCGCTTAGATTCCACATGTCTCTCTTTGGCAATACCTTCAAAAGCCGCGGCAAATCCGGCGGCAAGCGCCACATTCTCCGTGCCCGCCCGTAGTCCCCTTTCCTGATCACCCCCGAGAATGACGGGTGCCAAATCCGTACGATTCGAGATGTAGAGCGCGCCGGTGCCGTGCGGTCCGTACAATTTCGACGCGCTCAAGCTCAAAAGATCGACGCCGAGCGAGTGCACGACCGTCGGCTCGTAGAGGGGCGCCTGGCCCGCGTCGGTGTGAAAGATGACGGTCGTACCGTTCTTTTCTTCGTGCGCGCGAATGGCTTCAGCGATCTTTCCGAGCGGCTGAATGGTACCGATCTCGTTGTTCGCCCATCCGACCGAAACGAACACCGTCCCCGCTTTCAAAACGGCGGCGACCTTCTCCGGCGTGATGATCCCCTTTTCATCCGGCATCACATGCGAAACTTCCCCGCCCAGTCGTTCCACTTCGGAGAAACATTCCAAGACCGACGCGTGCTCCATCGCGCTGACGATCCAGTGCGTTCCGCTCAAGCTCCGCTTGATGCGTTCGAGCTTGCGAGCGTACCCAACGACCGCGAGGTTGTTCGCTTCCGTCAGCCCGGAGGTAAAGATGAGTTCGCGAGCCTTACATCCGAGTACCTTCGCGATGCGCTCCCGCGCGTCTTGCAGCACGCGTTTCGCCTCGACGGCTTCTTTGTGTATCGCGCCGGGGTTGCCGATGAACCGCTCGGCCGCGTGCATCGCGGCGGCAGCTTCCGGCAAAAGCGACGTCGCGCTCGCGTAATCAAGATAGATCCTGCGCTTGGAAAACCACATGAGATGAGTATACTGGTTTCCATAAAGCCGCCTATGGCCTCCCAAAACCTCTATGTCTTCAGCCAAATCAGAGCAAGCAGAGCGTCCGCCCGTTGTGGCGGTCTTGGGGCACGTCGACCACGGCAAATCGACGCTGCTTGATTTCATCCGCAAGTCGAACACGGTCGGACAAGAGGCCGGCGGCATCACGCAGAAGATCGCCGCCTATGAGATCGAGCGCACGAGGAACGGCCAAACCAAGAAAATAACGTTTATCGACACTCCGGGCCACGCGGCGTTCCAGGCGATCCGCCGCCGCGGCGCGTCGGTCGCCGATATCGCCATACTGGTCGTTGCGGCCGACGACGGCGTCAAGGCGCAAACGCTCGAGGCGCTCCAGGAGATCCGCGACGCGAAGATCCCGTTCGTCGTCGCCGTCAACAAAATAGACAAGCCGAACGCCGACATGCAGCGCACCATTTCTTCGCTCCTGGAACAGAACGTCTTCCTGGAAAAATACGGCGGCGACGTGCCGTGGGCGGCTATCTCTGCGAAGGTCGGTACAGGCGTCGAAGAGCTGCTCGACCTCATCCTTTTGGTCGCCGAGGTGCAGGAACTGAAAGGCAGCGCGTCGGTGCCCGCCGAAGGATTCGTCATCGAGGCGCACCGCGACCAGAAACGCGGATTGGCGGCTACCCTCATCATCAAGAACGGGTCTTTGAAAAGCGGCATGTCCGTGGTAGCTGGTACGGCGCTTTCGCCCGTGCGGATCATGGAAAGTGCCGCTGGAATATTGGTCAAAGAAGCTGCCCTTTCGAGTCCCGTGCAGCTCATCGGCTTCAGCGAGTTGCCCGAAGTCGGCAGCGCCTTCAAAGCATTCGAGAGAAAGCGTGATGCGGAAAAAGCTCAAGAACGGGCGCGGTCCGCCAAACCGAGGCCCCAAACTGTTCTTGCCGCAGATTCCCCGGAAGGAACAGAACGTTTCGTCATGCCGCTCGTCATACGCGCGGATTCGCAAGGCTCGCTCGACGCCATCACCTTCGAGCTCGAAAAGCTTGGCGACGAATATTCCGGTGTGCAGGTCGTGCAATCCGGCATGGGAACGATTTCCGAGGGCGACATCAAGAGCGCGATCGGCTCGAAAGAGATCGCGGTCGTCGTCGGTTTCAACGTCGGTATCGATCCGGTCGCGCAAGTCCTCGCGGATCGCGACGGGATACGGGTGGAGACGTTCGACATCATCTATAAAATGACCGAACGGCTCGCGGAGCTTTTGAAGGAAACTCGGCCCAAACGCAAGGTCGAAGAGGTGGTCGGCCGCGCGAAGGTCCTGAAGCAATTTTCGAGCCGCAAGACGGAACATGTCGTCGGCGGTTCCGTTATCACCGGATTTCTTGAGAAAAAAGGAGACGTGCGCATTATCCGTCGCAACCTGCCGCTCGGCACAGGAAAGATACTCAACATCCAGACCAACAAACAGAACGCGGACCGCGTGCAGGAAGGTTCCGAATTCGGCGCACAGATCGAGGCTGATTTCGAGATAGCGCAGGGCGACATCTTGGAGTGCATCGTCACGAGGATCGAATAACACCATGAGCCGCCGCCCCGAACAGTTCAACGAATCCATCGCGCATCACGCCGCGCTTTTCCTCGCGCGCGAGTCCAACCACGAATCGCTCATCACCGTGACTCGCTCCGAACTTTCATCGGACTATAAGCACGCCGTCATATTCCTCACCGTCCTACCGGACACGCAAGAAGAGAAGGCGCTCGCGTTTGCGAGACGCATGCGCTCCGAATTCCGAGAATACTTACACGCGAAAGCGAAGTTGCATCCTCTTCCGACCATCGAGTTCGAGATCGACGTCGGCGAGAAGAGCCGCCAGCGGGTCGATGAATTAACACGAAAGTGATGCTATAGTTTGGTCGTTGCGAGTGTTGGCCACGTGGCGAAGTAGCAAAGCCTGGCGGCCGGCCTGCTCAATCGTTATTTGGCGCTAAGGGCGGAACATACTAGAATTGATTGGCTTTCCACGGCCACGTGGCGAAGTAGCAACGCGGCGGTCTGCAAAACCGCTACTGGGCGGGTGCAACTCCCGCCGTGGCCTCCAGTCCTCCTCCGCGCTAAAGCTTCGGGGGACGAAGCCGGGGTGGCGGAATGGTTTACGCGGAAGACTTAAAATCTTTGACCCGAAAGGGTTTGTGGGTTCGAGTCCCACCCCCGGCACAGGTTGCTATACTGGTAGCGTATGGCGCAGAAACGGTGGTTGTTATTGTCGAGTATCGCGGGAGTCATCGCGCTCATTTTCTATTTGGTAAACCTCTTGTCTCCTGGCACGCATCTTGTATTCGTGGGATTGCTTGCCCACCTTATATATCTTTCCGGCTTCGCGATACTAGGAAGCAAGATCCGATCAGATCTCCTTCGTTACTCGGCATGCGCGAGTGTCGGAATATACGTTGTTTCTCTTTTATTCCTACCGAACTGGCTTCCCGTCGTGCTCGGCCTCGCGCTATCGGCGGCCACGGTTGGAATTGGGTATCCGATCCTTACGCATAAGGATCATTTCGGTGCGCTCGGTGTGTGGTACGGCTCGCTGGAACTGCTTGCCGCAACAGGTGTTCTCTACTTTTTCTATGCATCATATCCCTCTCTCCCGTCGCTTCTCGATGCGGTGCTCTACATTTTGGGTTCTACACTTTTGATCCGTGAATCTATAAGGCGAAGCGGCAAATAACGATTGCGATGCACGAATTTTCTGCTACATTTCAACGCACCGCCCATAGCTCAGTTGGTAGAGCAGTCGCCTCTTAAGCGAACGGTCGTAGGTTCGAATCCTACTGGGCGGAAAAATTGACAGTGAGATTAAGGAGACCTATGCTCATCACAGGTTGATTTTTGATGGAGCGTACGATGTCCGGCAAACGATACGGAATTCTTCTGTTGTCAGCTTTTCTTTCTCTCGTCTCACTGCGTGAAAGAGTCTTCGCTCAGACCGCGCTCGAGGAGGTAAGCCTTGTTGAACTCTATCGAACGTCGGGAATCCAAGAATGCGGATATGACTATCGCCACAAGGGTAAGTACACAGGGGCCGTTCTTCTCCGAGGCGAGGATTTCGCACGTGCAGTCGCCTTTCTCCAACCGCGCTTCCCGGAAGGGGTCATTACTGCGGTGCTGTACATTAACTCTCCCGAAAACACCTCGATCGAAGGTGGTCAGCCAGCCCTTCTGCCTTTGGAACGAGGCCCGCGTGAATATTGCGCACTCGGCGTAGCAGGGAGTTACAGTAACGAGCTCTTTCTGGATTTTCGGGACAAATATCAAAGTAAATTGAAATAGCGGACTATCTGTATTATCAGTATCCTCTAAGAAGCCGCATGCCTGCGGCTTCGTTTTTATATAAAACCGTTCCGATATCGCTGCGGTAGCCATCAATTTTGGATAAAAGCAGCACAGTAAAGCGGGCTGGGCTCCCCTGCTGCCTCCATGAAAGCGGTTTTAGTGTCGTACAACAGGGCGGAATCGGAGATTACGAGCAGTGGGATTCGAACGGGAAGGGGTCGGGAAGCGGGAGTTTCCCGCGGAGGAAGGTCTGGGAAAACCGTGGGTTTCCCAGATGTTCATGTCCTACTGGGCGGACGAGAGAGCGAAATACAAAAGCGAGACACAAGTCTCGCTTTTGTATTTCCGAATGAAGATGCCCAATACGTAGTGCTGGGCGGAATACAGTAAGACTGAAAGCCCGCGTCGGCAGTCTCGTCACTACCCAGGGGGTACCACCAAACGGAGTACCCCGATGTTCATCGATCCTTCAGAACTTTCGGAAGCGGACAGACAGTGGGGCGACATGAAAGCCCGGCAAATGGGCGTTTCGCCCGTCGTGCCCGAGAACGCACGCGAGGTCGTCCTCACGCGCTCGGCGCTTCTTCTCGCCGACGTCAGGCACACCAAGCGGAAGCTGGGTGTTCCGGTGCCCGACGAGGGCACTTCTTTGTCTTGAAGACCTTCCCGCGACACCCCTGGCCCCGCGAGCCGGGGGTGTTCGTATGCCGAGATGCGCACACTGACGTCTTGAACATTGCGCCATACCTAGTACCGTATAGGGTATGAAGGTACTTGTTGCCGAAGACGATTCGTTGCTCTCCTCCATCTTGATAAACAGGTTCCAGAGCAGCGGGTTCGACGTGATGGGCTCCTTCGACGGCGACGAAACGGTCGACAAAATAAAATCGTGGAAACCCGGGCTCATCCTGCTCGACATCTTGATGCCCAAGAAAGACGGCTTCGCGGTGTTGGAAGAGATAAAAAAAGATCCCGCGTGCGCGAACATCCCCGTCATCGTGCTCTCGAACCTGGGCGAAGAGAACGACCGGCAGCGCGCGAGCAAGTTCGGCGTCATCGACTATCTCGTAAAGGCGAACACGACTCCCAAGAGCATCGTCGAGAAGGTCCAAGCGATGAAGCTATGAGCACGCGCATTTTTTGAAAACGTATGGCAAGATCGGGCAACGCGCAGCCCCCTAATACGGAAACGACGACCGAGAAGGATGGTGTCCTCGTGCCGTTGCAATTGAAACTTCTCCTTATCCTTATCGTTACGGCCCTTCCGCCCGTCGCCCTTCTAGTTGCCGAGAAATTCTGGCCGGCCGGAACGCTCGGGGTCAGCCTGGAGCGCGTCTTGGGCGGGACCATCAGCGCGGGCGGCATCACCGTCAGCTTCTATCTCGTGCTCGTCGGCTGCATCGCCGTGCTCGGGATCGGCATCGGATTCATTCTCGGCGACGGGGTTTTCGTGACGCCCGTAAAAGCCCTCGCGCGATGGCTTTCCGAGACGAACGAGCCGCACGACTCGGGCGTGCCCATCTTCCCCAAACTCCACCGCGACGAGATCGGAGCGCTCGGACGCGGGGTGAGCGCGATGGCCGCGCGCGGACTGCAGGTCGGAGAACAGGACAAGACTGTGACGAACGAGAAGTCGACCTTCCTGATGGTTGCCGCGCATCAACTGCGCACGCCCATCTCGGAGCTGACCTGGAGCATCGAAGAGCTGCTCGACCCCTCGACTTCGGAGGAAACGAAGCAAAAGATCATACAGAATCTCAGCAAGCCCCTGAAGCGCACACAGCTCGTTATCGGCCACATCCTTGCGACGGCGAGCATCGAGGAAGGGCGCTTCGGATATGTGTTCGAGCAGGTCGACATCGTTCCGGTCATTGAAAAACTGGTCAACGACTTCGCGTTGGTCGCCGAAGAGCATGGCAATTCGATCGTATTCGAACATGGGCCAGTCCCGCTCGTGTACGCCGACGCGGAGCGCATTTCCTTGGCGCTCTTCGACCTCATCACCAACGCGATCGACTACACGCCCCGGGGCGGCCGCATCACGGTGTCGCTGAAGCCCGCGAGCAACGACCGCGTCGAGGTCATCGTCGCCGACACGGGCATCGGCATCCCCGAAAAGGAGCTTCCGTTCATTTTCACCAAGTTCCACCGCGGCGAGAACGCTTTGCACATGCGTCCCAACGGCTCGGGCCTCGGTCTCTACCTCGTGAAGAACATCATCAACGGCCACGGTTCCGAAGTGTTCGTCGATTCCAGCGAAACGATCGGGGGGACGCGCTTCTCGTTCTTCCTCAACACGAAGCCTCCCGCCTGATATACTCGGACATTACGCTGGGGTGGCGAAATTGGTAGACGCGCATGGCTTAGGACCATGTCCCGCAAGGGTTGAGAGTTCGAGTCTCTCCCCCAGCACTACTTGAAGAAATTCACGCCCGGATTGATGTTGGTGATGTTCGTGTTGGGCGTGTAGGAGGCGCTGCCGTTCTGGTTCACATTGACGCCGAAGTTGAAGGTGTTGTTGATGAGCGCGATGATGCCGACCACTGAGAACATGATGACCATGCCGGCGACGCCCCAGAGCATGTGGCTCTTTCCTTCCTTCGTGTCGCCGCCCTGGGCGAGAGCGAACAAGAATACGACGAGTCCCCATACGAAATAAAAGAACCCTGCCGCCGCGAGAATGAGGAGCGCGGGATCGATGACGTAGGTGGTGAATCGTCCGACGACGTCCCCGACTGACATGAGATCTTCTCCGAGCTTACGGAGTTATTTGAATGCCTTGCGGAACGACGGGAGTGGTCGACGTGACCTGGAAGGTGGATTGCAGGAGGCGGACGATGCCCCAGATCGAGACCATGACGAAGATGGTGATGACACCGTAAAGCATTATCTTGAGCCCCTCCGCCTTGCCTTCGGTCGCGCCGGTGAAGAGGTATTTGATGAGTCCCCAGAAGAACGCGATGATGGCGAGCGTGATGAGAAGGCCGATGAGCCCGTTCAAAAGCACGTTGAAGAAACCGAGCGTGTTCAAAAGAGATTGCGCCGAAGCGAGCGCTGGAAGCGTCAGGAGTCCGAGGGCGAGGGCTGTGTTCGTAATGGTCCGTGCGCGCATATAATGAAGATGATGTGAATCGGGCTAAGTACTCCAATGCTACGGCACCACAGCCAAAACTCAAGCGCCCCTGTGGATAGCCTGGAACGTATCTCGCCGCAACATACTTTTCGGGGTCGGGTCGTTTTCTGCTGAAAACGCCCTGCCTCTCGCGCCAAGCGCTCCGAGACACCCCGAAAAGTTATGTAGCGGCGGGATACGCCCTGATAGGCGTTATTCCTCGTCTTTTTTGCCGCCCTCGAAGACGCCGGAGGTCACGACGAGCCAAATGAGGAGCAGGATGATGGCGATCCCGATGATGTAGAGCGTGGCCTCTGTGTGGCGCTGTATGAATTCGACGACGGCGAGCACGAGAACGAGCGCGAAAAGGGTCGCGACGCCCCATTCCATCATACGGATAGCGTCGTCGCGATACGTGGGCGAGGTGCCGAGGCGTATGAGCCACATGATGACGCCCGCAGCCATAAAGAGAAAGGCCGCGACGAGCGTGAGCCCGATGATGACGTAGAAAAGTCCGGCAAGTTCGGATACGAAGTCGGTCGTCGACGACGCGAGCGCGACCGCCGGCAGTGCGAGTACGAGGAAGGCCGAAAGAGTGGCGACGCGTCGCATAGTCATCCGGAAGTGCCGAACTGACAAGTGAGACTGGTGCAATTCTGGCCGTTCACGCCGCTTCCGCCCGCCCCTCCGCCTCCGTTTAGGAACGTGTTCTGCAGCAGCTGCACGACGCCCCAGATCGAGACCGCGAAAAAAATAACCAGGAGGCCCCATATGAGCTGCTGGCGTAAATTCTCCCGTCCCTTCTCCCCCTTAAAGAGGCTCGTCGAAACGCCATAGAAATAGATCACGATCGCGAGTACGATAAGGTCGAACGTCGCGTTATTGAGAATGCCGACGATCTGATTGGCGAGGTCTTTGAAGTTCTGCGGAACGCCGGCCGCCAGCGCGATGCTAGGCAGCGCGAGCGCCGCAAACGCAGCCAACCGTGCTCCCTTTTTCATGAGCCGCCGAGTACTTGCGTCGCCGTCGAGGCGATGAGTGTCGCCAATACCCATGCACCGAGGATGAGAATGGCGCCCAAAATAACGTAGAGAAAATTCCGCTTTGCCTCTTTGATTCCGTCCGGGTTGCCGCGCGCGAAGACGAACTTGAAGCCCGCGTAGACGATGAAGAGCGTCAGGATGGGCAGCGATATCTCGACGATGGCTTTCAGGAAATCCGCGATGAAAGCCTGGAAGCTCGCGTCTTTGGCGGGATTATTGAACGTGCTCGATTGCGCGAACACGAGGAGCGGCATTGCCGACCCCAAAAGAGCGCCAAGCGCCGCACCCGCCTTTCTCCCCCACGCTGTTGCCACGTTTTTCATTGTGACGTTGTTTGCACCTGACCGAGTAAGTTCGTAATTTGCTGGTTCGCCCTGCCGATAGCGTCGGGCACCTGCACCGCGCCGCTTTCGGTATTCTCAATCATATCCTGAAAAACGGAGGCGGTCTCCAACGGGTTCGGATCGGCCCACGTGCGGACGATGAGCGCCATTTTGTAGAAAAGCGACGCGTCGCTCGTCGCTGCGGTCGTGGTCGGCGCACCCTGCGCGAGGACATCGCGCCGTGCCGGAGCGACGCCGAGCGCCTGGGCAAGCGCACTGTCGAAAGGCGCGGACGCCATGAGGTAGGCGACGGTGAGCGCGCTCTGGAGATTCGGGTCGTTCCGCGGAATAGCGAGCGCGTAGACTTGCCCGCCGTCGACCGAGTTTTGGGCGCTGCGCACCTGCGGTATCGCGGCTGCAGCGAAATTCAGGTTGGGGTTGGCGGCCTGTATCAGCGGCTCCTCGCTCGCATAGCCGACGTACATCGCGAGGCGCGCGCCCGCGAAGGTCTGCCGAGCGTCCGGCTGCGCCGCGTTCCAGGAGTAGTCGCTCTGCGACGGGTTCGCGAACTCCGTGTAGAACGAAAGTGCGTTCTGGGCGCCTTTGGAGGTCGACCCGCCTTGGGAGAGTCCCGCCACGTATTGTCCGGCACTGTTCTGCATCGTTATTTGTCCGCCCGCCTGCTGGATGAGTGTGGCAAGGATATCCTTTGCGGCGCTGATGTTCTGGTATGTGCCGAGCGCGATGGCACTTTTCTGAACGAGCCCGGTTTGGTCTTTCTGCGTCAGCGTCTGCGCCATGAAAGGGACCTGATCCCAGTACGCCGGCGGCTGCGCAATGCCGGCGGTCGCGAGCGAGTCGCGGTTCCAATAGAGTACGAGCGGGTCGACGAGGATAGGCAGCCCGAGCACTCCGCTTGGCGAGAGATACAGATCGGCCGCATCTACGAAGGTTGTCTTGAATTGCGACTGCGAGAGTGACGAATACGGGATCTCGTAGACCTTGTTCGCGTCGTAGAGCGCTTCGTCGCCGCGTAGGACGAAGATGTCGGGTCCGCTTCCGCTCGCGAGCGCGTTGGCGAGAGTCGCTTCGAAGGTCGTCGGGTCTTTCTGTACGTAGGTGACCTGCGAAAGGCGGTTGTCTTGCTGCGCGGCCTCTCGCAAAACTTCTTTCATCGCATTCGCGTCGAACGGCCCCCACACCGTGACCGGAGAAATGCCGCCGCTGCCGCCCCCTGCGGTCGCGAGCGCGAAGATGAGCACGGCGCCGACGCCTATCGCGCCGAAGACGGCGAGGAGAATGATCTGGAACGTGGATATCTTCTTTGGCATATCAAATGCGCATGGGGTACGCGACGATCCCCCAGTGGTGCGCGCCTGCTGGGAACGCGAAATCAATGCGGAATCCGTTCTTTTGAATGAGCGTCGCCCCCGCTTGCTTCGTGACAACGGCGTTTTTGTGCGGCCCCATTCCGCCGAAACTGTCGGACCAATCGATGACCGCGAGCTTGCCCGATGGCTTCAAGATGCGGTGCGCCTCGGCAAGCACGGCGTTCTTGTCTTCCACTTGGAAGAGAAGATTGGAAATGAGGACGACGTCGAGCGATTCCTTGGCGATCTTGGAACCTTTTGGTTTCTCCAGATCGGCCCAGAGTATCTTGAGATTGGTGATGCCGCGTTTCTGCGCTTCGTTGTGAATGCGACGCAAAAGATCTTGTTGAACATCGATGGCGAAGAGGTGTCCCGAATTCGCGAGCGTCCTGGCGATAGGCCAAATGTATGCGCCGGATCCCGCACCGAAATCGGCGACCGACATACCCGGTTGAATGGCGAGCAACGAGGCGTTGCCCTCCGGCTGTGCGAACCCTGCCGTATCCGGCACGAAATGGTGTGCAGTGTGCTGCATCAAGACAATTATATAGCAAACGGCGGCGCCTTGGCGCCGCCGCAATCTCATACTGTGGGCAGTCCGTTCTCCGCGACGCGAGCCTGCCAGAGCTTCCGCATGTTATCCATAAGACGCGAAAGGTCCGCTCGGTCCGAGACATTGTTGATCAAGAACAACGCCTCTTCAACGTGTTGGGTGCAGATCGCCGATCTACCGTCCGTTGCGAACTCCAGGTTTGGGTGCGTGCGTTTTGTCCGACCGCAAAAGCAGCACGGAATGTCGCGCGCCTTCGGATCGCGCTCGATGACGATAAGGGGCTTGTTATCGTTAGCTGTCGCATGTTCCATGCTGGACTCCGTTCGTATGCCACACCCGTAGTACGCCAGCTCGCTTCTCCAGTCAAGCCTCTCCCGTCTCTGTTCCAAACACGACGAACGACGCGACCGAATCCCCTTCCCGCAGTTTCATGACGCGCACGCCCTGGGTCGCGCGGCCGGAACTTCGAATTTCATCGAGGCCGGTGCGGATGGTCTGTGATTTCTTGGACATCGCAACGAGTTCGCCGCCGCCCATGACGACCGCCGCGCCGATGAGCTGCTTCGTTTTTGCCGTGATGGACATCGTTTTGATGCCGCTCCCCCCGCGGCCCTGCTGCTTGTATTCCGAAAGCGGGGTCTTTTTGCCATAGCCCGTCGAGGAAAGCACGAGCAGTTCTGCGTCCTTCGCGCCTTTCGGAATGACGCTGCTACCGACGATCGTGTCCCCACTCTTCAACTTCATCCCGCGCACGCCGCCAGCCGGGCGGCCCATTTCGCGTACGTCTTCAGCAAGGAATCTAATTGACTGCCCCTTAGCGGTCGTCATGATGACGTCATCGCCTTTGTGCACGAACTGTGCGGTGATGAGCGCATCGCCTTTGTCGAGGCCTATCGCGATGAGGCCCGAGCGGCGCACTTCGTAGAAATTCTTCGCCGCGACGCGCTTCACCGTGCCGTTCCTCGTCGCCATGAAAAGCGAGAGCCCTTCAACGACTTTCTTTTCTTTCGGCATGGCAAGTATCGAGGTTATCTGCTCGCCCTGCTCGAGCGAGATGAAATTCATGATGGATTTGCCCTTCGTTGCACGCCTGCCTTCGGGCAGCTCATACATTTTCAATTGGTAGACCTTGCCGCGGTCGGAGAAAAAGAGAAGGTCGGAGTGGGCGCTCGCGGTCAGGAATTGCGTGACGAAATCCTCTTCCTTGGTGTCGAGGTCGACGACGCCCACGCCGCCGCGGCGCTGCCTGCGATATTCCTGCGGGTTGGTACGCTTGATGTACCCGCCCTGCGTGAGTACGAGCACGTAATCGTCGTCGGCAACAAGGTCTTCGGCGCTCAAGATGGTCGCACCCTTTTTGACGATCTTCGTGCGACGCTCGTCGCCGTATTTCTCGACAACTTCGCGGATCTCCTTCTTGATAAGGTCCATCAGCTTCTTCGGGCTTTTCAAAAGCGCTTCTAATTCCTCGATGAGGGCCTGTACTTCCTTCAATTCGTCCTCTATCTTCTTGCGCTCGAGGCCGGCAAGTTTCTGGAGGCGCATGTCGAGAATGGCATTGGCCTGACGCTCGGAGAATTTGAACTTCGCCATCAACTGCTTGCGCGCATCATCGACATCTTTCGACTTCTTGATGAGCGCGATTATCTCGTCGATGTGGTCAAGCGCTTTCTTGAGGCCGAGCAATATGTGCTCGCGCTCTTTCGCCTTGGCAAGGTCGAACTGCGTGCGTTTCGTCACGACCTCTTTGCGGAACTCGATGAAATATTCGAGAAGGGCTTTCAACGAAAGCGTCTGCGGCACGCCGTCGACGAGCGCGACGACGTTGTAGTGGAAGGCTTCCTCGAGCTGCGTGTGCTTGTACAGGTAGTTGAGTACCGTCTGCGGGTTGGCGTTGTTCTTAAGTTCGATGACGATGCGGATGTCCTTGGTGCTCTCGTCGCGTATGTCGCGGATGCCCTCGAGCTTTTTCTCGTGCACCAAATCGGCGACCTTCGTGAGAAGGTCTGACTTGTTCACGCGGAACGGGATCGAGGTGACGATTATCTGGTAGTCGCCCTTTTTGCCTTCCGTTATTTCCGCGTTGCCGCGCACGACGACGGGGCCGCGGCCGGTCGCGTAGGCATGCGCGATGTCTTTCTGGTTGAACGCGATGCAGCCGGTCGGAAAATCCGGGCCCTGTACGAACTGCAAAAGATCTTCGGTCGCAGCGTCGGGATTTTCGATGAGGTGGATGGCGGCGTCGCACACTTCGCGCAGGTTGTGCGGCGGAATGTTGGTCGCCATGCCGACCGCGATGCCAAGCGTCCCGTTCAAAAGAAGATTCGGGATGGCCGCCGGCAGGACGCTCGGCTCTTTTTTGGTGTTGTCGTAATTCGAGGTGAACGCGACCGTTTCTTTGTCGATATCTCGGAGCATTTCTCCTGCAAGCCGCGACATTTTCGCTTCAGTATAACGATATGCCGCCGCGCCATCACCGTCGATGGAACCGAAGTTGCCCTGCCCGATGATAAGCGGGTAACGCATCGTAAAATCCTGCGCCATTTTCACCATCGCGTCGTACACGGAGGCGTCGCCGTGCGGGTGATATTTACCCAAGACGTCGCCGACGACAGTAGCCGACTTTTTCGTTTTGGCCGAAACGGTGAGTCCGGCCTCCTGCATCGCGTAGAGAATTCTGCGGTGCACGGGCTTCAGGCCGTCGCGCACATCAGGCAAAGCGCGCGCAGTGATGACGGACATCGCGTAGTCGAGATATGACTCACGCATCTCCGTTGAGATGGAACGCGACACCACATTCACATGAGGCCCCTTTGGGGCCTCAGAATCGGGCTTTTTCTCGTCCTTTTTCGCTGCCATATGTGCTCAAATTATACCAAAAATGAGACATGAAATCCAGTCAAAAATGGCTCTACTTCGGCACAAATATTTACTTGACTCTTCTTGTTTTGAGTTGCATTATTCTAATCAGCGACATCGATACGGTGTTCGCGAGGCCATGAATGGAGGTTTTTCATGCCCGAAGATACCAAAGCTCCTCTTAAGTACTACCCCGTTCTTGCGCGCATCTTGCTGCTACTCGGCGGACTGCCCATGGTTACGTTTCGTACCAGCGTTGTTACGGCGCGAAACCTGACGATTAACAACGATCTGATCCACAGATTCGTCACGGAATACAAGGGCCCTTCGCATAGCAGTTGCGAGAACGAGCATTACGTCGGGTTTTACCGTGACAAATCTTTGGAAGCCTTGGAACGCAAGGCGAGAAAGTTAAAACGGTTCAAGAACCAGACGTTCGAGCCCGTGGTGGAAATCGAGATCGACTTGCGCGGCGTGATGCCGACCCTGGTCGATGGATAAAAACATACACGCCACCGAGGTTTAGCCTCGGTGGCGGCTGTTTTTATTGAGATTGCGTGGAGGTCAGGTACTGGGTCGACGAGGCGTAGGCTTGCGAGAGGCCGTTGGGGTTCAAACTGTTGACCGCGCTTTGAAAATCCGGCGCGGGAGCCTGCGTGATGCTCTGGAAAAAATAGACGACCCAGCCGATGAAGAGAACCACGACGACGACTATCGCGATCCACCCCGCTATCGCCATGCGATCTTCGCGTGAGCGCGTGCGCAACTTGTTGAGCGTTCTGCGGACCACCATCCTACGATTGTAACACTACGACGTCGCCCTCTTTCCCGACGAGGTCGCGTAACTTCACGGTCAGTTTTTCCACCGGCTTCACCCCTTCGTCTCCCGCTTCTTTCAAAAATTGCTTGAGTGTTTTGTCGTCGTAGAGAATGGGAATGATGACTTTCGGCTCGAGCTTCACCGCGAGCTTCGCGGCCTCGGCCGGGGAAAGCGTTCCCTGTCCGCCAATGGGCGTGATGAGAATGTCCGGAGAATCCATCTCGAAGACGTCCTTCGGTAGTTCCGCGCTGCCGAGCGCGCCGAGGTAGAGTACGTTCATGCCGTCGAACGTGAGTGCGAAGACGGTGTTGATGCGCTCCTCCCCGCCGTATTTCGACTTCGAGGGAAACCCGGCTGCCGTGACCTCCTTTATCTCATACTCGCCCGGTCCAAAAACGACGAACGGCTTTTTGTCCCCACGACTGGCCTCTTCAGCACCGTTCATGTCGGGATTGTTGAGCGAGATGAACGCGACGTCGGCACCGAAATTCGCCGCTTTGAAGTTCTTGGATTTCTTCGAAACGGGCGAAAACACTAGCGTCGTATCTCCTGCCTGTGCCCGCACGCACGCGCCTTCGTGAAATGTCAGTATCATGGGCGCGATTGTACCATTTTTTGTTGTATCCACATCTCATTTGACACACCGTGCATCTGGTTGCATGATGCAAGGACACCTCCGCCCAAGGATCGTTCTGAGTAGGGACGAGGAGGTGAGAATAATTCTCAAGAAAGGAAGTGGCGATGAAGCAAGCACGCTTCGGCTTGATCCTGGCCGCAGGATTACTGGCCACGTGCCCGGCGTTCGGGCAAAGTGACCCGTGCGTTCCCAACAAAACGTACGTGGTCATCGAAAACGGCAAACTTTACGCCGACGCGATAGTTCCGCTTGGGTGCTCGAGGGTCCGCGCCATGGAAATCGCGATCGATGCGGTGTTTAGTGAATTGAAAGATCGCATCGCGGAGCAAGTGAAGCCGTCCACCCAACAGATGATCAAGACGGAACACGAGCAGTTCAAGGGTTTCGCGAACTGCACGCTGGGCCAACCCGTCGGCGACGGATGCCCGTCGCCACAAGGACCGGAAAAGTTCGTTCCAGCTGGCACGCAGCGCTAGCGCGTGCCGACAGAGAAAATCCCGGGGCTGCTCAAGCTCCGGGGTTTTTTGTTTTCTGTTGCGACTGACTTTTCAATATGTCGCGGATCTCGACCAACAGTTTTTCCTCGTTGGAGGTCGGCGGCGAAGGCGGCGTTTGGGCCTCCTGGTGCTGGAAACGCTTGATGACCCCTTGCAGCAATTTGAATATCAAGAATATGGAGAGACCGACGATGAGGAAATTGATGGTCGCCTGGATGAGCGCGCCGTAGCCGATGACGAGCGCGGGAGTCGTTGTGCCGTTCACGGTCGTCGCCGATCGAATGGTATAGCCGAGCGCGCCGAAATTCACGTTCCCCGTCAAAAGGGAGATGAACGGCGTAATGATGTTGTTGACGAGCGAGTTGACGATAGCGCCGAAGGAGCTGCCCAAGACGACACCTATCGCAAGCTGGATGGCGTTGCCCTTGGCGGCGAACGCCCAAAATTCGCTGAAAAAGCCGCCTATTTTATTTCCGACCCGTCTTTCCATGCTCATGAAATCGATCATACCACGTAGGGACGACGCTTGCGCCCAGGCACTCTTTCCTATATATTGTGCGAGCCCGACGTGGGCATTATTTATTACTATTCCGGTAACACTTCCCTGCCCTCAGTCACGGTAGCGTAAGCAGGATAGTCCGGAGCACACAATGGCAACAGCAGAAATAGAAAAGAACATACTCGCCGAAACGGAACACGAGGAACCGACGACACCAGCAGCCTCCGGCCCCATGGAGGAGCTTTTGAGGAACGCGCCGCAGGCGCCTTCGCTCGACGACGTCGTCGAAGGCCCAGTCGTCGCGGTCGGCCGCGCAAAGGTCTACATCGACCTGCCTCCTTTCGGTACCGGCATCATTTACGGACGCGAATACCTCTCGGCGCGCGAGGCCCTGAAGAACGTGCACCTTGGCGACATGGTCACGGCGAAAGTCGTCGGCCTTGAGAATGAAGAGGGCTACATCGAGCTGTCACTCCGCGAGGCCCGCGCGGCCTTGATGTGGAACGAGGCCGAACAGGCGCTCCAGAAAAAGACGGTCTTTGAACTCCCTATCACCGACGCCAACAAAGGCGGGCTCATCGTGCACTGGCAAGGCATCCAAGGATTCTTGCCTGCATCACAACTTTCTGCCGCGCACTACCCGCGCGTGCCGGACGGCGACAAGGACAAGATCTTCCTGGAGCTCAAGAAGTTGATAGGCCAGAAACTCGAGATGGTCATCATCACCGCTTCCCCCAAAGAGCAGAAGCTCATCTTCGGCGAAAAGGGCGCGGGGCAGTCTGAGCGCTCGACGTTGGTCGGCAAGTACCACGTCGGCGACGTCCTCGAAGGCGTCGTGACCGGCGCGACCGAGTTCGGCGTCTTCGTAAAATTGGAAGAAGGACTCGAAGGGCTCGTGCACATTTCGGAAATGGACTGGGCGCTCGTCGAGAATCCGAAGACGCGCTACAAGCAGGGCGAGCACGTCAAGGTGAAGGTCATCGAAATAAAGGACGACAAGATCTCGCTTTCCATCAAAGCGCTGCAGGACGATCCGTGGAAAGCCGCGGCCGCGAAATACAAAAAGGATCAGAAGGTGGACGCGGTCGTCATCAAGTACAACAAGCACGGCGCGCTCGCTTCCATCGAGGAAGGCGTCGCGGGCTTGGTGCACGTGTCCGAGTTCGGCAGCGAAGAAGAACTTCGCCAGAAACTCGAACTCGGCAAGGTCTACCCTTTCACCATCACATTCTTCGAGCCGAAGGATAGGCGAATGACATTGAAGCCGGTTGTGTAAAAGTTACAGGCCCCAGTCACTCCGTGTGAGGCCCGATTGTCGGACCATGGCATTCAATGTGCGAGGCTTAAAAGTCTTTGAGCCATGGAAAGGAACTTGTACCTGGTGCAATTTCCCTCCTACACTCCCCACGTAATAATGATGACTTCCTCTTGTGTGGTTTAAATAAAATTTATGTTGCTTGAGCACCGCAACCACATCGTAGTAGTTCCAGTTGAACACCCCCTTTGTCATAGCGAGGCTATGCGTTAATGGTCGTGTATCCGACTTGGCTTACCGAAATGGGGCTGGCAATCGGTTTGTCTGCTTGTAAATCATTCCAAAGGTTCTCATACTCTGCATCCGGTTTTTGATTAAGGGGAGCAACTCTAGACCCTTTTATCTTTGCTTGAGATTCAATATAACCTCGTATTGCCTCTTGAAGGTCAAACGCGACAACATCCTTATCATCACCCTCGACAACAAGATTAAACTCCAAAGCCACGCCGTACCAGGAGTCGCCATCTTTAAAAACTATCCATCTTACCTTTCCTTTTTTGGCTGTATTCATAACGCGGCTAGTATACCATATTGACTCTCGGAGAGGGAGAGATTCGAACTCTCGATGGGTTGCCCCATGCCGGTTTTCGAAACCGGTGCTTTAGACCACTCAGCCACCTCTCCTTCGCGGAGAGCAGAAACTCTCCGCAGCTTGCATGCAAGTTGCATGTAAGCGATGAGGTTCCCGGAAGGAAACCTCACAAACGATCTGACCGTGCCCAAAAATATCATACTTTCGAACGTCTTGAAAATGCGCTAGACTATTGCGCATTCACGAGGCTCGCCCTGCGAAGCCTTGGCGAAGCAGGGCCCTATCGTCTAGTGGTTAGGACAGCAGCTTTTCAAGCTGTTAACTCGGGTTCGATTCCCGATAGGGTCACATGAAAAGCACTCACGGACTTCTGGAAAAAAGCGCATTGATTCTCGTCATCCTTATTCCCCTTGCGTTCATCGCCTACGCGACATGGGGTGGGAATGGAAGCTCGAGTGCGCCGACTTCGCAGGTTCCTACAACGACGTCTTTGCCAACGGCGACCATCTCTTTGAACGATCCCGCTTCCCTGCCGACGAGTATCGCCGCGGGGCAGTTCGCGTCGTTCTCGTTCACCATAAAGAACACGGGAAGTGTGAGCGGGGAGTTCCCTTACAAAGTGTCCGTGCAATGGTCGAACGGTGAAAAGGATGTGATAGACGTGAACGTCGCTTCCCTCTCGCCAGGACAATCGACGACTATCCGAGAGAACCTCAAATTTGAGGTCCCTAACGAGACCGCGCAGGTGACCCTTGCGTTGACGCAAAGCGGGCAGACCGTACAATTCGCGCTTCCGCGGAAACAATGAAAACGAACCACGCCAGATCGCTTTCGGTCTTGAAGCGCGACAAGAAGCTCGCGAAGCTCATTAAAAAGCACGGGGCTCCCGACCTCTCGCGCTATCACGCCAATTCCCCTGGCGTGTTCCAGGCACTCTTACGTTCCATCATCTACCAACAGCTTTCGGGCTACGCAGCGCGCGCGATACATGCTCGCGTGCTCGCTCTCTTTCCGAAGCAGCCGCCCACACCCAAAGCATTGCTCAAAATTCCTACGAGAAAATTGCGCGCGGCCGGACTCTCGATGCAAAAAGTGGAATACGTGCGCGACCTCGCGCGCAAATGCCTCGACGGCACCATCGACCCAAAGAAATTCCCGAAACAATCGAGCCAGGAGATCATCGAACACCTCACTGCCGTGAAGGGCGTGGGCGAGTGGACGGCGCACATGGTGCTCATTTTCACGCTGCAGCGGCTCGATATTCTACCGACCGGCGATCTTGGCATCAGGAAAGGCTTTCAAAAGGCCTACGGCCTGCGTTCTCTGCCGACCAAAAAGCAAATGGAAAAGCTCGCCGAGGCGTGGCGCGGGCACGAGTCGGTCGCTTCGTGGTATCTCTGGAGAGCCGCGGATGAAGAGAAACGGCCGGTGCGGCAGTAGCTTCTCAGGAGCGTTTCCTTTTGCGCGAACCTTTCGCCGGTGATGCGGCGGGCTTTTCTGACAGCTCGAGAACGGCAGGCGATGCTCCGGAGAAGCTACTGCCGCACCGGCCGAAACCTACTTTTGTGCCGTGAACGTCGTACCGGCGACCGTTCCGTCCATATTGAGGACGATGGTCTCGGTCTTCAGGTTGAACGTCTTGGTACCGTCGTCAAAGTAGATGAGCGCCTGGTAGGTATCTCCCGCAGTCGTCGCGCGAAGGAGCGGTACCGAAACGCTCTGCTGTACCCCTGGCGGGAAAAGCGCAGCGCCGAGCGTTTTGCCTTCCGAATCGCGGATGGCGACCCAGCCCTCCTGCGAAAGCGAGAGCGACTGTACCGTGATCTCCGTGCCAGCCGGCTGATCAGCGATGGTCAGCGAATTCCCTTGGGCGATCTCGGTTGGATTCTGGACCTGCGTGCCCATGACGGTCGTGGTCGGAACGGTTTGATGCGTGGTCGTCCCCATCATCATGTCGTGCTCGGGAGTGTATCCGGCGCGTTCGGTCGTCGTCACGTACCACCCGCCCACCAACACGACGATAAGAGCTAGAATTGCGATAATAAGACCCGTTTTGCCCTGTGCGTTCATAAGCCCCCTAGAGTTGATTGATATGCCCCAAGTGTACAGGAATTCCCGATTCGTCAAACTGCCTCCGTGGACTGCCCAAAAAGGGCCTGCGCGGGGACGGCCCCCTCGCGCAGGACCCTGATATCCCCTTCGGAAACGTCGACGACGGTCGAGGGCAGCGCTTCGGGCAACTCTCCCGCATCTATCGCAAGGTCTATCATCGCGGCGCGCTCCCCAAGCTGTGCCACAATGCCTGCGACACTCCGCTCACTTGCGGCCCCCGCGACGTTGGCGCTGGTCGTCGTATACGGCGAACCAAAAGCCCTCGCGAGCGCGAGACAATAGTCGTTCTTCGGGATGCGGATGCCGATGGTTTCAATTTCTTTTGCGATGCCGGTAGTGAATTCCTGATTCTTTTTTAAAATGAGGGTCAAAGGCCCCGGCAGGAATTTCTCCGCGAGCGAGCGCGCAAGCTCGTTCACCTCCGCATACTTCTCTACCATCGCGAGATTGGCGACGACGCAATGGACGGGCTTCTTCTCATCGCGGCCCTTGATGGCATACACTTTGGCGACCGCTTCGTCGGAAAAAGCGTGTGCTCCGAGGCCGTACAACGTGTCCGTAGGGTACAAAACCACCCCGCCCGCCCGCAGCACTTCTGCCGCACGGCCAACCGCCTCACCGATATTCCCTGCCGTCAACGAAATAGTTTCCAAGTGCGCGGTAAAGGGATCGAACCTTTGGCCCTCGTCACGTCAAGACGATGCTCTACCACTGAGCTAACCGCGCAATATTGTCGCAAACGAACTGTACGCCCCCAACTCCAGTAAGCCGCATCGTCCACCGGAGCCAACCACGCACTACCCTCACAAGGATTCCACTATACCTAGCCCGAGCGGTCTTTTCAACGTGGCAAACATGTTTAAATATCCTCATGATTCTCGGGGTCGAAGAATCGGCTCTTGCTTTTGCCGCAATAGCAAATTTTGCAATTGGCTTGTATGTGTTCCTTTCCAACCCAGCCGACAATGTAAGGAGGGCTTTCTTTCTCTTTGTTGGTGGGACATCAATATGGATCGGAGGATTTCTCACACTTCAGGCGACGCGTGATTTTGATTTAGACCCAATCACGCAATTCGGCGGACTGGCGGGAGCACTGGGGCTCATCCTATTCGCTCAATGGTTTCCAAGGCCGCAACTCCTTCCGGTACGCCCATTACTCCTCTACGCACCCTTCCCTATTGCCGCCCTCGGCATCATCCCCTGGCATTTTATCGTTTCCGATATTCGAGCGCTTCCGGGGGGAGGGTTTGATCCAGTTCCAGGACCGCTTGCCGGTATATGGATGTTACTCATTGGTTCCTATGTGATTGCTGCCATCTACCTATTTTATGTACACTTACGCACAGCCCGCGGAAAAGAATACGAGCAGTTACTCCGTGTCTCTTTGGGAATCGGATTTTCCTCAATAACCGCATTCGTATGCGATGTACTCCTTCCCGCAGCCGGCATATCGGGCTTAAAAGAACTAGGTCCGTTATCATCTGTCGTTTGTGTTGGGATGATCGCATATGCGATCATGCGACACGAACTCATGGACATCCGTGGTGCCTTCAGGGAGGCACAGGGTCGCGCGCTCGAACTAGAACGTAAGGTTGCTGAGCGGACGCGAGAATTACAAGAATTGCAAGACCGGCAGAATCGAATGATGCTTGAAATCGCACATGGGCTCCAAACTCCGCTTGCCGTATTTCAAACCAAACTTGAGAAGTTAAAGTCTGTGGACCGGTATACAAGGGACGTTGAAGGGTTGGAGCGCTCACTCATAGATCTTTCCGACTTCATTGAGGACTTACTTAAATTGGCCCGTCTGGAAACCAGAGCCAGAGAGATGCCTTTTGAGAAACTGTCCTTGACGAAACTCATTGAGGAAGTTACCGAGGAGCTCCGAACTATTGCCGCCCAAAAGGGCATAAGTGTGATTTGCCATACCAAATTGGGTATTGAAGTGCTGGCTGACAAGAGGGAATTGCGTGCGGCAATCATGAATCTCGCTAATAACTCAATGAAGTACATGGGGCAAGAGGGGCAGCGGGAAATAGTCTTTGCACTAAGTCAGAACTATGACTGTGCGGAGCTTATGATTCGGGACACCGGTATAGGAATCTCTGAGGAAGATATTCCGCGTATTTTTGATCGCTTTTACCGTGGGACCACCCAAGCCAGTGGGAACGGATTAGGACTGGCCATCTCCAAAAATATAGTCGAACGACACGACGGGAATATAATTGTGCGTAGCGAAGTTGGCTCCGGTACCACAGTAACAATAACACTGCCTCTTCTCCTGACTTAGGAAATGTGCCGGAGGAGGGACTCGAACCCTCACATCTTGCGATACACGATTTTGAGTCGTGCGTGTCTGCCATTCCACCACTCCGGCCTCGCCCTTCAAAGCTTAAGCGACGAAGGGCAATGGTCGACATGATACTTCATTTATCGTGTGATTTGAAGTACTGTAGCCCCATGCAAAAAGTGCTCGTCATCGTCGGCCCGACCGCTTCGGGCAAGTCGGCGCTTGCCGTCGCCCTCGCGAAAAAGTTCAATGGCGAGGTCGTTTCGGCGGATTCGCGGCAAGTGTATCGCGGACTCGACATCGGCACCGGAAAAATAACGAGGCGGGAAATGCGCGGCGTGCCGCATCACTTACTCGACGTCGCATCGACCACGAGAAAATTCTCGGCCGGAGATTTTGCGGAACGCGCTCGCGCTGCGATCCAAACAATATCAAAGCGTCACAAGCTCCCCGTCATCGCCGGCGGCACCGGTTTTTATATCGACGCGCTCATCGGGAGAATTTCCCTGCCGGAAGTAAAAGCCGACCCCGCACTCCGGGTCCGTTTGCAAAAGAAAACCGCCGCACAGCTCTACGTGATGCTCAAACAACGGGACCCGAAGCGCGCGAGGGCAATGCGTACGCCGAGCGAACGCAACAACAAAGTACGCCTGATCCGCGCACTTGAAATAGCGACATCCAAGAAAGTTGCTGCGCAGCAAGCCCCTGCTTACGAAACACTCTGGCTCGGTATCAAGCCTTCGCAAAGAGAACTAGAGCGTCGCATCCGCATGCGCCTCACAACGCGCATCCGGCAAGGTCTCATCGCTGAAGGCAGGCGTTTGCACGCGCACGGACTTTCTTACAAGCGCATGGAGGAACTCGGGCTCGAATATCGTTCGCTCTCGCGACTGCTGCAGAACAAGCTCTCAAAGAAAGCGTTCGAAGAAGAGCTCTTCCGTGACATCCGCCGCTACGCCAAAAAACAGCTCGCCTACTGGAAGCGCAATAGGGGCATCCGTTGGTATGCCCCTGAGCGAAAGCCTCGAATCATGCGCCATGTCGCGGCTTGGCTGAAAAGTGCAAAATAGAATATGATGCCCGCAAGGGCGATTAGTTAAATGGTATAACTTCGGTCTCCAAAACCGACGTCGGGGGTTCGATTCCCTCATCGCCCGCAACTATGAGAATCCTTGGCATCGAGACGTCCTGTGACGAGACGGCCGTGTGCGTTATTGAGGCGGACGGGGATTTTGGAACGAACTTCAAATTCAACGTGCTTGGCAATGCGCTTTTCTCGCAAGCAAAGCTGCACGAGCAATACGGCGGCGTGTTCCCCAACGTAGCAAAGCGCGAACACGCGAAAAATCTCGTACCGCTTCTCTCGCGCATCTTGCCCGAAGGCGGGAAGACTGATGCCGACGATCAGGTTTTGCGGGAACTTCTACACCGCGAGCCGGAGTTGTACGAACAGCTCACCGCGTTCTTTGCAACGCACGGAAAACCCGATATTGACGCTCTCGCGGTAACCTACGGCCCCGGACTTGAGCCATGCTTGTGGGTCGGCGTGAATTTCGCAAAAGCGCTCTCGCTCGCATGGAATGTCCCTATCGTCGGGGTCAATCACATGGAAGGCCACATCGTGCTCTCGATGATGCAAAAGGAGCATCTCGCGCAATTCGAATTCCCACTGCTCGCGCTCCTCATTTCCGGCGGACACACTGAACTCGTCGTCTCAAAAGAATGGCTGCAGTACGAAGTCGTCGGACAAACGCGGGACGATGCGGCAGGCGAAGCGTTCGACAAAGTCGCGCGGCTCTTGGGACTTCCCTATCCCGGCGGGCCGGAAATTTCCAAACGTGCGGAAGAAGCGCGGCAAGGAAAACTCGTCAGTGAATTTTCTCTGCCCCGTCCCATGCTCCACGAAGACAATCTCGACTTTTCTTTCGCTGGATTGAAAACGGCGGTACGCAAGATCGTAGACGCGAATCCCTCGCTCTCGGACGATGCAAGGAAAGCTCTGGCGATGGAATTCGAGAACGCGGTCGCCGACGTGCTTGTCGAGAAGACGCTGCGCGCGATAGACCAATTCGGCGCCAACACCATTGTCGTTGGCGGCGGCGTTTCCGCCAATACGTATATTCGAGAACGACTGGCAAGTGCTCTGCGAGATGAAGGCGAGCCGGCAAAACTCCTCGTTCCGCCTCCCGACCTTGCAACCGACAACGCGCTCATGATAGCCCTCGCAGGCTATTTTCACGCACTCAAAAAAGACTATGTTTCAATCGAATACCTGCGTGCCAATGGCAATCTTCGGCTCTAGTTGACACTCGCGGCATTAAAATGCAAAGTGCCAGACAGGTCCGCACCCCTGCGGCCTCAATCAGGGAGTTCTCCATGGATAAGGTAACGATCCGCCACCTTGCCGGTGGCTTCTTCGGCGGCGTACTCGGAATCCTCGCATTCGGCTACTTCGGCACAGCGCTGATGGTTGTCGGTTGCCTCGTCGGCTCCGCCGGCGGCTTCTGGCACGATGTCGTCTGGCAGACGATCGTAAGCGAGTTGCAGAAAAAGGACCGGCGTTTCTCTGCCCCGCACCCGCTCTTCTTCGCCTTCGCGACCGAACTGCTCATGCTAGTGCCGCTCTGCATCTCGGCAGGAGCATTCCTGATCGGCATGTATTACGTCGCCTACCTGTTGGCTGGCGATACTTGGATGACGATTACTTGGGCAGTGCTGTGGGGAATTGGCACAGTCTTCGGATTTGTCTTCAACGCTATGCTCTTCGTCGGAACACTTAACAAGGACGTTTTCCGCCGAAAGGCAGCTAGTGCCCGAGACCTCAAGCCCTTCTACGAGCATTGGCAACAGTGGAGCGAGAAAAGCTTCGGCCGGTACATGATCGAAGTTTACGTCGATCTGCTGAAAGGTCAGGTCGTCGTCATGGCTTTCCTGTTTGGCCTGTTCTGTTTTATTCTGGCAGCGATTTTTGTCATGATCCTACCGGGGTTCGTGATTGCTGTCGGATGTGGGCTCGGCAAAGGGACGGTGCTGGCAGTGCGCCGCGGCGGCTATTGGATCTGCTTCGTCGTTTCGCTAACGACGACGACAAGCTTCATCTACCTGATGTACGGGCGGCTCGGTGACACTGTGACGCTGCTTGTCACCGCACTCGCTGTCGGTGCAGTATCGGCCGCGGGCTCCGAGGCGATTCACCAGGGAATGCGCTGGCTGCTCGCACATCATCCTTACCTGATGAAAATTGGTCGCCTAAAAGTCCATATGCTTTCAGGAGCCTATATGGAAACTTCCGAGGACTACTTGGAGAAACTCAGTGGGAAGGTCTTGGAGGCCATGTCCTTTCCCTGGATCCAGCCGAAGTATCTCAAGTGATCGGCGGGAAAATCGGAGGCCGGGCGGCGACGCCCGGTCTCTTTGTTTTGGCTCTTTATGCTAGGATTCCCAGATATGGAGCCATCCAAAGCGCCTGACGTATTCCTGAAGCCCTTCAACCCTGCCGAGCAGGAACTACGTATGCGCACGCTCTGGGACGAGTACGGCTATGCCAATCCGGACGTCTGCGTTGAGAAAGGCATCACGAAAAAGGACGCGGAGAGTTACTCCATCGTCCTCCCCCCGCCCAACGTAACAGGGACTCTACATATGGGCCACGCGGCCATGCTCGCCATCGAAGACATCCTCATCCGCTACCATCGCATGCGCGATTACAAGACGCTGTGGGTCCCCGGCACCGACTCCGCTGCGATCGCAACACAGGCGAAAGTCGAGGACACTATTTACAAAAAAGAAAAGAAAACGCGGCACGACATCGGGCGCGAAGAACTGATGAAGCGCATCACGGAATTCACCGACGAGAGCAAATCGACCATCATCAACCAAGTGAAAATGATGGGCTCATCGCTCGACTGGTCGCGCTACGCCTACACGATGGACGACAAGCGCAATGCGGCTGTCACCGAAGCGTTCGTGCGCATGTACGAAATGGGACTCATCTATCGCGGCGACCGCATCGTCAACTGGGACCCAAAACTGCAGACGACCGTCTCCGACGACGAAATCGAGTACGTCGAGAAAAAAGACCCTTTCTACTATTTTCAGTACGGTCCGTTCGTGATAGGCACGGTGCGCCCGGAAACCAAATTCGGCGACAAATACGTAGTGATGCATCCGGATGACAAACGGTACAAAGACTACCAACACGGGCAGACAATCGAACTCGAATGGATAAACGGCCCCATCACCGCGACCGTCATCAAGGATGAAGCGGCGGATATGGAGACCGGTTCCGGGGTCATGACGATAACGCCCGCACACTCGGTCATCGACTTCGACATCGCGCAGAAACACAAGCTCGACATCGAGCAAGTTATCGACGAGCGCGGCATCCTCCTCCCCATCGCCGGAGAATTCGCCGGACAGCACATCAAGAAAGCTCGCGCGGCCATCGTCGAGAAATTACAGAAGAAAGGCCTCGTCGTGAAGATCGACGAGCACTACGTTCACAACGTGGCAACCAACAGCCGTGGCGGCGGCATCATCGAGCCGCAAATAAAGCGGCAGTGGTTCATTGCGGTGGACAAAAAAGTGAAGCTGCCGAACGGCGAGACGAAAACGATGAAGGAGCACATGCGCGAGGCCGTTGAGTCCGGAACGATACAGATACTGCCGCAACATTTCGAAAAAATATACTTCCATTGGACGGAGATATTGCGCGACTGGTGCATTTCGCGACAGATATGGTTCGGGCATCGCATCCCGGCGTGGTACAGGGGCGACGAAGTTCACGTCGGGCGCGAAGCGCCCAAGGGTGATGGGTGGGAACAAGACCCGGACGTGCTCGACACCTGGTTTTCTTCGGGGCTTTGGACTTTTTCGACGCTCGGCTGGCCCGAAAACACTCCTGATCTGAAGACCTATCACCCTACATCGGTACTTGAAACCGGTTACGACATCCTGTTCTTCTGGGTCGCGCGCATGGTGCTCATGACAGGCGCGCTTTTGGGCGATATCCCCTTCAAGAAGGTGTACTTGCACGGGCTCGTGCGCGACGGCCAGGGCCGCAAGATGTCGAAGTCGCTCGATAACATCATCGATCCGTTGGACATGATAGAAAAGTTCGGCGCCGACGCGACGCGCCTCTCGCTCATCATCGGCGCGTCGATCGGCAACGACCTGAAGCTCTCCGAAGACCGCGTGCGTGGCTACAAGCACTTCGCCAACAAGGTCTGGAACATCGCACGGTTCGTTCTTGAAAATGTCGAGCAGGGTGAAATCAACGCCGCCGACCAGGAACTACTTCGCGAGGCGGAGCGCAAAGCGGCGGAGGTTTCGCAATACATCAACGAATTCCGGCTCGACCTTGCCGCCGATGCCGTCTACCACTTTGTTTGGCATCGGTTCGCGGATGAGATTCTCGAAGAGTCGAAACCTATCTTGAAAAACCACGATGCGGCAAGCCTCAGCCGCGCCGCCGCCCTGCATGAGATACTCCTGATATCATTGAAGCTACTGCACCCCTTCATGCCCTTCGTTACTGAAGCGATCTGGCAAGAGCTGCCGCACAGGGAATCCGACCTTCTCATGGTCGCCAAGTGGCCGATATGACAGAGACCGAACCAACCGCCATCGCGCTTGCGATCGCCGCCGGCTTTTTCCCGGCGCTCGCGTGGTTGTGGTTCTGGCTGCGAGAGGATTCTGAACATCCGGAGCCGCGACGTCTCATCGCGCTCGCGTTCTTGGGAGGCATGGTGATGGTTGCGGTCGTCATTCCCATCGAGGAATACGTACAAGGCTTCATCGTCTCGCAAGCGCTCCTTTTCACCGCGTGGTCCACCATCGAAGAGGTCTGCAAGTACGTCTCCGCACGCGCGCTGGTGCTCTGGCGCCGCGACGACGATGAACCCATCGATCCGGTCATCTACATGGTGGTCACCGCACTCGGGTTTTCCGCCGTTGAGAACGCACTATTCCTTTTCTCCCCGCTTGCCGGCGGCACGGTCCTTTCGACCATCCAGACGGGAGACTTGCGCTTTGTTGGGGCCACGCTCGTGCACGTCCTCGCCTCGGCAGTGGTCGGCGTCATGCTCGCCATCACCTTTTATGAGAGTAGAAAATGGGTCCGGCGGTTCGCCGTCTTCATCGGAGTTATCCTCGCGGCGCTTTTGCATAGCACCTTCAATTTCTTTATACTGAATGCGGGGTCAGAACAGACGCTCCTCGTGCTTACCTTCGTGTGGGCGGGCGTTATAGCCCTCTTGGCCGTTCTGGAGTGGGTCAAGCGGTTCCGACCTCGATAACCATACTATCCATTATTAGCGCAACGATTTCGATATGAAAAAGTCGGGTTTTTTCTCAAGATTGACGGGCAAGTCCGACGATTACGGCGAGTACCTCGACGAGCTCGAGGGCGCGCACGCCAAGTTCGAAGGCGATGGCGAGGAACGTCACGCGCACATCAACACGCGCAACGAGGAGTGGTCTTCCGACGAGCCGGGCGGCGAATTGGCCGTCGACGTCTACCAAACGCCGGAAGCTATCGTCGTGAAGGCTTTCATCGCCGGCGTCCAGCCGACCTCCATCGATATTTCCCTCACCCGCGAAATGGTGACCATTTCAGGCCAGCGCCAGGACGAACGCGAGGTGGACGAGGATGACTATTTCCAGCGCGAGCTCTACTGGGGTTCGTTCTCCCGCACCATACTCCTGCCCGAAGAAGTCGATGTGGACATGGCGGAAGCCTCCGAAAAACACGGTATTTTGATGATCCGCTTACCGAAGGTGAATAAAGGGAAACAGACCAAATTGAAGGTCCGGAGCCGTTAACTCAAAGGGCGCCTCTCGGCGCCCTTTAAAACTACAACATTGACTACAGGGTCTTTGGAAAAACGCCGAGTAGGTGAAAAACTTTATTAACCAGATCCCTATCTGTTGTTCGTACAATATTGTCTTCGAGAGCAAATTCCGCGAGAATCGTAACCGAAACTCTATAGGTCGGTGTCAATGCTTCTTCTTTGGAATCTTTTTCAATACCGAGAAGATCGACATACCTCATGTATTCCGACGACTTACGCCTTGATACTGTTTCGGATGATTCCTCAATCCGATTCTCGACGCTATCGATGAACTTTGTTAGCGCAGCGATCCTGCACATATACAGGCCCGGAACCTTCAAAAGAACTGGCTTCCTCATCTTTCTCTCCCTGTCTCAACGGTCCCGAATCACTCGGAGACCTTGGACGCTGTCTCTATAAACCCTCCTGAACGAGCTGTCAATAAATCAGACTTGCACAACAATTTTCCCCACCGTGCCCCCCGACTTCAGTGCCTTGAGTGCTGTTGGCAGATTTTCGAACGTTTCTATTCTTGAGATGACAGGTTTGCCAATGTTGAGTTCGGCTATCTTTCCCATGTACTCGCGCATCTTATCCGCCTCCTCGAATAAATAGATGAGGTTGAAGGACGACACCGAGATGTTGTTGAAGTGGAACACGTCGACGCGCGGGCGCGTGAGATATTTCCATGCGACCGATAGATATGGAATCCGGTTCCCCCGGGGCATGTAGTGCGCGAAACCATAGACGGCCATGCGGCCGCGCTTGCCGAGCGCGCGCAGACTTTCGCGGAAAAAGCGCCCGCCCGTGCATTCCATGACGACGCTGAGCGTGCGCCCGTCGAGCGCATTCTGCAAGTCGCGGCGAAAGTTACGGCTTCGAACGATGACCTTGTCGTATCCTTCCCGTTCGCAGAAATCCACCTTCGAAGCACTTCCGACGAGCCCGATGGTAAAACAGACGAACTTCTTCGCGATGCGATTTGCCATGATACCGACGCCTCCCGCAGCGCTGTGAATGAGGACTGTTTCGCCTTTCTGCAAATGGCATTGGTCTACGAGGCCGTAGTAGGCGGTAAGTGCGGCGACCGGAAAAGCGGCGCCCTCTTCGAAGCTCCAGTTTTCCGGAAGCGCAACCGCCAAGCGCGCATCGACGTTGAGTGCTGTCGCGTAAGCCCCGAAACGGGTTACTCCCATAACGCGGTCCCCTACCTTGATGTACTCTACATTCGGACCGACCTTCTCAACGACCCCCGCAAATTCAAGCCCTGGAATGAACCGCTTCCAACCAGCGGCTGTGTAGAGACCGACGACGGCGAACGCATCGGCAAAGTTGAGTCCGATGGCTTTGACGGCGACCTGTACTTCCCCCGGTTTCGGATCGCTTAGTTCCTCCTCCAGCATCCTGAGGTTCCGAATGTTGCCTGGTTTTGAGTAATATGCGCGCCTTCGCATACTACCCGTCCAACAAACCGAGCCTATACACATCAAAGGAGTTCTCCCCTTCGAACATATCTGACGGATTCGGAAGGTAGAGCCGCGGGCGGGAAATTTCTTGCGTGGCATCGCGCAAGAGCCGGTGGAATAATTTGAACTCCTCGTCAATTTTGTTGAAATCGATGACGTAGCGCTTGAGCTGCGCGCTGCCGTCTTTGTTGCGGGATTTTTTGCACTCGTAGACGATGAACCGCCGCACCGGCTTTCCAAAATTCTCACGCACGACGTAGTAGTTGAAGAGCGCCTGCATGACGAAGAGCGTCTTCCCTGCCTTGTCCTTGCTGAAACTTTCGACGAATTTATGGTCGATTATGTCGAGGCTCCCTGGTTCGACGCGGGATTCGACGACGAGATCGGAGACTGCCTTGATGGGAAGCGGCAGGCCCTCGACCTTCGCCATCGCAGAGAATTCTACACCGAGCACGTTGTGCTTGGGTGGTTTGGCAAGATAAAAATTGATGACTCGGAGGTAGTCGCTTTCCATTTTAGCTCGAAGTGCTTTCTGCGCCGCTTTCGACTTCGCCTTTCCGAAATTGATCTCGAAATCCGGGATCTTGCGGATGTATTCCAAACCGAGCTCTATCCCACCGTCTTTGGCTATGCCGCCATAAAAGTGCTGAAGTGCCAGGTGCGCGGCACTACCAACTATTGAGGACGGGTTCCTCGGCGTGTCGTATATCTTCTCGACATAGCGTTTGTACCACGCGAGCGGATTGCGCAGGAAAGCCATCAGAGATGAATGGCTCCAGTATTTGATGGGTAGCTTTTGCTTTTCGAGTGCCTGTTCCGCCTCTTTTTTCCATCTGTCGAGCGACGGTTTTGATATCGCCGTCTGTGGAGTTGCGCGCGCCATGAGTCGAGTATATCATCGTGCGAACGCGTTTTGGGAACGCGTTCTACGGAGGGAAACTTGGATCGGAAAGGCAGCCTCTTTGGCTACGACCGCAACGAATACCGCACAGGGATCGAGATCGACCCCGAGGGCGTTTCCGAGCTGAAAAAACTCGGAAAGGACTTCGCGGTGGCCGTCGGCAAGCTCATTCGTGCGTGCGCGCACTTCGCGGCATTCATTCCGGTGTGACCCATCACGCCGCAATCGTGTGGCCCCGCCCGAGTACCTGGGCGGGGCCGGATCTTTTCATGAGGCTATTCACAGAAAAGGCTTGACCTGAGCCACGATAGGGATAAAATCCTGCGAGCCGTTCCAGATAGTACGGATGCGTCGGCTGCAACTCTGACAATCAATCAATGGGGACTTGGAATGAAGCCTGTCTTTCTTTCACTGGTCGGGCCGCAAGCAGGCACGACCCGCCTTTACGAAAAGCTCAAGTTCGCATGGCCCGCGACGTTTCCCGACCGGACATGCGAGTTCCTCGGGGATCCGCTCGCCGAACACTGGGAGAAGATGAAGATCGGAGACAAGCGCAAGCGCGACTTCCCTCCGATGGCTCGCTTGTGTTTCCGGTGGGGCTTCTTCTACGCGTACAACGAAAGGGTCGTGGGTCCCGCCTTCAAGCGGGGGGTCGACGTTATTCTCGTACGCCAGTTCGGCTTCGACGTCTATGCGGGGGCAGTGGTGCACAACGACTGTGAACGGTCGTTGTCGCTCCACATGGCTCTCGTTCCGTTCGGTGTCTACGATCTTGAACTTTGCGCTCCTCTGTACGTGTTCACCGAAGAGCTCGACGACCGGACGCGGCTCAATCACGACCGGTATTTCGCCCCGGGTAATGGCCAGCGTTCTTGCCGAATAAATCCCGCGCTTTCCGACAACGACAAGGTCGCAGCCCTGACGGACATCGCAAGGGCGGAGCTTGCCCGTCGGGAAGAAACAGCGGTCGCTGCGTAACTGTCCGCCTGCTCTGTCCACATACGATACGCGGGACCTCCGGGTCCCGCGTATTTCTTTTTCAGATCGTTATCGCGACAATTTCCCTTTTGAGATCACGTGGAGGGCTCTCGTGTTGAGGTCGACCGTGCCCGCAAGGATCTGGAGCTTCTTCATGATCTTCGGCACGCGCTCGCGCAACACGCGCTCGCTCTCGCGCGCGAGGAACAGCGTTTTCTCTATCGCAACGCCCTGGTCGGCGCCGATGGTGCGGAACGGGGCGCACAGGAGCAACAGCGCTCCGTCTTTTTCGGGGATGCGCTTCGCTTTCATGTTCCCGAGAACGATGTTCCCCGCAACCGCGATGGCGTCCTCCCAACGCGGGTCGTACGGCCCGATGATGAGCGCACGATTCGGCACGTGGAGCCAGTCGAATCCTCGCCCGACCGCGATGATCTGCTCTTTGTGTTCCAGGTCAACGACCGGTGGCTTTTTCGCGCGTACTTCGGCAACATACTTCTGGTTGCCTTGGATGAGCGGTAGGAGGTCTTCGATGATGCGGTCGGGCATTTCGGGGTACATGTGCCGCAATTGGGTGTGGATGTTTTCGGCGCTCGCATCAATGTGTTCGGCAACGTCGAACGTCTGTGCGCCTTCGCTGTGGAAGATGAGTCCCCCCTCATCCGTTTCTATGCCGACGACGAGCGGAAACACGGCGATGTGGTTCCCGCCAAAAGCGAATTTGAATTGGTCGCGCAGCTTTTTCGCGCCCTTTTTCGCGGCGTTGGTGTCATATCCGTATCCCGCGCAGCCGCGGTGTTTATCTCCCTTCGAGAAATGGTAGGTCGAGAGCACGATGGTCGGGCGACCTTTGGAAACGGCATATTCGATATCTTCGAGCATGAGCCGGCCGAAAAAGGGCCAACCGAGGTCGAATTTGCCGCCGATGTTGCGGTAAGGCTTGATGATGCCCTGCGGGGTGTTGGTCGTGAGTGCGAGGTTGAGCCTTCCGTCCATGCATTTCAGCGCAAGGATCTCGCTCGGGTGCTGGGCACGATACAAGCGCCGCGCGAGCTGAGCGCCCGGCGTGCAGAATTCGGCGCTCTGCTTTTTGTTGCGCTCCAAAATAAATTGCGTCAAATTTTGCCTCTTTTGAGCCATGGTCCGCGATATCCTACTACACTGGAAAGCCCACGACAATATGGTATCCTCATCGGTATGAAAACTTCTAACATCATTTGGGCGATTATCGTGGTCATCATTTTGGTCGGTGGCTGGTACATTTGGATGCAAAGTTCGGTGCCTGCACCGACTTCGAATACGAACGGTCCTTCGACCGCGCTCGGACTCAACGGCTCTCCCAACCAGGGCAACCTGGGCCAGCCCGACAACGGCCAGGTGCAGCAACCCTCCACTTCGACCTCCTCGACGGGCGATGGTTCCGCCATCAGCGACAACCTAACCCTCGGCGTCGACTCAAAAGCATCCGTCGGCACCTACCTCATCGCCTACAACGGCATGACGCTCTACACCTATTCGGGCGATTCTGCCGGAGTCTCCAACTGCACCGGAAGCTGCGCCGTGAACTGGCCACCCTACACCGTGCCGGCCGGTATGCACCTCAACTTGCAGGCGGGCGTGACGGGAGCCGCGAGCACCATCACTCGCGCCGACGGCACCACCCAGGTGACCTACAAAGGCATGCCGCTCTACTTCTTCGTTGGTGACACAACCTCTGGCGCAGTGACCGGGGACGGTGAAGGAGGTTTTTCCGTAGCGAAACCCTAGTTTTTCGGGAATTCTCGACGAGTGCTCCCCTCGCTGGGGAGTAATGGAAAAGGCGTTCGAACGTCTTCATGAGGTTAGGAGCTAATGCTTATATCTATGCTTTTTTCTTTCATCATCGGGATTATCCTCGGAGCGATCGCGGTCATATTTGCATTCCAGAATGTCGCGGTCGTGACGGTTAGTTTCTTCACGTGGCAACTCACCGGTTCTTTGGCGATCGTTATTCTCGGCACGCTTCTGTGCGGCATCGTGCTCACCCTCCTCTTTCTCCTGCCGAGCGTCATTCGCGATGAGTTCTACCTCGCGACCATCAAACGCCAAAAGCGCGAGGCCGAGGATGAACTCGCGCGCATCAAGAATTCTCCCGCTCCCGCGTCCGTTTCTTCGACCACGGCGGTTGTAACCCCCTAAGTTTGGACAACTCGGTCCGATAGGCGTAGGATTTCTACAGCGAATTCTGGCGGGAGAAAGTGCCCGTCGTCGTAGCAATGGGAATGCCCATGTCGAATCCGATGAAGAGAGTCTATGTTCTTTTCGTGGGGATGAGCCTGCCTGCGTTCGGGAATGAAGACCGAAAACTCCGCCAAGCGCTGCTTGCAGAAGACAAGTGCTGGGCGCTCGTCACAGTGCCTGGGATAACGGTGCAAGAGGCTGCGATTCGCGCCAGCACAAGCGCGAACCTTGATATTGTATTCATCTCAAACCAGGTCGAGTATTCGATATATTCACTCGCCGAGGGCTGTAAGGAACTTGCCGAGAAGTTGGCAAAGCGATCAAGCCCGCCCTGGGTCTGCTTCGACAAGCGCTGGCTCTACTCTCTGGCAGCGAGCTTCCGGACCAACGGGCTTACCATCTGTGAAGGAAGACTTGAGGAAATTATCCGGAGACGGTGGGAGCATCAACGTCGAAAGGTGCATCATGTCGGTTAGAGACAGAATAAGAACGCTGCTCGATAATCGCCTCTTGAACCTCTTGGCCTGCGGCATCGGTCTCGCGGTCGCGATCGGAGCACTCGGGCTTCTTGGGGGCCAGCTGCGCTTGCCCACTTTCCCGTTCGGCTGAGCCGAACCCAGCATCATCAATCCGGCCGGAGCCTCGCGCTCCGGCCGTTTGATTTTGGGAACTGCGAGGTATAGCATTCCAGGCAGGAGGTGCCGCCATGAGCAAGAGTATTCTTGGGACGTTCTTCGCCCGCCTCACATCGCGAGAACCGCCGTTCTGCGTTGAATGTGGGAGCACCGACATGGAGCTCGTTGACAAGGTCCTTGTCTGCAAACTCTGCGCCAACAGGCAGGCCAACGCTGCGGCCGACCGCCGCATCCTGCCCGAACTCGACACGTTCTCCGGGCACTAACGGAGGGGAAAATGACACACTATGCTCCCGATCCGCACCACTCCTCGGCAACGGCAAGGGAGGTTGTCCGGGTCGTTCTCATCGCCTTCGCGGTCCTTTACATTTACATGGCGTTCAAGGGCCTGCCTCACTGGCCGGTCCTGGAAGAGAACGCGCTCACGCCTCGCGAACAGTATATCCTCGGAGGACTCGGCGTCGTCTGCGCCGCTCTGGCCGCCACCTGGTCCTGGATATGGCCGACCGGGGACGAGTGAGTAGTTCGTCTCCGAATGATACCGAACGGCCGGCAATTTGCTGGCCGTTTGATTTTGTGGGCCAGGAGGTATAGCATCCCGACAGTTGGGAGGATCCGCCATGAAACGCATCTTTCGAAGGGTGCTGCGCCCTTTGCGCATCCCCCTCAAACTGCTCAAACTTTTCGTCCTGCTAGTCGTCATGCCCCTATTGGGATCTGTCTGCTTCTACGCAAGATTCTTCAGCCACGAGAAACTGACTGACTACGGATACTGGTTCTTGCCCGGCGTCGTATTGGCTTGCATCGCTTTCCCTGTATGGTCCTGGTTCTTCGGGACGATGCGGAATGATCTGAAAATTATCGGCCGATTCCTGAACGAGAAGCCGAACGGGAAGTATCCGGAGCGCTCGAACGGCATCGTCCTTGCAGGGCTCATCGTTTTTTCGTTTTTGTTCCTGGGTGGCGCCCTGGAATTGGTGAAGCACAATCCCGAAAAGATGTCGTACGTATTCGCAGCCATGCTCGTACTTGCCGGCGCCCTTCTCGTCCTGACATTTGCTCACGGACACCTGCGCGGCAAGCTCTAGCTTGCGATGACAGTCGAAACGGCCGGGTTCTCCCCCGGCCGTTTGATTTTGTGAAGAGAGCGTATAGGATGATTGCAGATTGAGAGGACACAATGACATCAGACACAGACGACGCCCCCGACCTTGATTACTTCGCTTCGCTGGCAGTTGATCGTTTTTATAGGAACTGTTGGCGTATAACGAACAGCTTCTTCTACGGATTCGGCATCTACAGCGCGATAATCCTCTTGCTCGAGGTGCCGGGCGCTGGAACCACATGGTTTTGGCTGGGCGCCGGCCTTGCCGCGCTCCTCGATATACAATGGTCGGTCTACGTTCACTTCTTCATTCGCCTGCAGCGCGGTACCTTCGGCATCAGACCGGACGAGGCGGATATGATCGGCCGTGCGATCGACAAGTGGCGTGACGAACGAGGATTGGAGAATCAACGCGAGGCCTATCGCCAAGAGTTATGGGAGATCTTTCGCCTCCAATGAACGAAAGAACTTGGAGAATGTCCATGAGCGATACGATGATGAGACTATTGTTCTACACTTCGCCCGCCCTTGTTGCACTGCCGCTCCTGATCGTCTGGGGCGTTCGTGCAGTCCGGGAATTCAAACGAAGCTGGAACTGGTTCTGGTGCAAAAGAGAGGCGCGACAATGATCAGCCGCCGCGGCGTGACGAAGGGTATCCTCATCGTATTGTTCGTCCTTATCGTGGCCTCTTGTATCGTGGGTGTCGTCGTACTCGATCCGTGGACGATGGACGTGAGGCCCCTGGAACCGGTCAGACTAATCTTCGGGCTAATGTTCTTCGGCCTCGGCTTAGGTGGCATCAAGTCGATATTCGAGGCCTGAAAAGGCGGGCAACATGAAAACGGCCGAGACACCTCGGCCGTTTTGCTTGCCTCCCCGCCTCGGGTGGGAGGCTTGGACAATACAGAACCCTGATATAGCATTCCTAGAGGAAATTTGAGCTTGAGCCCGAAACCTTGCGCGTTCTCGAAGTTGCCTGACAAGGGGAAAACCATGGGAACAGTCGTTACGTTGCGGCAGGATCCGAATCGGCCCATCGAACAAAGGCTCTATGCGCGGTCGATGGTCGCGTGCACATTGAGAACTTACGCTTTGAGCGAGGCCTACTTGCACGTCTTGGAATACCATCCCGAATCGCAGACGCTCCAGGATCGGTTTGCTCTTGCCGTCGAAATCGCCAAATGGGCATTGTTCAAAGCCGGAAAAAGCCTGATAGAAAATCCCCCGTTCATCGTGTCTGAATTGAGACCTCCGCCTTCGTGATGGATCAGGGAGACGAAAATGGTCAATAAAGCATTGAGGAGCATGGTTGGCGTCGCCTTGGGAAGCCTGCGGGAACATTCCTTCGAGATCGGCGTAATCCTCGGAGCCCTGGCGTTCGGCATGATGATACTCATCGTGCCGATCCTCCTGGTCGGCGAGCCGCTAACAGGTACACTGTCATTGCGCCAGGAGCTGGTCGGGATATTCAGCGCCATGGTAGGAACCATGACCGTAATCACGATCTCGCTGAGCATTCTTTGCTCCCGCCCTGATACGGGAAGCAACCCTCCACGCGGCCGGAAACCTCCTCCGGCCGTTTCGTTTTGCCTTCTGGAAGTTTAACTAATTGGACACTGGGGTTGTGCCAGGGTCTTGGCGGCTGTACACGAAGGTCCAAACTTTGTTGTCAGGATCCGGTCGGGTAACAGTCGTAATGGCATCGAGCTCTCCTTGAGAAGTTTGATCATTCACCCAACCTTTTTGTTTCAACCTGTTCCAGATAGTTGTTGACACTGCGCTCCCATGTTCGTTCCAAAAACCGTCGAGTTCCCTCCTGCTCACGGCTCCGGCGAAATGGAATTCAAATTCGATCACGTTCCCGTGGTCGCGAATATTTGTCTTGACAAGCTCAATGTATTCCGGCGATGTAGATCGGGGACGTTCTGGGGATTCTTTCATTGGGAGCAGTTTACCACCTCAGATCAGTAACTCCGCAACTGCTTCGCCCGCTCGTGGAAGCGGATACGTTCCAATGCCTTGGCTTCTATTTGGCGGATGCGCTCGCGCGTGACGCCGAATTCGCGGCCGACTTCTTCGAGGGTGTAGCAGATGCCCTCGTCGGTGAGACCGTTGCGCATTTCCAAGATCTTGCGCTCTTTCGGAGAAAGTTCGTCGAGGATGTCCATCATTTGCTCGGAGAGAATGCGGCGCGAGGCGTCTTGGTCGGGTGATGCGATGGTTTCGTCCGCAATGAAGCTGCCAAGCGTTGAGCGCTCGTCGTCATCCTCGCCTACCGGACTCTCCAAAGAGACAGTGTCTTGGTTGATTTTCTGGATGGTGTAGATTTTCTCCACCTCAATGCCCATTTCGGCGGCGATTTCTTCCGGAAGCGGATCGCGGCCCAAATGTTGGCTCAATTCCCTCACTTTTTGCTTATATTTCGCGATAGTTTCGACCATGTGCACCGGGATGCGGATGGTGCGCGACTGGTCGGCGAGCGCGCGGGTGATGGCCTGGCGGATCCACCAGGTCGCGTAGGTCGAGAATTTGTAGCCCTTGGTGTAGTCGAATTTGTCGACTGCCTTGAAGAGACCAAGGTTGCCTTCCTGGATGAGGTCGAGGAGCGTGAGGTCGGGCGAGCGATTCACATATTTCTTGGCGATGGAAACCACGAGGCGGAGGTTGGAGCGCGCAAGAATGCCACGAGCTTCATCGTCGCCTTCGACGATGCGCTTCGCAAGCGTCTTTTCCTGCTCACCATTCAAAAGCGGATACTGCCCTATCTCGCGCAAATACATCTGGACGGAATCGTAGCCGGAGTCGGAGCGGCGATTCTGCAACTTCTTGCGCTCAAGCACGGAATCTGCCGAGGTGTCCTCGAGCATGCCGCCGCCTTCGAGCACGTCGATGCCGGCCGCGCCGAAGCGCTCATACATCTCTTCGAGCAACGTCATGTTGTCCTCTATCGTCGGGAACTCGCGAAGGATCTCGTCGTAGGTGATGTACCCGCGCTCGCGGCCGAGTTTGATGAGCGCTTCCACCTTGGTCTGCGCTTTGCCCTGCAAAAGAAGCGACTTCGCCTTCGAGCGTGCCGCGGGACGCTTCGAAGTTTTGCGTGCTCTGCCAACGGCAAAGCGCGCAGCGCGAGAGGACGCCGAACGGCGTTTTGCGACATGGGAAGAGGCGGCGCGCTTCACGCGCTTCATCGTCCTCTTTTTCGTGTGTTTTTTGGATGAAGCCATAAAAATGATGCGAACACGCGAGAAAGCCGCCCCGCCTCCGCGGAAGCTGCTCTCACCGTGTCATCTTCTTTACTCATTTGATGGCTACTTTATTTCACCATCATCCCACGAGCAAAGGGAGGCATTCTACGCCATTCCGTCGAGCTGCGCAATGCGGCTTTTCAACAGGTTATACACAGTTTTTAAACGTTTAACTTCGGCCTCCTTCCCCTCTTCCTGCGCCAACAGCATGGCGTCATGGATCTCTGGCAAGCGTTCGGTGCGAAGGAGTTCGCGCACATGCATCCGCGCGTCGCTTTCAAGAGAGCGGCTTTTGCCGTGGTCGCGCTCTGCTTCGAAGCGCAGCGACTCCTGTTCCTCAGCGGGCAATGTGCGAAGCTTCTCGAATGAGTCTTTCCCGATGATTTCTTCAAGTTCCTTTGAAAATGCCTCTATGTCCAAGATCGGTTTCGGGAGCGACTCTTGCCATAAGAGGAGGGCGAACGCTTGCCGCGCGCGGTCGGCCTTCGGTCGCACCGGTTTCGTCTCTTCTTCCTGCGACCGCTCCGGTTGAGGCATCTGCGGCAGCTTGGAGAGCGTTTCGCTTACTGCCGATTCTGAAACACTAAGCCGCGAAGCGATCTCGCGCACGTATTGCTCGCGCGCTATCGGCGAACGCACATCGGAGAGGAACGGCAGCACGGCGGCCTCGACGGAGCGGCGGAAATTGTCGGGACTTTTCGCATGTTCTTCGAGTACGTCGAGCAGGAACGTGATGATGTCCTTCGAATCGCGTATCGCTTTCTTCCACGCGTCGGCTCCCTGGGCGAGGATGAGGTCCGCCGGGTCCGATCCAGCCGGCAGGCGCGCGACTTTCACGTTGAGGCCGCCTTGGAGCGCGGCGCGCGCAGCGCGGCTCGCGGCTTTGATACCGGCTTCGTCAGCATCGAGCGCCAAGACGAGATTGTCGGTCATTCGACGGATAAGGGCCGCGTGCTCGGGCGTAAAGGCGGTGCCGGAAACCGCGACCGTATTCCCCCATCCGGCCTGGTGCGAAGCCAAGAGATCCATCTGACCTTCGACCAAAACGGCGCAAGAAAGCTTGCGCATGGCCAACTTTGCCTTGTCGAAGCCGTAGAGAACGCGAGACTTGTGGAAGAGCGGCGTTTCGGGAGAATTCAGGTATTTCGGGGCCTCCGGCGAGGCGTTCTCGCCAAAAATACGCCCAGAAAAGGCTATGATGCGACCCGCGGAGTCGGCTATCGGGAACATGATGCGGTTGCGGAACTTATCCAAAATGCCCCTATCGCCTTTTTTGCCGACGCCCGCGTCGATGATCTCCTTGTCGGAAAACCCCTTCGATCTCAAGAAGTCGCAAGCGTCCGTCCAGCCGGCCCCCGCGAGTCCAAGACGGAATTCTTTGATCGTCGCGTCTTTCAACCCGCGCTCGCGCAGATACTTTTTCGCGTCATCAGAAAGTTTGGATGCGTGGTGGATCGTCGCCACTTCCATCAACTCGAACAACCGCTCACGCTCGTCTTTTTTCTCTTTGCCGCCGCACTCGTAGACTATCTCAACGCCTGCTTTGTCGGCCAGCACTTTCAGGGCGCCTTTGAAATCGAGTCCTTCTATTTTCTCCACGAACGTGAAGATGTCGCCGCCTTCGCCACACCCGAAACAGTGAAAAGTGCCACGCTCGGCGGAGACGAAGAACGAGGGCGTCTTCTCCGCGTGGAACGGACAGCGCGCGCGCAAAGTCGAACCCGCCCTGTCGAGCTTCACGTATTGCGACACGACGTCCACGATGGAAAGCCTGTCTTTTATTTGTTGTACGGTGTCCGACGCCATCGCAGTCATTATGCTCCATCCAAAATGGAAAAGCGAAAGCCCGACATTTGCGTCGGGCATTCGATAGAACTTGATCCACAGAACTTGATCAGCTGCACGCCAGCATGTCGTCACCCGGCTTGTCGCCTAAGGGGGCATAGTGTGCTTCGGAGACGGCCATCGGGATGAACTGAACGCAGTACTTCAGAACGAGCGCGTCGAGGTCCCCGAGCGTGACGGCGTCCGTCGACGCATACAGCGCGATGGAGCGATCGGTGGCTGTGCCGTCGGACTTCTGTGCATCCGTGCAGTGTGGGAACAGCACGGCAGCGAGGCCCGGGAACAACGTGTCCTTTCGGACTACCTTGAATACCAGTCCTCGGGCCCAGAAATAGCCGTCCTCGGTCTTTTCGATGAACGGACACCTGTATTCGCGAAGTCCGTTCGCCGCCTTGACCAGAACTGATGTGTTCAGGCCTCGCCGTGATTCGAACCACTTTGCGTATGCATCCTGAAGCTTTGGCAGACTGGGCGGAAAGAACGGCCCACGCCAGCGCTTGAGTTTCGTATTAACTTGTTGGTTGCTCATCGCGCTTCCTCCTCGGCCCTCTGCCGAATTCGAATGGCACTTTCGGCTTTGTACCACGAAAAACGCGCCGTTCAAAGCGGCGCGTTTTTCGTGCATTAGCTTGGCGATTAGCGCTCGACCGTGTCGCGCTCCCGTTCGGTCGTCGGTATTTCGACCGGCTGTTGCGACTGGATCTCGGCTTCCATCTGCTCGACCAGCTCATATTTTTTGCTGCCCGCAAAGCCGGTGCCGGCGGGGATGAGACGGCCAATAATAACGTTCTCCTTGAGGCCGACAAGGCGGTCGACGGCGCCGCCGACGGCGGCTTCGGCCAACTTGCGCGGCGTGTTCTGGAAGGAGATCGCCGAGAGGAAGGATGCGCGCGTGAGCGAGACTTCGGTGATACCGAGCAAAAGCTGCTTGCCTTTCGCCGGTTCTTTGTCATTCTCTTTCGCCACTTTATTCAAGCGTTCGAATTCGAAGTCGGCGACGATGTCGCCCGCGGATACGCCCGTGTCGCCCACCGAGGTGATGGAGACGCGCGAGAACATCTGCTTGACGATGATCTCCAGGTGCTTACGCGCGGTCGAAACACCCTGCAATTCGTAGATGCGGGTGATCTCGCCGATGATGTACTCCTGGGAGCGCTCCTTGCCTGCGTAGAGGAAGAGCTCATCGAGGTCCGCGGAGCCGTTGGTGAGGAAGTCTCCCTTCTGCACGGAGTCGCCGACTTTGACGACGATGGTGCGGAGCGGGTGGACGCGGTATTCGGTCTCTTTCTTGGCACCCTTTGCGGTCTTCGCGGTCGAGGCGGTTTCGGGAACGATGGTGATGACCATTTCGTCGCCGTCCTTCACGATGTCGGAAATGACGCCGGACACGCGAGCAATTGTCGCAGGAAGCTTCGGCGCGCGCGTTTCGAAGACCTCTTCGACGCGCGGCAGACCCATGGTGATGTCGCCGCCCGCGCTCGCAACGCCTCCGGTGTGGAAGGTACGCATCGTGAGCTGGGTGCCCGGCTCGCCGATCGCCTGCGCGGCGATAACGCCGACCGCTTCACCGACGTCGACGATCTCTCCCGTCGTGAGGTCGAGGCCGTAGCATTTCTGACAAACGCCGCGCGCGACCTTGCAGGTCATGGGCGAACGTACAGTGACTTCTTTGATGCTCGCGTCATCCTCGATGGCCTTCGCGTCGTCGCGGCTCACGAGGTGGCCGCGCTTGAATGTCCCCGCTTCTTCGGCCAATACCCTCCCGACAACTCTATCGGCGAACGAACCGCCGATGTTCTCTTTGCCCGGGCGCTGTATCGCGACCCCGCCGTGCGTGCCGCAATCGTCTTCCAGTACAACGACGTCGTGCGCGACGTCGAAGAGGCGGCGCGTGAGGTAGCCGGCGCGCGCGGTGTTGAGTGCGGTGTCGGCCAAGCCTTTGCGGGCGCCGTGGGTCGAGATGAAGTATTCGATGGGCGTGAGACCTTCTTTCAAGGATGCGGTGATCGGGAATTCGATGATCTCGCCGCGCGGGTTGGTGATGAGTCCTTTCATACCGGCCATTTGGTGCAGCTGGACGACGCTACCACGAGCGCCGGAGGTTATCATGTCGTGCACCGGACCCTGCTTGTCGAGGGCCTCGACGACGTGCTTGCGGAGGTCGCCGGACACTTTCGCCCAGATCTCGATGGTCATGCGCTTGCGCTCTTCTTCGGTGAGGAGTCCCTGCTGGTAGTTCTCCTCTTCCTTCGCGACGGCCTCGCGGCCCGCCTTGACCAGCCCTTCTTTCACTTCGGGAACGACGACGTCGGAGAGCGACCACGTGATGCCGGCCTCGGTCGCGTAGCGGAATCCGAACGCCTTTATCTTGTCGAGGATGGCGGGGATGCCGTCGAGCTTGTAGCGCGTGACGAGCTGGTGCACGAGCGAGTTCATCCGCTTGTTGGTTATTTCTTCATTGAGGAACGGGAAATCGCTCGGCAGGACGGAGTTGAAGAGAAGCCTGCCGACGCTCGTCTCGAAAACCTTGCCTTCGAACTGCGCGTACTTCGCGCTGTCGCCCGGCAGGACCTTTATCTTCGCGCGCAGATCGACCGCGCCGAAATCGTGCGCGGTGATGGCGGCGTTGGTCGAGGGGAACGACTTCCCTTCGCCCGCGAGACCCTCGACTTGTTTGGTCATCCAGTAGCAGCCCAGGACGATGTCGAGCAATTTGGATGCGACGACGACGTCGCCGCTCCCAGGCTTCAAGACGTTCTTGTTGGCCGACATTATTTTTGCGGCCTCCATTTGCGCGGCTTCGGAGAGCGGCACGTGCACGGCCATGGCGTCGCCGTCGAAGTCGGCGTTGTACGCCGGGCAGACGAGCGGGTGCACCTGGATGGCGTTGCCTTCGATGAGGACCGGGCGGAAGGCCTGGATGGACTGGCGGTGGAGGGTCGGCGCGCGGTTCAAAAGCACGTACTTCCCTTTGATGGCCTCTTCGAGGATGGGCCAGACTTCCGGCGCTTCGTCTTCTATCAAGCGGCCGGCGCCGCGAATGTTGTAGGCGTGTTCCCTGGCGAGCAATCCTTGGATGACGAACGGGCGGAACAGTTCCAAGACCATGTGTTTCGGAAGCCCGCACTCGTCGAGCGCGAGTTCGGGACCGACGACGATGACGGAACGTCCCGAGTAGTCAACGCGCTTGCCGAGGAGGTTCTGGCGGAGGTACCCGTGCTTGCCCTTGAGGTAATCGGCGAGCGATTTGAGCGCGCGACGGCGGCCTCCGAGAATACCAAGCACGCCTGCGCCGCGGCGCATGGAGTTGTCGAGAAGAGCGTCGACCGCCTCCTGCAAGATGCGCTTTTCGTTGCGCAAGATGACTTCCGGCGCGTGTATCTGCTGGAGACGCTTCAAACGGTTATTCCTGTTGATGACGCGGCGATAGAGGTCGTTGAGATCGGAAGACGCGTGGCGGCCGCCTTCGAGCGCGACCATGGGCCGAAGCGCCGGCGGAACGACCGGAAGGCGCGTCATGAACATCCACTCCGGACGGACGTCGGCGCGGCGCAGGCTCTCGGCGAGCGAGAGGCGCTTGCGCAGCTTGTCGCGTTCGGCGGCTCCCGCCGTCTCATACTCTTCCTTGGCGTTCTTGATGAACGCATTGAGGTCGATCTTCTTCAGTATTTCGTACAGCGCTTCGGCGCCGATGGCGGCGCGGAACATCGCGCCGTATTTGACGGCGAAAAGGTGGTAGGCGGCTTCGTCGAGGACGGCGCCGACCTGCACGGATTCGATCTCTTTCTTCGCCTTGGTCGCTTTGTCCTTGAGTTCGGTTTTAATGTCTGCGTTGGCCGCCGACTTCGTCTTTGTCTGGAATTCGTGTTCGAGGTCTTTCAACAGGCGCGTTCGCTCGTCTTCGTCGACGGACGTGACGATGTAGCCCGCGAAGTACACTACTTTCTCCACTTCGGCGGCGGAAAGGCCGAGCATGAGCGCAATGCGCGACGGGATGCCGCGGAGGAACCAGATGTGCGCGACGGGCGTTGCGAGATCGATGTGACCCATACGCTCGCGACGGACGATGGCGCGCGTAATTTCGACGCCGCACTTCTCGCAGACGATGCCGCGGAAACGGATACCTCGATACTTGCCGCAGTAGCATTCGTAATCCTTTTCGGGGCCGAACACGCGCTCGTCGAAGAGGCCGTTCTTTTCCGGCCTTTGCGTTCTGTAGTTGATGGTCTCTGGCTTCGTGATCTCGCCGAAACTCCACTCCAGCACGCGGTCAGGAGAGGCCAATCGCATCGCGACGGCGCTGAAATCCTGCGGGATCATGTCTTTTCGTTTTGGTGTTGCCATAAGGATTAGGAGTTACGTGCAGATTCGCTGCCTTCTAAAAATTCGATGTCGATGCCAAGCCCGCGCAAGTGTCTGACCAGGACGTTGAACGTGGCCGGCGTGTTGGTCTCTTCGATGCGCTTGCCGGAGACGATGGCGTCGAATGCCGCCGAACGTCCCAGGATGTCGTCGGATTTGATGGTGAGAATTTCGCGCAGAGAGTATGCGGCGCCGTAGCCGAGGAACGCCCAGACTTCCATTTCCCCGACGCGCTGGCCGCCGTTCTGCGCCTTGCCGCCGAGCGGTTGCTGCGTCGTGAGCGAGTACGGACCGATGGAGCGCATGTGTATCTTGTCCTCCACCATGTGGTGCAATTTCAGCATGTACATGACGCCGACGGAGACCGGCTGCGCAAAAGCCTCGCCGGTGCGGCCGTCGAAGAGTGTGCGCTTGCCGCTCTCGTGCACGCCCGCCTTCTTGAGCTCCTCTTTGATCTCCACTTCGGTCGCCGAAGCGAACGACGGAACGACCGCCTGGTAGCCGAGCATTTCCGCCGCGAGGCCGAGATGCGTTTCGTAGATCTGGCCCAAGTTCATACGCGAGGGCACGCCGAGCGGGGTCAGGATGATGTCCACCGGGTTGCCGTCTTGATCGAAGGGCATGTCCTCTTCCGGGAGCACGCGAGAAATGACACCCTTGTTGCCGTGGCGGCCGGCGAGCTTGTCGCCTACCGAGATGGCTCGGAGTTGCGCCACTTCGACGTGGACGCGCTTGATGACGCCGCTTTCGAGCTGGTCGCCGTTCTCGCGCGAAAACACTTTGACGCCAACGATGCGGCCGCGCTTGCCGCCTTCCATGCGAAGGCTCGTATCTTTCACGTCCTTCGCCTTCTCACCGAAAATGGCATGCAAGAGGCGCTCCTCGGGCGTGAGCTGCGTTTCGCCTTTGGGCGTTACCTTGCCGACCAAGATGTCGCCAGGGCGGACTTCCGCACCGATCCTGATGACACCGTCCTCGTCGAGGTTGCGGAGTTTGAATTCGGAAACGTTGGGGATGTCGTGGGTCGTGACTTCCGCGCCGAGCTTGGTGTCGCGGACGACGCAGACGAACTCTTCCATGTGGATGGAGGTGAATTTCGCGTCCTTTGCAAGACGCTCGGAGATGACGATGGCATCCTCGAAGTTGGCGCCGAACCAGGGCAAAAAGGCGACGCGCACGTTCTGGCCGATGGCGAGCTGTCCGCCCACGGACGTCGATGTATCCGCGAGAACGGTGCCCTTGCGCACCGTGTCTCCCACCGAAACGAGCGGGCGCTGGTGGAACGTGGTGAAGCCGTTGGTCCGCATAAAATTCACGAGGTTGTACTCTTTGGTCTTGCCGTCCTGGTTCTTGATCTTGATCGACTGCGCGTCGGCGAAGGTCACCTCGCCCGCCTCTTCGGCGACGACAAGTCTGCCGGAGTCGCGTGCGGCGGCGCTTTCGACGCCCGTCGCGACGACCGGCGCTTCGGGCACCACGAGCGGTACGGCTTGTTTCTGCATGTTCGAACCCATGAGCGCGCGGTTCGCGTCGTCATTCTCGACGAACGGGATGAGGGACGTTGCGACGGAGAACGGCTGGTTGGTCGCAACTTCTATGTAATCGACGTCTTCGCGACGCACCAACGTGGGCTTGCCGCCTTTGCGGACCTCGACCATCTTCTCGCTTATCTTGCCGTTGTCGTCCCGGGGCGTCGCGGCGTGCGCGATGGCGAAATCCTCTTCCTCAAGCGCGTTCAGGTAATTGATATCCTTGGTGATGCTTCCCTTCTCGACTTTCGCGTAGGGAGTTTCGATGATGCCGAATTCGTTGGGGCGCGCGTAGAGCGACATGTGCAAGACAAGCCCGATGTTCTTGCCTTCGGGCGTGTGAATGGGACAGACGCGGCCGTAGTGCGAGGAGTGTACGTCGCGCACTTCCAATCCGGCGCGCTCCGAGGTGAGGCCGCCGCGGCCGAGCGTTGAGAGCGTGCGGAGGTGTTCTATCTCGTCGAGCACGTTGTACTGCTGCATGAGCTGCGAGAGCTGATCGGTCGTGAAGAACTCGCGGATGGCGGCATGGAAGGGGCGCGGGTTGACCATCGAGACCGGGAGGGTCGTTTCGGGATCCACCATCGCCATGCGGTCCTGGATATTCCGTTTCATTCTGGACAGACCGACGCGCATCCGCTGCTCGAGCAATTCCCCCGCAAAACGCACGCGACGGAAACCGAGGTGGTCGATGTCGTCCGCTTCCGCGTTGGGATTGGCGTTCAATTCGACGATGTGCGTGATGATCTTCACGAGCGTCTCGAGGTCGAGCGTCGAGCGTGCGAGGTGCTTCTCGTCGGTCGGGAGCCCGAAGCGGCGGTTGAAGTGGAAGCGGCCAACCCGAGAGAAGTCGTAGCGCTCCGCCGAAAGTATTGCCTCAACGTGGTCACGCGCGCTTTCCGCCGTGGCGATGTCGCCGTCGCGGAGCCTGCGGTAGATCTCGACGAACGCCTCTTCGACCGATTTTGCGTGATCGAGAGCCAGGGTCGTTGAGACCATGTCCCGAACGGCAGCGCTGCCCCCGCCTTTGGCGGAGAATTTTTGCATCATTTCGGCATCGGTTTTGAGGCCCAACACGCGCAAAAGCGAGGTGACCGGAAAGCGGCGTTTGCGGTCAATCTTCACATAGATAGCGCCGTCCGGGTCGGACTCTATCTCGATCCATACGCCGCGTGCGGGGATAATCTTCGCTGCGAAATAATTCTTGCCTTTGTAGGGAATGCCTTCAAAAAAGACACCGTAGGAGCGGGCGAGCTGGGGCACGACGATGCGTTCGACGCCGTTGATGATGAAGGTGCCGTGCGCGGTCATCCACGGAAAATCGGCCAGGAATATCTCCTGTTCTTTCTTGTCGCCGGTCGTCTTGTTCCTCAAGCGCACCACCATCGAAAGCGGCGCCTCGTACGTGCGCATCATTTTCTTCGCGCTGTGCTCGTCGATACGGAGATCACCAAACGAAAATTTCACGAGCTCAAGCTCGAATTTCTTGCCGGAGTGATCGGCGATCGGAGAGAATTCCTTGAAGACGCGCTCTGCTCCGCCTTCAACGAATTCCTTGAACGATGCGATCTGGCTCTCGACCAACGACGGCATTTTCACGAGCGGCTCCCGGAATTTGCCGAAGTACTTCTGCGGACGCGTCGATTTCTGTTTAGCCATGTAGTTGTTTCGTTAACGCGCAGAAACGAGACACACGCTTCATGCGCCTGCCCGCCTTCGGCGGGTTCTCTATTAAGTTGTCACACTTCTTTTATAAAAAGCCCTGACCCACTTTCTTTACTCAAAGCGCAGGCGCAACTCAATCGGCTTGCGAGCAAATGTCGGAAAAGTATATATGACCTCCACATAAGAGTCAAGTGAAATCTGCATGAAAAAAGGCCCCGCACCGCAGGGCCTTTTCACGCCGCATCTTAGTTCGTGACTGTTACGCCAGCCGTTGGACCTTGCCATCCACGACGATCGCCGGCACCGAATAGCGGTTGCCGAAATCGTATTGGGTGGGCTCGCTGCCGAAGCGGCCGCGCGGTCGTGTGATCTGCACGCCATCGTAAACGCCGCGGCCACGTTTTCGCGTACCCACGGAAGCGATAGCGTTGTTGAAAAGTGCATCGACGATCGGCTGAGTCCGGTCCGTACCGGACGGAATCGTATTCATGGGCATCCCCTTTGTTCAGCCACGTTCCATCACGAGGCTAAAAGTATAATAACACGAATAAAACATTTCTCAAGTAAAGTGAGTCGGGCAATCCAAGAATCTATGGATTGCCCGTTTTTTGAGTTTCCCCATGATCGCCTCACACTGTTGGAGGTCCAAATTTGTCGCTCCACAGAGGCCGACCGTCAAGCCGGACGGCTTTCCATTTGCCGTCGACCTTTCGGACTTCCGCCGCGGCGGCTTGTGTCCGCCATTCGGGAATGTGAATTTCCCGAACCGTTTTTGGCTCTTCGGGGATGTTAACGACCTCTTCCGGCGCACGGGGCGCCTTAACCATTTTGTTCATAATTCGTACTCCCTGTTACGGTAACGAATGTAGCGCTTATGCGCCCTAGCACAACTGTAACACCTTATTTGATACATTTCAAGCCCCCCGCTTCTTCCACTTTTCAATTTCCGCATGATGGCCGGAAAGCAGGACTTTCGGCACACGATGTTTTTTGCCCTTCCACTCCAAGACCTCCGGGCGTGTGTAAACTTCCTGGCTGGAGACGCGGGAACGCTCAAGGGACTCGGCCTTGCCGAGGACTCCGGGCACGAAACGCGCAACGGCGTCGATGACGGTTGCGGCGGGCAATTCCCCTCCCGTGAGCACGTAGGGGCCCACGGAAACCTTTTTCGCCTTTAGGATTTTCTGCACGCGCGCGTCGATGCCCTCGTAATGCCCGCAAATAAAAACGATATCCTTCCCGCCTCCACGGCGGGTTGGTTTCGCCAATTTTTGCGCCATCGCTTCGTCGAATTGCGCACCATCGGTGGAGAAAAAGATGATCTCAACTCCCCTTTTCTTGCCGATCGCTTTTTGCACGGCCCGAAGGATGGGTTCGGGGCGCAGTATCATGCCTGGGCCCCCGCCGTACGGGCGCCTATCAACTCGTTCATCTTGCACGCGCTTCGACTTCCGAAGAAAGTCTTTCGGATCATAAAAACTGACCTTTATGCTCCCTCTCTGGCGCGCTTTGCCAATGATGGACGTGCCCAGGTACGGCTCGATAGACTCCGGGAACAGAGTCACGATATGAAAATGCACCATAGGCGCTTTATTGACCCGACTTCAGGTCGTTGATGACGTCGTCGACGGTCGTGTCTTTTTCGTAAGGCATACTCTGCCCGGCCGCGCGTTCACTCCCCTCCGGTTCCTCGATCTTGAGATTGACGCGAGCGTCGTTCTTCATGCCGACGACGCGCAGGATGGTACGGATTGCTTTTGCGGTCGCGCCGGAACGGCCGATGACCTTGCCCATGTCGTCCTTGTTGACGCTCATGAGAAGGAGCACGCCCATTTCGTCGACGGTGCGCGTTATCTTCACGTCTTCTGGATGCTCAACCAACGCCTTCACTACGTATTCCAAGAATTGCTGATCTCGTTCCATACAGAATGTCTGTTAGTACTATTGGTAACTATGGGAAATTACTCTGCCTTCGCCTCAGCGGCAGGGACCTCTGGAACAGCCGGAGCCTCCGCAGGTGCTTCTGCAACAGGAGCAGCTTCGGCGACCGGAGCTTCCGGTGCTTTGTAGCTCGGGAGTACATTTATTTTCTTACCGGAAATGACGCCACTCGAAACGAGCATGTTGTGCATCGTCGCTGAAGGCTTGGCCCCCACCGACATCCAGTACTTTACTCGCGCCTCATCAAGCGAACGGGCCTTGGTGCGTGGGTTGTAGGTGCCGAGCTTTTCGACGAATTTGCCCGCCTTCGGAGAGGCGGTGTGTTCGGTAACGACAATGCGATAAGAGGGCTGATTGATGCGCCCAACTCGCTGCATTCGTATCTTCAACATAACCGCGACACTGTACCTTGGAATATTGAAAAGTTCAAGCCGACGATGGGAGGCCCCACCGTCGGCTGTGTTCGCGATAATCCGGCCAAATCGTTAGCCGATCAAAATAAGGCTGTCCTCGACCAAGAGGTTCATCGCCTCAAGATGAGCCTCTTGCTCATCATTCGAATTGCAGGCCGGGACGGAAAGGTCGAAACCGCATCCTCGCAGCCGGTCAAGCTCATCGATCGGCATGGGCGCCCAATCTTCTTCCTTCCCTGGCTTCCAGAGGTAGAACGAGTGCAGTTCGGTGTCCCTGGGAACCAGCCGCTCCTGTGGCACCTCGATCACGAGGTGCAAGAAGCGAACGCCCTCGACCTCGTAATCTTCGATCGACTCCGGCTTATACGCACCGTTCCCGCATTGTATATCTTCCAGCTGCATCGACGTCTCCCTCGCTAGCTCGGTCCACAAGGCTGAGCTGGAGGCACTGTAATATAACGCCTCTTACTTCGCCACCCGTTCCGCTTCCTCAAGTTTGACCGACAACAGCTTCGAAACCCCATCCTGCCCCATCGTGACGCCATACAGTTCTCCTGCCGCAGCCATGGTGGCGCGGTTGTGGGTGATGACGATGAGTTGCGACTTTGCCCCGAGCTCTTTGATCATGTCGGCGTAGCGCTTCGAGTTGGCTTCGTCGAGCGCGGCGTCTGTTTCATCGAGTATCAAAAAGGGCGGCGGGTTCACCTGCGACATCGAGAAAATGAGGGCGATAGAGGTGAGCGCGCGCTCGCCGCCGGAAAGGACGTCGAGTCCGGTTATCTTCTTACGCGGCAGGTGCACCGAGACCGAAAGTCCGGCATACAACTCCTCTTCCTCGTCGAGACCTTGTTCCTCGTCTTCGTCGTCCGCGTCAATGCGACGCCTTGATGCACGTCTGGGTTCTTCGATCTGTAGCTTGGCGTCCCCGCCACCGAAGAGCTTTTGGAAAAAGCCTTTGAGCGCCTCGTTGATGTGTTTGAGACCGTCCCTGAACTTCTCGTCTATCGTCTTTTCAAGTTCTGCGATGATGTCTTTGAGCGAGGCGGCCGAAGTCTCGAGATCGATAAGCTCTTTCGCAAGAAACTCGTCGCGTTCTTTGGTTTGGTTGAACTCTTTGACGACCACGTCCCCATTCCCGACACCGGATTCTTCTATCTTTATCTTCAAGCGCTCGATATCGCGGCGATGCTTTTCCTGTGTGCTTCTGTCCTCCGAAAGCGCCCCTTCCGGGATCTCTCCGCTCTCCCACCCTCGGATGCCGGGGCCGATAAGAGCAACGCCTTCGCGCACTTCTTCTTCAAATCGTTGGCGCGACCCCGAGAGCTGGACGCGCGCGGAGTTGGAGAGGTCGAGCTTGCTGCGCACCTCGCGTATCTTCGACTCAAGCTCGACGGACTCGCGCTCCGCTTTGAACGACGCTTCCCTGCTTTGTGCGATGCCCGCGCGCGCCATATCGACGTCGGTCGAAAGTTTCGCTTCTTCACTCTCCGCCTGTTTCAGGGACGCGGAGAGACGCTCCACGTCTTGGCGGACCTCTTCGTTGGTCGCAGGCGCGGTGCCGGAGAGGCCGTCGACGAACGCCCTGATGCGGCCTCGGACATCGGCGATGACAGAGCGCAGCGACGCCGTATCCTCGACCCGCTCCGCCGAAGAAAGCGTTTCATCCACCTCCCGGACGAACTGCCGCACGTGCGGCACGGGGACGATGGCTTCGACCGTCACGTTGGTCGCTTCGAGCGCGCCTTCGGCACGGCCGAGCTCGCGAGCAAGTTCCTCCCGACGTTTTCGAACGTCGGCGAGCTTTGTCTCCAACTCTTGAACGCGACTTTGCAGACCCAGGACCGCGTTCGATGCGGCACCGCCTTTCTTTCCGGTCGCTTCGTGCAGCCTCGCGGTGAGTTGTTTGAGTTCGTGTTCATGCGCCCGCGCATCTTCCAAAAGCCGCGCGTCCTCCTGCTGGATCCAGGCATTTTCGCGCGCGAGATAATCGTTGAGTTTGTGCGCAAGCTCATCTTTGAGCTCGCGAGCCTTTTCTATCTTTTCGACCTGATGACGAAGGAAATTGAGATGTGGAGCGATCTCGCGCCGGAGCGATCTTGTCTTCTCGATATTGATGCCGGTCTCTTCGAGTTTGCGTTCGCTCTCTATTTTCTTGTGTTGATATAACTTCAGACCAAGTGCGTCCTCGACCATCTCCCGCCGTTCGCGCGGTGAGGCGTTCAGTATCCTGTCAGCCTCGCCCTGCGAAATTATCTGATACCCCGAGCCGCCGATATTGGCGCCCGCGAGTAAGCGAATGACGTCCTTGAGCCGCACGACGGAACCGTTGAGCACGTATTCGTTCTGCCCGTCGCGATACACGACGCGCTCCACAACGACCTCTTTGAAATCGATATCGAGCAATCGTTTGGAATTATCAAAAACGACCTTCACGCTCGCCCTGTTTTGTCGAGGCATCGCGGGCGAACCGCCCCAGATGAGGTCCTCGCCTTTTCTTGAGCGCATGCTCTTCATCGACTGCTCGCCGAGCACGAAGCGGAACGCTTCGGCAACGTTGGATTTTCCCGAGCCGTTAGGTCCAACTATGGAAGAGATCGTCGAGCCGAACACGAGCTCGGTCTTTTTGCCGAACGATTTGAACCCCGAAAGCTCGATGGATTTGAGTGCGAGGAACATTGGTCTCTATTGTAGCAAAAAACACGAAGCCCCGGGCCGGATTGCCCAGGGCTTTCAACTTGCATGAACTCAGGCCGGTCCGCGATCGTCGACGACGAGCAATCGCACGGTTTGAGTCTCCCCGATGTGCACCTGCTTCATGGAGGTCCGACCGAATGGCATGTTCGGATCAAGCGCGTGAGCCATGGCCGACGATGTTTTAATGCACCACTCGTCGCAGAATTTGAAGCGCACATTCTGCCCGACCACTCCGAATTTGACCGGCGACGACATCGACGTCTGCCTGACGAGGCCATCTTCGGTAAATTCCTTGCCCAGCGGAACTTCGCTTTTCCGCACCTGTTCTCCGCGAAGCGACACGATTTTCGTGCAGTCCGCGTCGCGTGCCGAATTATCGCTCATAGAGCCTCCCCTTTCGATGGTCCGTTTTGCCGAGAATCCCAGGAGAAACTTTGCCTTACCACCCCTTCGCTGTCAAAGCCTTTTCAGCGGCAGCTTGTTCGGCTTCTTGTTTGGACCGGCCCTCGCCTGTGGCCACCTTGTCGTTGCCGATGAAGGCGCCGACGACGAATGTTTTGTCATGGTCGGGACCGGATTGGTCGAGCAATTGGTATGCGGGTGTGATGCCGAGTTTTTCTTGCGCGGATTCCTGGAAACGGCTTTTGGCGTCCTGCCAGAGTCTGCGTGCGACGACGTCGTCGGTTTTGTGGAAGAGCTGTTTGGCGATGAAATCCTTCGCGGCGACGTAGCCCTGGTCGAGGTAGAGCGCGCCGATGAGCGCTTCAAATGCATTTGCGAGGATGATCTGCCTGGCGCGCCCCGTATCTTTCGCTTCGCCCCGCGAGAGCAAGAGAAAGTCGTTCATCCCGAGCTTTTGCGCGGCGTCGGAAATTGACTGGGTGTTGACGAGCGCCGCGCGGTAGGCAGTGAGGTCGCCCTCCGGCTTCGTCGGATATTTCTCAAAAAGAAATTCGGTAACGACGAGTTCCAAGACGGCGTCGCCGAGAAATTCCAACCGCTCGTTGTGCTCGCGTACCGCATCGCGGTTCTCGTTCAAATACGAGCGGTGCGTGAACGCGCTTTCTAGCAAACGCTTATCGCGGAACACGTGACCGATCCGTTTTTCGAAAACATCGAATTCCATAGATCTTATTTCTTCTTCGACCCCTGTTCGCGTATCTTCGCAAGAGCCTTGATGGCCGGGATGACTATTTTGTTGAGCGAGTCGTCGTAAAAGTTGAGGTCGCCGACGGCTGAAAGCGGGAACCACTGCGCGTCGTCGAGCCCTCCGGAACTTCCGAGGCGTACCTCCGTGAACGGAGATTTCGCCAAGAAATAGGTGACGCGTTTTTTCTTTTTCCCGCCCTCGATCTTCGAATCATTGGCGACGTATTCGTTCACGCCAAGCTGTTCGACGATCTCGATATCAAGATTCATTTCTTCCTTTATTTCGCGGATCGCGCCCTGTTCGATATCCTCGCCGGGTTCGATCTTGCCCTTTGAAATGGTCCAATGCCCGAAAATATCGTGCACGAACGCGAGATAGTACTCGCCTTGGTTTTCCGCGTACACGACGGCTCCCGCAAGTTCTTCGAGCGGCATTTTCGAAGGCTTCTGGCTCTGCTGCTTGCGCGGCGTTCCGTCGGCCTTGCCCGGCTCGCCAAGCTCTATATACACGGCGCCCAGAACGCCATTGACGAAACGGCCGGAGGAATTGCTTCCGAACGTTTTGGCGAGCTCTATCGCCTCGTTTATGGCCACCTTGGCCGGCACCTGCGCTCGGTCGGCGTATAAAAGTTCCCCAAGTCCCAGCCGCAGGATATTGCGGTCGATGGCGGCGATCTTCTCGAGCGGCCATTCGGGCGCGGCGCGAACGATGACCTCGTCTATTTCTTTTTGTTTGGCGAGGATCATCTGGAGGAGCTGCTTCATGAACGGCATGTCGGAATCCCGAGCGCCGAATTCTTTGGAGTAATCGCTCAAGCGCCCGATGCATTCATCGAGCGACATGGTGCCGTTCTGGTCGCGCTCGAAAAGCACTTGAAGAACGATGGAACGCGCTAGGTGTCTGTTGGCCATACTTCGCTAAAGATCAAGGGATAAAGAGCTGAAGAACCGGGCGGCTTCTATGTCGCCGCCTCTTTTTGGCCTGTATCTTGTCCTGATTCTCGGAGCGCTTTCTCGCGGCGCTTCATGCGGCGGTCGGCACGCTTTTTCTGCGCGACGATGTCGATGACGACGCGGCCTTTGTACATGCCGGTCACGGGATTCACGCGGTGCGGCAGGTAGAGGTTGCCCGCCGAATCCTTGGCGAGGCGCATGCCCTTGAGCGCGTGATGAGAGCGCCGCTTGGCGGTTTGGGAACGATTGCGACGCATTCGTACTACCATATGTCGAGGAGTATACCGAAAAATCCTGCTTTTGCAATGAAGGATATTCACGCGGCGACGGGCTCGAACCCGAATATCTTCGTGCAGAACGTAATACGATGCAGCTCGCACACGCCTTCGCGTTTGATGCTTTTCCTGTGGTCGGCGGTGCCGTACCCTTTGTGTTCGTCGAAACGGTACGCCGTGTGAGTTTCGGCGAGATCTTCCATAAGCCTATCGCGGGTCACTTTGGCAATGATGGAAGCGAACGAGATGGCCGGAATAGTTTCGTCTCCTCGTATAAAAGATTCCTGTGACCACTTCCTCGGCACGCGCAGCCCCGCGTCGAGCAAGACCTCGACGCGCGAGGGCCGGATAGCGAGCGCCGAGATAGCGAGCGCGGCGGCCTCATTGGCGGCGTTCACAATGCCTATTTCGTCTATCGTTTTCGCATCGACGAATGCGGAAGCGTGGCGCAGGCGCCCGTGCATCGTGATGTAATCGAAGAGAATGTCGCGCTGCTGTGCCGTGAGCTGTTTAGAGTCGCGCAGCACGGGTTTTCCTTTCTTGGTGACGAGCGCGAACGCTTCTTCCCAATCGAGATCTTCGGGATAGAGGACCGCTCCGACGCACACAGGCCCCGCGAGCGCACCTCGACCGGCTTCGTCGATGCCTATCACCCAATTCACCCTTCAATTGTAGCAAGCGAAAGGGCCCAAAAACGCATGAATAGGCCGTGCAGTGTATACTTGTGGATATGAGCGCGCGCGACTTTTGCCATTTGCACACCCATTCGCACTATTCCCTCCTTGAAGCCCTGCCCCGAATACCCGATCTCGTCGCCGCGGCCAAAAAAGACGGCCAAAAAGCCCTCGCGCTGACCGACAACGGTAACCTCTACGGTGCCATCGAGTTCTACAAGGAGTGTAAAGCGAACGAGCTAAAACCCATCATCGGCATGGACTTTTTCGTGGCACCGCGGACGCGACACGACAAGGAGCATCGTATCGATGACCAGCTCGGCAGGCTCATGCTGCTCGCCAGGAGCCGGATCGGGTACAGGAATTTGCTCAAACTGGTCTCGGATTCGTATCTCGAAGGCTTTTATTACCGCCCGCGCATCGACCGCGAACTCATCGAGCGGTATCACGAGGGTCTCATCGCGATACTCCCCTCGCACGGCGGAGAGGCCGCATACGGGCTTCGCCACGGCGACAAGGCCCGTGCGTCACAAGCGTTGGAATGGCACAAAAAAGTGTTCAACGAAGACTGCTACCAAGAAATAACGAAGCACCCCGAAATACCCGAACACGAAAAAGAAATGAACGCGCTTATCGCGCTTGCACGGCAAAGCGGCGTCGAACTCATTGCGGCGCACGATGTGTATTATCTGGACCCGGACGACGGACTTGCGTGCGACCTCGTCAACAAGATCCGCAGTGGTGGCACGCTCGACCGCGAGAACGGCGAGTACCGCATGCGGGATTTTTCTTTCGTGCCGAAAAAGAGAATGGAGGAACTCTTTGCCGACCTGCCGGAAGCGCTCCAAAATGCCGCGAAGGTCGCCGATTCGTGCAACCTCGAGCTCGATCTCGGCAAAGCCATCTTTCCGCTCTTTCCCATTCCCGAAGGTTCGACCGCCGACAAGGAGCTGCGCAAGCTCGCCGAAGCGGGCATCGCGGAGCGCAGCATGAAAGACTCGCCGGAATTGCGGCAGCGCATGAATTATGAATTGGGCATTATCGAGAAAAAAGGCTACGCGTCGTACTTCCTCATCGTCGCGGACCTTCTGAACCACGCGCGCGATGTGGGTATTTTCACCAACACCCGAGGCAGCGCAGCCGGCTCGCTCGTCTCCTACCTCTGCGGCATCACGACGGTCGATCCGATAGCGTTCCAAATGCCGTTCGAACGCTTCTTGAACCCGGAGCGGCCGAGCGCGCCGGATATCGACATGGACATCGACGCGTACCGTCGCGACGAACTCATCGAATACGCAAGGCAAAAATACGGCAGCGACAAGGTCGTGCAGATAGGTACTTTCGGCACGATGCTCGCGCGCGCCGCCGTGCGCGACGTCGCGCGCGCGCTCGGGCAGCCGTACGGCCTCGGCGATCGCATCGCGAAGCTCATCCCCTTCGGCAAACAAGGCTTTCCGGTGTCCATCGGAGGGTCGCTCAAGGAGGTCCCGGAACTCAAGCAGGTGTATGACGCGGATGCGGACGCGCGCGAAGTCCTCGACTTGGCGCTCAAGATAGAAGGCAACGCGCGGCACGTGGGCGTACACGCGGCAGGCGTCGTCATCGCTCCCTCGGCCGTCACCGAGTACTCCCCCATCCAGCTCGACCCCAAAGGCGGCAAGACCATCACGCAGTACGACATGTACTCCATCGTCGACGAATACGGCGGCGTCGGGCTCCTCAAGTTCGACATGCTCGGCCTCACCAACCTCTCCGTCCTGGCCGATTCCGCCAAACGCGTGAAGGAGCGCCTCGGCGTCGAGGTCGACCTTGAACGCCTCCCGCTCGATGACAAAAAGGTCTACGACATGCTCTCCCGCGGAGAAACGCTCGGTGTCTTCCAAATGGCCGGCTCCGGCATGACCGCGTACCTCAAAGATCTGAAACCTACCGTCATCCACGACCTCAACGCGATGGTCGCGCTATACCGTCCCGGCCCGATGGCCTTCATTCCCGAATATATCGAGCGCAAGAAAAATCCCGCGCGCGTGAGATACCTGGACCCGCGCATGGAAAAGATATTGAAACCAACGTATGGCGTTCTCATCTACCAGGACGACGTCATGATGATAGCGGTGGAACTCGCCGGCTACTCGTGGGGCGATGCCGACAAATTCCGCAAAGCGATGGGCAAGAAGATCCCGGCGGAAATGCAGGCGCAGAAAGAGAAGTTCCTGAAAGGCTGTATTGAGCGCGGCATGAAGCCGAATGTCGCGAAGGAATTGTGGGAACAAATAGAAACTTTCGCCGCCTACGGGTTCAACAAGGCGCACGCCGCGAGCTACGGCAACCTCGCGTACAAAACCGCGTACATGAAGGCGAATTTTCCCGTCGACTACATGGCGGCGCTCCTCACTGCGGAGTCGGGCGATGTCGAGAAGATCGCGGAAACGGTCGCCGAATGCAAGCGCATGGGCATCAAGGTGTGGCCGCCCTCCGTACAGGAAAGCATGGGCACGTTCACCGTCATCGACGAGGAGAACATCCGCTTCGGACTCAATTCGATAAAGAACTTCGGCTCCGGCGTCGCCGACGCTATCATCGCGGCCCGCGACGCTGACTCCTTCAAAGACGTTGCGGATTTCCTGGCACGGGTCGGCGACAAGAACCTCAATAAAAAACAGCTCGAGTCGCTCATCCAATCCGGCGCTATGGATGAATTCGGCGAGCGCGGCAACTTGCTCGCCAACATCGACCTGCTCCTCGACTACCACCGCGAACACCTGAAAGCTCCGTCGAACATGGGCTCGCTCTTCGGCGGCGCAGCGCAGGCAGCTCCGGCGCCGCTCAAGCTTCCGCCTTCGGACCCCGCGTCGATGGACCAGCGGCTGGCCTGGGAAAAGGAGCTTCTCGGTCTCTACATTTCCGGCCACCCGCTCGATAAGCACCAATCCAAGCTCCAGAACGCAAAAATAACGATAAAACACGCCAAGGAGAACCTGCGCGGCATCGAGACCGTCATCGCCGGCTACATCGAATCCACGCAGCCCATCCTCACCAAGAACGGCGAAAAGATGCTCTTCGCAAAGATCGCGGATTTTTCGAGCTCCATCGAGCTCGTCGCCTTCCCGCGCGTCCTCAAAGAGAACGAGTCGCTCTTCTCGCCGGGCAACTGCATCATGCTCAAAGGAAAAATATCCGAGAGAAATGGGGAGCCCAGTTTCGTCGTTGAACGAGCGCGGGCGCTGTAACGTTATCCACAGTATTGACGTGAGCGTGAGAGGTTCTATTCTACGCGCAGGATTTGAACAACTGAAAAGGGTACGGGGAATGACTCATCATGCGCAATTCGATCGGAAACTTTTCGCCAAGGCGGAGCGCTCCGTAAAACGTTTGAACGGGCATCCGACACCGGAAAATTCTCTAATCAAGGAATGCAGTCAACAACTCAAACGAATGTGTCCGGTATCGTTCGTTGAGTACAGCCAAATGGGCTACGTGGAGCGTCGAAGGATCCGCAGGGCAGTTCGTTCCGCGCTTGAGTTGAAAGAAACGCCGACGGACGAGATCGCATACGGCGAATTCAGGCACATGATCGGCCACTGCGAGGACCCGATGTCGCCCAACACGAATCGTGGCAGACTGAGCCGTCTTTTGCACTACTTCGCCTCGAGCACCTGATCCAAGTTCATCGCGAATTGAAGCGCGGCAAGGAGCCGCGTTTCTTTTTTGCACCTCACTGATTCCCTGCTATCATCCTTGGAATATGGCCGAAAGCGACGATCTGAAGGACCGAGACCATAAAAAGCTCGGCAAAGAGCTGGACCTCTTCACCTTTTCCAACGAGGTCGGCAAAGGACTTCCTCTCTGGACCCCTAAAGGCTCCGTCATCCGCCGAGAGCTTGAACGTTTCATCGTCGACGAGGAGATAAAGCGCGGGTATCTGCATGTGTATACGCCCGATATCGCGAAGCTCGACCTCTACAAGAAGAGCGGCCACTATCCGCACTACAAGGATTCCATGTACGCTCCCATTACTATCGACGACGAGGAATTCATGCTGCGGCCCATGACGTGCCCGCATCATTTTGAGCTCTACCTTTCTCGCCCGCACAGCTATCGCGAACTTCCCATCCGCTACGCGGAACTTGCGAAATTGTACCGCTACGAGCAATCCGGCGAGCTCATGGGACTCCAGCGCGTCCGGACGTTCGAGCTCTCCGATGCACACATCATCTGCGCGACCGAGGAGCAGGCCGCCGAGGAGGTCTCGAAGGCGCTCGACCTTATCGAGTATGCCGCAGGCGTGTTCGGCCTGAAGCTCGGCAAGGATTTCCACTTCCGGCTCTCCTTGGGCGATCGGAACAACACCGAGAAGTACTACAAGAACGACGCGGCATGGGAGAAGGGGGAAATGCTCCTTCGGGAGGTGTTGAAAAAGCGCGGCGAGAAGTTCGTTGAAGCGAAGGATGAGGCCGCGTTCTATGGCCCCAAGATCGACGTACAGATGAAGAACGTGAACGGCAAGGAGGACACGGCTTTCACGGTGCAATACGACTTCTGCATGCCGGACCGCTTCGACCTGACCTATGTGGCGGAAGACGGCTCAAAAAAGCGCGCCTTCGTCATCCACCGTTCTTCGATCGGCGCCATCGAACGGCTCGTCGCGTTCCTCATCGAATTCTATGCAGGTGCCTTTCCTCTTTGGCTCTCTCCGGTCCAGGTCGCGGTGCTGCCGGTATCCGAAAAACACGCGACCTACGCGCAGAGCGTCTTCGAGGAACTTAGGGCAGCGGGCATTCGCGCTGAACTTTCGGCAGACGATTCGCTCGGCAAACGCATCCGCAACACGAAACTCGAGAAAATCCCCTACTTTATAGTCGTCGGAGATCAAGAGGTCTCAGACTCCACCGTCACCGTAGAGAATCGCGCCGGGCAGAAAAAGACGGAGGGTATCGCTCCGCTCATTGAAAAACTGAAACGCGACATCGCTTCGCGCGCGATGTAACCAGAACGGCACAACAAAAACTCCCGCGTCAAAAGCGGGAGTTTTTGTTTTCACTTTGGAGCGACGCGAGGGCGGCGGACTTTGGTGAAGTTAGTTGCGCGAGATGACGATGCGCGGTGCGCCGCCACTGTTCGTGATGGACATCGAGTCGCTCGTCGGGCGGTCGAAGCCCATGACCGGAAGCGCTTCGATGGTCGAGACTTTCGACGGAGCTTCGATGCGCGTTTCAACGACCGGGGCAACTTTCTTTTCGATCGTCACCGGAGTGAACGTGCGGCGAGGGATCATCGAGCCCGCGAAGAGTGCCATGCCGCCTTTGTAGTAGACCAAGAGGTAGCCGGCAGCAACCGCGAAGACCGCGAGCATCAGCCAGTACATCGTGTCACCAAGCGTGCCGAGGTCGAAGCCCGTGTACGGTATCTGCGAGAGCGAGACCGACGGATAGGCGTTGCCGACCGAAACGTAGGTGTTGCACGTCGCGCTCTGGCCGTTGTAACCGTAGACCGTGAGCACATAGCTCGTCGAGCCGTACGGGTGGACGCTCAAGCTTCCGCTCGGAGCGACGTTGCCGTAGCTCGAGAGCGTCGCCGAGGTCGCGCCGTAGCTCTGCCAGCTGAGGTAGGTGTACTGACCGTTCTGGATGGAGTTGGGCGAGGCGTAGATGGAGCACGAGACGTTCTGGTAGTTGTAGTACGTCGGATAGGTGTAATTGTAGTTGTACGGGTAGGTGTACGTCGGGTAAGTGTATTGCACCGGGTAGTAGGTCGTCGGGACCTGCGCGATCGGGATGACCGTGGTGGTCGTGTTGGTGTTGCCGCTGTTGCTGATGTTCGTGTTGCAGCTTCCGCCCGTGCAAGTGTTGTACGTCGAGTTCGAGATAGGCGTTACGATCTGTTGCTGCTGCTGCTGCTGCTGTTGCTGTTGCTGCTGCTGTTGGACGACCGGAGCAGAGTAATAGCTGCGCGGTGCCGAGATCGCGAATGGAGTGGAATAACCGATCGAGTAGTTGTAGGTCGGGATGGAGTAGTTGTTGTAGCCGTAGCCAGTGTCTCCGTAGATCGGGTAGGTCTCCTCAGAGTACGTTACGCCGCCTTCCTCGACGCAAGTGTCGCAGCCGCTAAAATCGAGATAACCGCCGTTGTCGCCTGAGATGTCCGCATAGCCGCCGTTGTCGCCGGAGAAGTCCAAGTATCCGCCGTTGTCGCCGGAAGTATCCACGTAGCCGCCGTTGTCGCCGGAGAAATCGAGGTAGCCGCCGTTGTCGCCGGAGAAGTCGATATACCCGCCGTCATCCTGGGCGTGCGCAAAAAGCGGAAGGGCAAGAGCGAAGCCGGAAAGGACCAAAGCTCCCGTCAAGAGGATAGAAAAGGCTTTCAAATTTAGCTGTGCGGACATATGCGTGGTGGTTTACTTGTAAATTAGTAATGCTTTTGTAAGACGTGAGAATTATACTTACATTTTTCCTTATGTCAAGTATTGAGAATTTCGGGGGACGGGCCTTTTTTAGTGGCCCGCCCCTCGGAGTTTGAAGCGTCTACTGGCGCCACGCTTCGATCGTGTCGGAGTGACGCGGCTGCGGTTGCGGCTGCGTCGACGCCGGCGCCGGGGCGTTCGCCGGCGAGTTGTCGGCGTGCGGCACATAGCCGCGATCGCACAAGACGTGGGTGCGATAGTCGCCGCGGAACTTCTGCTCGGCCGTCATCGCCATCTTGGGCCCGCCAGTCGTATTCTTGACCTTGACGAGCTTGATGGCGCGCATCGGGCAGACTTTGCCGAAGCCGGGCGTCATCATGTTGGCGGTGATGGGAGCGCCGTTCCAGTCGCCGCCGGTGATGGTCCAGGTCTGGCCTTCGAACTCGAAGGTGTTGTTGGGATTGGACTGCGCCTGGGCGGCGTTGGCGGCAGTGAGCGCGGCGATGCAGATCGCCGAAGTAAGGAGGAACTTTTTCATCGGATTTCCCTTTGCAAAGGTCCCTCGGCTCACATCGAAGCTGATGTGCGAGGGCTGTATGGGCGCGAATTCTCGTGCACAGACAGCCCTCGCAAAGTAGACGTTGAATCAAAGAACAACGGTTGAAAGCCGAACCAGCAGATTAGGATAATCCCTTGGCTTTGGCTATTAACCGCGACATTATATCACCCACAACTAGATTGTCAAGTATGTAAAACGACCCGGGCTATAGAGGCTCCGGGCCGTTTTCTGCACGAAGCAGAATTAGACTTCAGCAGTCGGGCTCAATGGCGTAAATGGGCGCGCCATTGCTCATTTCGCCGACCTTGGTTCTGCTCTTGACTAAAGAGCAATCTTTTTCACCATTGCCAGCAATGTGCCCATCACCGGCATCGGCCGCCTTGTTGAACGTGAACCTGACTCCATTGCCGAGTGTCGCCATGGCGAGCACCGCAATGAGAAGTATCACGAGGATCACGATGACAACGCTCGCAGCCGAGCCGGGAACCGGCGGGGCAACGGGCGCAGGGATCGTCGGAGGCAGGGGTGCAGGCGGTGCGATTGCTCGCGCAGCCGTCACTTGCGTCCACGCCGGCCCATGCTTGTGCGATTGGAACACCAGCAATGAGAGCCAGCTGAATACCAGGAGTACGATCAGTAAGTCCCTGGCATGGGGCACAGCGAGCAGATCAACGGTCTTGGGATCGTTTTGTTGCAGGCCGAGGAATACCCAGCCAGCAGTGAGCGTAATGACCAAGCACGCCGTTGCCGAAGCAAGGTAGCTCAACCAGTAAAGCGGCATGTTGCCACCTTCGCCGAGTGCGGCATTCAGCAGTTCCAACGCGATATAGACGATCGCGATGTACATGCCATCCTGCACGAGTGAGATCGTCAGGCCATAAGCGTTGATGTCCTTCAGACCGATGACGTAGTAGGTAGCCGCAGCCGCAGCCGTCGCGAAGACGACAACAGCGTCGAGCCACGTGATTGTAACGCGCAGCGGGTTCATGGTACTTCCTTTCGTTACCGTTGGAGTTGTTGGATTCGGGGTTTCAGGTTCGGGTTCGTCCGACGTGCTTGTTGCATATCCGACGAACCAGGCGAAAGGTACCGCCGATGCCAAGCATGATCAGCTTGACGGCGGCCACCGCTTCCGAAAAGAGTAATATCCGCTCGAAGTTGATGAACCTCGAGAATGTTTCGAAACGATCACCCCAATCCGGAGCGAACGTTTCGATCAGACTTCCGACGTGTTTGACCAGACCAAGATTGAGGTCCAGTCCATCGTTCAGCAATTTCGGCTTGAGGATAAATACAAGCACGAAACAAATTGCCGTAACAGTGAAGGCGCCCCCCTTGAAGAGGTGGTGCCTGCCTTGCTCCCACATGTATCGGTGCCACCTCATGGCCCCTCCTTGATTTTGAATGAGCTCGCCTGCGCCGAAGCGCAGAGCGAACGAGCATAGTATAGTAAAAGTGGCCCCCTGTCAAGGGTTACCGGCTTTCTCTAGAGACTCCGGATCCGACTTGCGACAGTGTTAACATCGGAGCGCGTATACGCAGTGCCGAGCAACGAAGAAATATATCGCAAGATGGCATTCCAAAAGCCCCGTTCTCCTTGCGTGTTCATTTCGGCGTGATACTTGTCGTCCAACCAATGTTGCGCAAGTTCTTCGCTCACACCCGGATCGCTTCTATGCGCCCAGCGCGGGTCGGTCGAGAGAGTACGCAACGAGTTGTCAGAAGCCGCTGTGTCTTTCATGAGCTTCTCCATTTTCGTTTGTGCGTTTTTCAAACCGTCGTAGGCTTGCTTCGTTTCAATCGGCGCATTCGGCTGAAGCGCCTCGCGAGTGAGTACTGACCCAGCGACACCCTCCTGGAGGAATACTGTGCGCAGCGCGTTGCTGATCTCCGAAGTGTAGCGAAGCCTGTCGGCACCGTGTTTTCGATAGTTGTCGACGATAGCGGAAATACGGCCCAAATTCTGCTGAAAGCCAATCTGGTTTATGCCGGATTTTAGGTTCGACAACATTGAGTCTCTCCCCTGCATGCGCGCAGCAGCAGCCGATGTCAAAAGTTCTTTCCAGTCATCCCGGTCGATCGCTTGCATGACAGTGCCTTTGTCGATGCCATATTTTTCCGCGGTGGAGAACAGCTCGCTCAGTGCTGTCCAATCCGATTTCGCGAAATTACGAGCTCCAGCCAAGCTGTTGACGATGGCGGCGTATCGTCCTGGGTCCTTGTACGCGTAAACCTTCAGCGCGCGGCCAACTCTGTCTTTTGCGCTCGAATCATCGAGGGCGAGAATACCGGCTATCTCCGATTCTCCGGGGTGGAGGGCTACCACTCGTGCGATGGTTTCTATGTCTTCGTCCGAGACGAACTTCTCTGCGGTCTTTACTGCATCAAGGCCTCGCTGATACTTCCCCATGAGCGAAGGAAGTTCCTTTTGCTCTTCGAGCGAAAGTTCGACGGTCGGCGACGCGTCCGGGCTCTGCGCGATCAAGTTCAGTTTATTCGAGAGCGACATCAAACGCTGTTGACGCTCGACATCCGGGCGTACTGGCCCCGCAGCCGAAGTGATAGCTGATATGTTTCTAAGTTCCTCTTCAGCGATCGCCGCGAAGTTGAGTGATTTTTCTTTATCGTTTAAAAGATCTTTTATACCCAACGTTTTAGGCGCTTCCCGTACCGCGCTCCCGATGCGTTCCATCTTCATACGGGCATGATAGCAACGAAGACGATACGCGCAAACGCCATATCACCTGGCCCAGGGCGGACGAGTTTGCGACCGCAATGGGGAGCGAACTTTGCTCAAAACCTCGATATCGGCCTTGATCTTTTCTGCTGCTGCAGGAGATTTCAACTCGTCGATTCTTTTGATGAGTGGTGCAGGGTTTACACCAGTGCCTTCAATCCTTTTCAACTCTCCTCGCAGCTCCGCTTGCGTTTGCACTCGGTCTTCTTCTTTTTCAAATGGCGGACCTTGAGGTGCCTCCTCAGGTGAAGCCGCGGTGGGCGCTTCCGCGGGAATTTCTGGTGCAACTTCGCCAGGAGCGGCGGGCATTTCGGCAATGGTTATGCTGGAACTGTATTTTGGGTGACCTGGAGCAGGCTCGCTCGTCGGGTCGAGCTGTTGGCGATCGCGTTCGTAGTCGTTTGCGTCTTCAAGTACGACGACGCGGCGGTTCTCGTCCAAGTACCAGTGCTTCCCCGTACGCGGATCCAGGCTTAACGAAATTTCTGTCGGAGAATTCCGGGGGCTCTCATTCTTTGGCTCAGATTCAATACTCATGGCTCTTATCATAACAGTGCATAAAAAAAATGCATGGCGGGTCCGAGGACTCCGCCATGCGAGGGTGACCGTTTGCCAGGCGGTAAAGATCAGGCGGCCAGCTGTTCCGGAAGCTTCAACGGCTGTTCGAGCGAGAGACGCTCGAACCTCTTGAACATAGTGGGAAGAGCGCTCGAGGGCATCTCGTGCACTTCATGCCCCACTTTCGGCTTGCCGGTAAGCATCCACGCCTTGCCAAGGTGACGAACGAGAACGGCTTCGCTGTCCTTGCGCGAGAACCTGACACGGTAGAGACGGCTCGTCCACAGGAACACGCCGCAGAAGATGTCGCCGACCCGCTCCTTCATCAGGGTCGCCATCTTCCTCTTCGAAAGTTTTGTGCCGTTCACGTCACCAAGGGGGAGCTTGTCTTCCTCCGTGATGTCCTCGGTACTTGCCGTATCGAGGAGCGTTGTCGCCCCACTATAAGCGACCGCACCGGAGATGAACATGTTGGCCTGGATGAGCTGCTTCGTTTCTTCGGTCGCGCCTTCCGGATGGCCCGACCAGATCTCGTAGTAGACCTCATTGTCTCTTTCCAACGGCATGGCACGGATGATTCCGGGCGCCATCTCGCGGAAAGTCGTGAAGTCAATGTATTGACGGGTCTGCCGTTTCTTCGATTGCTCCTCGGTGAACGTGAAGTTACGCACGGGGATGGTCTTGAAGTCGTCGCTTGGCTGGGTCGGGATAACGAGTCCGCCCGGCGACATCTTGAACCCCGGCCCAACATCTTCCATCGGAAGGTGTTGCCCGGGACCAAAGCCGATGCCCGCGACGACTTCCGTTTCGGTCTTCTCGGCAGTGCTGGAATAGCGCATTCCGCCGAAAAAGATACGGTCGTCGAGCTTGCCTTGGACCATGCGGGGACGACGGCCGGGGATGAAACGTGCTGCGTTGCATTCCATGACATACCTTCCTTTCCTATGGGTATGTGTTGCGAACTGGCGGATGCCAGAGTGCTCTCTGCACTGATGCGCAGTGTAGCATCAAATTACCCCTCTGTCAATAAATTCTAAAATAAAAAGGGCGCCGCGAACTTCGCGGCGCCCTGTCTTCGTTGAACGGGGTCTCAATTCAGCTGACCGGAACGGCCGTCCCGCCCAACACGCGAGTGTTGACGATGAGCATGATAAGGATGCTGCCGATCAATGAGCCGAGCATGGCGAAGAAGAGCACGCCGGCGATCGTCGCTCGGTCCCCGATTATGCCGAGATGAATTCGGTCGTACCAGACGATCAGCATCTCGGCGACAAGCGCCACCGAAATGAGCAAATCGAACACGACCGAGACCCAGCGATCCTTACGCACGACGGTGAGCGCGGCCGTGATCGGTTCGACGACTAGGTAGATCGTGACGATCCAGAGCACCGTGACCAGCGATGGTTCGTTGTCCGCGATCCAGAACTGGTAGATGATCCACGCGGCGAATAACACGCCGAGGAGCGAACTACACATGTTGGCCCCGATATGCATTCGGCGGTGGTGCAAGATTTCCCCGGTACGATGCAAAATGGTCTCGCGCGGAATTTGCGGGCTCGATTGAGGAACGGACGTATTGGACATGGGTTCCTCCCTGTTGTCCGTTGGATACACTGGCGCAAGTAGTACTCCAAAATGAGTTCGCGTCAAGAAAACAAAGAAGGCACGCCAAGTGGGCGCGCCTTCTTAGATTTCGGACAGCGCTTGCGGTTTAGGGACAGATCCCCTGGACACAAACGCCGTACACGCGACGCCAGTAATTCCGAATGATACGGGTGCCGTAGCCGACGATGCCGTGATGATGCTGGATCATGCCGGCGCCGTAATACGATTGGCCGCCGTAGTAACCACGCTGAGCCGGACCACGGTATCCCCCGCCGCAGTATGACGGCATGGGCCACCGGCCTTTGTTGGTGACAGCGAAGGTCCGACAGAGTTCCGCAGCTTGGGAACTGCCTGGAATTACGCCGGCAATACACGTGTCGTCGTTGCAATATGCCGAAGCCGGAGCAGAGAACGAGAGCGCGATGAAAGTGACGAGAGCGAGAGTGCATGCGAATTTCCGCATCGGTAGTTCCTCGTGTCTTGCCACGGTTCCCGGGATGGGAGCCGTTGCTTAGGCTGCCGAGATTATACCTTTACATCTTGCACTCGTCAAGTGCTTTAGTACTTCCCTATCTTCACGGGTGTGCCGATATCGACGGGAACGCCGATGGTGGTCGCGTAGGCGATGGTCACGGGTTGCGCGATGGTGGTTGGATAGCCGATGGAAACCGGTTGGGCGATCTGCACAGGCTGCGCGATGGTGACGGGTTGCGCGATCTGTTTTGCGACCGCGATCTGCTTTCCGACGCCAATCTGTTTCGGTTGGCCGATGGTGACCGGCTGCGCTATCTGTTTGGGTTGCGCGATGGTCTTCGGCTGCGCGATCTGCTTAGGGACCCCGATCTGGGTCGGCTCTGCAATGGGGACGGCGTAGCCGAGAGGTACCGCCGTTGCGATGGGGGTCGCTTCGGCGATAGGAGCGGCGTAGGCGATCGGAGATGCATAGGCGATGGGCGAAGCTTCCGCGATCGGGGAGGCGAAAGCGATCGGGACAGCGTTCGCGATGGAGCAGCCGCAATCTTGCGCGTACGTGAGTGAGGCGCTCGCGGCGACGGCGATGATGAGTCCAGCGGTTATTTTTGTTTTCATGTGCATATTTATTTTGAAACGACGCCGACGAAGTGCGCCGTGAGGATGAAGCGCGCGCTGGTGCCGGTGAGCGTGTCGCAGGTCACGAGCGTGAGCTTCTGGCCTTGTGTCGGAGAGAGGTCGATGGAAGCCCCCGTTTGCGTGTCGGCTTTGACGACGGAGTCAACGCTGTAGAGATAGGCCTTGCCGTTCTGTCCATCGATCTCGATGGAAGCGCCCGGGTCAACATTGGGAATTTGGTTGAACGCCTGGAACATTTTGTTGGTGACGATGGGCAAGTGCGAGGAGTGCGCGAAGATGAGCACGTTGCCTTGCACACCGAGCTCTGCCGAGCTGACGTAGCGCGCGGGACCTTTGTTGAGGAGTGCGTCGAGCGCGTCGACGTCGGTCGTCGAAGGATTTTGTACCGGCAGGTCGATACCGACGGACGGGATCTTTATCTCGGCCGGAAGCGTACCTGCGGACGTGCTGTCGGAAACTGATGTGTCGCCGAGCTGAGGCAGAGATGAAAGCGCGACCGAGGGATCGTTGCATGTGTTGTCTATTTGGCACGGCACGAAGCCAACGGAGTCGGCCGCGCTCAACGTGAGCGCGAACATGACGACCGAGGTCGCAAGGAAAACAGCGGCCGGGGGCTTGGAATTTCGCGTAGATTCGGGGTTCATACGATGGCAGAATAATACATGATTATATGCATTATGTCAATAGCATGGCTTGACAACTGGCGGTATGCGTGAGAGGATTCTGGCCACTATGGCGGAGGTAGAAGTATCCAAGACAACGACCACCGAAACGCGCAACGAAGGCCGCACGTCCAGTCTCTTGACCGACATCCTCACTATCGTCGGTTTTGCCATCCTTTTCATCATCATCATTTGGGGCTTCGTGCATCTCGTCTCGCTTATCTACACTTCCCTCTCTTCGAAGTTCTCCAATACGGCGCCTTCGATAGAGGTCACTGCGCCCGCGCAAGCAACATCGGGGCAGCCGATGACCATCTCGTGGACCTATTCGCCGAGCGTGCAGGGCAGCTACGCATTTTTGTACCAATGCGAGAACGGTCTCTCGTTCGACACGAAAGGTGCGACCTCCAGCGTCGCCGTTCCCTGCGGCGAAGCGTATACGGTTGGCAACGTGAATAATTCCCTCACGCTCACGCCTCTGCTTTCGAGCGCTTCCACCGCGACCGACACTGTTTCCATCGTCTTTATTCCGAGCGGGACCGGTTCACAGGCACAGGGCGACGCGACCGTCGCGATCAGCGCGGCAGCCAAATCTGCTCCCGCAAAAACGACCCCGGCGAAAACGACTTCCTCGGCGACCTACACGGCTCCGCAATATTCCGGACCCACGGACCTCTCCGTGCGCATCATCTCCGGCAACGTGGACGCGAGCGGTGCGGGTGTCGTTACGTTCGACATTGCCAACATCGGCGGCTCCGCTTCTGGCAGCTACTACTTCACGGCCCAGCTGCCGACCGCGCAGCCCTACCCTTACCAATCGCCGCTCCAAGCCTCGCTTGAACCGGGCGGGCACGTGACGAGCACGCTTCGCTTCACCAGCGTACAATCCGGCGGCGGCACGTTCTCCGTCAGTATCCAAACGAACGACGCCAACAACGCCGACAACTACGCCTCGATGCAGCTCACCGCGCCGTACAACTACAACAACTATAATTACAACTACAGCTACCCGTACAACTACCAATCTTCGCCGTACATCGTGTACCCGACGTATACGTACTAATAAAATTAAAATGAGAAAGGGCGGCCGGAGGCCGCCCCTTAAGCGTAGCAGAGATGGTCCGGTTACGATAACTTCAGGCCGCGGATGAACATCCGGATATTATCCGAGTAGATCCATCCGAAATAGCACGCGGTTCCCACGATCAGCGCCAGGATGGCATCGTCGATGCGATCGAACGATGTCGAACCCATGAGCACCGCGGAGAGTATCGCCGGTCTCACGACCCACAGTCGCTCCGTCACCGTGAGAAATTTATCGATGATGAACGTGAGCAACATGACGAGCATGGCACCGACAAGAGCGCATGGCGTCATTATGGCTTTCGGAAGGTTCGCGGTAGCGAGAACCAGCATTACATAGCCACAGTAGCTTATCGTTATGAAAGTAACTGCAGTGATGTCGTCGATTTCGCGAAATCGATGATAAACCTCATTGTAGATCGCCGATGCGACAAGACAGAGACAGACGGCGAACGTTACGGCTACGCCTGCCGCTTGATGATCCGGAAGCCAAACAAGCGCTGTGAAGTAACTGGCCACTACAGCCAACATGGCTGCCAACGGAAGTGTGACATTCAGGGTTTGACGCATGACCCGCTCCAGGTTCCAGCCGCAGCAGATGCGGCACCAATTGCAACTATATCCCGCAAGTACTAAATGTCGAGGTTCGCCTCCTTGGCGTGCGATTGGATGAAGGATTTGCGTGCGGGGACGTCGGTGCCCATGAGCATGTCGAATATCTGGTCGGCTTCCTGCGCGTCTTCAATGGCGACTTGTTTCAAGATTCGGCGAGCCGGATCCATCGTCGTTTCCCAGAGCTCCTCGGAGTTCATCTCTCCAAGACCTTTGTACCGTTGCACCGATATTTTCGGAACCCGTTTGACCTTTTCCGGAGCTTCCTCTTCTTCAGCTGTTTCCTCCGCCTCCGCCTCGCTCTCGGTCTCTATCGGGATATCTTTGCCGACCAATTTAATGCGTTCCTCATCGCTGTACGCATAGGCAATCTCCTTCCCCTTGCGCACTTTGAAAAGCGGCGGTTGCGCGATGTAGAGGAACCCGCCGTCGATGACCGGGCGGAAGTGTCGGTAGAAAAGCGTGAGAAGAAGCGTGCGGATGTGCGCGCCGTCCACGTCGGCATCGGTCGCGATGATTATCTTGTGGTAACGCAACTTGCCGATGTCGAAAATGTCGCCTATGGCGGTGCCGAGCGCAACGACCAAGTTCTTTATCTGTTCGCTCGCAAGCATCTTGTCGAGGCGCGCGCGTTCGATGTTGAGGATCTTGCCGCGAAGCGGGAGCACTGCCTGGGTGCGTCGGTCGCGTCCGGTCTTGGCCGTGCCACCGGCGGAGTCTCCCTCGACGATGAAAAGCTCGCTCTCGCTCGCGTCCTTGCTCTGGCAGTCGGCGAGCTTACCCGGCAGCGACAAGCCATCAAGTGCCCCCTTGCGCAAAATCGAGTCTTTCGCGGCCTTGGCGGCTTTGCGCGCCTTCATCGCGAGCGTCACTTTGCCGATGATGGAACGCGCCTCGTCGGGATGTTCCTCAAGGAACGCCGCGAACGCCTCGCCGAAGACGCTTTCGGTCGCGCCGCGCGCTTCCACGCTGCCCAACTTCCCTTTTGTCTGCCCTTCGAACTGCACTTCGCGCATCTTCACGGACACGACCGCGGTGAGGCCTTCGAGCACGTCGTCGCCGGTGAAGCTGTCGCCTTTGTTGACGACATTGAGCGTGCGCGTGAGCGCGGTCTTGAAGCCGGTTATGTGCATGCCGCCTTCGGCGTTGTAAATGTTGTTGGCGAATGCGGAGATGCGCGAGGTGATGTCGTCCACGTATTGGAGCGCGACTTCGACCTCGACGCCGTCTACTTCCTTATCAACGTAGAATACCGTCTTGTGGATGGGTTCGAGGTGGCGGTTCTGGAACGACACGAGCGAGCGCAGGCCGCCTTCGAAATAGAACGTGATGGACGGTGCATCCAGTCCGAGTTCGCGCATGTAGAAGATCCCGACATCGTCGACATCTTTCACCCCGCGCAGATCGAGAATGGAAATACGCAGGTCCTTCACCAAGTATGCCTGCTGGCGCAGGTGCGAAACGATAGTGTCCCAGTTGAATTCCCTATCCGGGAAAATGCTCGAGTCGGGTGTGAATGAAATAATGGTGCCGGTTTTGTCCGACGACGCTATTTTCTTGGTCTTCCCGACGGGCTTGCCGCCATTTTTGTATGACTGCTCGTACTTGCCTCCCTCGCGATGCACTTCGGCACGCACACTGCTCGAGAGCGCGTTGACGACGGACACGCCGACGCCGTGCAAACCGCCGGACACTTTGTACCCGTCACCGCCAAATTTGCCGCCAGCGTGCAGCATCGTCATGACCGTCTCGAGCGTCGAGACTTTCGTTTTCGGGTGTATCTCGACGGGAATACCGCGGCCGTTGTCGGCAACGCGCACGGAACCGTCGGGCATGAGCGCGACCTCGATGTCGTTGGCGAACCCGCCCATCGCCTCATCGCGCGAGTTGTCGAAGACTTCCCAGATCAAATGGTGCAATCCGGCGGTGCCGGTCGTGCCGATGTACATGCCGGGCCGACGCCGCACTGCCTCCAATCCTTCGAGCACGGTGATATCGCTCGCACCGTACGAGGAACCCCCCGTTTTGGGGGCTGTTTTCTTGACCTTTTCTGCCTTATTTGTAGCCATGTTTTAGACCTTTAGTATATCAAATTCAAAGTCGTTTGCATAGCCCTAAAAAGGGCGTAGAGTGCACACGGAAACGACGCTAAACGTCGTCAATGCCGGGAGGAATAAATGGACCCCAAGGTAGCTCAGGTCGTTCTCAGATGGTTTATTTTAGTGGTGCTCGCGGTGGGTCTGTTCGGTGCCGCGCTCGTCATAAGCGTCGGGCAAAAAGAACACCGGCGCTCATTGCATCAAGCGTATGTCAACCACACTGGAGTCCGGCCGTTGCCGGACTTCCTGCTTTATCGCACCTCGAACCCTTTTGCCGCGACCGCCTCGGTGATGTGTTGCATGACGGCATTCACTTCCGTGTCCGTGAGCGTCCTATCAAACGATTGGAAGACCAGGTGGAATGCGTAGGAGACCCGTTCTCCCTTTTGGAATTGATCGAAGAGGTCCACGTGGCGCAAAAGGCCTTGTGAATGTTCGCTAAAGATGCGAACGATGTCGGTGAACGAGTCCGTGTGTTTGGGCACCCACATCGCGATGTCGCGGACAATGAATGGATATTTGGAGAACGGCTGGTAGCGCGTCGCGCTCGACGTCGGCAAGTCCTCGTACTGTTTAGGGTTACCTTGGACAACGAGCGGCTCCTCGCGGACCCCCTTTTCATCGGCAATGCCGAGCATGGTCGTTTCGGTCCCCTTCTGCCACACCGTACCTATTTCAAAGAGTCGGACTTGCTGCAAACCCAACAAACTCTTCGTCCGGTCATTTTTATCGTAGGCAGTCTGCAGCCCGTCGACAAGCGTCGAACGAAGGTAGGGAGAAACGCCGTCCACCTTGTTGGCGACAACCCTGTCGCCAGTTTCGGCGAATACCGAGGTGAACACTTCCGAGTAACCTTGAGAAATGAGCTCTTCGCGCGCTTTTTCTGCAGAATAAAAATTCGCATTGATCTCGGGCTTTCTCGGGAACGCGGGCATTTCGACCGTGGGGACTTTGTCGTACCCGACGATCCGCCCGACCTCTTCGACGAGATCCTCGGGAATGTTCAGGTCTAGGCGCTCGAATGGCGCAAATACCGTGAACGTGCTGCCGTCTTTTTCATATGCGAATTGGAGCCGGTTGAACGCCTCCTCCACGTCTTTCTCGCCCAACGTCGTCCCCAGTACGCGATTAATTTTCGCGAGAGAAATCGAAACCGATCTCTTTTCCTGCTTTTGTTCGTAGGCGTCGACAAAACCGACAATTTCCCCGCCCGCGAGTTGCACGATGAGGTCCGCGACCGCGCGCATGCCATAGGCCGCAAGTTCCGGCGAAATGACCTGCTCGAAGCGATTTGATGCGTCGGTACGAAGTTTCAATGCCTGCGCGGTGCGGCGCACCGAAACGCCATTGAAGTTCGCAGACTCGATAACGAGGTTCTCCGTCTCCTCGTTGATGGCCGCCGGTGCTCCACCCTTTACGCCCGCGATGCCGATGGGAAGATCGGTGTGGCCGTCGGCGATGACGAGCATCGGATCGGCAAGCGTGTATTCCTTCCCATCCAATGCGACCATCTTTTCCCCGTTGGTTGCCTTACGGACGGCAATCGCGTACTTCCCATCGCGTTCTGAAAGCTCCCCCGCATCGAACGCGTGCAGCGGCTGCCCGAGACCGAACATGACGTAATTCGTCGCGTCGACGACATTGTTGATGGAACGCTGACCGATCGACTCCAGGAAGTTTTTGAGCCAATCGGGAGAAGGTCCAACTTTCACGCCGCGAATGTACCCCGCGATGTAGCGCGGGCAGAGCGCAGGCTCTCGTATCTCTATCGAAACCGCGTCGGTTGGCGGCAGTTCGACTACGTCGCGAAGCGAGTCGTACTTCATCGGCACGTTCAGAATGGCCGACAATTCTTTCGCGATGCCGCGATGGCAGAGGCAATCGTGTCCGCGGTTCGGGGTCACCTTCACGTCGAGTATGCCGTTTTCGATGCTTTCTATCTCGAACGAATGGAACGTGAGTGCTTCCCCGAGCGCGTGCGCCTCCGGCAATCGGTTCTCAAAATACGTTTGCAACCACTCACACGAGATTTTCATATCAAAACTGATTGACGAAGCGGAGATCACCGGAGTGCATGAGACGCACGTCGTCGATGCCCCAGCGCAAGAGGGCGAGGCGGTCGAGGCCCATGCCGAAAGCGAAGCCTTGGTATTTCTCGGGGTCGACGCCGGCATTTGCAAGGACGGTCGGGTGCACCATCCCGGCACCCATCATTTCTATCCAACGGTCACGGAGCTTCTCCGGCGCATTCTGTCCGACCAGGCGCATGTCTACTTCGACACCGGGTTCGACGAACGGGAAGTAGCTCGGACGAAAGCGCGTCTCGACCTGCGCTCCTTTGAACAATTCCCGGAAAAAACGCTCGAGCGTACCTTTCAAGTTCGCAAGCGAGACGTCCTTGTCGATCGCCAACCCTTCGAGCTGGAAGAACTCCGCCTCGTGCGTCATGTCCGTAGCTTCATTTCTGAACGCGCGACCGGGCACAATGACGCGATATGGCGGCTGTATGCCCTCTTTTACTTGCGCTTCCATGTAACGCACCTGCACCGGAGACGTATGCGTTCGCAAGACCATGCCGGGCTCATCCTTGATGAAGAACGTGTCCTGCATGTCGCGCGCGGGATGGTCTTTGGGGACGTTCAAGGCGTCGAAGTTGTACCATTCATCCTCTATCAACGGCCCTTCGGCAAACGTGAATCCCATGCGAAAGAATATCTGATTCGCCTCGCGGATAAGAGATGAGATGGGGTGGAGATGACCGCGCTGCATCGGTTCATTATAGCTTCACTTTTAGTGTTACAAAATGAGTTCTTCTGGTACAATCCCAGCTCATGTTCGTGACGACCATACTCACGTATTCGCTCCTGTTCGTCTCGCTCTACTTCGAGATCTTCTTGCTCGTCGCGTTCCTCGAGCGCCACTTCGCACGCCGGAACACGCAGAGCGGCGCGACCACGCTTTCTTCATACCCGAGCGTCGCCATCGTCGTCCCCTGCTTTAATGAAGAAAAGAGTTTGGGCGCGACGCTCGCCTCGCTCCTCGCGCTCGACTACCCGAAAGACCGGTTCGAGATACTTGTCGTCGATGACGGCTCTCGCGACAATACCTTCGCCATCGCAAAAGAATTCGAGATCGACGCACGCGTCCGCGTTTTTCACAAAGAGAATGGCGGCAAGCACACGGCAATGAACCTCGCGCTCGCGCATACCAACGCCGACCTTATCGGCTGCCTTGACGCCGATTCGATAGTCGCCAAGGAGGCGCTCTTGCGCGTCGTGCCGGTCTTTGGGAACGAAACGGTCGCGGCCGTAACGCCGGGCATCCACGTCAAAGAGACCAGCAACGTGCTCCAGCATATGCAGAACGTCGAATATCGTCTCTCCGTCTTCAACCGTTTCATGCTCGCGGCACTCGGCAGCGCCTTTATCACGCCCGGCCCCTTCTCTATCTTCCGCGCGAGCGTCGTCCGAAAACTCGGCGGCTGGCGCTACGGCCACTCGACCGAGGACATGGAAATGGCGCTGCGCATGCAGTCGGAAGGCTACCTCATCGGTAACGCGCCGAGAGCGGTCGTGCACACGAGCATCCCGCGGACGCTCAAACACCTCTTCAACCAGCGCGTGCGCTGGACGTACGGCTGGCTGCGCAACGCCGTGGATTACCGCCACATGATAGGCAACCGCGCCTACGGCAACCTCGGGGTCATCGTCCTTCCGTCCGCGCTCATCTCTATCGCAGCCGGCATCTACTTTTTCTTCCGCATCATCTTTGAGCTCGGACAAGCCGCGACGCACGCCTTCCTGAAATATCAAGTAACGGGGGCCTTGCCGCACCTCGCCTTCGATCCCTTCTACCTCAACACGAGCATGATGTGGTTCCTGGTGTGGTTCGCCGTCGCCCTGATACTCGTGCTCGTTGCGGCGGGCTCTTTCATTGGGACAGGCAAGCGCAACCTCCCGCTCGGAACGCCGCTTTTCGTGCTGTTCTACAGCCTCCTGGTGCCCCTCTGGCTCGGCACTGCGGTCGTGCGCGCGATCTTCAAGACCGGCGTGCAGTGGCGCTGACCTATGGACCCGGTCGTCAACACGCGCACCGCGCGCTGGAGAAGCTATCTCGTCGCCTTCCTCATCACGGCGCTCATTTTCGCGACCGCGCTGTACGCCTCCAACTATTTCCAAAACCAGCGTATCCAGGACGTCCGCGCGACCGAAGACGACATCTCGACGCAGATACTCTCGACTGAAACGCAGTTCGACCTTCTCACGCAGCACTCGTGCAGCGACGTGAGCGAGAACACGACGCTGCCGAGCGAAATGACCTCCCTTGGCTCGGAGCTCTCCTACCTGGAAGCGCAGGGCGGCAACCAGGACGAAATAACGCGTCTCAAGAGCCTCTACTCGGTCCTCGAGATCAAGGACTACCTTCTCATGCAACAGCTCGCGCAAAAGTGCGGTCTCAAACCGGTGTTCATCTTCTACTTCTATTCCAACAAAGGCGACTGTGCCGATTGCGAGGCGCAGGGCGACGTGCTGACGGCCTTCTCCGAACAGTACCCCGACTTGCGCGTCTATTCATTCGACTACAACCTCCAAGTCGGCGCGCTGCAGACCCTCATCTCGCTCGATACCGTGCAGGACAAACTTCCAGCACTCGTCATCAACGGCAAAACCTACTACGGCTTCCAATCCATGGATGCCATCCAAAAAGTGCTGCCGCAACTCGCGACGCTGCAAAAGAGTGCGACGTCGACCACTGCCACTTCCACGAAAAAATAAAGGTGGTTTAGCGCGTTTTTCGCTAGCGCGAAATCGCCGTCAACAGTTGGGAGGCGGCTCCGCAAACAAAATCACCGGCTATGCCGGTGATTTTGTTTGC
>DATJXE010000005.1:0-81292 GCA_035500505.1 Minisyncoccota bacterium
TCCCTTCGCGCCGCATATTGCAGAAGAATTGTGGCAGGAGAGCGAGAAAGGCTCCGTGCATTCAGTCGCATGGCCTTCGTATGATCCCAAACTGCTTCTTGAGGACGAGGTCGTCATCGCCATACAAATAGACGGCAAAACACGCGACGAAGTGCGCGTCGCGAGCGGCGCCGACAAGGCAACGACGGAGAAAGCTGCGCGGGAAAAGGTCGCAAGTCGCCTGGAAGGGAAGACGGTCGCGCGAGTTGTCGTCGTGCCGAACAGACTGGTCAATTTCGTCACTTCTTGAAGACGCGGACTCCTCCGGGCGTATCTTCGAGCGTGTAGCCGAGCGATTCTATTTCCTTGCGCAGCTTGTCGGCGTTCGCCCAATCTTTTTCCTTGCGAGCGCCGTCGCGCGCGGAGAGAAGCGTTCGGATACGTTCCGGAATGGCGTCTTCTTCAACGAGCACGCCGAATTGTTTCATCCACAGCGCCTCCGCGACCGGGTCATCCTTGTCGAGTCCGAGGCCGAACAAACGATCCGCATCCAAGATACCCGCTTTCAGGGTTTCTTTCGTAAGTTCCTCGTCGCGGAGCATTTCCCACATGGCAGCGAGGGCTCCGGACGTATCAAGGTCGTCATTGGCGCGTTCATGCCAGCGTGCGCGATACATTTCTGGCGGCGTGCCGGCGCCTATATTCTTGAGTGAGTCGATAGAGCGGCGCAGTCTCAAGAACGCGTTCTGCGCCGCCTCTAACGCTTCCCATGAGAAATTCGACGGCGAGCGGTAGTGCGCGTTGAGAAAAAGGTAGCGCAACGAAAGAGGGGAGTAGCCACGTTCGATCACCTCGGAAAGGTACACGACATTGCCTTCGGACTTCGCTATCTTCGAACCTCCGATCTGCACGTGGGCGCGGTGTATCCAAAATCTCGACAACGGCTTTTTGCCGGTCGCGCTTTCCGATTGCGCTATCTCGTTGTTGTGATGGACCGGGATGTGCTCGATGCCGCCGGTGTGAATGTCTATCTGCTTGCCGAGCGTCGCATTTATCATCGCCGAGCATTCGATGTGCCAGCCGGGAAAACCTTTGCCCCAGGGCGAATCCCAACCGAGTTTCGCATCTTTCTTCCAGAGGACGAAATCGGTCGGATGATGCTTCTCTTCGCTCACCGCCACTCGCGCACCTTCTTTGAGGCCTTCGAGATCGACACCGCCCAGCTCTCCATAGGCAGGGAAGCGGGAAGTGTCGAAATACACGGCTTCTTTGCCTTCGTAGGCGTAGCCTTTCTCGAGAAGCGTTTGCACAAGCGCTATTTCGGCCTTGATGTAGGCGCTTGCGCGGGGGAATTCGACACGGGATGTATCCACATTGAGCGCGCGCAAGTCCTCGAGGAATACTGCCGTGTATTTCTCGCCGAGCTTGAGCATGTTCTCCATGGTCACGGCCATTTTTTCCTGCCGGAGGCCCTTGGTCATTTTGTCCTCGCCCTCGTCCGCATCGGAGGAAAGATGCCCGAAATCGGTTATGTTGATGACCTGCTTCACCTCGAAGCCGTTGTACTCGAGCACACGCCGGAGGGTGTCGGCGAAGACGAACATCGAGAGATTGCCGATGTGCTGCCGCGCGTACACCGTCGGCCCGCAGTTGTACATGCGGACCGTATGCGCCCGAGCGGGCATCGTGAACTCCTGCTTCGCGCCGCCCAGCGTGTTGAAGAAATAGAGCGGGCGGGCGTTGCGCGCGGACGAAGAGATGCGGCCAAAGAAACGCTTGAACGGCCACATATCAGAGCCACTCCTTACGCTTAAAGTACGCGAACATGCAGATCGACGCGATGATCATGCCGCCGACGATGATCCACCAATCGTAGGAGAGTCCCACGATGGGCGTGCTCTTGGTGTCCATGCTGAAGATGGCGGCGATGAGCGTCAACGGAAAAGTCGTGAACGCGAGGATGGTGAAGCGCTTCATCGTCTCGTTCTGCTTGGTCGAGAGGAGGGAGTTGTTGGTCTCGCGCAGCTCGTGGAGGAATTCGGTGTGGCGCATGACGTGGTTGTGGACCCGATAGTACTCGTTGGAGAGCGCGCGCAGGTAGGGGAGGAAGGGTTCGCCGAAGAACGCGGCGCCTTCTTCTTCGAGTGTGTGGAGGATCTCGCGGTGCGGTTCTATCGTCTGGCGCAGATTCAAGAGATCGCGCGCGCTTCTTGATATGGCCTCGACCATCCGTACCTCATGCCCGGAAAAAATGTGTTCCTCGATGACGCCCAGATCGTGCTTCACGTACTCGACCTCGTGCTCGATGGAGCGGTACAGTTTTTTGAGCATGAAAAAGAACATGAAGCCCGCGTGGTCGCCGATGTTGCTTTCGGCGAGGACGGAATTCACTTCGAGCACTTTCGAGAACTTGTGGAGCGGGTCGACGGTGTCGTAGCGGGTCGTGATGATGAAGCGTTTCCCAACGATGAAATCGATCTCCTGTTCGTGGGTTTTGTGTGAGTGATAGAGAGCCGGAAAGTGCATGACGATGTAAGCGTATGCCGGGTGGAATTCGGCGCGCGGCTTCGTTACCGGCAAGAGTAGTTCTTCCGCGACCAATGACTCCAATTGGAATTCCTCGGCTATCGCGCGTATCTCGTCGCGCGACGGCGACTCAAGGTCAACCCAGATGAGGCCGCCATGCTCGTAGCGGGATTGCATGGGGAAAGTATACCATGTGCTCTCGCATATATGGCTCTCCTGTGCGATAATGCCGCGAATGAACGACAACACGCATACCTTCAGACACATTGTCGTGCTTGCCGGGTGCGGCATCTTCTTGGTCCTTGTCGGATTCGGCGCGGGCTTTTTCGTTGAGCAAGAACGCACGACGAGCGGCGCTATCGCGGATGCACAAGAACCGCAGGGCGTCGATTTCTCGCCCGTGTGGAAAGCCTGGCACCTCATCGAACAAGACTACGTTCCGGTGGCTGTCGCCTCATCGACCCCTATAGCGACCTCTTCGCCGGATGTCGCCCAGCAGGAAGTGTGGGGCATGATAACGGGACTTGCTGATTCCTTGAACGATCCTTATACCTACTTCTTGCCTCCGACGGAGAATCAGCAGTTCTCTTCGGACATGAGCGGCACGTTCGACGGCGTCGGCATGGAAGTAGACGTCAAGAATGGCCAGCTTGTCGTCATCTCGCCGCTCAAAGGAACCCCTGCGGACAAGGCTGGCATCAAAGCGGGCGACTTCATTCTTTCGATAGACGGCACTTCGACCGTCGACATGGACGTGACGACCGCCGTACAAGACATTCGCGGCCCCAAGGGCACGCAGGTGACGCTTACGATACAGCGCTCCGGCTGGAGCGCTCCGCGCGACATCAAGGTGACACGCGACACGATAAGCGTACCTGAAGTCGAGGTTACCGCGCGTCCCGATGGCATTTTCGTTATCTCAATTGCGGAATTTACCGCCAACTCGCCGGACCTGTTCCGCACCGCGCTGCGCAAGTTCGTCGAAAGCGGCGACACGAAGCTCGTGCTTGATCTGCGTGGGAACCCGGGCGGTTACCTCGACGCGGCGGTTGATGTGGCAAGCTACTTCCTTCCTGCAAGCGACACGATAGTCACGGAAGACTACGACGGCCACCAAGGGAATATCGTGCACAAATCCTATGGATATGATGTCTTCGACAGTAACTTGAAGATGGTAGTGCTCGTGGACAAGGGCTCGGCCTCGGCCGCAGAGATCCTCGCAGATGCGCTGCGGTACTGGGGTGTGGCGCAGCTCGTGGGCACCAACACCTACGGCAAGGGTTCCGTCCAGGAACTCCTTCCGATAACCTCTGACACGAACCTGAAGATAACGGTCGCGCGCTGGCTCGGCCCCGGCGGCAGCCCGATCCCGACCTCGGGCATCGTTCCCGACGTTGAAGTCAACCTGACCGATGCCGACATCTCGGCCGGGAACGACGCACAAATGAAAAAAGCAGTCCAGCTACTCGGCGGCGATCCGAATGCTGCGACGAGCACGCCCGAGGCCGTGCAGTAGTATGAAAGTCATTCTGCTCAAGGACGTGGGCGGGGTAGGGCAGCGCGGGCAGGTAAAGGACATTGCCGACGGCTACGCGCTCAACTACCTCATTCCCTCCGGCGCAGCCGCGCAGGCGACCCCCGAGAAGGTCGCGGCGCACGAAGCGGCCCAGAAAAAAGAAGGGGAGCTCAAGGAAGCACAGCAGCAAGAGCTCACCGAGAAAGTGAACAGCCTCGAAGGTGGGCGCATCGAGATATCTGCGCGCGCCACGGAAAAAGGCGGGCTCTTTAAGTCACTCGGCGTCGCTGATATCCAAAAATCAATTCAGGTTCAAAAAAATATAGATATCCCCGCATCCGCTATTGGGCTGGAGAAACCCATCAAGGAGTTGGGGGAGCATGTGGTGCAACTAAAAACGCCGGGCGCGCAGGCCCGGCTCACGGTAGTCGTCAAAGAGTCGGACTAAACCACTTCGACGAGGCGTCGGGTGGAAGAGCGGCCATCGAAATCCTTTTTGCGTACGTTGCGGAAGCGCACGACGCCTTCGGCGAGCGCGAAGAGCGTGTGGTCCTTGCCGACGCCGATCCTGCGGCCCGGCAATATTTTGGTACCGCGCTGGCGCACGATGATCTCTCCGATAGCGACTTTCTGCCCGTCGCCGCGCTTGACGCCGAGGTACTTCGGATTCGAATCTCGTAGGTTGCGCGCTGTTCCGCCTGCTTTGGTATGTGCCATAGAGGTATGCTGTACTGGTGAACGGGGTCACTATACAGGCTTTTTTGGCCCACTGCAAGGGCCTTTTGGAGGACGGGGTAGGGCAGTGGGGGCTGGTTTTGCTCGTATTTCTGGTGGGAATAGGGGCATATGGCCTTGGGCGGCTTTCGGCGCTTGAAGAGGTAAAACCGCCCGTCTCGGTAGCCCAGGCTCCGCAGGAGGCGGACATTCCCGCGCTTCCGCCCGGCGGTTTCGTCGTCGCTTCGCGCACGGGTTCCGTGTACTACCTACCATGGTGCTCGGGCGCGCAGAAGATCGCAGCAGGGAATCAGGTGTGGTTCGGGAGCGAAGCGGCCGCGCAAAAGGCCGGCTACGCGCCTTCGAAAACCTGCAAAGGACTCTAGTCGCCGCTATGGCGACCCGCCGTGAAGGCGGGTACAATAGCCCCATGCTGGTCGTCGACGTCGAAGCTTCCGGGGTGGAGCCGTGGAAACACTCCATCGTCTCTCTCGGCGCGCTCGACCTATCGAATCCGAGCAACCGTTTCTACGAGGAATGCCGCGTGTGGGACGGCGCGCACATCATGGACGAGGCGCTGCAGGTCAATGGCTTCACCAAAGAGCAAATAATGGACAAAAAGAAGCAAAGTGAGGCGGATCTCATCCATGCGTTTTTGCATTGGAGCGAAGGGGTGGAGGAGCGCACGCTCGCGGGCCAGAATGTTTCGTTCGACAGAGATTTTCTCCGCCACGCGGCGGAACGAGCCGGTCACACCGACTGGCCGTTTGCCTACCGCACACTCGACACGCACACGATGGCCTACATGCACATGATAGAAAGGGGACTGCAGCCGCCGGTCAAACACCGCCGGAGCGCTCTCGATCTCGACGCCGTTCTCAACTATTGCGGCATCCCCGAAGAACCAACACCCCACAACGCCCTCACCGGCGCACTCTCGCACGCTGAAGTTATTTCGCGCCTCCTATTCCATCGAAAACTTTTGCCTGAGTTCACGCAGTTCGATATTCCCTGGAAGAAGTAAAAAAGAGGTAACTGACAAACGAAACGTTCTGTTGTGCTAAAAGCGACATCAAGTATTGCGCCGTGAAGGGGAGGGGATTTGGAGGCGACCCAGATCACTCAAAAGACCGTGACGTCGTTGAATGCAAAAGCCATCAACACGATGGTCAAGCCGTTCAAGACTATCAATACCAAGACGTTTTGCCAGCGCTGGGGCAGGGGATTTCTCAAGATGTAGATCGTGTAGATAATCGCAACGATCGCCGCGCCGATGAAGTTTCCTCGTATCATCGGCTCATTGTATCACGCCTCTCGTAAAGTCGTAGGGTCCGGAAGTGCTATACTAGGAGATATGAACAAACGACCGCTTTATGTGTACGTAATTGGGGTTGCCGTTGTGTGGGCAGCGATTCTCATTGCCTCATGGTCTGGAATCATCTGGACACCCTTCAGTTCGGTTGTCGCAGTGTGTGCAGGCTTTTCCCTCGGGATGCTCGCGATGTATATCGCGGTTCACATCTACCGGTGGAAATAACTTTTCCGCCGATAACATAAGAAGAGGGGGGGGGTTACTTCTCGGTCATCCTTGCTGCCTGTAGCTATAGGGGAAACTATATTAATAACTTCGCACAATATATCTTTTGCGAAGTATATACTTCGGCAAAGGGGTGCTCATGCCCCTTGAGGAGTGCTTGTAACACGCGATCGGATATTTGATGAAAGCTCGTGGATTCTCCATCGCTACTGTTCCGATGATATTCGCGAGTATTCTCATTACGAGGGCAATTCTGTTCGGTACCTCATGAGAAATAGGATGGGCTTTGTGTATAGTTCCCTACTCAATGAGCTTGACTATACATGGTTTTAGTTTTAAAATACAAGGCAGCTAATAACATAGCGGGGATACAATGAACTTCATGTACGACTACCACGCGATGCTCGGCGCGCTTGCGTTGGTCGTCGGCGTGGCGGGATACGTGCCTTACATCAGGGACACCCTGAAAGGTAGCACGAAGCCTCATCCATTCACCTACGGCATTTGGGCGTTCGTGGGGGCGATCTCATTCGTAGCACAGATCCTGAATAACGCCGGGCCAGGCGCCTGGGTATCGGGAATCCCGGTCCTGTTCGGCATCATCGTCGCGATTCTTTCCGTAAGAAAGGGCGAACCTCCCACCAAGCGCGACTTGAAGTTTCTAGCGGGGGCGCTTGCTGCGATCGTCATTTGGCGGCTCACGGACGACGCGCTGTACGCGGTATTGATCGTAATCGTGATCAACGTGTTTGCCGTTATTCCGACGTTCCGAAAAGCCTACGGGAAACCCGATGAAGAAACCGCCTTATCGTACTCGCTCGGCGCATTGAGGAGTGTCATTTCGATTCCGGCGCTCCTCAGTTTCAACGCAGTGACGCTCCTGCCTCCCATCTGCAACATAGTGTCAAATGTGGCACTCGTCTCAATGTTGCTGATCCGCAGGAAAAGTCTGAGGCGGTAAGGAAACGTCCCTATACGAAATCTCCCGGCAGAGCCGCAACGCTCTGCCGGAATTTCTTTATGTATTACGTGTATTAGTCCTGTAAAACGTGGTGTCTTTTCGAGGCGCCTTTATGTATGGGGTTGCTCGTTGGCTCAAACGCGGAGTGTGACTATGTACATACAGACGGTTGACCTACCGTAATTCTTGGAACACTATGCATACAGGTCACGCATCTTGGCCTGAGGTTATAAAACCACCTCAATAGAGTTCTCCTTCTGACAATGATGCCTCCCTGGGGCCCCGGAACCGTGATGCGACGGTTTTCGGGGCCCAACTCTTTGTATAATCGATACATGTACTGGAAAAGGCTCAACGCTCTCCTGTCCCCTGCCGAAAAGCGGATTTTTGAGAGGTTGGATAGCCCAGAGAAGATACAGGACTATCTGGATCCTCTAGGGGTCAATTTTGAGATGTCTGGAGAGACCTACATGTCTCCCAGGCGGGTTTTAAAGGCCAAAAAGGCCCATTGCTTCGAGGGGGCGCTCCTTGCGGCCGCGATACTGGCTTACCACGGCCAAAAGCCCCTTTTGCTCGATTTTAGGACGATTCCCGCCGAGGACGACCATGTTGTCGCACTATTCTATCGGAATGGCCGCTGGGGCGCGATAAGCAAGACCAATCACTACATGCTGCGGTATCGCGACGCCGTGTACGAGAGCGTCCGCGAGCTCGCGATGTCGTATTTCCATGAGTATTTTTTGAGGACCGGAAAGAAGTCTATGCTCGCGTATTCCGCACCGTTCGATCTTTCCACATACGCTCCCGAGCGCTGGGTCGTTGCCGAAAAAGACCTCGACTGGCTTGCCGAGGCTATCGACAACTCAAAGCACTTCCCTATCGCGCCGAAAAAAAACATGCGGCGTTTGCGAAAAGCGTCAGATGTGGAACAGAAAGCACTCAAAGTCCACGGACAAAAGCCGCCCAAAGGATACAAGGAGAGTTGATCATTGCGTGTCGTCAATGAAATTGGTCGCTGGCAGGTAGTTCAAGGGGTTCAGGTAGCCCGAGACTGGCGGCACCGGCATGGTCGCCTTGGAGCACGGCGCGGTCCCCTTTGTCGCTTGACCCAGTTGGATTATCTGCGTCACTGAGGAAACGTACACGCCGAAGTGCAGGTGAGGTCCCGTCGCGTAACCCGTTTCGCCGCTGAACCCGATAACGTCCCCTGTCGAAACTTGTTGTCCTTGCGTCACGCTTATCTGCGAGAGGTGCGCGTACATCGTATTGAGGCCATTGTTGTGCTCGATCATGACCCACTTGCCGAAGCTGTAGCAGCCTTTGACGAGGTCAGTGTTGCCGGTCGCGAGGATGGTGCCCGAGAGCGCAGCATGCACGGGTGTCCCGATGGGGGCCGCGATGTCGAGGCCGTTGTGTCCGTTGCCGCTGTAAAGAGCTTCGTGCGCGTTGGCAAAGGGCGTGTTGCCGAAATACTGCGTGATGCGGAGGGTGCCGTATATCGGCCACTGCAAAATGCCAGGCGTCGGGGCGAGGATCTGGTTCGGGTTCACCGCCTGGTTGTATTGCGCCTTAAGGTTCGTCAGTTCTTCCTGCAACTCCTGTTGCTGCGCCTTTTTCTGCGCGATGATGGATTGGTAGGTGGCTTCTTGTGATTTGGTTTGGGCCAGGAGCTGGCTCTGTGCGTTTTTTGTTGCCGAGAGCGAGCCTTGCTGTGTAAGAAGGGTCTGCTGTTGCGCCTTGAGTTGCGCGTTTTTCTGCTCTTGTGCGGTCTTCTTGTCGTTCAGCGATTGTTTGTGAGCAGAAAGATTCTGGATGTCGACGCCGACGGCAGCGTTCAGCGTTTCGATGTCGTGCACGTCCTGCCACGCATCCGAAAGACCGTTGGAAGACAACAAGGTTATCGAGAGTGGCTGGACCTCCGCCTCGTCGAGTTCTCGAAGCGCCTGCGCGAGCCCTCGCTGTTCGTCCGCTATCGAACTTTGGTCGCTCGCGATACCGTCGGAGAGCTGTTGTATCTGCAGTTGCGTCGTATTTATCTGCGTTTTCGTCAGGTTGATAGAGGCGGTCGTCTTTTTGATGGAAGTATTGAGCTGCGAGATCGTGTTCTGCAGCGTCTGGCTTTTTTTCGAAGCCGCGTCGAGCTCGGTCTGGTATTGGGCGATTTCGGTATTGAGCTGGTTTATTTGCGCGTTGTTGGAGTCTATTTTGGCCTGGATGTCGGACGGGCTTGCGGGCGTCGTTTGCGCGAATGCGATGCCGGTCGCCGCCGCGAAGAGCGCCGCAGCGAGAACAAAACGCGTGCTTCTCGCGATGCGTCGTTGCGTTCCGGTTTTGTACGTCATGGGCTCCAACGTCATTGTCCGGCGCGGCCCAACGCATCGATCGCAGTTCTGATCCTGCGTAAAGAAACTTCTTTGCCGACGGCCGACATAATAGTAAACGGGTCAGGGCTTTTTTTCTTACCCGATAGGGCATAGCGCAAGGGCCAAAGGACCTCCCCTCTCCCCTCTTTGTCGGCATAGGGCCAAATGGCCGATCTCGCTTTCTCGGCATCCGAGATGTCCGCGTCCGAAATTCCCTGGATGAATCCTGATACGGCTTCCAAATGTTTTGCCGCAACAGCCGCAGAACTTCCTTTTTGCGAAATGTCCGAGGCGACGAGCTCCGGATCGGAGAAGAAAAAATCCAATTCGCCGTCCGCGACCATTGTTCTCAAGTCTTGCCACGTGCTGATGCGCTCACGAACGACGTGGATGAGTTTGTGCGCGACGTTCTCGTTCCACGCGTGGTTGCGTTTTTGCAGTTCCTCTTCGAGGATACGCAAGACTTCTTCGTTGAAATCGTCCGCCCGCAGTCGTAGAAGGTGTTCCCGATTGAACCACTTAAGTTTTTCGATATCGAATATCGCGCCGGCTTTTTGCACGTGTGAAATATCGAACTGCTCGACCATTTCCTGCATCGTGAAAAGTTCTTGCTCGCCTCCCGGATTCCATCCCAGGAGCGCGAGGTAATTGACGATGGCTTCCGGGAGAAATCCTTGTGCGCGATACTCATTCACGGAGACAGCGCCGTGGCGCTTCGAGAGTTTGCTGCGGTCAGGCGCCAGGATGAGCGGGATGTGCGCGTACTGCGGCCGTTCGAATCCGAGAGCTTCAAGGATGAGTATCTGACGGGGTGTGTTGGAGATGTGGTCTTCTCCGCGGATGACGTGCGTAACGCCTGTGTCGTGGTCGTCTATCACCACGGCAAGATGGTACAGAGGGTCGGTCACGGAGCGTGCGATGACGAAATCCTTGAGCTCGTCGGTCTTGAAGGTCACTTCCCCGCGGACAAGATCATTGAAGGTGATGGTCGTGTTGGGATTCTTGAAGCGGACGACTTTCTTGCTCGGATCGTCCGTCGCGGCTTCGGCTTCGTATGCGGCTCCCGCATCGATAAGTGTCTTGACGTATCCTCGGTAGACCGCGGTGCGCTCGGATTGCCTGCGTATGTCCGGCCAGGCGTACGGGATCTTGAGCCACTCGATGCCCTGCACGATGTCATCTTCGAACTCTTTTTTGCTGCGCTCGATGTCGGTGTCCTCGAAACGGAAGTACATCACGCCGCCGTGGTGTGCGGCAAAGAGGTAGTTGAACAGCGCGGTGCGCGCGCTGCCAATGTGGAAATATCCTGTCGGGGACGGCGGGAATCGCGTAACGACCTTGCTCATACGGGTTCGTGTTCCAACGACGAGTCGATGAGGACCGCGGCTATCTTGCGCGCGGCTTGCGGGCGGGCGAAGGCGCGTGCCGCTTCGCTCATCTTCCCACGCAGATCCGCGTCGTCGACAATGCGTTTGATCTCGGCGGCGAGCACGTGCGGCGTGAGATTGCGCTGTTCGATGACGACCGCGGCGCCCGATCGGGCGTAGGAAAATGCATTCTCCGTCTGGTCGTGCGAGACGTCGGTTGGAATGGGAACCATGATTGAAGGCAATCCCCACGAAGCGATCTCAAAAATGGTTCCTGAGCCGGCGCGGGAGACGACGAGCGTCGCAATGCCGGCCGACATGCGCAGCGCGAGTGTATTCAAAAGGCCAAAGGGGGCATACCGAGCCTTGTGCGGTGAGTCTTTGAGAACGACGGCGGCAAGACGCGCGATCTGCTCGAGATTGGCGCTGCCGACCTGGTGGATGACGTTGTACGAGGCGACGAGGTCCGGAAGCGCGTCCAGCACGACCTCGTTGATGGCGACGGCACCTTGCGAACCTCCCATCACGAAGACGGTCGGAATATTCGGTTCGAGTTTTAGGAATTCATAGCCGCCTTCTTTGGTCGGAGTCTCTATCTCCTTGCGTATCGGATGTCCCGTCTGCGCGATGCGGTGGCGTATCTTTTCGGGGAACTTCACGGCGGCTTCCGGGTGTGCGAGCGCTATCCAGCGCGCGAACTTCGCCGACCACAACGAGACGCGGCCCGGCGTTGCATCGGCATCGTATATCGCGACGGGGATCTTCAGAAGCCGCGCGGCATAGAGGGTCGGAAATGCCGCGTAGCCGCCGGTCGAGAAGATAATGTCCGGGTAGATCGAGAAGAGCTGGAAGGTCGCCTGGACGATGCCCCAGCCGGTCGCGAACACCCCCAGAACGTTGAATATGCTGCCGTAGCGGCGCATTTTGCCCGCAGGCGAAGCGTGATACTCGATGTCGTGCTCCACGAGCGCGCGGGGATCAAAGGGAGCCGGTCCGAGGTAGATAAGTTCCGGCTCTATCAAGGTGCGCTCGCGTGAAATGTCCTGCACGGCCTCCGCGACCGCAATAAGCGGGTAAAAATGCCCTCCTGTCCCGCCACCAACCAACACTATCTTCATTCGCCCTATTGTACCTCAATTTCAAAACGCTTTCCCCCGCTTGATGTGAGACTTCTCGGAACGTCCCCCCGCCGCAACATACTTTTCGGGGTCGGGTCGTTTTCTGCTGAAAACGCCCTGCCTCTCGCGCCAAGCGCTCCGAGACACCCCGAAAAGTATGTTGCGGCGGGATATGCGTCGACTCTCTACAGTTCAGGTCCGCCGCGGCGCTGGTGCCTCGAGATGTTGAGCAAGATACCCGCAGAAGCGAGCGAGGTCAGCATGGCGCTGCCGCCCTGGGAAACGAACGTGAGCGGGATCCCCGTAAGCGGCGCAACCCCGAGCATCGAGGCGATGTTGAAAAACGCTTCAAAGGTGAGGTATGTCGAAATGCCTATGCCGAGCAGCATGCCGAACATGTCCGGCGCGCGGGCAGCCACGTAAAATCCGCGCAACCCGAACAGAAGGAACAGAACGATAAGCCCGATGGAGCCCACGAAACCGAGCTCCTCCCCCGCGACGGCGAATATCGAGTCCCCCATCGGCTCCGGCAAATACGTGAATTTCTGTATCCCTTGCCCCCAGCCGCGACCGAGAAGTTCGCCGGAACCAATCGCTATCAAGGATTGTTTTATCTGGTATCCCTGCGACGTCTGATCGGCGGAGGGGTTGATGAACGTCTCCACCCGCGCGCGGATGTAGGGTGTCGTCGCCACGAGAATGCCGAGGACGAGAACGGCGGACGCTCCCACGATGAAAAGGTGCGACAAGCGCGCGCCTGCGACCCAGAAAACGGCAAAGACCGCCACGCACAAGATACCAAGTGTTCCAATGTCGGGTTGTAGGATGAGAATAGCCGCAGGAATAAGGATGATCCCCGCAAAACCGCCGAGGCCCCACGTCCACGTGCTCACTCTCGCCCGCATCGCGGTGAAGTAGGCGGCCGCGAACATGATGGAACCGACCTTCATCGCTTCGGAAGGTTGGAAAGAAACATGCGCGACGACGATCCAGCGTCGGCCGCCCAAGAGCGTCGCACCGATGTGCGGGACGAAAACGAGCGTGGTCAATAGTATAGAAAGCACATAGAGGTATGGAGCGAAACGGCGCCAGATGCGGTAATCAATGATCGTGCACCCGACGAGCGCGACGAGCCCCGCGCCGACGCCAAGCACGAGATGGTTGAAGACGACGGACGGAATGTTGGTCGCACCGCGCGCGAGAAGTCCGAACGCCGCAGAAGCGAATATCATGCAGCCTCCGAACAAAAGTACCGCAAGGAGAAGTGCGAGCGGCGTGTCGATACGCAGTGATCTTTTCACGGTTATTTTGTCGCGAGGAGCGCAATAAGAACCCCGGCGAACGCGAGCGCTATCGAAAGCACCCAGTAGCGCATGACGACCTTGTGGCCGGGCCAGCCGATGGCTTCAAAATGGTGGTGGAGTGGCGCGATACGCAACAATTTTCTGCCGAAAAGCCGTTTCCAGAGCATTTGTAGCACGTCGGAGAGGACCGTCACGACGAGAAGAGCTCCGACGACGGGCAAAACGGCAATACCGACGCCGCCGCCGAGCTGGTCGGTCATGAAGGCGACCGTCCCGAGCGAGAGCGTGAGCGCCATTGTCCCGGTGTCGCTCATGTAAAAGCGGGCAGGCGGGATGTTGAACCACAGAAAGGCCAAGAGCCCGCCGACAATGGCGGCACAAAAGGCGGCGAGGTTTACCTGTCCGTACGAAAAGGCGATGAGCGTGTAGGCCCCGAATATCGAGGCAAATACTCCGCCGGAAAGACCGTCGATGCCGTCGATGACGCCGGAGGCGTAGAGGCACAGCGATATGAAGATGAAGAGCGGCACGATCCCCCAGTCGAGTTGGAGTGGGGTGGAAAACGGGATGTTGATCGTCGAAACGCCGAGCTTTGACCAGAACCACCAACCAATAAGAAATGAGAGCAAGAAGACGATGAGAAGCCGGTACCGCAGCTGCATCCCCTTCCCTCCAGGACGAATGACAAGGAGGTCATCCACAAGGCCTACTCCCGCACCCACGATGAGCGTTGCGAACGGTATCCAAGTCTCGCCACGGCTCAAGAAGTTGAGGCTCGACAATCCCTCGGTCGGTATCAATATAGCGAGCGCGACTAGGATGAGAGCGCTCAGAACAACGCTCGCCCACACGACGATGCCGCCCATGCGCGGCGCTCGCGTCTCGTTGCCGTTGTGCAGTCTGTTGAACTCTTCCGCGAGCGTCCCGTAGAGCGTGTGCTTGCCGGGAGTCTTTTTCCACGCGCGGTAGCGGTAGAGGTATCCGGTGACGATGGGCGTTATGGCAAGTCCTATCAAAAAAGAAAGGGTCGCGGGCACAAGCACCCGAACAAGGTCGGAAAACATAGCCCTATTGTACGGCCTTGCGGGCAGCGCGCAAAACCGATCCTAGGCATCGGGTAAAGGCCGTTACTTTGTCGAACTCCGTACTCATCTCAAATAGAACGTATATCACCACTGCGAAAAATACCTTGAGCAACTCGAATGTGTCACGCGCGAGGTTCGCCTAAGTAACAGCCTTTACCCGAAACGTCTTACTTCCCTCCCGCGATGGCTGCTTGCGCCGCGGGAACGAGTTGCTCCATGTCGCTGAAACGACCGTCTTCCGTCGAGCCGAGAACGACCGCGACGACCGGGTGACCGTCGCCCGCGTCGAAAACGACCGCGAGGTTGCCGCCAGCGAGATCGGTGTAGCCGGTCTTCCCCATCAAGATGCCCGGGATGGCATCGAGCGCCGCGTCGGTATTCACCGCCGTGATGCTTTTGCCGTCTATCGTGGAACGGGTCACGCTCGTGTGAGTGGTCGCCGAGAACGTCGAGAGGGATGTCGTCGCTGCATAAGCCATGAGGGTCGCGACATCGCGCGCCGAGCCGTATGCACCTGATTGCGTCGTCGAGAGATCGAGGCCGGAAACGTTCAGGAAGTAAGTGTTGGTGAGCCCGAGCGCGTGGGCGAGGTCGTTCATTCGCCAAAGAGTCGGATCGCTTGCCGAAGCATCAGAATACCTTGCGAGGATCGCTGGATCGGCCGCCTGTGCGAGCAGCTCCGCACCCTCGTTGGAAGATTCGACCAAGGTCACATCGATGAGATCCTGTACGCGCCACTTAGTTCCCGCGGCGATCTGTATCGGCGCGCCGTCCGGAGTCTTATGCGCGGGGATGGTGATGACGTCACCGGGTGGGAGCACTTGTGCAACGGAGAGCATGAGAGCGACCTTGGTGAGCGAAGCAAGCGGAAGCTGCGCGTTCTCGTTCTGTTTGTAGAGAACCTTTCCCGTATCGAGATCCAAGACGTAGGCACTTTTGGCTATCAAGGAAACCGACGAGAACGGATCAGGAGTGGAAGCCGCCGCGGCGGGCTCGCCTTTTTCAAGAGGGGTATACCACGCGCCTGCGAGCGCGTATGCGCCGAAAAATCCTACGGCGGCGAGAACGAGCAGCATGAGCGCTGTAGAAGTGGCGCGCAGCATGCGGCTCTCAATCGTTGTGGGAGTCTGCGGGTTCTGTTCCATGGCCGAATGGCTCGCTCGCCTGCTGAGATCTCTCGAACGCCGCCAATTCGTCGCGAATAGTAGCATATTCCGGAAGTTCTTGCGCGGAACGGACCCCGAGATGTGCAAGAAGTTCGACCGTCGGGCGGTAGAGATACTCGCGAGCGTCTTCCGGATTGCCGGTGCGTTCGACGAGCCCGCGCGAAAGGAGCGTGCGTATCGTCGTGCTCGAATTCACGCCGCGCACGTAGTCTATTTGCGCGCGCGTCGAAGCACCTCGGTAGAGTACGATGGAAAGAACTTCGAGGCCCGCGTCCCCTATTTCCTCGCCGAGCTCTTTTTGGAACGCTTTTTCAAGGGCGCCCTGCGTTTTCGGCGCGACCGCAAGAGACAATTCCGTCTCGCTTTTGACGAGCGTTACACCGCGTTCCGAAAGCGCCACGTCGAGCTCTTCGACGGCGCGGGAAAGCTCGTCTTGCTTGCATTCCAAGAGCTGCAGCAACTTTTTGCGCGATACCGGACCTCCTTCCGCGAAAAGGAATGCCTCGAGTCTTGTCGCGATGTCTGATGTCATACTCCGTATTTCGGCGTTCCCGCGGCACCCTCAAGTTCGATGGTGATGTCGCTGAAAAGTTTGTCCTGCGTAACGCTCGCGCTCCCAGAACGCACGAGCTCCAGCATCGCGAGAAAATGCACGATGCGCGATTCCCTGTCGGCTCCTTTGGTGAGGTCGCTGAAGCGGGCTTTGAACGCGCGCGTGAGGCGATCTTTGAGCGACACGATGACGTCCTCGAGCGCGAGGACCGGTGCTATGGCGGCTTGGATCACCGTTTCCGGCTTCGGGAGCGTGTTCAAGAGGCGCTGCATCGCGGAGCGGATGGTCGATCCGTTGGCTTCAGCGGGAGAGAACACGACGGGCCGCGCGGGAGTGTGTTTCGGAAAGAATAGCGGTGCCCTCCCCCATTCCTTGCGCAAGAGCTTCGCCGCCTTGCGGAAGAGCGCGTACATCTTGAGCCGGCGTTCGAGTTCTTCGACGCTTTCTCGCTCTTCTTCGGAAAGTTCAAGGGTCGGCAGGAGCGCGCGGGATTTGATGAGGAGCAAGGTGGACGCGACGAGGATGAATTGCGCCGTCTCTCCGAGCGGCATTTCCGGCAGCTTCTCGATGTACGCGAGATACGCGTCGCACACTTGCGAGAGCGACACGTCGGAAACGGGCATCTTCCGCTCCTCGATAAGGTCGAGGAGGGTCTCCAACGGGCCTTGGAAGGAGCCTGTCGCCAGCTCAAAACGTTCGCTCATGACTTTTTCTTTTTTATTTCGATACCGAGTTCTGCGAGTTGCTCCGGGGTCAGTGGTTTCGGCGCCTTCATCACGGCGGTCTGTCCACCGCGCGTCATCGGGAATGCCTGGACCTCGCGCAGGTAGGATTCGCCCGTGAGGTTCATGAGATTTCGCTCGATACCGAGCGCGATGCCGCCGTGCGGCGGAGCGCCGTACTTGAACGCTTCGAGCATGTGTCCGACGCGCTCCCCTGTTTCCTCTGGCGTGTATCCCATGATCTCGTACGTCGCTTTCAAAAGCTCCGGCTTATGGGTGCGAATGGAACCGCCGCCGGTTTCGAACCCGTTGCACACCAGGTCGTATTGGGTTGTGAGGATCTCTCCGACATTCTTCTTCTTCAACAGCCATTCGACATGCTCCGGTATCGGCATCGAAAAAGGATTATGCGTGAAGGTCCACGTACCGTCATCGTTTTTTTCGAAGAACGGGAATTTGTAGACCCACGCGTAGGCCAATACTCCCTGCGATCTCTCCTCCTCGGTCCGAAGATCGAATTTGTCGGCGCCGAATTTGGCAAGGGCCTCTTTGTGCGTAAACCGAGGGAATGGTTTTTTCTTGATCACAAAACCGAGGGCTTCCACGGTCTCGATCATCATCTCTTCGACCGTGTGCATGACGTCTTCCTGCTCGACGAATGACATTTCGATGTCGACTTGGGAGTGTTCGAAGCCGCGGTCGGCGCGGAGGTCCTCATCGCGTACCGCGCGAGCGATCTGGAAGTACCGCTCGAACCCAGCGACCATCAAGAGTTGTTTATATTGCTGTGGTGACTGCGGCAACGCATAAAAATTCCCGGGATGCCTGCGGGACGGCACGACGAAATCACGCGAGCCTTCCGGCGTCGATTCGGTCAGAAGGGGGGTTTCGATCTCGATGAAATTATGTGCAACAAGATATTTGCGGCACAGGCGCACGAATTCGCTGCGCAATTTCATGTTGCGCTGCATTCGCGGGCTGCGTAGATCGAGATACCGGTATTGCAAACGCGTTTCCTCGCCAACCTGCGCCGTGTCGGTCGAGATATCGAACGGCGGAGTTTCCGATTCGCTCAGTATCTCTATCTCGGTGATCTTGAGCTCAATATCGCCATTGTGCTTCCCCTTTTGAATATTTTTCTCCGGCCGCGCGTTCACTTCGCCGCGTATGGAAACCGCGTACTCAACGCGAGTGGTCTTGGCAGTTTCTATCGCGGCGCTTGAGGGCAAAACGACCCCCTGCACGCCTCCGCTCATGTCCCGTATGTCGAAAAATACCATCTTGCCTTGATCGCGGCGCACGCTTATCCAGCCGCAAATGGTCACGGTTTTCCCGATGTGTTTTTTGAGGTCGCCGATGAGTACGCGTTCCATATTACAGTGCGACTCCGACTTTCTGCCGGACGTCGGCCATTTTTGCTGACGCGAGAGAACGCGCTTTGTCACTCGCCTCTTTCAGTATTTTGTCGACCTCTGCATCTGAAATGTTCGCACGGCGTTCGCGCATCGGCGCGATGACCTTCTCGATGTCTTCGATGAGCGCCTCCTTACTTGCCTTGTAGTTGCCCTTGTTCGCTTTATAGACGGGGCCCAGTTCGCCCTCGCTCTTGAACAAGCGGTGGATGTTGTAGACGTTCTCGGGGCTTTCGCCGCCCGAATCGGTCACGATGGACATGACCGCTTTCGTTATCTCTTCGCGCGAACCAAAGAGCGGGATGGTATTCCCGTAGCTTTTGCTCATCTTTTTGCCGTCGGTACCGGGCACGATGGCGACCGACTTCAGAATCATTTCTTTGGGCTCTTTGAAGGCTTGCCCGAACGCATTGTTGAATTTTGTCGCGATCTCGCGCGCGTATTCGATGTGCTGCTTCTGGTCCTGCCCGACAGGCACGACGTCGCTGTCGTAGAGCAGAATGTCGCACGCCATGAGGACCGGGTAGTCGAATAGACCGACGTTGGTCTCAAGCCCGCGAGCCTCTTTGTCTTTGTACGCGTGTGCGAGTTCGAGGAACGACATCGTAACGAGGCAATTGAATATCCAGGTGAGCTCGGTGTGCTCGGGCACTTGGGATTGCTGGAACATCGTCGCCTTTTTCGGATCGATGCCGACGGCGACGTAGTCGCGAACGACATCGCGGATATTTTTGCGAAGTTCCGTGGGGTTCTTCAGCGTCGTCAACGCGTGGTAATCCGCGACCATGAGGAAGCTTTCGTATTTCTCGTACGCCTCGGCGAAGGGTTTCAGTACCCCGAAATAGTTGCCGATGTGCAGTGCGCCGGATGGTTGGAGGCCGGTAAAAAGTCTCTGCATGAGCACTCACTATACCGCATGAAGCTCAATAATAAAGCGCGAACCCTTGTCTTTTCCGTCAGACTCTGCCCATATCTTTCCGCCCATGCCTTCGATAAAGGTCTTCGCGAGGTAGAGCCCGAGACCCGTTCCGAGCAGGTTCATCTTCTGCGCGTCGGCACGCGAGAATTTCTGGAAGAGGTGCGGCAAAGTTTCCGGCGGAATGCCGACCCCGGTGTCGGCTATGGTGATGCGCGCCATGCCGTTGCGCTTCTCGATCTCCACCGTGATGTCGCCCGTTTTCGTATATTTGAGGGAATTATCCACGATATTGCCAACGACTTCGCGCAGCTTCGATTCGTCGGCGCGTGCGAGTAGGTTCGGAAAGTCCACTTTGACATCCAACGAGAGGCCCTTTTGCTCCGCATGCGCCCTGAATCCTTCGGCGATGCTTCGAATGGTCTTGCCGACGTCGACGTCGGCAATGGCGTAGGCTATCTGCCCGAGCTCAAGCTTCGATTTGTTGAGGAACTGGGATATGAGCGAGAGCACGGTGTCCCCATTCACCAGTATTTTCTCCGCGGCGTCTTTGGTCTGCGCGCCCGCCTCTCCCGTCGTCCCGTCGACGATGAGCGAAGCGTACCCGCGCATCGCCGTGATGGGGTTGCGTATCTCGTGCGAGGCGAATGTCATGAATTCCGATTTTTCTTCAGAAAGTCTTTCTATCTCTTCCCTTTGCTCGACTTCTTTTGTAACACTTTTGATCAAAAGAGCTCCGACGATGGCTACTGTAATCAGCAACGCTCCGTTGATTACGAGGTCGGAAAGGACGTTCGTGAGGATTAAGCGAATGAAGAGGAAGAGGAGGAGGGTGTACACAAGAAGTTCCGCAAGGATAGCTCTCGGATTGAACAGCCGGAATCGAAAAATTGAATACGTGATAACTACGGCGAACGCGAAAGTGAAAACCGGACCGCTCCAGATGTATTGGAAGTCATGGAAAAACGGTGAAGGAAGCAATAGGTTGTAATACATGCCGAATAACCCCGCGACCACGACGGTAGACGCGATAATCAACAATTGCACGCGTTCTACTCCGCTTGCCTGCGGGATCTTCAATAGGAGCCGCGCTTGCCCAAACAGGAAGAAAAAAAGGAATGATGCAGCAAAAAGCCAATACGCGAAAGGCTCCAAAACGACTTCCTTCCCCCAGCTATGGAACACGACATTTTCCGTGAGAACACCAGGGAACAAAATATAAATACTCACAGCGCTCACAAAGGTTGTCGTGATCAATGTGTGGAGACGATGTACCGGTGTGGGCTTCGGGAACAGAAATGAAAATCTGTAAAAGAAAAAGGCCAGCAATAACGCTGCAATATAAGAAAGCTTTAGCAGATACAGGGCGATCGGGACCGAATCTACCTGTCTAAAAAGCAAAATGATAAGGGCCCAAAACGTGATGAAAACAACGAAAAGAGCGAACAGTTTGTTGACGGGCTTATCGCGGTCCCGTTGATACACGAACCAAATCAGCCCCGTGTTCGTTATAGCGGTTACCGCAAGCAATATATCCGGTATCTGAAACAGCATGTTCCTAGAATAAAAAGATGCCCTCGCGCGTCGCTATAAAGTATAGCATCGCGCGAGGGCCGTGGGTCCTGACGGACCGGAAGATCAGAGTCGAACGAGCATTGCGCCGTACTGGGCGCCCGCTCCCACGGTGCAGAAGACGCACAGGTCCTCTTGCGAGATCCTGTTGTGAAAGCGATCCTCGTCGATCAGGACGAGAGTGGCAGCGGCCGCGATGTTGCCATAGTGGTCGACGTGCATAGCGACTTTTTCGATGGGGATCCCCTGGCTCTCGACGAACTTGGTCAGCACTTTCCCGTTGACCTGATGGAAGTAAAAACGCTTCACTTCCTTCTTCAGGTTGACCCGAGTTCGCTCCTGCAACCCTTCGAGCGCCTTCTTGGCGTACACGCCGAAAGAGGCAACGACTCCCCGACCGTCGATGATGTACAGCGGCTCGGATCGATTGCCGCGGGACTCGTAGTACATCAACTTATTTGTCGGATCAACGCCGTGGTAGCTCGCGAGGATCTCGGAGCCGGAGAGGATCTTTTCCGACCGTCGCAAAACGGCCGCACCCGCTCCGTCGCCGAAGATGTACATCGAAGCCCACACGTCGTTTGCCACGTAGCTCGCCCAGTCGTTGTAGTACCGGGACGGGCCGTTCGATGCGACGACCAACATGTTGTCCATGCCGTTGCCGGCAAGCATTTTGGACGCACCGATCATTGCGTGCACCGCGCCGCCGCAACCAGCATCCATTTCGTATGGGATCGCCGTGTCATGGAGACCGAGGCGCTTATGCAGGTCGAACGCGCTGTTGGAAAAGTGGTGCCGAGCGTCCCCCTTTTGGGTACACGACACGTACCATATTCCATCAACCTCGTTCGGTTTCATGCCGGCACTTGCAATCGCCTTCCGTGCGGCATCTTCGGCCATGTCGAGTTCGTCGGCGCCGCTGACCGGATGGCCTTCGGAATCGAGCCGCGTCATGAAGCGACGCTCCTTGATGCCGAGTTTCTCGAGCGCCCAATCGGCACCTTTGCCGTCCTTTCGGATGAGACCAGCAAGCTCTTGATTGGTTATCACAGTGTCCGGCATATGACTGCCGGTTCCTGCGATACCTATAGTAGGAATCGTGGCAGCCATGAGAAGCCTCCTGTTTCTGCCTATCTGCGAGCATTTCTGCTCCTGAGTGTCAGGGTATCACGGGGACACAATAAACACAACTGTCAACAAGCTGTGGATAAACCTCTCTGGCGCAAGTCGAGGCTTCAGCCTCCCACGTACGCAAGCGCGAAGTAGGCAAGGATGAACCAGAAAAAGCTGTAGGAATTGCCGAATACGAACTGCATGTGCGGACCGAACTGCCACAGGGAGGAAAGCACGGGCGTTTGGATCCAGACCACTACGAGTACGGCCGTCGCGGCCGCGCCGGCGATCGCGGCGTTCAAAAGCGAGCTGTAACGGTCGTAAGCGAAGAACATCTGATGAAAGCAGACGAACAGTATCGCCTCGATGACCAGAAAGATGACGAGTTGGCCGATCTCGCCCTTGAACGAAGCCGTGAGCGAGCCGACCAGTATCGTCTTCGGGACTATCTGGAAGAGGTAGAGAGTTATGGGGAGTGACAACGCGAGCGCCGTCGCGCGCGTGGGGCCTGAACGGAGCGAATCGGCGGAAACGATGAGAAAGAAGATGCCGATGACGAGCACGTCCAATGGAACGCTCGAGATCGCGGAAGTCGCGCCCTGGAAATCCATTCCGGAATTATATCCTAATGACAAGCGCAAAGCGGACACCTCTGTTCATTTCCGGAGCAGAGCTACAACCCCTCCTTCCGCAATTTTTCCACCGCCTCGCGAGCGCTTTTCGACAATTTCTTCGGAAATTCGATCTGCACGTTGACCAATAGATCGCCGCGGCTGCTCCTCCCTGTCGGGACGCCCTTGCCGCGCACACGGAGCATCTCGCCGTGAACGATACCGGGTGGGACCGTGAGGCGCTCCTCTCCGTCGAGCGACTGGACCGCATAAGAACCTCCGAGGAGCGCGTCGGTGAGCTTTATCGAAAGTGTCGTCACAAGATTGCTGCCCTCGCGCGCGAACTTCGGGTCGGGTCGCACGTGCAATTTCACATAGAGATCCCCCGCGTTCCCGACGGAAGTGGCTTCTCCCCTTCCGGGCATCCGTATCATTTCCCCATCCTCGACGCCGGCCGGCACGATGACCCGTATCTCTTCTTCTCGCTTCAACACGCCGGCGCCATGGCATGTCTCGCAGAGGATCTCCGGCACTTCGCCTTTCCCGTGGCAGTGCGGGCATACGCGCTCCTGCGTGAATGAGCCGAAGAAGGAATTGCGCGTTTCCCTGATGGAACCTTTGCCGTTGCAGGTCGTGCACGTCACCGTTTTCGAGCCTGGTTTCCCGCCGGTGCCGTTGCAGGTCTGGCAGAGTCCGAGTTTCGAAATGAGAACACGCCGTTCGACGCCGAAGATCGCCTCGCGGAACGTGAGCTCGATGTCTATCGAGATGTCGCGCCCGCGCCCGGTGCGCACCCCCCCTTGCCCGAAAAATTCCGAGAATATGTCGCCGAGGTCGAACTCGAAGGCTTGTCCGTTGCCCCCGAAACCCTGAAAATTGGAGAAATCGTACCCGCCGAAACCCTGTCCTCCCGCCCCGGCAAAGGTCCTGCCGTGGGCATCGTACTCCGCACGCTTCTTTTTGTCGGAAAGCACCGCGTAGGCCTCGCTCACTTCCTTGAACTTCGCCTCGTCGCCGCCTTTTTTGTCGGGGTGATACTTTTGTGCAAGTTTTCGGAACGCTTTTTTGATATCATCCTCGCTCGCGTTCTTCTGCACGCCCAAAATGTCGTAGTAGTTTTTCATGCCGAGTCACTATACTACTCGGAAATGTCCCGCAACGCAAAACTCTCGGCGCGCTACTGCTTCGGAGGCTCTTCCGGCGGTTTTTGCTCGCTCTGTGGAGGCTGCTGTTGCTGGTTCATCGCCTGCCCTATCGCGCTCATCGCGCTCGAAAGAGCGTCGCTCGCGGATTTGATGGCGGACGAATCGGTGCCGTTGCGTGCAGCTTTGACCGCATCTATCTTCTCTTGCACGTTCTTTTTGATATCCTCGCTTACCTTGTCGCCATGCTCGCGGAGCGCCTTTTCAGCGGCGTAGACGAGATTGTCGGCGCTGTTCTGGGCTTCGATGAGCTCCTTTTTTTGCTTGTCGGCATCGGCGTTCTTCTCGGCATCTTGTCGCATTTTCTCTATGTCGGCTTCAGAAAGTCCTGAACTTCCCTCTATCCGGATCGATTGCTCTTTGCCGCTCGTTTTGTCCTTTGCTTTGACGGTCAAAATGCCGTTGGCGTCGATGTCGAACGTGACTTCGACCTGCGGCATGCCGCGCGGCGCAGGCGGAATGCCGTCGAGATTGAAGCGTCCCAGCGACTTGTTGTCGGCCGCGAGCGGGCGCTCGCCCTGCACGACATGTATCTCGACGGACGGCTGGTTGTCGGAAGCCGTCGAGAAGACCTGCGAACGAGAGGTCGGAATGGTCGTGTTGCGGTCGATAAGCTTCGTCGCGACCCCGCCCAACGTTTCGATGCCGAGAGAAAGCGGGATGACGTCGAGAAGGAGTACGTCTTTGACGTCGCCTTGCAGGATGCCGCCCTGGATGGCCGCGCCTATCGCGACCACCTCGTCCGGATTGACGCTCATGTTCGGCTTTTTGCCGAAGTAATCCTGCACGGCTTTTTGGAGCGCGGGCATACGCGTTTGACCACCGACGAGGATGATTTCGTTGAGGTCACCGATCTTGAAAGGTGACGCTTCCATCGCGCGCTTCGTTATCGTCATCGCGCGGTCAACGAATTCTCGCGAAAGTTCTTCGAGTTTCGCGCGAGAAAGCTTGATGAGAAGGTGTTGCGGTCCGGCCGCGGTCGAGGTGATGAACGGGATGTTCACTTCCGTGTCGAGCGCGCTCGAGAGTTCTATTTTCGCCTTCTCCGCGGCTTCGTCCAGACGCTGGCGCGCGAGCGGATCATTGCGCACATCGATGCCGCTTTCCTTTCTGAACTCATCCGCGAGCCAGTCCATTATCTTCTGGTCGATGTCCTTGCCTCCCAGGTGTGCATCGCCGTCGGTCGAACGCACCTCGATGACATCGTCGCCGACCTCAAGCACGGAAATATCAAAGGTGCCGCCGCCGAAGTCGAACACGACGATCTTTTCGTTCTTTTTCTTGTTGAAACCGTATGCGAGCGCAGCCGCGGTCGGCTCGTTGATGATGCGCTTCACGTCCAATCCGGCGATCTTGCCCGCGTCGCGGGTCGCGGCGCGCTGTGCGTCGTTGAAGTACGCCGGCACCGTGATGACGGCCTCCGTTATCGTTTCTCCGAGCCGCGCTTCCGCATCCTGCTTCAGTTTTTGCAGTATCATCGCGGAGATCTCTTCCGGCCGGTACCATTTGTCCCCCATTTTTACCTCGATGCCGCCGTTGCCCGATTTGCGCACCTCAAAAGGCACGGATTTTATGTCTTTTTGCACGCCCGGCTCGTCGAACGTGTGGCCGATGAAGCGCTTGATCTGATACACGGTATTCTGCGGATTGGTGACGGCCTGCCTGCGCGCAAGCTGGCCCACCAATCGCTCCCCCGTCTTCGAAGTAGCGACGATGGAGGGCGTCGTGCGTGCGCCTTCCGCGTTCTCGATAATGTGCGGTTCTCCGCCGCTCACGTATGCGACAGCCGAATTCGTAGTACCCAAGTCGATGCCGATGATTTTTGCCATAGAAAAACGGTATACACTTCTTCGGCGTGCTTGTCAACGCGAGGCTGAACCTCGCACTTACCTTTTTAGGATGACTTGCGCGGGACGGATGATACGATCACCCATCCTGTAGCCGTATCGTAAGATCCTTACAATTGTTCCTGGTTCGCCCGGCATATCATCAGTTTCTTGCACGGCTTCGTGGAGCGCGTGATCGAATTTTTCGCCGACTTTGCCGAATCGCTTCACGCCCTGACGTAAAAGTGCGTCCAGAAGTTGATTTTGTATCTGGCTGACCCCGCTTCGCCACTCCGGTGCGACCGTTTCCCACGAAGGAGAGCCCGCGGCAAGGTCGAATCCGTCGAGCGCGGGAATGAGGTCTTCGATGAACGACTCCACGGCGCGCTCTCCTTGCCGCTTTGCCTGTCGCAGCGTCTCTTGCCGAGAATTTACCATGTCGGCTTTGGCTCTTTGCCAGCCGTCGAGATATTCCTGCCGTTCTTTCTTGACCTTCTCAAGCTCGTCTTTGAGCTTCTGGAGTTTTGCTTTTGCAGCGCCAACGCTCCCGAGTTCATCCTCGGGCTCGAAATCGAGGTCTTCACGCTCGTCACCTTTTTTCATGATGGGAGTATAGCAAAACGGAGCCGCAAAAGTTAAGCCTCGGAGTCAGGTTGGAACTGCTCCGAGGCCGGACGACCGCATAACCTGGTTCGCTGGGAAAGTGGGTTGGGCGAACCGCGGTGTCCTAACGACAAAGATCTAGCGCTTCGACCATTGCGGAGCACGTCGAGCGCCCTTGAGGCCGAACTTCTTGCGTTCTTTGGCGCGCGGGTCGCGCTTGAGGAAACCGCGGACCTTGAGATCTTTGCGCTGTTCCGGGACGATAGCGACGATGGCGCGGGAGAGGCCGTGGCGCACGGCATCCGCCTGCGCTTTGTGTCCGCCGCCCTTCACTTGCACCGAAACCTCATAGGCGACGCCGAGAGTTTGCATCGGCGCAAACGCCGTCTTTACCATACCTTCGAGCGGGAAATATTCGTCAGCTGGTTTTCCGTTGACCGTCATCGACGCCGATTTTGCGGGAGAGATGCGCACGCGGGCCGAGGCCGTCTTGCGGCGTCCTATCGCTTCGGTGTAGTCGTTTTTTGCCATACAAATTTTATTCGGTGACGATAAGGTTTTTCATGCGCGAAGTTTTCATGGTGTTGCGCGGAAGCATGCGAGAGACCGCACGACGGATGGCCTCGCCGTTCCCTTTGCGCGACGCAAGGTGCGAAAGCGTCTCATACTTGATGCCGCCCGGATAACCGGAATAGGTCGTGTAGGTCTTTTGCAGGCGCTTCTTTTCGGTGACGTGGAGCTTCGAGGCGTTGACGACCTGCACCTTGACCTTGGAATCGATGTGCGGCACGTAGTCGGCGCGGGTCTTCCCCATGAGCGCCTTCGCCGCAGCGGAGGCAACGCGACCGAGCGTCTTCCCTCCCGCGTCTATCGTATATGTCTTTTCATCTGCCATATTATTGTATGAATTCGATGCGAGCCTGTTCGCCGACGCGCTTGCCGATGCGTCCGAGCCGGACGATCCGGGTATAGCCGCCCGAGCGCTTCGCGTACCGCGGCGCAAGCGTTTCCTTGAGCTTTCTCGCCGCCTCAGGAGAGCCGATGCGCGAAATGACGTTCTTCTGCGCCGCGACGGTTCCCTTCTTGCTTTCGCTCACCAGTTTCTCAACGAACGGACGAAGTTCTTTCGCTTTGGCAACGGTCGTTGTTATCCCTTCCCGCAAAACCAACGAGCGTGCAAGCGAACGAAGCAAGGCGGTATACTGCCGCTTCGTCCGATGAAGTGTTCGCTTGGCGCTGTGGTGTCGCATATCGGTTATTGAGCTCGCAGGGTGAGACCGAGGTTGGAAAGGGCGCGCTTGATGTCCTGCAAACCTTTCTGACCCAAGCCTTCGATGGCGAGCAGGTCGTCCTCGCGCTTGCGTACGAGTCCGCCGACGGTGCGGATGGAGGCGTTGTCCAGCGCGGCTTCGACGCGTTGCGGAAGCTGCAGTTCGGTGATGCGTGTTTTCAGGATCTCCGCATCCATCTGAACCCCGCGCTCTTCGCGTGTCGCGGCGTGACCGGATTCGGAAAGAGCTGCCATTTCGGGAACTTCCTCTTCCTTGAAGCCGACGACGGCCTTGAGCTGGTGGATCATCGTTTCGATGGAACTCTCGAGCGCTTCGCGCGGGGTGAGCGTGCCGTCGGTCTCGATGAGCATGCGGAGGCGGTTGAAGTCGGTACGGTCGCCGACGCGCATGTTCTCCACTTCATAGTTGACGCGGCGGATGGGCGAGAAAATGGCATCGAGCGCAATAGAGCCGATGTCCACACGCTCTTTTTGATGCGCTTCTTTCGGCACGTACCCAAGCCCGCGCTCGGCGGTAAGTTCCATTTCGAGCGTCGTCTTGCCGGAAATATCGGCGATGTGTTGCTCGGGGTTGAGGATCTCCACCTGGCCCGGCAATTTCAAATCGGCGGCGGTCACCTCTTTCGGGCCCTTCACGCTCAAGGAAACGGTCTGCGGCTCGTCGGTCAAAAGGCGGAAACGGATCTTGCGAATGTTGAGGAGTATCGTGACGACATCCTCTTTCACGCCTTCGATGGTCGAGAATTCGTGCGCGACGCCGGGGATCTTGACGTGCGTCACCGCCGCGCCGCGAAGCGAAGAGAGTATGATGCGGCGAAGCGAGTTGCCGAGCGTGTAGCCATAACCCGGGTAGAGCCCGTCTATCTCGTAGGTGCCGCTTCGCTCCGACTCGGAGACGACACGGGGTTTGCTCGGAAGCGCGATGAAGTAATCGGACATGAAGATTGGAAAATTACAACACTAATAAAAAATGCCTCAAATGGAAATAAAACGCCCGCCAGTATACCACTATCTGCTGTAGAACTCAAATACGGTCGGATAATCAAGTCCCGCCTCGATCTGGCTGTACTGCGGCTCGCCCGAAACTTCGACGGAAAGGAGGTTCGGGTCGACGGAAAGCCACTGCGGAGGGACTTTCTTGTCCTCCTTCTCGGCAAGACCCGCATACAGAGGACTCGTACGGACGCTCTCTCGGATCTCAAGTTTGTCGCCCTTTTTGAGGCGATGTGAGGGGCTCGTGATACGGGTTCCGTTCACTTTCACGTGGCCGTGAGAGACGGCCTGGCGCGCGGCCCTTCGGCTCGGCGCGAAACCCGCTCGATACAGGACTGAATCCGCGCGCATCTCCAGCGCGCGATGCAATTGCGTCGAAGGGTCCTTCTCGTGCGTCGCCTCCTGCGCGTAGTTGGAAAGCTGGCGCTCGGAGAGTCCGTAGGTGTAACGCACGCGCTGCTTCTCCAGCAACTGACGGCCGAAGTCGCTCCCCCCGCGCCCGCCGCGGCGCTCTTTCTTGGAGCGGGCTTCCGAGAGGGCGAATTTTTGCGTTTGCGTCTGTTCGAAAACGCCCGCGCCAAGGCGCTTCGCTATTTTGTATTTTGATTTGATGCGGAGCATAGAGGAATTAGACGCGACGGGGTTTCGGCGGACGAGGGCCGTTGTGCGGGATCGGGGTTTGGTCGGCGATCTTCGTGACGTCGATGCCCTTGCCGGCAAAGCCTCGCAACGCGGATTCGCGTCCGGCGCCGACGCCGCGGATGACGACGTCCACTTCCTTCACGCCGATGATGGCCGCCTTGTCGCCGAGGAGCTCGCCGACCTTCGCCGCAGCGAACGGTGTTCCCTTCTTCGCACCCGAGAAGCCGAGACTTCCGGCCGAAGACCATGCCACCGTGTTCCCGCTCTTGTCCGAGAGGAGCGCCTTGGTGTTGTTGTAGGTCGCGTGGATATGGAGCGTTGCCGCGGTGATGTTCTTTTTCGCGACACGCGCAAGAGACCGAGATTTGAGTCCCTGGTCGACGCTGCCGCCGCTCTTTCTGATGATGCGTTTCTTTCCCATATATTATGTTTTCTCAAGCTTGCGGCGGCCGGAGGTCATCGTGGTGCGCTTGTTGCCGCGGACGGTGCGGGAATTCGTTTTCGTGCGCTGGCCGCGCGCCGGCAAATGTTTTTGGTGACGGGTCCCGCGGTACGCCTTGATATCGCGCAAGCGACGGATGTTGCCGCTAATTTCTCGTTTGAGCTCGCCTTCGAGAGCGAATTTTTCGATAGCTTCGCGGAGCGACGACTCCTCCTTCGCGGAAAGTTCCGCAGGGCGCTTCCCCGCTTCGATGCCGAGATCGGAGAGCGTCGCGAGCGCGCGAGAGCGGCCCACTCCATAAATAGAAGTGAGCGCTATTTCGAGGCGCTTTTCCGGTACGGTGACTCCAGCGATGCGAAGCATAGCGATTATCCTTGGCGCTGCTTATGACGCGGGTTGGTGCAAATGACGCGCAGCCGACCGCCCCGGCGGACAAGCCGGCAGTGCATGCAAATTTTCTTGACGGATGCTTTTACTTTCATATGTTCTTTGTGGTTTTAGTTCCTCCTCGTGATCCGGGCACGACCGCCGTACGGATCCAGTTGAAGCTGGACCTTGTCGCCGACGAGCACTTTGATCCGGTGCAGACGCATTTTGCCGGCCAGGTACGCGAGGACGATCTCGCCGGTCTCGAGCTTCACGCGAAATAAGGTGTTGGGAAGCGCCTCTTCGACGATTCCTTCCACGACCTCTTCGGGTGCCATATCTGCGCGAACCACAATAGCAGCAAGCCTGTCAGGAGTCAAGAAACGCGGCCTTATTGTGCGACCGTAGGAGCCACGATGACCACTTTGATATCAGCAGGGTTGGACGGGAACGACGTCTTCCAGAACGGCTCGATGCGGGAGTGCGCCTCCTGTATGCCGGGGAAACTGCCCGTTATGGTGCCGAACGCGTTCTGGTCGTGTCCCGCGAGCGCGCGAGCAAGCGCCTGCGCGTCCACTTGCCAGACCAAGGTCGCGGTCCCGGAGAGCGTGAAGTTGAGCGGAGCAGTGCCGAGCGTCGAGGAACTCTCGTCGGGCGATGTCGCCGAGAAGCCCTGTCCTTCCACGAGCGAGAGCGGTACGCCGTCGGAGTTTTCGCCCACCGTGAGCGCGATCGCCTGACTGAACGAATTGGCATCGAACACCGGCGTTTGAATGTGCGCCGCTTCATTGACCTGCACGCTGCCGCTCGCGGCGCTCGTTTGCGGCAAGTCTTGGTACGAGATCTGGATGAGCTGCGGAAGGATGACGGTGGTCGTGCCGCTTTGCGCGCTTGCAGCGGCTTGCGCTTTTTGCGCGAGTTGCGCGCGGAGCGCCGACTGCGCATTGGAAAGCGTGGTCGGGTCCACCGCGGGTTGCTGTCCAGAGAATCCGCCGGTCGTCGAAGCGGTCGACTGTGCGTAGACGTTGGAGTACATGGCCGGCGTAGATTGGAGGCCGGGGATGGTGAAGCGCGAGACGGGGCCGATATTGTATTGATCGCCGGATTGATCGGCAAAGACGGTCACCGAAACATGGCCTGGCGTCGAGCCGCTCTTCCCGGGGATGACAATGGCATCCGGCACGCGGAAAATGAGACCGGAAGGTGTCGCGAAGCGGGTGTTGGCTATGAGTTTGACCGGAGCGGATGAGTAGTCGTTGTAGACGGTAACGGTGCCTTGCGCTTTCGTGTCTACCTGCTGCATCGCGCCGGCGGAAACCGTCTGTGAAGCCTGTAGGTCGGAGTTGATGAGCGTGTAGGCGAGCGTGCCGGTCGCGGCGGTCGCCGCAGGGTATGCGGTGAATTGCGACGTCTGGTCGAACACGATCGTGTGCGAGCGCGGCGTGACCGTGATGGTCGTCTTTCTGAGCGCGAAGAGCGCCAGCCCCGCCAGCACGAGAACAACGACGAGGGCGATGCCCCACAGCCACCACGAACGGCCGCTTCCGGTCCTGCGAGGCTTCGGCGGAAGCTGCTGGACGCCGAAATTGGAAGGGTCGCGGACGTCGTTGACCGACGGCCGCACAGGGCGCGAGCGGCGCTCCGGACTGTCTATGCTTATATTGCGTATGCTCCTCTCCATGGAGGGGTCATCCATTTCCGCTTCCGGTTCGGGAGCCGGCTGCACCGGCATTTTGCGCGGCTGCTGCGAAGCTCCTTGGCGCGAAGGACGCGGAGCGCTCCCTTCCGGCGGCACGATATCCTGAAAATAATCTTTTGCCATAAAACGAAAGTATACCACGCACGGGTGCGGCAGAACCTAGGAATCCGACTCGATGTTGACAAGCGCACAGCCCAACGCAAGGCCCGTGTCCGCGAAAGAACTCGGAATTTGTGCGACCGGCAACAATTCCCCTGCGGATAGCGATGTGACCGCGAAAGGCTGGGCCGTCGCGGTGAATTGCGTGAAGTCGATGCGCGAAAAGAAGCGCGAAAGCCAGCGCGAAAGTTGCGAGGGCGCCAGCAGTACCAACGTCTCGGGAAGTTTGCGTGAACCCGAGAGTTTCGCGAACGTTTCGCCGAATATGTGGGCGAGCTCCGGCTCGAATTTGGCGACTGCCTGTTCAAGCTCGTTCGCCGCATCCGACTCGCTCTGTTGTCTTTCGATCATATCGAGAAGGGCGACCGTTTCTTCGACCGGCTTTCCCTTCGCGAGACTCGATGCGATCTGACGAACTCCCTGCGGGATGGAGTCGCGGCCTTCGAGAATGCCTTTGCGCACGGAAATGAGGTCGGTCGCCTCGCCGCCGACTTCGACGATGAGGTAACTGCCGTCGCCGAGGAGCCGCTTCGCCACCGAGAGCGCGGCGCGTGCGCCCGAACGCCAGATCACCGGCGTCCCCGGTAGGAATTTTCCGAGAACTTCTTTGGCGCCGTTTTGCACCTGCTGGTCGCAGTCGCTCATGAGCGTGAAGACGCGTATCGTCTCGGCCCGTTTCCCCGCCGGCTCTTCGGTCGCGTAGCCGTTCAAAAGGACCCGAACAACGTTGGCCTCGAACATGGCGCTCGCGTCGATCTTTTTTTGGTCGGCAAGGGCCTGCTTGGCGAGACCGGAGATCATCGCATCGGTGATGGTCGCTTCGCGTTTCAACTCTCCGAGCGCCGCTCCCGCGAAGGAGTGCGTCCACGGCGCGCCGACGACACAATAAGACGAAGAGATGCGCGGGCCTTTTTGTGCCGCATATTCCGTGAGTGCTTTTTCGCAAGCGGTCGAGAGGGCCTGGACGACGCCCGTCGCGAGCGCGTTATCGGAACGATTTTCGAACGGCAGGCTCTCGCGCGCGAACGCATAGAGTTGCGGCGCGCGTCCTGTTCTGAAAACGGCGAAGCCTGCGCTCGCGCTTCCGATATCCGCAACGGCGACGACCTTGCCGCCCAAACTCGTTCCCATGCCAAACATCCGCCCTATTGTATCACCCACGTTCGTCGGGCAGAGAGCAAGCGTGGTATTACAAAATGACCGCTTTTATTCTTCGGATCCCCGATGCGACCGCCTCCTCTTTCTGTATCTTGAACACTCCGGTAAGTTCGCGCGTGTTGGAGACGTGCGGTCCGCCGCAAAATTCTATCGAGAAGGCATCTGCGAACATCGGATCTTTCTCGGTCGCGCCCTTTGGTCCGACGGAATAGACGGATACGACATCCGGGTACTTCGCGCCGAATTCGTGCTCGGCGCCGAGCGTTTCGGCTTTCTCCTTGGGCAGTGTTGAGCGGATAACCGGTAATTCCTCTTTTATTTTCTCGTTGACGATGCGCTCCGCTTCGGCGATCTGCTCTTTGGTCATTTTCGTGCCGTATGAAAAGTCGATGCGCAGGCGTTCTTGGGTGATGTTGGACCCCCTTTGGTGCACTTCGGCCCCGAGCACAAGCTGGAGCGCTTTCAGCAACAGGTGGTGCGCGGTGTGCAGGCGCGTCGTCTTTTCCGAAGTGTCGGCGAGACCGCCTTTGAATTTCTGCTCGCTCCCGGCGCGTGAGAGCTCCTGGTGCCGTTTCATTTCCGTTTTGAATCCTTCGACATCGACGTCTATCCCCCGCTCGGTGGCGAGCTCGAGCGTCATCTCGAACGGAAATCCGTACGTCGTGAAAAGGGTGAACGCTTCCGAAGGCTCGATGTGGCCGGTCGCCGCGACTTTCTCGAATTCCTTCATACCGTGTTCGAGGGTCTTGCTGAACTGTTTTTCCTCGTTCCAGATCTCTTTGGTTATCGTCTCGTACGCCTCTTCGCTCGCGAGTTCCGTATACGCCTGCTTGTACTTCTCAATGACGATGATGGCGCATCGATTGAGGAGGCTTTCTTCTTCCTGGTCCTGCTGCGCGCCGATCTTCAACGCATGCTGCGAGGCGCGGCGGATGAGGCGGCGCAGCACGTAGCCGCGCTCGGTGTTGGAAGGCCTCACGCCATCGCCGAGCATCATCGTCGCGGCGCGCATGTGGTCGGCGATGATGCGGAATGAACGGCGGTAGCGCGAATCGTTGTAGGACTTACCGGAGAAATGTTCAAGGAGCGCTATCATATCGGAGAACACGTCTATCGAAAAAACATCCGGGTTCTTTTCCGAAGCCGCGGCGATGCGCTCCAACCCCCCGCCGAAATCGACGTTCGCCTTGGGAAGAAGCGCGAACGAGCCGTCCTCTTTTTTGATGTACTGCATGAACACCGAATTTCCTATTTCGAGGAACCGGCCGCAATCGCAGTTGGGATGACACTGCGCACCGTATTTCTCGTCGTGCGGCGTACCGAAGTCGTAGAACACTTCCGAATCAGGTCCCCCAGGTTCTCCCGCCGGCATCTTCTCCGGCGTACCAGCACGACTCCACCAGTTCTTTTTGGCGTCGTAGTAGAAGATGCGGCCGTCTTGCATGCCGAGGCGATATCCATCTTCTTCGCTGCCAATGACGACATCTTTGGCATCTATGCCCTTGTTGGCGAACAACTCCTTCCAGATGCCCGCCGATTCGGTGTCACGCGGCACGCCATTGTTTTCATCTCCGATGAAAACGGTCACGTACAAACGGTTCGCGTCGATGCCGACCTCGTCGGTGAGAAATCCGAAAAACCACGGAAGCTGATCTTTCTTGAAGTAGTCGCCGAGCGACCAGTTACCAAGCATCTCGAAGAACGTCGTATGGCGGTTGTCCCCCACTTCGTCGATATCTTCGGCACGAAAACTTTTTTGACTATCGACCAATCGATTCCCTTTCGGATGCGGCTCTCCGAGCAGATACGGTATCAGCGGCTGCATGCCGGAACCCGTAAAAAGGGTCGTTGGGTCATTCTGCGGCACAAGCGATGCGCTCGGAATGATGGTATGTCCGCGGGCTTGGAAGAATTTCAGGTATTTTGAGCGTATCTCGTTGATAGTCATTCGCATAAAAGTAACGTGTTTTGCGAAAAAAGAAAGGTCGTATCTCCCCTCATATTGCGAGAATTTGCCGATAACGTAGGCGTGTGGCATAGTCCTGTCGAGCGCAATTTACGAAAGGAGTGACGCTCATGACAGAGTTCTCATTCAGCGGGATGGCACAGATCGTTCTCCCGGCCCTGACCAAGTTCTTGAAGAATAATCAGGTCTCCCCCGAAATGGTCGACAAGTGCCTGGACATCGGATCTTTCGACCTGCCCGAGGTTGATGCCGAGGCACCGGAGATGCGCGGCAAGTTCCTCAAACAGGTCAAGGCGAAGCTTCGGAGAGCTTTGTCTTCGACGGCTGTGGAGAAGCTCACGGTCAACCAGGTATTGGCTCTGGCGCTGATCGAAAACGATCACCCGTACGAACGAGCCGCGCAGATCTGCGCCTGCCAGGTCGGCACGATCAAATCAAGGGTCAGCCGCGCTCGGTGGGTGCTGAACCCCGAAGCGATGAGGGTTCGCGTGCACAAGAAGAAGTAGCCGACGTGCGGCTTTGAAACCCCTCCTGTGGCTCCGGCTGCAGGAGGTTCCTTGTTGCCTCTGAATACATCAGGAGCTACTATGCGCCGCGATGCAGTACGAACTACACACATTAAAGAACGGTCTGCGCATCGTGCTCGCGCCGATGGAAGGCACGGAGACGGCGACAGTGGTCGTTATGACCGGTACCGGCTCGCGGTATGAGACGGCAAAGGAGAACGGGCTTGCGCACTTTTTGGAGCACATGTTCTTCAAGGGCACAAAGAAACGCAAAGGGGCGCTTGCGATAAGCGAAGAACTCGACGGGGTCGGCGCCGTCTACAACGCCTTCACGGCGAAGGACAGAACGGCCTATTGGGCGAAAGTGAGCGCACAGTATCTCGACACGGCGCTCGATGTCGTTTTCGACATTTCACTCAACTCGACACTGCCGGAAAAAGAGATAGACAAGGAGCGCGGTGCCATCATCCAAGAGATAGACATGTACGAAGACATGCCAATGCGCACGGTAGACGATGTCTTCGAAAAACTTTTCTTTGGTGCCGAACACCCGCTGGGTCGCACCATTCTGGGGCCGAAGGAAAATATCCGGGCTTTTACGCGCGCGAATTTCGCAAGCTATCACAAGCGGCAATACACGCCGGCCAATACCGTCGTCGCCATCGCAGGCTCTTTTGATAAGAAGAAAGTCCTGGCCAAGATCGAAAAGGAGTTCGGCTCCCTCAAGAAATCTAAGTCCTCAAAGGCACTGTCTTTTGCGGCGAAGCAAACGGAGTCTCGGGTCTCCATAAAAGAAAAGAAGACCGATCAAACACAACTCATTCTTGGCGTTCCGGCGTATCCATACCTGCACAAAGATGAATACGCACTCGCGGTGCTTTCGACGATACTGGGTGGCGGCATGTCGAGCCGACTTTTTATCGAAGTGCGCGAGAAGCGCGGGCTCGCCTACTCGGTGCATTCGTGGGCAGAAAAATACCCGGACACCGGCTACTTTGCGGTGCAGGCGGGTGTTGAGCACGGAAAGCTGGAGAAAACCGTCGAAACTGTTCTTGCCGAGTTCAAGAAAATAAAGGCGAAGAAGGTCTCTACAGCAGAGCTGAAGAAGGCCAAGGCCTACCTCAAAGGCACAACGACTCTCTCGCTCGAAACCAGCGACGAAATAGCCGAAAAGGCCGCCACCTCCCTCATCGTCATGGGCAAGGTCCGCACGCTCGAAGAACGCCTCAAGGGGATCGATAAAGTCACTGCAGCCGACGTCCAGCGCGTTGCAAAAGATATCCTCAAGACAGAGCGGCTCAATCTCGCCATCATCGGCCCGCATGTCCACAGCGATACGTTACATTCACTTCTCCGACTCTAACGGTTTGCAACCAAAAAAGACTGTGTTACGTTGAAGCCCGCCCGGGCCCCCTGCCAAAGACGGAGCACCGTCCGTGTACTTCCCCATCATGACGCTACTGACGTCGGTGGGATCTACTCTCGTCGCCGTCGTCAACTTCGAACCAAGCACGCTCTCTCTTTGCTTAGCGCTCGCGTGTTTGATCTTGAGCGGTTTGGTCATCATCTCCGATATGAGTTCCCTCCCGAACCAGTCGGGGGTCGACTGACCAAGGCGGCCGGGCTTTCGAGCCCGGCCGCCACTCATTTTGATCATAACCAATCAATCGGCTTTTTGTCGTGCGCGATCAGATATTCGTTGGTTTTGCTGAACGGTTTGGAACCGAAAAAGCCATGGTGGGCAGACAGGGGCGAGGGATGCGCGCTCTCGATTATTTCGTGCTTGGACCAGTCGATAAGGTTGCCTTTTGACTTTGCATAGTTGCCCCAGAGGATGAACACGAGATTTTCTTTCTTATCCGAAAGTGTTCGAATGACCGCGTCGGTGAACTTTTCCCAACCCTTTCCTTGATGCGAGTTGGCTTTGTGCGCCTGTACGGTGAGCGTCGCGTTCAAAAGGAGTACGCCTTGTTTGGCCCACCGCTCCAAGTCCCCCTTCTTCGCCAAGGCTTCGAAGGGCACGCCCGTATCGTCCGACAGCTCCTTGAATATATTTATTAAAGAGGGAGGTAAACGCTGTCCGTTGTTCACCGCAAAACAAAGTCCATTTGCTTGCCCTGGCCCGTGGTAGGGATCCTGACCGAGGATAACGACTTCGACGTTGTTGAACGGTGTGAGCTCGAACGCGCGGAAAATATTCTTCGGCGCCGGGTAGATGATGGCGTGCTGATACTCGCTTTTGACGAACTCACGCAAGGCCTTGAAATACTCTTTCCCGAACTCTTCCTGCAAAACCTTTTTCCACGACGCTTCCATTTTTACGTCGTCCTCAGCCATACCCGTTTATCTGGCTCCTTCCTCGAACAACAGTTCCTGTTTCCGCGCGACGCCACCGCGGTTGTACCCGCGCATGGTGCCGTCGCTCGCGATGACGCGGTGGCACGGTATCGACGGATCGTAGTTGGTGCGCATGATGGCGCCAACGGCTCGTGCGGCTTTGGGGTTGCCGGCTTTTTCGGCGACTTCCTTGTAGGTCATCGTCTTGCCCTTGGGGATCTTCCGGACGATATCGCGCACTTTGTCTCTAAACGCTTTCATATGCCGAGTGTACCAGAACCCGCCGCCTTTTTCACGACCCTTTTTTTCGCCACGCGTGCCTGCAATTCTTTTCCCGCCGCTTCGCGGTAGCCGCAGTATTCGCAGGTCGGATTTGCGGCGGGGACTTCCTCGCCTCGCAAGCAATCATTCATCTTGAGAACAAGCGGTTCTATCCAACTCGTGTCTCCCTTGTGCGGAATGACCTTCACGTCGAACTCGAGCTTGCCGTCAAAGGAAGGCGCTTCGGAATTGCCGTTCACGTATACGAAATAAGCAATGTCGGAGACCTTCTCGCCGATGCCGCGCAAGAGCCATTGGTAGATCTCGACTTGTCGCTTGTAGCCCTGCTGCCAATAGCCGTCGATGGTCACTTCGTCTTTCTTGCTCGTTGCTTTGTAGTCGACGACATGGAGCGCGCCTTCGGGCGTTACCCAGACATCGTCGAGGCCGCCGCGCAATATAAGATTGGTCGGCTTGTGGTGGTACTGCACGCCCCGGCGAAGCGCGTCGCGCCACTCTTCCATCCGCGAATCTTTCAAGGGAACCGCGTCTATTTTGTACGCCTTCATGAGAGGGTGCGCGCTTCCCTTCGCGCGGTGAATGTCGAACTCTCGCTTGAGGAGTTCATCGACGGCGTTGTTGAGGGAGAACGCCGGGAACGACGTGCGCGGGATGCCGAGACGCTGATCGAGATAGAAACAGCGCGGACACTCGTGGAAGAGATCTATCTTGCTGCGGCTCAAGCGGTAGGGCTCCTCGGAATTCGGATCAAAAAGTCCTCTCGTGCGCTTCTGGTACCCTTTCGGCATGGGGCGAGTATACCATTTCACTCGCCGAGTGCGGCATTTTTCCGCTGTCTCCGTTGCCTTCGTGGAGCTCGAACCAGTGCTTGAACCTGTTCTCCACGTACCACATGCCGGTGAATGCGATGAGTGCGAGTATCGTCGCGAACACGGCGACCGCGTACATGCCAAAGCCCACCGCCATGCCGACGGCGGTCACTATCCAAAGGCCCGCAGCCGTCGTGATGCCGTGCACCGTATCTCCGCGGAAAATGATGAGGCCCGCGCCGATGAAGCCGATGCCTGTCGCGACACCGGCGGCAAGCTGCAGGGGCTGGAAATTAACAACGCCGAGATAGGCGGAGTCGACGTAATTGGACATGACGATGAATAGGCACGCTGCGAGTCCGACAAGCGCGAATGTGCGCGTACCGGCGGGTTGTCTCGCGAGCACGGCGCGCTCGGTGCCGATGACGCCGCCGAGGATGAGCGCGAGAATGAGCTTCACGAACATGATGGTCGTGGTATCAACGAAAAGTTCCGGGCCGGTTGGCATGCAAGAATTATACCATCGTCAAATCCCGCACAAGAGGCGCGCTTCGTCGAGGACCTGCGGCATGCGGTCCGGCTTTACGCCGTATTCCTGCAGGAGATGCGAGGTCGTCACGCTTTTGCACAGTACTATCTTGTTGTCCATAAGCCGTTTTTTCTCGCCCTCGCTCAAGGTCGTGAGGCACGTGATGGGGTGCACCTTTCCCTCTTCTATCATCGAGAGGAGCCCGCGCGTGCGCGGATAATCCCAGCCGATGAGCGTGAGGTTGGAGCAGCGGGCGTAGCGGATGGCGTTCTGGGTAAACACGGTGTTCGTCACGAGCCAGCCTTCGTCCACGCGCGAGGAGGAGAGCGGCGCCTGTTTGAGATCGTCGTAGCGCGCCTTCACGTAGAGCGCGTCCTTGATGTCGGTCTTGCCACCGGGGTCGTTGTGGAACTTCGCTTCAATGCCGACGCGTTTCCCCTGCTTTTCGGCGAGCACGTCGACTTCGTGCGGCGCGCAACGGCCGCTCAAGGTCACGTCGGCCCGCGCGCTCCAGCCCAGCGCGCGGAGGACTTCGGCGAGGAATTGCTCGAACGGGTATCCCGAAGGGCCGAGTTCGAAGACCGCGCGCTTCACGGAGTAGCGCGCGGCAACCGGAAGAGACTCCTCCTTTTTCAATATCTCGAACGCGTGGCCGTAGATATCGGCCGTGCGCACGCCGGGGCGAAGCTCTTTGATCACGTGGGCGACGACTTTCGCGCGCGCCGTCGAGGAAGCGCCCGCGAGCTGCAGGGAGTGTTCCAGCTTCGCAGGATCGAACGCCTCCTGCGTACCGTCGGCCTTGGTGATGAGCGGGGTCATGAGGATATGGAGGTCGATGCGGAAAGATCGGGAAGGATCTGTATCGGGAAGCCTCTGCCGTCGAGCGTCGCGAAGAACGTCACGCCGGCGGACGGAGCAAAGACGACCGTCCTGAATTCTCGCGGTGTCGGCTCTTCGGGACATTGTATGGAAGGGTCCTGCCACGTCTCGAATATGAGCTGGAACGTCGTCGAAGACATCGGTTTGCTCTGCACGGAGAGTTCGTCGCACGCGAGCGGCACGAGCAGCATACCGGAAAAGCGATGCACGCCGGGAGAAAGAACGTCGCGAATGAATACCGGGCCTGCGTTCTCCGCTCCCGCGATGGCAAAGTTCCCGAGCACCGCGAATATCGCGAACGACGCCGCGGAGGAAACGATCGCGAACCACACCAAGCGGCGCACCATGTCCCACATGCGTTCATTATAGCCGCTAAAATGCGCTGCTAGGCGCTGGCGTTGTTGATGATGCCGCCGCCAAGGCATGTGTCGCCGTCGTAGAGAACGAGCGATTGTCCCGGCGCCGCGATACGTGGACTTTCGAACGTCGCCACGAGAGCGCTTTTGCGCGCCTCGATGCTCACCCGAAACGGCGGTTCGCGATAGCGCGCCTGCCCACTCGCAGAAAGTGGGAAGGCTGGCGTTCCGTGTACCCAACTCGGTTCGAGGAGCGACACAAAACGCCGTGCGGCAGCTTCCCTTTTCGAAGAAACGTGCACGATATTCTTCGGGACGTCGGTCCCAACGACATATTTCGGCTCGGAACCAGCTGAGGTGAACCCGTGCCGCTCGCCTACCGTGTACAGCGCCGCGCCGTCGTGCGTCCCGACGATTTTTCCGTTCTCGTCGACGACATCGCCGGGCAAGAGCGTGATAAAACGGCCGAGAAAATCTTTCATCGAAACATCCCCGACGAAACACAGGCCCTGACTGTCAGGTTTTTCGGCGTTCGGCAGGTCGAATTTCTTCGCCAGCGCGCGGACATCGCTCTTTTTGTACCCGCCGATCGGGAACAGCGTTCTCGACAGGTCACTCTGACCAAGGCGATACAAAAAATACGACTGGTCTTTGTTCGGGTCGAGGGCGCGAAGAAGCTTGAATTGTCCGTTCACCTCTCGAATGCGAGCATAGTGGCCCGTCGCCACCCTGTCGGCGCCGCTCGCAAAAGCCCACGTTGCAAAATGGCCGAACTTGATGGAGCGATTGCAAAGCACGTCGGGGTTGGGCGTGATGCCTCGTTGGTAGTCTTCTATCATGCTTCTCACGACCTCCCGTTTGTATTCTTCCGAAAGATCGATCTCGCGAAACGGTATCTGCAGCGCCGCGCACACGCGCATGGCGTCGAGCCGGTCTTCTTGCCACGTGCACTCGATGAATTCCGGCGACCATATCTTGATGAACGCGCCGACGACATCGAAGCCCTGCTCCTTCAAAAGCGCGGCCGACACGGCGCTGTCCACGCCGCCCGAAAGTCCGACGTACACGGTCTTCATCGGGCGAGTGTACTACCGTTGCCTCACGTGCCCAAGTAGATGCGTTGGTTCTGGAGTTGGCAGGCGTACGTCTTGCAGTAGTGCGTGACACCGTGCTTGTCGGCCAGGTAGTAGAGGTACTGGGTCGTGATGGGATCCAATGCGTCCTGGAGCGAATCGAGCGAGGGATTCCCGATCGGGGTCGGAGGAAGCCCTTTGTGCGCGTATGTATTGTATGGCGTGTCCGCTTTGAGGTCCGTGATGGTGAGCGCCGAGTCCGCTTTTCCGTTCTCGTAGATGAGCGTGGAGTCTACCTGGAGCGGAAGTCCCAATGCGAGACGATGCCAAAGAATGCCCGCGATGGTCCGGCGGTCCTGCGTGTTGGCGGCCTCTTTTTCGAGCATGGAAGCCATCGTAACGATATCCGAGAGCGAATGCGTCGAGCTCGCGATCTGCGGGAGGAGCGGTGCCACCTGGGTATTGAAATCTTGCCGCATCGCCTCTATGACCGTCCCTTCGGTCGAATTCGGAAGGAAGAAATACGTGTCCGGGAAAAGGTATCCCTCCATGGTCCCCGTTTGCGCAAGGAAATTGCTGGCGTTGAAGCGCGGAAGTTCCGCCTCGAACACCGGCGCCATCTGCCTCATCGTCGCTCCCTCGGGAATGCGGATGCGGATCGGGACGAGGCCATAGGCGCCTACCGAAAGCGCGCGAGCGATCGAGAAAACCGTTTCCGGTTGTTTGAATTCGTAATCGCCCGCATAGATGCCGCGTTCGCGTCCGAACAAGGTGACAAGTGCTTTGAACACGAGCGGGCTGCGCACGACGCCATCCTCGTACAGCGTTCGCGCGATGGCGTCGAGCGACGCTCCTTCCGGAACGGTAACGAGCTGGCCGGTAGGAAAATTCTTCGGCGGCTGTATGACCGCAAGATACAAAACCGCGATGCAAGCGCCGACAACGACCGTTATCGCGAGCGTGCGACGATTGGTGTGCTCGCGCCACTCCTTGGAGAGGCGCTTTTGCAGGTTATCCGACCACGCGAAGAACCGTTCGAGAAAACGCTGGATGGGATCCATGAGCGAGCGTTACGTCGGCAAGTTCGAAGGCGGCGGCGCTTTCGTTGCGGGGATGCGCTCGAGTCCGGGCACGGCGACCGTACGGGACGGCGGATGCCAGAGGGTCGCGAGTTCCTCGACGGTGAGAACGTTGGTGGGAAGGATCCATGGTGTGTGAAAACCAGCGCGCCTGCGATAGCAGTCGAAAAAGCGGCTGGCCGTCATCGTGTTGCGACGATAGCCGGCGAAGTCCTGCCAGGGATAGTCGTACGGATTGTGCCAACGACGCGGACGCAGGTGGGTCATGTAGGATTGATTCCCGAACGCTTTCCAGATCCAGCGCACACTGGTGAAGAAGGGTCCTCTCACCTCTCCACTCGTTATGTAGACCCCATGACCGACGAACTCGAATGGCAACTTTGAGAGATTGCGCTCCATGCTCTGCATCATCTGGTTCTGCCGCCAGGACGGACGTATCTGCGGCGGGCGAGCGTCCTCGTCGAGCCCCGCTTCTTCCATCTCACTTCTGAGCAATGACTGCGGGACGATCGCGCCGTGCACGCGCACCTTGCTCACCTCTTCTTCCATGGCCTCGCGCCATTCCGTGTCGCGTTCTTGAGTGTTGAGAATATTGTATTTGCCGGCGCGGCGGATGACGAGCGAGACCCAGATCTGCTCGTGGGGTTTTATCGAACCCATGAACTCCAGGATCGTGCCGAGCGGGTCGACTTTGTGTTCTTCTTTTGGATCCTTGTCGAGCTCGAAATCGACGTACGTTTTTATGGGATAGCAGTCGGAACGCGGGAAATCTCCTTTACCGTATACGCCGCCCTTATTGTGCGGCTCCTTGCGCCAGTCGGTCGCGAAGCACCAATGTTTCTTCGGGTCGAGCACGAACTTGGAGGCATAGTCCTCAACTTCGTAGAGCTCGACTTCCGGATATTGGCCGTAGATGCTCTGCTCGACGAAGTTGCGGTAGTTGCCCCAGCACCAGATATAGAAATGTACGTCGCCGCCGAAGCTCGCGATCTCAAGCGCGTACCAAGGTCTCACCTGCCCCTTCCATCCCCGGTCCAAAAAGGTCGTCTCGCCCGATGAAAGCCAGAGGTTGGTGAGCGCGACCTCCATCGCGCGAGGCGACTTCGTTATCTCACGCGGGATCTTCATTTCGAGCAAAACCGGCTTGCGGCCGGCGATGAAGTGGGACTGCACGTACCACACCCACACCCGCCACGTGCCGATAATGAGCCCTATCGGGAGCCAAACGGGGGCGGTTCCCGCCAACCACGCGAGCGTAAAAAGCGGCAAGCTGGGGATCTCGAAAGAGAGGATAGCGTACAGTCCCGCGAACAGTATCATACAAGCCATCCCGCGCGAGATACCCCACTCCCCCACGTTGTCGATGAAGGTATGCAGGTTGAAAATATTAAAACCGAGCACCTTTTTTTCTATTACCTCGCCTGCTTCGGCCAAAAAGGTATCTTCCGCCATGCGTAAAAGTATAGCACCGGAAACAACGATGTGCGGCGCGGGTAATGGCAACTTTTTTCTGCTGCGGGGCGCATTGTGTTCCAGGTTCTTATGCCGGGCGCCATGGGCGCTTTATCCTCGCGGGAAAAAAGTTGCCATCACCCGCGCCGCTAACCCTTTTTATTTCGCGAGCGAGTAACGCCCGTCGGAAAGCTTCGTGAACGCGTTGCTCTGGAGGTTGACCGCGATGGTGGCGTCTTTGACGTAGCGTTCGCGCTTCACGCGATCGATGATGTCCTCGCGAGAGAGCGGCCCTTCACGCTTCAAGATGCCTTTGATGACATCGCGAACGACGCCCGGTTCGTAGCCCCACTCTTTGAGCGCGTAGAGTCCGCGGCCCACCAAGACGAATCGTCCGTCTTTGATGAGTTCATTGTGGGTCGTCGCTGGATGCGCCTCGCGGCCGAACAATTTTTCTATTCCCTTGGCGACTTCGGTGAAGTGCATGGGGGAACCGTGGCGCTTCAAGGTGAGGTAGGCGAAGTCGCGCGTGTTCTTGATGCGCACGTGCGGCGAATCCTGCCGTCCCCACTCGCCCAGCGGGTTCTTGCCGATGCGCTTCGAGATGAGGAGCCAGCGGCGCATCGAGTGCTCGTCGCGCGGCTTCACGCCCTCCTGCTTCAAATGCTTCGCGAAGAGCTGCAAAAATTCCTCCTCGGGGGTCAGGCGGTTCAGCTCGATGGCGTCATACAGACTCGAGAGCGCGGCCTCAACGGATTCGGCAAGCTGCGCGTCGGTGTGCCAACGGTCGTGGAAATCGGAGGTTTCGCGCCGGTCGTCGAAATGATGTCCCACGGTAAGAAGGAAGATGACGTGGTTCTCCTCGGCCGGGGTCTTCGCCAATTCCTGGAGGATCGTCGCTTCGGCCAGGATGCCGCCGAGCATCGCGATGGCGCGCTTCATTTCCTCGAATTCCTGCGCATGCGCGGCGTAGCCCTCGGAGTCGCGCACGGAAGCAAGTCCGTGATTCTCGATCTGACGAATGCGCTCGCGGGTGATGCCGTACTCCTTGCCGATGGCATCCAGTGTCCGGGTCCTCCCCGACGGATTGAGACCGAAACGGTCGACGAGCACCTTCCGGGAACGCTCCGGCAGGTCTGAAAGAAGGTCTTTTGTGACGTTTTTGGGTTGGAATGAAAGCATGGGTCTTTGGGGCCAATTGACTGTGCAATTTGGTGTGGCTTTGTTATATCAAACCCCCCTCCCCATGTCAAATTTCACTCCGCTTCGAACAATGCGCTCAAGGATTCCCCGCTCTCGATGCGTTTGATGGCATCGGCGAAGAGGGGTGCTACGGAAACGACTTCTATCTTTTTGGACATTTCGCGCTCCGGGGAGATGGTATCGGTTATGAACATCCGCTCGATGGGTGAAGCGTCGATGGTCTTGTTGGCTTCGCCAGAAAGAACGCCATGCGTCGCTGCGGCATAGACCTCTTTGGCGCCGTTTTCCTTGAGAAGCACCGCTGCACGAGCGAGCGTGCCGCACGTATCGGCCATGTCGTCGGTGATGAGCGCGATCTTTCCGGAAACATCGCCGATGAGCTTCATTCGGGCGACTTGATTCGGAATGTCGCGTTCTTTGTGAATGATGGCGAGATCGGCTGCCTTCATGAGCCGCTTCGCATAGGATTGCGCGCGGACGACACCGCCTGCGTCCGGTGAGACGACGACGAGGTCGTCTTTTGCGAGGGCATCCTTGAAGAATTCCTTGAAAAAAGAAATGAAGGCCGGGCGTGCATAGAGGTAATCGACCAACGTGTCGCGGAAAAATCCGCCGATGGCGTCGTTGTGGAGATCCATGGTGAGCAGACGCGTCGTGCGAAGGGCATCGAGCGCGGTCGCAAAGACGCGCGCGGATATCGGTTCGCGCGGACGCGCCTTCCTATCCTGCCGCGCGTACCCGAAGTACGGCACGACCGCCGTTATCTCATGCGCGGAGGCACCACGCGCCGCGTCTATAGCGAGCAGAAGTCTCGCCCAATTCTCCGCGGGCGGCACGGTCGGCTGGATGAGGTAGACGTTCTTGCCGCGCAAATTTTCCAAGAACTGCACCTGCTGTTCACCGTCCGCGAAGGTCTTGCATTTGATCTGCCCCAGCGGCGCACCGACTTTTTCTGAGATGGACCTGGCGAGCGCATCGTTGCCACCGAGACTGAAGATGCGAAATTCCATGGCAAGAGTATACCTCGAAATATTCAACCGCGAATACCCAAATTGACGGGCACGGCCGATGGCGGGGCGGTATCAGGAGATGAAAAGCCGAAGAAGGAACGAATGCCGTCGATGGCTTTGATGCTATCCGTCACGATGGTGCTGCCGACCCGCTGAAAAAAGTTCTGCGGCGGCGCGGAGTTGGCAATGGTGTCGCTGTTTCCGAACGTTTGTGGGCTCAAGGTGTTGCCCGACGCATTCACGAACGTCGGCTGCGACGGTCCGTCAAAAGCGCCCGAGGTCGGTGTCGCCCCTCCGGTGTCCGTTTGTGGCGCTCCGGCAAGCTGCATCGAGCTCGTTTGGGACAACTCGGGATTCAAGTTTGCCGTTTCCGGGGCCTGCATCGTGAATATCGACGACTGGGCCGTAGCTTCCGGTTGAACGGTCCCTTCCGGGGATAGGTTGGTCGCGGTGGGGCCTGTAGTCGGGGGCGGATTTACCGCGCCGGTTTGTTCGACGGTCGGGAGCGAGATGGGCTTGTCGGCGCTCACGGTCGGCGTTGGCGTTCCGCCCGTGCTGATGGAATCCGACAACGGCGTGATGCTCTTTGCGGCGGCGCAGACGCTCCCCTCACACGCGGTCACCGCGCAGGTGCCCGCCGGCACCGACGCGTCCGGATATGCGGTTTCGGTAATGACCCCCGCGGCACTTTCGTTCGTCGTCGCTTTTTTGCCGACGCACACGTAGCTTGCCGGGTTGGTCGGACTCAATCCAGCCGCGTTGGGGTTGAGGATGGCGGCGACGCATTGATCCTGAAAGTTGAGGTTGTTGCTGTCGGTGATGACCGTCTCGGTGTCACCGCGCCCTCGCGCGGCGGCTTTCTTTTTTGCTTGGTCGCAAGCGGTCGTTTCGGATGTCGAGGTGACCGGCGCGTCACTCGCATTTACCTGTACCGCTTGCGCCTCGAGCGCGGTGGGTTCGAACGTGTTGTAGGCTCTGATGCCGGCCGCCGAAGCGAGCACCACAACTGCAACGACGGCACTCGTTGCGGTCGCCGTCTCCAGGATCCTCGCAAAGACGCTTTTGTGCTCGTCCACGCGAGTAATTGTAGCAGGCGACTCGCCAATCATCCGCGCGAATGTATAATTCTTCCGCGCACCTTTAGCTCAGTTGGTTAGAGCGTTCGATTCACATTCGAAAGGTCGTTGGTTCGAATCCAACAAGGTGCACAAATTTTAATTTGGCAGCTTGTTGAGGAGGGGGTCGGGGAACCGGCAGGTTCCCCGTGGAGGAAGGATTGGGAAAACCGAGGGTTTCCCAGAATTCATGGTGCACAGGCGTATAATGAACAAATGCTAACCTTCCGGCGCATCTTGCTTGTCGGCATAGCCCTGCTTTCGTTCGCGCCTTTCCTCGCGAACGCACAGGCCACCGTCACCCCCGACACGCAGACCATCGAGAAGGCCCAGGTTACGGGAGTCTCGGATGAACAAACGCAAATACTGCCCGGCACCGACACGCCGGCACAAACGCAAACCCTCACGGCTCTCATTTTGGATGGTCCCGACGCAGGACAATCCGTCACGTTCGAGAACGATTACGTGCAGCTCAATGTCGGCGACGTGTTCTATGCGATGCACACGACGAATCCGTTGGATGGGACCGATCACTGGACGGTTTCTGACCCATATCGACTGAATGCACTTCTTGTCCTCGCGGCGATCTTCCTGATCCTCGTTATCGTGTTCGGCGGACTGCAGGGTCTTCGTGGCCTCGCCTCGCTCGTCGGCAGCATCATTCTCATCTTTTTTGTGCTGGTTCCCGGCATCTTGCACGGCTACTCCCCCATTCTCGTTTCGATCGGCATCTCATCACTCATCATCATCGTCGGGTCCTATGTCACGCACGGGTTCAATCGAACAACGAGTGCCGCGGTCCTGGGCATGATAGCGACCGTCCTCGTAACCGGCGCGGGTGCGTACTATGCGGTGCATGCTGCGCACTTGACGGGGTTTTCGACCGAAGAAGAGGTGTACCTGAACTTCGATACGCATGGCACGATAGACATGCTAGGGCTTCTCTTCGGCGGCATTATGATAGGGCTCCTCGGCGTCCTGTATGACATCGCGATCGGTCAGGCGATCGCCGTCGAAGAGCTCTTTCGCGCCGGCGTACAGATGACGAAGCTGCAGGTCTATTCGCGTGCGATCAGGATCGGTCGCGAACACATCGGCGCTCTGGTGAACACGCTTGCGATAGCCTATGTCGGCGCGGCTCTTCCGCTCCTCCTCCTTGTGCAGGAAGGTTCGGGTTACGGACTCGTGTATTCCGTGAACAGTGAACTTTTTGCGACCGAGATCGTCCGCATTCTTATCGGTTCCATCGGGCTCATCTTGGGCGTACCGGTAACGACCTTCATCGCCTCGTACATGCTGTATGGACGTATACGGGCCGGGGAGCCAAGCTCGCATAGGGGTCATTCTCACTCGCACTAACGTGTCACGAGACGGGCAAATCCGTAGAGTGCGAACGTGATGGCAGTGATGAAAAAACTGACCGGATACGGAAGGTAGAACGAAATGAAAAGCCCGGCCCATGTCGCGAGAAGCGCGATGAGAACGGAGATGAGCATTCCACTGAAAGGCCGGCGCGCAAGGCGTGAAGCGATCGCCGCCGGGGTTACCATGAGGGCGAAAATAAGCAGGACCCCCACGACTTGCACGGCTATGGAGGTCGCCGCCGCGATGAGAAGCATGAAAACTACTCCAACTCCAAAGACCGGTACCCCTTTCGCTTCCGCGACATCTTCATCGAGCGACGAAAAGAGAAGCGGTCGATAGAGTATCAAGAAGACGACGAGTACGAGGATAGCGGTGATCAACGTCACCCAAACATTCGCAACGCTGATACCGAGTATCTCACCGAAGAGGATCGAATACGCCTCCGTTGCGTAGCCGCCCCGATAGAGACTGATGAAAAGGACGCCCAAGCCGAGCATGAACGCGAGCACGACGCCTATTTGCACGTCACGGTTCGCGGCACGCTTACCAAGCGCGGCCATCAAGAGGGCGCCGGCCATCGTGAAAACGAACAATCCTATTATTGGGTTGAAGCCGAAAAGGACCGCTCCTGCGGCGCCAGTAAAGCCGGCGTGAGAGAGTCCGTGCGCGGCGAACGACGAGCGTCGCAATACCACGAAATATCCGATGACGCCGGCGATGATGGCGACGATGGTCCCCGCTTCGAACGCGTGTTGCATGAAATCGTATTGCCACATCGCGACAAAGTCACTCACCAGGTTCCAACTAAAATTATTCATGAGCGTGATGGTGTGTGCCTTCTTCGGCGCCGACGATGGCGATACGACCACGCGAATCGCGCAGGACTTCGACCGGAGCGTCGTAGAGCTTCGAAAGCGATGCGGAGTTCAACACCTCGCCCGGCTGCCCTGTGGCGATCCGGCCGTTGGCGACATACATAACGCGATCAAGAGCTGGCAGGAGCGGATTGATGTTATGGGCTATCAAGAGCACGGTTACGCGCCGCGAATCCACGATACTTTTGATGAGCTGCACCATCTCGCCCTCGCGCCGGATATCAAGGTTTGCCAGAGGTTCATCCAGTAAAAGTAATTCCGGATTGCCGGCGAGCGCCTGCGCCAAGAACACTCGCTGCAGTTCCCCTCCCGAAAGTTGCCCGAGCGGCCGGTGTGCCAGCCCCTCCGCACCAACCTCACGTAACGCCTTGACTGCCTCGATGCGCTCACGCTGTGCCTGTGCAGGAGAATCGAATCCCCATTGTCCCGGACATGCGCCAAGCCGCACGATCTCGAGCGCTTCTATTAATATTTCCGGGTCGACGGTGTGACGCTGAGGCACGTACCCTATCCGCACATTTCCCCGCTCCGGCTCTTTTCCGAATACGGAGATCGATCCTTCTGTGGGTTTCGAAAGGCCGAGTAAGAGCCTGAAAAGCGTCGTTTTTCCCGCGCCGTTTGGGCCCAAAACGGCGACGAACTCTCCTTTGCCGATGGAGAATGTCGCGCCGCTCCAAACGAGCGAGCCGCCGTAGCCGGCGGCCGCTCCCTTTGCTTCTACGATCGGCTCTCCCACCATGTCCGTATATTCTAACGCGTTTGTGCGAGGGCTTGTTGAAGTGCATTCACCTGTGCCCCCATCCAATCCTGGAATTTCGCATCCGGCGGCGAAACGGTCTCCGTCATGCCGACTATCGGTATGTTCTTGCTCTGTGCCAATTGCTTGAGCGAATCGGTCAGCGGAGTCACCGTCTGCTCGTTGTACAGAAGCACTTTCACCTGGCCGCTCTTGAGCTGGTCTTGGAAGGTTGCCACGGTCGAAGCAGGCGGGTCGTTGCCGTCGCCGACCGCCTGAATGAAGGCCGGTGGGGTGACGAGATCCAGCCCGGTTGCGTCCGTAAGGTAGACGAATATGTCTTCCGTCGCAGCAACTTTTACTCCGGCATAATTCTGCTTGATGGACGCGATGGTGTTCTGGTAGCCGGCGAGCGATTGCTGGAGCGTCGCGTAGTTGGCGCGATAGTCGCTTGCATGCGCGGGGTCGAGCGTTATCAGGTCTTGCTCTATCTGCGCTATCGCTTGATTGACGTAGGCAGGTTGGTACCACAAGTGCGGATTGTCTCCGTCTTTTTTCCCGACGAGATCTGCGATCTTCAAAACCTTTATGTTTGGGTTGTCGCTTGAAGCTATCAATTTATCCAACCAGGTGTCGTAACCGACACCGTTCTCGATAACGTAACCGGCATCTGCGACCGCTTTGGCATCGTCGGACGTCGCTTCGTAATCGTGCGGATCGGCGTTCGGGTCCGTAACGATGGTCGTGACGGAGATATCCGAGCCTCCTATCTGCGAAACCAGGCTCCCCCAAAAGTTTTCTCCTGCGACGACCTGCAGTTTGCCACTCGAGGTTTGAGCAGGAATGGTGCTCTTATTCGACTCGACGAGAATGACACCCACGATGGCGATGATAATGACCGCGATAACTATCCAGAGTACTTTCTTTGTATACATACTTTTACTTCTAATTAATAATTACCTCGCACACGTATTGCACAGGCCGTACAGATCGAATGCGTGGCCCGTGATCTTCTTGAAAGCCTTCGATCTTGCGAGAACCTGTTTTTCTACTCGCTCGTGCGTATGTTCGGTAAAGTCCTCGACGCGGCCGCAATCAGTACAGACGATGTGATGATGGTCGTGTTCGTCCTCGAGCTCGTAGCGCGGATGGTCACCGCGCAGGTTCACCTCGCGGACAACCCCCGCTTTTTTGAAGGCGTCCATCATGCGGTAGACCGTCACTGGATCGATGGATTTTCTAAGTCCCTCGACTACTTCTTGGATGAGGAGCGGGCGCGTCGTCTTTGCGAGAAAGGAGTGGAGCGCAATGCGTTGTCGGGTCGCCCGAAATCCCGCGCGGCGCAGTGCTTCTGCTACGTGTTCGTTTTTCATACGCCCATACTAATCCACATGCAAATCTTTTGCAAGTACTTGACAGTGGACAAGGAGTGCGTACGATTGCTCATGCAACTCAATTGCAACAAAAATATGTACTCCCTCATGGTACGCGCAAACATCTTTGGTGCCGTCGTCTGCACAATCCTGTGCGTGAGCCCTTCGCTCGTCTTCGCGTCTTCCACCCCCTGCCCCTTCGTATGGCCCCGGAACATGGGCCTTGGAAGCACTGGGGCCGACGTACTGAAGTTACAGCAGTTCTTGAATCTCGATGGCGAGAGCATAGCTCCATCCGGGCCGGGCTCGTCGGGAGAAGAGACCGACATATACGGAACGCTGACGGCAAAGGCGGTCTCTTCGTTCCAAATGAAATATGCTTCGCAGGTACTTACCCCGGCAGGCCTCTCTTCCGGTTCAGGCTTCTTCGGAACACGTACTCGGGCGCAGGCCGATCAACTTTGTATTTCTCTCTCTGCCTCCCCTTCCGCAAGCGCCGCAGCAGAGAGCCAACCAATTTTGACGGTAACCGCCGCCGGGCAGCCTTCGCCGACCCTCGCACCTGCAGGCGCCGGCGGCGTACCGTTCACTTCTTTCACGCTTACTGCGGGCGGTTCTGATGAGACCGTGAACAGCGTTACCGTTGAGCGCACGGGCCCCGGAGAGGACGGGGCTTTCTCGGATGTTGCGCTGAACGATGAGAATGGCGACGCGATCGGTGACACAAAGACCTTCAATGCAGCTCACAAGGTCGTATTCGATCAACCCTTCACTATTCCCGCGAACACGTCGGAAACATTCACTGTGACCGGGGACATGGCCGGGGATCTTTCGGCATTTGACGGCGAGATGCCGATACTGCAGGTGGATGCTATCGCCGCGTCCGTGCCGGTTTCCGGTTCTTTGCCCATTCAAGGAACCCCGCAAACTCTGAATAATTCGCTTGTCATCGGCGGAGCACTAGCGTCCCTCTCCCCCTACGACCCAAACGGGCCGACGAATCGTTATATAGGTGACAAGGGAATTATATTTTCCGGCATCCGTGTCACGGCGAATTCAACGGAGGACCTGACGCTCTCATCCATTGCATGGGACCAAGCAGGTTCTGCGGGACCTCAAGACATCGCGAACGTCTCCACCATCGTGAACGGTGTTTCATATCCCACTGAACAGGACGGCCATTCCTACACATCCACATTCACCCCTGGGATCGTTATTCCAAAAGGTCAAACTGTCGACGTCTACATCCGTGGAGATCTGGCTTCCACAGGCGCGAATCGCACCGTTGAATTCGACATCGACGATTCGGGCGACATCGCACTTACGGGCAATGCGTACGGTTTCGGAGTCGGCATTTCACCGGAAGGCGACACGGCCGAAAACGGGAATTCGGTATTTCTCACGAGCGACGGCACGCCGCAAGGCGACGAGGGCCCATCATTCTTCGCAGGCTCCGTAGCGACCATCAACCCCGGCACACTAATTTCCGTCGGGAACGCACAATAAGTTTCTCCACATATATCAAAAAACGGTTTTTTTGATATAGTTCGCGCCTACGGGCCGTAGTATACCGGTAGTACGTGCGCCGTCGGATGGGGATGTTTTGCCGGGCCGTAGTATACCGGTAGTACGTGCGCTTCGGGTGCGTAAAGACCGGGTTCGATTCCCGGCGGCCCGACAAAACATTCTCATCCGAAAGAATAATGTGCGGTCGCTCCGCGGAGCGGTGCGACGTTGCCGGTCGTATTGCGGAAGAGACGGGATGTCGTATAGTGGTAGTACGCAAGCATGGGGTGCTTGTAGCCCGAGTTCGATTCTCGGCATCCCGACAATCCGGAGTTGCTGTAAGGCGGAAACCGAGACCCGAAAGGGCCAGGCGTCCGACTTGCGGCCATGAAAAATATATTGCGCTACCCGTTGGCGTTCATCGTCGTCTTCATCGCGGCGGCGCTCGGTTCGTTTTTTACGTCTTCGGAAATATCCACGTGGTACGCCACGCTCATCAAACCGGATTTCACTCCGCCGAATTGGATCTTCGCTCCCGTCTGGTTCATTTTATACGTGCTTATGGCGATAGCGCTCGCGCGCATATGGGGACTGGAGCGGAGCGCGGAGCGTAAACGATGGATATGCACGTTCGTCGCGCAGCTGGGATTCAACGTCCTCTGGTCGTTCCTCTTCTTTTCCTTCCACGGCCTCCTAACGTCCGCCATCGACATCGTTGTTCTATGGTTCGCGGTCGTCATCCTTACGCTGAATTCGTGGGAACTCGACCATCCGAGTTTTTGGCTCCTCCTCCCCTATGCCGCGTGGGTCACGTTCGCGATGATACTCAACATCGCGCTGTGGTGGATAAACTGAAGAAGGAGGCGCGTTGGCGGCTATACTGAAGGATAATGGTTCGATACCTGCTCGCGGGCGTGTTGACGCTATCGTTTTTTCTCTCTGCGGGCCTCGCGTATGCCGATGCGAGCCTCAACGATGTGTTCACAGAGCTTGAGCAACTATACGGGCTCCCCTCGGGCATTCTTGGAAAGATTGCGAATGTAGAGAGTGGCGGGAACGCGACACTCGGGAGTAATTCGAGCAGCGCATATGGAATGTTCCAGTGGACCGCGGCTTCGTGGTACAGCATAACGAAAGTCGCCTACGGCACATCGCTGGACCTCGCGCAGCGCGCCAACCCCGTAACGTCCGCCAAGATGACGGCAATTTCGCTTAAGCAAGCGGAAAACCAGAACGCCTCTCTAATCAATCAAGCAAATATCGATCTGACCGTGGGTTTATACCTTTGCCACTTCCTCGGCGCGGGTGGCTGCAATAAATTCTTCCAGTTGTATATCCAGAATCCCAATCAATCCGCATCTGCCGCGTTCCCTAGAGAAGCGGCGGCAAACCCAACTGTACTGAACGGACGAACACTGGCAGGGGTAGTAAATTATTACTCTCAGAAATTGAATGGAATTGGAAGTGCAGTAAACGTTGCCGGGAATTTCGCTGATGCGAATGGCATCTCGCTTGCCTACAGCGACGCCGATGTCTCCCCCTCAAGTTTCATGTCCTCGAGTTTCGTCCCACCCACACAAGATCCATATCATACGTACCAAACGAATTATTCCGCGTTGCAGCAGACGCAATCGCTCACCCCCTTCACGCAGTTGAGTCAGCCGCAGCTTACGCCCCAAATAGCGAACATCGGACAACCGGTTCCGGCGGCAGCCAATAACGGCAATACTTCCCAGAGTTCTGGCCCGGTACCACCCGCCGCGCTCATTATCGCGCAACCATCGAGCGTGCCGCGCGGGTATAATCTCGTCGTCTCGTGGGCCACGACCGGCATGAGTTCGTGCCAAGTCTCGCAGCAGGGCGTGCAGATCTCCTTTGCAACGTCGAGTTCGCGGAGCGTGAAGACTTCCTCTATTCAATCCGGAACGGTCACCTTTGTTCTTTCGTGCATCGCGCAGTCGGGACAATCCGTTCAACAATCGGCCTCTGCAAGTGTTTTTTAAACAAAAAGAAAAGTTATATCATCTCTTTTTTGGACCTGAGGGGAATCGAACCCCTGCCTCCGCAATGCGAATGCGGCGTTTTACCACTGAACTACAGGCCCGTTTAATGCGTGTAAAGAATATACCAAGCGATACGGAGCGTCTACCTATTTAATGTTCACAATTTTGTACTTCTGCGCACCTTTGGGAGTTTCAAACGAGAACGTGTCCCCTTTCTTTTTATCCATCAAGGCACTGCCGAGCGGCGAGAGGTGCGATATCTTGTGTTCCTGCATGTTCGCTTCCGCCGAGCCGACGATCTCGTATTTGTGTTCTTCCTTCTCGCCTTGCTTCTGGATGGTCACGACGGAGCCGAGCGAGACGACGGAGCCGCCCCTGCCGTGTTCGATAATACGGGCGTGGGAGAGCTGCTCCTCGATGTTGCGGATGCGGTCTTCGGTCGCGGCCTGAAGGTTGCGAGCTTCTTCATATTCGGCGTTCTCGGAGAGGTCGCCCAAAGAGCGCGCGTATTCAAGCTGTTCGGCGATCTCACGCCGGCGCACGGTCTTGAGCTGCTCAAGTTCTGCGGTAAGCTCGTCGAATTTTTCCTTGCTCAAGTAGTTCGTTTCGTCGTTCATATTCGATGCGGAAGCATTATACAAGATTTGCCGCGCGCAACAACACCTGCAAGAGCGTCATTGTAGAGTTGCCCCTTGTTTTAATTGGCGTACTGCGGGTTGTTCGCGATCAGCGTTTGGAAGAACGGGATCATGCTTGCTTCGGCATTGTGGGTTTCGGTCGAAGGGCCTTTTTCGAGAACGACCGCAAAGGCGTACTTCGGGTCGCTCGCCGGCCAATAGCCGATGACCCATGAGTTGACCCATTGGTTGTGGACGCCGATCTGCGCCGTTCCGGTCTTCACGGCGAGTTCGATGCCGGGAATGTCGAGAATATTGTCGATGGCATCCTTCCGGGTCGACGTTACGGCGAGCCGCATGCCCGCGCGCACGACCGCGAGATCCGAATCTGGTATCGGAATTTGCGTGAATGCCGGGGTCGACGAGGCGAGCAGTTGTGGCGTCATGAGCTTCCCGCCATTCGCTATCGCGGCGACGTACCGAACGGCCTGTATCGGCGTTATCTGGAACCCGTACTGTCCGATTGCCGTGTGATACGTATCGCCGAGAAGCCAGGGTTCGTTGGAGCCGAACACGCTCGCTTTCCACTGCGGCGAAGGAACGACGCCGGCCTGTTCGCCCGAAAGCGCAATGCCAGTTTTCTCTCCCAGACCAAATTCTTCGGCATACTTGTCGAGTCCCGATACCCCGAGACCGGGCTGGCCCTGGTAGCCGCCGCCTATCGTGTAGAAATATTCGTCGGAGGAAACCGCGATCGCCGTTTCCATGTCGATGGGGCCGTGCACCGTCCAGTCGTTAAAGATGCTCGGTTGATCCGGGTTGAAGGGGTTGGGTATCGTGATATGCCCCGTCGACACGATGATCTTGTCGGGCGTGATGATGCCGGCATCGAGCGCGCCGGCAGCGAATATCGTTTTGACGATGGAACCTGGCGCGTACAAACCGCCGACCGCGCGGTCGAGGAGCGGAGAATTCGGATTGGCATTGGCAGCGGCGATGGCATCGCTCCCCTGTTGGAACGCATTGTTGTCGTATTCCGGGAAACTCGTGAGTGCGAGAAGCTGTCCCGTCCGCACGTCCATGATGAGGCCCGCGCCGCCGACGAATCCGTCAACATGCGCGCCGTTCACTATCGCCGTGTAAAGCTCGCGCTGCAGGTCCGCGTCGATCGAGAGCGTAAGGTTGTCGCCGTTCACCGGCGGCGAAACGATGTCGGAGCGCACGGGATGACCCTTGGCATCGGTCTCAAGCATTTGCGCGCCGTTTTGTCCCTGGAGCAGCGAATTATACGTGAGTTCGACGCCGGACACGCCGGCGTAGTTCTCTCGCCACCAGGCGCCGTTCTGGTCCTGTTTCGGGTACGTAACGAATCCGAGGAGGACGGAAAAGCCGGGAGAATCGATGTATTGCCTGAGCGCGTACGGCTTCGTCGTCGTGCCGTTCTGCTCGGGCGCAGCGACGTTCCACGCGAGCTCTTTTCCGTTCCTATCGTAAATGATGCCGCGCTGTGCGAACACGATGTCGCTTTCGAGCGTATTTTTGAGGGAGATGTCCGCGTAGGTCGCGCCGCGCGCGATCTGCAGCTCGAACGCCCGCGCGCCGAACGCGAGTGCTATGGCGAGGAACACGACGCCCACTCCGGCGATCGCGCGCCGATGCATCGGCCGCTCGACGCGACCTTCGAACTGGCTCATCTCGTGGCCGGGTAAGTTGGAGGAGTCGAGAAAGATTTCCTCGGGGGCGATCTCGTGGATCTTCACGCGCTTTTTTCCGAACATGCGCGCACTATACCAAAGACGCGCTACGCGAGGAATTCGCTCCGCAACGGTTCGAAGGCCCACACGACGACTATCGCGCCGATCGTGAATACGGGAAGTCCGTGAAAAAGAGAGTCCGGCGAAAGCCACAAGAGGTCCATGAAGACCCCGATCACAATGGCTTCCCACGCACGGAAACGCAGCGCGAGCAGAAAAATACAGGCGGCCGGGATGAACCACGGCAGCCATATGGCGCCGAGAAAGCCGACAACCCCGATAGCGATGCGAAGGTAGGTCATGGCGTCACGTACACGTACTGCAAGGAGGCAAAACTGACCGGAAGCGCGATGGATATGCCTGCCTGCGCGTTGGCGGGATTCGAGTCGACATGTTGGACGATGCCGACGGGCCGGTTGCCGAACCCGGGCGCGAGCACCGGATCGTTCTGCGAAACTGCGACGCCGCGCGGAAGCAGCGCTTGCGCCTCGCCGCCCTGTCCCGTGGCAACGGTCTGGGCGCCGTCGATGGACACGCCTGTCTGAACGCCCGGCGCGAAGAGTTGTTCGACCAGCGATTGGTGTTCCTGGACTTGCGTGACTTTTCCGATGACGAATCCACCCTGCATGAGAACGAGCGAACCCTCGGCGACACCGTCCGCTCTTCCCGCGCCGACCGTGAACGTGCCGTAGGGAGAGCTTATGACGGACGACGTGACCGGCGCCGCGAGTCCAGGGGACGTTTGCGCGAGGTGCGTAAGCTGCGAAAGCGACGCATTTTCTTGCTGCAGCACCTGGAATGCTGCTACCTGAAGTTGTCCTTGCAGGAGTTCCTCCTGGAGGGCCGCGACCTGCGCTTCAAGCGCGCTGCGCGACGTAAAGAACCCGCTTTGCGCAATGCCGTTCCCGATGGTTGCACCAACGCCCCATACGGGAGCGACGATGTCCCGCGCGGCGGCCGAAAGCTTGCCGCCGCTCGCCATGTTGACGAGCACGACCAGGAGCGCCCCGAGCGTAACGAAGAAGAGGCGGCGCCGGCCGATGCGTGCGGATGGCGCCGCGCTGCGGAATCTGGTTTCCATACGCTATTCGGTCGGCACAAGCTCCTCGTCGCTGCCAAGCAACGTGTCGCGATAGGTTTCCATGTCGTTGAGCACGGCCGACGTGCCGCGCACCACCGCCGTGAGCGGGTCCGGCGCGACGACGACGGCGACCCCGAGGTGACGAGTCAAAAGTTCCGGAAGCCCGCGGATAAGGGCGCCGCCCCCCGCAAGAAAGATGCCGCGCAGCATGACGTCGGAGATTATCTCGGGCGGCGTCGTTTCGAGGACTTCCTTGACCGCCTCGATGAGATCCTCCACCGAGTGCCCGATGGCGTTCCTGATGTCCTGGTCGGTGATGACGATCTCGCGCGGAAGCCCCGTTACGAGGTCGCGTCCGCGTATGACGGCTTCGCGCACGTCGCGCGAAGGCTGGACATTGGCGATGGCCATTTTTATCTCCTCTGCGGTCTTCTCGCCTATCAAAAGCTTGAATTCGTTCCTGATGTGCGCGGCGATGTCAGTGTTGAATTTGTCGCCCGCGATGCGCACGTTGCGCGAATTGACCAGACCGCCGAGCGAGACGATGCCGATGTCGGTCGTCCCGCCGCCGATGTCGATGATCATGCTGCCGGTCGGTTCGTGGATGGGAAGTTCGATGCCGATGGCGGCCGCCATCGGTTCCTCGATGATATGTACCTCGCGCGCGCCGGCCGCGCGCGCCGCGTCGCGCACCGCGCGCACTTCGACCGAGGTGATGCCCGAGGGGACCCCGACCGCAACGCGCGGCCCGAGCATCTTCGTGTGACCCTCCTGCGCTTTGTTGATGAGGTATGAAAGCATTTCGCTCGTTACTTCGAAGTCTGAAATGACGCCGTCGATGACCGGCTGCACGGCGACGATGTGCGCGGGCGTGCGCCCTAGCATGTCCTTGGCCTGCTGCCCGACCGCGACGATCTGCCCGGTCTTTTGGTTCACGGCAACGATCGAGGGCTCGTTGATGACGATGCCGCGGCCCTTCACGTAGACGAGCGTGTTGGCAGTGCCGAGGTCGATGCCGATGTCGTTGGAGAAAAGACCGAGGAACGAATCTTTCCAGCGTCGCAAGGTGTCCATGAAGCCCTTCATACTATTTCTGGAGTGCTTGCACAACCTCGCTGTCCGAGACAAAGCTCGTCGTGCCTCCTGCGCGCTCTATCCGTTCGATCCCGCCTTCCGACATCGTCTTTTCGGAAACGACGAGACGCACCGGAATGCCGATGAGGTCGGCGTCCGCGAATTTCTCGCCGGCGCGCACGTCGCGATCGTCGTACAAGACTTCGATGCTGTTCTCGTTCAAAAGCTCGTATATCCGGTCCGCTTCCTTGACGACATCGGCGTTCCCGCCGGAAATAGAGACGAGATGCACTTTGAACGGCGCGACCTCTTCGGGCCAGACGATCCCCTTGTCGTCGGAGAATTTTTCGACCAAAACGCCCATGAGCCTGGTGATGCCGATCCCGTACGAACCCATCCACACCGGAGTATCCTTGCCTTCCGCGTCCTTGATGGTGAGGCCGAGGTCCGTCGCCTTTTGCTGTCCGAAATTAAAGATGTTGCCGACCTCCGCCGTGTGCACTTTTTCCAGCGAACTTCTCGAGGTGCCGAGGTTCGAAAGCGTCTCTTCGTTCATGACCTCTTCGTTGATGGCGATGCCTTTCTTGGCATCGAGGTATATCGTGTCTTCGCCGGTCTCGCACACCGTCTGGAATTCATGGCTGAACTTGGTGAACGCTCCGCCCGCGGCAAAGGTGACATAGGTGCTGTCGCCGAGGCCAAGCCGCTCAAAGACGCGCATGTATGCGGGCTTCGTTGATTCGTAATATGCAAGGTGCGACGCCTCGTCCGCCGCGAAGGAATACATGTCTTTCATGACGAATTCCCTCCCCCGCATGATGCCGCTTTTCGCGCGTGCCTCGTTCCGGAATTTCGTTTGGAATTGATATACGGATACGGGCAAGTCCTTGTAGCTCGATAGGAAATTCTTCATCATGTCGCCGATCGGTTCTTCGTGGCTCCACGCCAAGCCGACCTCGCCGCCGGCTTTCAGCTCCGATTTGAACCACACGTCCACGACCTGGTCGCTCCACCGGCTTGTGCGTTCCCACAACTCCTTCCGCTGCAGCGCCGTCATGATGATCTCCTGTCCGCGGATCGCGTTCATCTCTTCGCGTACGACTTGCTTAATCCTCTCGAGCACGCGCAGCCCGAGCGGCAGGTAGGCGTATACGCCGGCCATCTCTTTGTGAATGTATCCCGCGCGGATGAGGAGCTGCGCGTTCTTCGCGACCTCGTCCTTCGGAGCGGATTTCCGGGTTTTGGTGAAAAGCTCCGATTGGCGCATAGCGCCCTATCATAACGCATTTCCCTATCGCGCGACAACTTCACTTGACCTTCATCAAAATCCAGGTACACTGCTCCGGCTTGTGCGCCCCCTGTTGGTCGGATAGCACGAGACACCTCGCAGGTGTTCTTTTCGCGATTCTGCAAGGCTCGACCTTAATAAAGAGGGAAAAGGAAAAGATGAAACACAGCGATGGGCGGGAATACTTACCGCATCCCAAGGGAACGCCGCGACATGTTCCCCTTCAGTACACGCGGCCATTCCGCCTCCTGGAAGAACCGACGACTGATCCCAATGTTTCGCAAATGATGCCGATGCAGCAGCATGGCGGATCGAATCGGAAGGGCCCGAGTCTGGGAGGACGGGTGTAAGCGCTCCCCTGTTGAGCGCCAACAAAAACAAGAGCCGGTGACCTCGTGTCACCGGCCAATCTTTTTATGTAAACAACCGCGCGATGTCGTGATAGGTCACCGTGACCATGAGCAGGATGATGAGCGCGACGCCGATGGTATTGAGAAGCTGAACGACGAGCTTGGGCGCGCTCTTGCGCATGATGGCTTCGAGAAAGAGTACGACGAGGCGGCCGCCGTCGAGCGCGGGAATGGGAATGAGATTCACTATCGTAAGGTTGACCGAAATAAAGGCTGCGAGCTCGAGCACTTCTCCCCACCCGTTCCTCGCGGCATCGCCCACCTGGGAAACGAGTCCGACCGGTCCGACGACACCGGAGAGGTCCGGCGAGCCGTGTAAGGCCGTTTTCAATATCTGCCACAAACTTTGGGAAACGATGACGAACGAGCCCTCCGTCGTCCACAACGCTTGATGCATGGCCTCCAGGGGCGGCAAAGCGACGTTGGCGACGAGCACCAGGCCAACGCCGATCGCGGGGCGGCCGGCATTCTGCGGGTCGACGGAATTCGCGGGAATGATGGTCGACGTGGTCGTCGCATTACCGTGCAAATAGGTGAGCACGAGCTGCCGTCCGCCGCGATCCTCCACGAACGCGGCGACCGCGGTCGGCGTAAGCGCCGCAGGCATGTTTCCCTGCTGGTCTTCCAAAGAAAGGATCCTGTCGCCGGCCGTGATGCCTGCAGCCGAGGCCGGAGAGGCGGGAATGACGTCTGACACGAGAAGTTGTGAGGTCTCGTTGGGCTGGAGCTGGTCGACGATGCTCGGCACGCCGGTCGCAAGCGCACCGGCAAAAAGCGCCCACGCGACGATAGCGTTCATCAAAACTCCCGCGACGAGTACTATCGCCTGTTTCCAGCGCGGAGAATCGATGAAGCTTCCCCTTCCGTGCTGGTCGCGGTCTTCCTCTTCGCCGTAGAGCCGCACGAACCCGCCGAACGGTATCCAGTTGAGCGTGTATTCGGTTCCGCCCGCCTTGCCGAAGAGGATGGCGCGCGGCGGAAACCCGATGCCGAATTCATCGACGCGAATGCCGAAAAGTTTTGCCGCTGCAAAATGCCCGAACTCGTGCGCGAGAATGAGGAATACGAGTATGACGATGACCAACACCACTGTCATACTGCTGCGCTTTGGGTCATGCGCCCATCTCCGCTTCTTTCGCCTTGAACGCGCTCTCAAAATCTTCGTTGGCCTTATCGACTTTCTTCTGCAATTCGTCTTTGAGCGAGAATTTGTCGTCTTCGGTTATCTTCGAATCGCGCTCCTTTTCCTGGATCTCCTTCCACGCTTCGTCACGCGCCACACGGATGGTGGTGCGGGCTTCTTCCACTTTCGCTTTCGCCATTTTCACGAGTTCGGTGCGGCGCTCGCCGGTGAGTTCCGGGAACGTGACGCGGACCAGGCTGCCGTCGGATGACGTTCCGACACCGAGATTGGCGGCGGTTATCGCGCGCTCGATGTCCTTGAGCGTGGATGCGTCGTACGGTTGGACGCGGATGGTGCGCGCGTCCTCGACGCCGATCTGCGCCAGTTGTTTCAACGGCATCAAAGAGCCGTACGCCGAGACCTGCACACCGTCGAGGATGGCCGGGTTGGCGCGACCGGTGCGGAAGTTGCGGAATTCCTTCGCGAGCCACTCTTTGGCGGCCGCGAATTTCTGGTCAAGCTGTTTGAAGTCGTAGGGCATTGCAGCAGTATATCAAATCAGGAGAGCGACTTGTTCGAGAAGTGCCTTGGCGAGCGAGCCTTTGTCCCCGATGAATTTTCGTGCTCGGTACACGGCTTCGAGGCCCTCCCGGTTCTTTTCGACGTCGCGTGAAAGCTCTTGTTCGAGCCCGGAGAGGAACGCGATGGAAGCACCGAGGTCGCGCTTATCGTCCTCGTCTTTGTCGAGCAAGGGCTTCAGCATGTCGAGGCGCTTTTCCTGTTTTGCTTTCAAAAAAGCGGCCGGATCGACGAGAAGGTCGTTCCGGTCGGCGCCAAGCGCAAGCAGTTGGGCGCGCGAGCGGAGCGTCGGCAATAGCATCTGCGGCGACGGCACCACTATAAAAAACAGTGCGTCGGCGGAAGGCTCTTCGAGTGTCTTCAAAAGTGCGTTCTGCGCCTCGTTCGTCATGCTCGGAGCGAACACGATGAAAACGCGGCGCGCGGAGGAAATCGCGCGCGAACTTGCCCGTGCACTCAACTCCCGCGCTTCGTCCACGCCGAACGAACCGTACTCTCGCACGTACACATCCGGGTTCCCGCGCGGCTCGATTCCCTCTTTCCGAAGCAATTCGACTATGGTTTCGAGAATTGACGAATCTCCCGCCACGAGCTGCACGTTGCCGACAAAATCCATATTTTGGATTGTACCCTACCGCTTCGCGATGATGGCTTTTTTGTAGGTATCCAAATGCTTGAGTGCTTCGCCGGTTCCTTTGGCGACACAGAAAGGTGCGTCTTTGGCGAGGCGCGCTTTGACGCCGGTGCGGCGGAAGACGAGTTCCGGCAAATTGCGCAGGAGCGACGAGCCGCCCGTCATGGTGATGCCGTTGTCGATGATGTCGGCCGCCAATTCCGGCGGCGTGTCTTGCAACACGTCCTTGATGGCCTGGATCATCGTGCGCAACTCCTTCCCTATCGCGCGCACCACTTCGTTGGTGCCGAGCTCGATGGAGCGCGGCAATCCGGTGAGATGGTCACGTCCTTTCACCGTCATCGTGAGTTCTTCATCGACGGGCACGGCCGACCCGATCTGTATCTTTATCTCCTCGGCCATTTTGTCGCCGATGCCGAGGTTGAAGGTCTTTTTGATGTAATCCGCTATCGCGTGGTCGATGGCGTTGCCGGCGCATTTCACGGATGTAGAAGCGACGATGCCGCCGAGCGAGATGACCGCGACGTCCGTCGTGCCGCCGCCGATGTCTACTATCATGTGCCCGCGTGCCTCGTGGATGGGAATGCCCGCGCCTATGGCGGCGAGAATGGGTTCTTTGACGACGTATGCTTCGCGCGCGCCGGCCTTCGTCGCCGCTTCCACCACCGCACGCCGCTCCGTCGAGGTCACTCCCGCAGGCACGGAAACCATCACTTCCGGCTTGAAAAGATTCCATCTGCCGAGCGATTTGCGGATGTAGTAACGCAACATCGCCTCCGTCACGCGATAATCGGCGATAACGCCGTCCTTCATGGGCCGGTAAGCGATGATTTCATCCGGCGTGCGGCCGACCATTTCTTTTGCTTCGTTGCCGATCGCTAGGATCTTGTTGTCACGCACGGACACTGCGACGACCGAGGGCTCGTTGAGAACGATGCCTCTGCCGGGAACGAAGACGAGGACCGTCGTCGTACCGAGGTCGATGCCGAGTTTGGGAGAAAAAGAATACGCCATAGCCTGGGCATTGTATCCTTTCGCGCCGCTTTGACAAATCAGCGCTCCGCGACTAAGGTATCGCGCGGAACGGGCAGCTTACCGGTACCGCCCGAACCCCGAGGGGAGGGCTTGCGGTTCCCCAAGCCACGGAACCGCGACGCCTTCCCCAAGGGGGTTTATTTTTTATACTTCTCGGGATTCAACAGGTACCAGAACTTTTTCGAGAAATTAGTCGCATCATCGCAGACCCGTTTCAAATAATAGAGGTCTTTCGTCGGTATCTTTTCGAGCGTTTTGCCCATCCGTGCGATCGTCACCTTGGGATAGCCGTCGCGCACGCGCTGCGCGTTGATGCGTTCGCAGAAATATTTCAGGAGTTCGCCGCGCTCGGTCTGCTTTGCCTTCGAAAGCGTGCGTTTGATGTGCGTTTTGATATGCTCCATGCGCGTATTGTACACTTCAGTCTATGCGTTCGATACTTCCACAAGAAACGAATCCGCTGTTGCGCCAAAAAGCGCAAGATGTCCCCGTGCCCGAGATCACTTCGAAACGCATCCGTGGCCTGGTAGAAGATATGAAAACACTTCTTGCCAAAGAGCAGTACGGCGTCGCCCTCGCAGCGCCGCAGGTCGGCGAGCCGTTGCGACTTTTTATCGTGTCCGGTCGGGCATTGGCGCGGGATGCGCGCAACGCGCGGGACGAGCAGGAAGGAGGTGATGCGACCGACGAAAAGGTCGAGAAAGAATTACCGCCACTCCCCGACCAGGTGTATATCAATCCGGAACTTCTCAAGCTTTCCCGCGGCCGCAAGGAAAAACACGAAGGCTGCCTCTCGATACGCGGCAAGTGGGGCATCGTTCCGCGTGCGGAAAAAGCGACCATCCGCGCGTACGACGAAGAAGGCCGCCCATTCACCCGTGGCGCGTCCGGCTTCCTTGCGCACGTCTTCCAGCACGAAATGGACCACCTCGAAGGAATCCTTTACACGGACAAAGCGAAAGAACTCTATGATGAAAAACCCGATGAAAAAGGAAAAAATTAAATTTGCTTTTTTCGGCACGACGCCGCTTTCGGAGGGCGTCCTCTCCGGATTGGCGGCTGCCGGGTTGACGCCACAACGCGTTATCGACTCGGCGAGCATGGCGGACAACGTGCTCGACGAACTCTCGCAGGATGAATGGGATGTGTTCGTGGTCGCCTCGTTCGGCGCGATACTCCCGAAAAGACTTTTGGACATACCAAAACGTGGCGTCCTCAACGTGCACCCATCGCTTTTGCCGCGACTACGCGGCCCCTCGCCGATACGCTCCGCCATCCTGAACGATGAAAAAGAAACTGGTGTTTCCATCATGCTGCTCGATGAAGAAATGGATCACGGCCCACTCCTGGCGCAAAAGAAAATTCCCATTTCGGCGTGGCCGCCGCACGGCAAAGAGCTTGACGCGCTGCTCGCGCATGAGGGTGGCAAGCTTCTCGCACAAATACTTCCGCTCTGGGTCGCAGGTAAGATAAAGACCCAAAAGCAAAATCATGACCTTGCGACCTACACAGAAAAGTTCACGAAAGAAGACGGCCTCTTGGACTTGAACGCCGATCCGTACAAAAATCTCCTCAAAATACGCGCATTCGAGGGCTGGCCGGGTACGTATGCCTTCTTCGACCGCGCGGGCAATAAACTGCGAGTGCAGATCCTCGATGCGCACCTCGAGGGTTCGAAGCTCGTCATCGACCTCGTGAAGCCCGAAGGGAAAAAAGAGATGCCATATGTGGACTTCCTGAACTCCGGCGCTCGGCCGCTCTAATCCCCCATCCGCAAAAGCCGCTTGAACGCCGCACCGGATTTCCGCCACAAACGGATGTGCGTCTTGCGTGCGCGCCGCAATTGGCGCGCGGCCTCTTCTTTGGCATCGTCGATGGCGCCGTTGATGGATTGGGAACGGTTGGTCGCGCGCACCGAGCCGCCCGGATACAAGATATGGAATTCGGCGAAATACAAATTGTCGCCGTGACGCTGTCCACCGGCATCTTTCCCTACTTCCACCTCGCAACGCGCAACCTCGGCGTCGGAGCCGAGCAATTTCTCGAGCGTCGCGATACGGTCGTCGAGGTAATCGGACGTTTCCGGTGTCATCTGATAATTGGTCGCTTTGATGCGGATGTTCATATCGAAAGTATACCTGAAAAACCATTATAAAGCGTGAAATGGCCCCGCAGCGTGCGGGGCCATGTTGAAAGAGCTTCGATCAAAAGGGCCAGAACCGCGGCCCGACGTGTTGTTTCCCCGGTGGACGAACGCGCCTGACTTCCTTCAGGAACTCGAAGAGTTCCATCTCTTCTTGCCCAACCGAGTTCGCGCCGTCCAACACATCAAGGATGACGACGAAGCTGTGGATGTTGGCCCCGCTTCCCTTCCGCACGATGGCTTCCGGTGAGACGTGTACCTGGGATATTTCGAGGTCGTCCCCGAGATACCCTTCGTACAGTCCGGGAGGAATAAGGAATTGGATCAATCGCTCTAACCCCCGAACGCAGTCCATATCCTTGCATTGGATGGCGATATCGAGCTGCCACAGCAATTCGTGCAACACGTGTACTTTCGGCAACTCTCTACCACTCTCGAACAATAACGTGCCAGTCGGCGTTTTGACCGCAAGCGCCTGCATTTTCGTGCACCCTTTTTGTTTACCCACTACCTACTATACGCGCCAACACAGGCCATTATTTCGCTTTTGGTGTGGATTGCGACAACAGTTCGCGAGCGACGTTCTGTCCGGACGCGAGCGCGCCTTCGACGGTCGCGTTGGCATCGCCGCCGAATACTTCACCGGCAAAATAGAGCGCGTCATTCGCCGGCTGACCCAAGATCTTGAGCGCGGCTTCGGTTTCCGGTGTCGGATAACTGTATGCCCCTTTCGCCAAAGCATCTTTTTCCCAATTCATGACCTTCGCCGCGACGACCTCGCTTCGCAACTCCCCGACCGGGCGCTCAAAAATGTTCGCAAGCGAGGTAAGTCCGACATCCAATATTTCTTCGTCCGAGAGCGCGGCAAGCGCGTGCGCTTTCGGTCCGCCGATCCAGCCGGTCAAGACTGTTTGCGCCGCACCAAGTTCCGGATATTGCGTCCACCAGGTCGGAATGCGTTCGTTGGAGAACAGGAAGAACATGCGCTCGAAGTGATGTTCGCGATTCCCTGCCCACCATTTGGTTTTGAACCGAACGAGCGTCTTGATGACTGTCCCATACCCTATCTGCGATATGGCGGCGAGCTTTTCCGGTATCGCCGGCGCGAATTCTATTTCTTGGATGAGCGGGAGCGGCACCGTGGTAATGATTTTCGCGGCCTTGAGTTTCGTTCCGTTTTCGCATGCGACGATCGCGCCATTCCGTCCGTGCTCGATCCGCACAACGCGGTTATTCAGCCGGATGTCCGCCCCATATTTCATACATTCTTTTTGCAGAAAACCTACGAGTGCTCCGTAGCCTTCCTTGATATTTTTCTGCACCCAACCGTTCTCATTGCTTAGTTCCTCGCGAAGGGCGAACGCGCTCATCCTTTTCGGATCGGCCGCGTCATACCCTTCGGCGCGACGGTAGGTCATGTCGCGGAGCGCCTTGTTCTCTTCTCCCGGAAATTCTCGCTCGAGGAATTCATAGACGGTCTCGTCCTTTTTGAGTTCCTTCAATTTGTTCTCAAGCGTGTCTCCGCGAAGCACGGCTGGATCAATGGTGACGGGTTCGTCTTTGTCTCGCATCTCCCACCACGGAATGGGATGGATGAGCGTGAGCCCGGCCTCGTCGACGAGTTTGTGTGTAACGGGAGCCGCTCCATGCACGAATTCCCCACCGCCTTGCGCGGGATAGCCCCACGTTTCTTCCGGAAGCGGACAGATCCTTCCCCCAATCCTGTTCCGCGCCTCAAGCACGAGGACTTTCTTCCCCGCCTTCGCCAGTTCTCGAGCCACCACGAGTCCGCACGCTCCCGCGCCAACGATGATGACATCAGTATCCATCGAGGTATTGTAATCCGCTTTTTGAGATTCATCTTGAATCCGCTATACTCTTCGCTACATTCCCAATATTCCCCGGTGGCGCAACGGTAGCGCAGCTCCCTGTTAAGGAGTTGGTTGTAGGTTCGAATCCTACCCGGGGAGCAACTATTGACATTTCCGTTTTTGTGTCCTAAAATAGTGGCGGTTAGTTCAGGTATGGGATTGGCGACTATCCCGATCCTATTGACACAACACAGTCGCAATTCGAAGGAGACTTACATGGCGAAAGCCAAATCTACCTCGCGTCCGTCGCAGGAGCCCAAAGGGCCTGCGCCTCAGACTGCAGCCCCTCAGAGCATTCTTGCCCGGGTCGTGCTGACAGTCGTCTCGCTGTTCGTCTACGGGTGGGTCATGATGGCCTACAACCCGCAGGCGACGTTGATCACCAGCGAAGTGGCTGGTCGCCAGTTCGATAACAGCGACCAGAGTTACCTGAAGGCGGTCTACACGATGAACTTCTTCTCGTCGCTCAGCGTCGTGCTGTCGCTGGCGATCCTTGTGGTGCTCATCCTGATCTGGTTCAAGCCAATCAGGGACGCCGTCAAGAACGCTTCGACGCAGCTCGTGGTTCTCGTTGCGGCTGGCGCATTGCTGCTGGGCTCCGCCCACAACAGCTACGCCTTCTTCAACAAGACCGATCGTACCGAGGTCATACCGATTCCGCCCAACTGGTCGGCATTTTGGATCCCGGGCTTCGGTGCCAACAAGGACAACCAGGCGCAGATGAACTCCGAGGACTACCTCAACACACCGATGGACCCCAACAACCCATCGAAAGGTGGTAAGGTTGCGGCGAAGTACTTCCAGATCCCGCATCAGAAGCTGACCAATTCCGCCGGCAACAGCTTCTTTTCGGGATACGACTACTTCACGAACACCGGTGTGCTCATCTTGGTGGATCGCACGCGGTACAGTCAGGAATGGACAAAACCTGACCGCGGCACGAATGTACAAGCGGATGAGCGTTTCCCCTGCCAAAGTAACGACGGCATCAACATCAAGGCCAGTGTCTCAGTCGGTGCTCACGTGACCGAGGCCAATGCCGCCAAGTTCCTGTACAACTTCGGCGTCAATGCTGCCAAGCCGTACAAACCGACCGGCGATATTGAATCGGACGGCCAGCAGGTCTTCCAGTCGGTTCAGTATGGTCGCAGTCTCTCGGAGGTGATGGACGACGTGGGGCGCAAGCAGGTGCAGGTGCTGGTATGCTCGGAGATCGGCAAGCGCACCTTCGATCAGGCTCACCTGGAGTGGATCGAGATTCAAGAAGATGTGAAGAAGGGCACGATCGCCTACTTCGATCCACTGGGTGTTTCCATCGACTTCCTCGGTTGGGCCGATACCGCGGAATTCGACCCGCCTGTCCAGGACGCGGTTAACCGCAAGTACATCGCCATGCAGGACGAAGACATCGCCAAGCGGCTTCAGCCATACGCCGAGATCATCCAGATGTTGGCGCAGGCGCAGGCTGTTCGCTCGTTCGGCGATCACACCGACGGCAAGCTGCCGACGACGTTCGTCGGGCCAGCCCCGGCTGTCGCAAGCCCCCTCCTGAGCATGCCAGGCGCCCTTAAGGCGCCCGCGGCAAAGTAAGGACGAGGTTGTGCCCCGCGGCAACAAACCGCGGGGCACTCCCAAGGGAGCAGCCGAATGATGCGAAAAGTCTGGACTGTTGTGGTAGCCTGTGCGCTCCTTCTCGCGGTTGCTGGGTGTGATGATGGTGCTAAGGTGCCGTCATCTACCCGCGACTCGGGAGTTGCCACAGTACCTCAGGCGGAAAACCCGAAGGCATCGCGTCCCACGCAAGTGACGCCGATGCCCGAGGCTCCTGCAAAGCCACAGGTCACACGTCGTCCGACGAAGCCCGTGGTGGATGCAATTCCGTCAACGCTTGGTATTGTCTTGCGTATCGGAACTAATCCAATCGGGATTGACCTCTCGACGGGACAAGTGATGATTACGCCAAGTCGATCCAACTGACAAATAAAATCCGGATATTCCGGTGCCCCACAGCTAGTCTGTGGGGTTTTTCTTTATGCAAACTCCAAAGTCTTTAGTTCCCTCTCCAACGCTTTCCAATCCAAAGTTCTGAACACGTCCAAGTTCGGGAGCAACTCTTGACTCAGTAGTAAGTGAGGAATATTGGTTTGGGCGTATAATCGAGACGTGGAAGAAACGAACTCCAATGCTCGAATTGAGGCGTTCAGCGATGGCGTGTTCGCGATTGCCTTGACGCTCCTTATCCTCGACGTCAAATTACCCGCGACGGCCTTTATTCACTCCAGCTCCGACTTTTGGCTGGCACTCCGAGATATCGCCCCATCCATCTTCGCTTTCGTATTAAGTTTTACCATCATCCTCATAAGTTGGGTGAACCATCACAACAGCTTCAAGCTCGTAAACAGATCATCTGCTTCGTCTATCTACGCGAACGGCTTTCTGCTGCTCACCGTCGTCTTTATGCCATTCCCCACTGCCCTCCTCGGCCAATATCTTTTGACCGATTACGCTGCTCCAGCCGTCGTTCTATACAATGCCGTCATCGCAATGCAATCCATCGGCTGGATACTGCTCGGTCGTGCGGCGATCAAAAATAATCTCGCGAAGAATGAAAAGGTGCTGCCCACAGTCCGTCAAAATACTACCTACGGGTATTATGCATTCATCCTATACACCACGCTCGCAATCTTTGCGTTTTGGTTTCCGTTCGCCATCGCGGTCATCACTACTCTCACGTGGATATTTTGGTTGATTATAGGCATACGCACGAAGTATGAATAACGGAGTACAATTGATTTGTGAATCCGCAATTTCTTAAAGACGCTCTTGGATGGGGTTTCCTCCTGTGGCTCATTGGATACGTGCTCGGATTCGTATTTTTCGCATTTGTGCCCGCTTCGATCATTGGCTGGGTCATCATGCCCATCGGCGTTGTTATCACACTCTGGATCCTCATAAAGATAATCCACGGAACCTCGCTTAGATACTATTTCTCCATCGGTATCGTGTGGACGATCATCGCGATCCTTTGTGATTACCTTTTCCTCGTGCTTCTCCTCAAACCTACCGACGGCTACTACAAGCTCGATGTGTATCTGTATTACTTGCTGACCTTCGCGCTGCCTATCATCGTCGGATGGTATAAGCTGAGAAAGTCGAGTTCAACGCCTCAAACTCTTTAGCGACACTTTGCCAATCTAGAGTTCTAGCAACCTACCATCAGCGGGTGTATCGTTACGAAATGAAAGGACTTATTTGGAAGGGGGTCATGCAGTCGGTGGCTGGGCTTATTTTCTTTGCGGCTATCATCTATTTTTCCGCTGGCACTTGGCACTATTGGCAGGGTTGGGTATTTTTGGCGGTCTTTACGCTCTCGACCCAGGCATTCGGGATTTACCTTGCAATCTATGACAAGCCGCTCTTGGAGCGACGCATGAATGCCGGACCATGGAAGGAAGAAGGAGCTTCACAAAAGATTATCGTCTCGCTGATCATTATCTCGTTCTTTGCTTTCATGATTTTGCCGATACTTGATCATCGATACGGGCTCTCGCCAGTCCCCGCATGGATGAGTATCCTCGGCAACGTCATTATCGTGCTCTCATTCCTTTTTATCTTCTGGGTAATTAAAGTGAATTCCTGGGCGGCATCAAACATTCGGGTGGAAGAGGGTCAGAAAGTGGTGGACACCGGACCATACGCTTATGTACGACACCCTATGTATGCCGGAGCTATTTTGCTTTTCGTCGGAATGCCACTTGCATTCGGGTCGTGGTGGACCATAGCACTTATCGTTCCATTTTTCCCGGTGCTATTGTGGCGGCTTTTAGATGAAGAGAGGATATTACGAAAAGACTTACCTGGCTATACCGAATATACGCAAAAAGTCCGTTACCGGCTTGTTCCATTTATTTGGTAGCGGCCAAATCTTAAAAATGTCTTCGAAGGCGTCTGAACCTCCTTCTCAATCTTTTTCCAATTTAAAATTCTGAACATTTCCAAGTTCGGGGGTAAGCGCGCTCACTGTTTGCGAGGATGGTTTTGACTGGTAAGCTGAGTCTATGCAGGAGATAGCAACGCGCGTGTTCATCTATTCATCAATTGCGTTCGGCATCGTAGGGATCTTGGTAGTCCTCACCTCTTCCGGTCCGGACAAGGCCGATTCCGCTCTAAGCATAATTTTGATAAAGCTTTTGTTCACGACCGTTTTCATCATCTTGCCCTCGTTCGCATTAAGTATCGCCAGCAAGTACCTCAACGGTAAATCCTAGCGCCTCCGTTCGCGCTCTCATTCTCCGCGACGGCAAGCGCGATATTTCTCTTTTTTTAGGTTTCCGAATTTTAGGTTTCCGAACAATGGAGGCACCGCTGGAGCTTGCTATAGTTGACCTCGCTCTAAGAATCGTGGTACGGTGCGCTTTGCTAATAACGAATTGCGGGAGGTTCGGATGGAACACTCAGAATCCTCAGAATCCGAGGTCTATGAGAAGGCTCTTGCCTACTGGCCCTACAAACAGTCCCTGGACAAGGTACTCCAACTGGTCGACGAGATGGCCCCAAAGACCGGCACGCTGTTGGACGTGATGTGCGGCCCGGGCTACTTGCTCGGCAAGATCGCCGAAAAGCATCCCGGACTTGCGCTGTGGGGCGTCGATATCGACCGGCAGCACATCTCGTACTGCCGACGTCGCTACCAGCGGATTACCTTCGAAAGGGGCGACTTGCTCGACTGGCATCCCACACTGTACTTCAGCGTGGTTTTGTGCACCGGCGCTCTGCATCATTTTCCTGACGAAAGGCAGGAGGATGCGATCGCGAATATCGCGCAAAGGGTCCAGCGGGGCGGCTTCGCCATCATATCGGATTGTTACATCGAAAAGTTCTCGAGCGAGCGCGGAAGAAAAGTAGCTTCAGCAAAGCTTGAGAGCGAGTACTTGATGGAAACGATCCGGAACGGCGCTCCCGATGATGTCATCGCCTATACGGCGGACATCCTGAAGGACAATGTCTTGATGAAAGAATACAAAACGTCGCTCGAGGTTCGGATGCCGATATTGGACAGGCACTTCGATTCGGTCCAAACGTTCAAGACGTGGCCAAGTCCGGCGTCGGGCTATGGCGACTACGTCCACGTCTGCTCAAATGCGTAGCTCTAAAACTGAAGCAAGGGGCCGTCCCGCCAAGACGGCCTTTCTTGTATATAATGCGAACATGGAGGCGAATAAATCTAGTTCGGACGCTCTGGCGCAGCAACCACTTCCCTCTGCCGACGAAATAGCAGAGGCGGAGAAAATGCTTGCGGAGTTGCAAACAAAGGGCCGAGTGACAGAAAAAAGTTCCGGCGCCGAACCCGGGCATTCTTCTGCCGGTTTCCAACTCTTCGCCGGCAGCAACAGAAAAAACACACTTCTGATCGCAGTTTTCATCGTGACCGCAGCTGTCACCTTTTGGATCTATTGGCCACGAGGCGGCCCTTCTAGGGCCTCAAATCCACTCCCGCCCCCGGGCACACTCGACGCAAGCGGTATCCCTCAACCGTAACCCCTACATCGTCGCATCTAGTACCGATTATCTCCTATGAAAAGTCGCGGCTTCACTCTCATTGAATTGCTCGTTGTTATCGCCATTATCGGCATGCTTGCGTCCATCATTTTGGCCGCGCTCAATGGCGCACGAACGAAGGCCCGCGATACGAGGCGAGAGGCCGATATGCACACAATAGAGACCGCTCTTGAAGAGTACGCAAACGATAACGGACACTATCCGATCACCCTCAGCGGTGGCACAACCAAGTGGACCTCATTTGATACTCGAAACACCTACTACAGCAACCCGATTACAAGCCCCGCAGCGACAAATCTTACCGCAGCCCTCCAACCATATCTGCCCGTTGCGCCGACCGACCCGAACGAATCGGCATGGCCGAACAGCACAGACGCCGGTTATTTGTACATCAGTGGTAACGGAGTAGATGCGTGTATTATGATCTATAAAACCCCCGAAAATATGAATGATTTCCCCGCCAGTCTAATCAATTACCATTCCGGTCGATGCGGTACTATCACGAACGGGCAATGTTCCGGCACTAATTCGATTTACTACGGATACGGGGCAGACGCGACGACCGGGTGTTGAGGGTCAGACGTAAAGTACGAAATAAAAAACGACTCCCGAAAGCACCGCGATGCCCCATGCGACAGCGAAGGTGATGGTCAGCGAGCGATGCGTACGGAAGAAATTATCGCCTCTCGCGTAGCCCCGCGACGCGAACAGGAAGAACGCGATGAGCGCGAGGAACATGATGATGGAAAATGTGCCGTGAAAGATCGCCAGTCCGACGGCGAGAGGCGGCAATTCCGCGGAAGAGGGTTCGACCCGTCCCCAAAAGTGAGCGAGCATATATGAAATGTTGAAAAGGATCTCGTAGGCAAGTACGCCGTACGCGAACCATCGGAAAAAAGTTCCACGCGTGTAGGCGTACCAGATGAGACCGTACACGCATGCGCTTACAACGATCTCCGCGAGGAGGATGAACGTGCTTAAGACCGGAGCGTCCATCACTCCAGTATATACTGGAGTGATGCAATCCCAGCCGCTGGTTTGGATAGGGCTTTTTGTCGGCTCGACCATTGGGAGTTTGGTTCCGAGTTTGTGGGGCGCGGGAGTGCTTTCCTTGTCATCGATATTTTTCAGCGGCGTTGGCGCGGTGGTCGGAATTTATGTAGGATATCGATACTCGAGTTTCTGACATTCGTATGCTGACTTTTCTACAAGCTGCCATCCTCGGAATTCTGCAAGGAGTCACCGAGCTCTTCCCCGTTTCGAGTTTGGGGCACGCGGTACTTTTGCCGCACGTTCTCGGCTGGCAACTCGACGAGGCGTCCTCTTCGTTCCTGGCGTTCGTGGTCGCCATCCACCTCGCGACCGCATTGGTGCTGCTCGCGTTCTATTGGCGCGAGTGGGTGAACATCGTCGTCGGGGTGTTGCGTTCGCTCTATCGCCGACAAGTTGCCGGTGACACCTATGCAAAGCTTGGCTGGCTGCTCGTCGTGGGGACCATCCCCGCCGGCGCCTTGGGACTCCTCCTCCAAACAAAACTGCAGAACCTGTTCGGCTCCGGCATTTTGGTCGCGCTCGCGTTGGTCGGCAACGGCATCGTCCTCTTTGGCGCCGAGGCTTTGCGCAAACGCGCACCCGAAGGAACCGCGCAAGACGAGGCCCTGGCGGATCTTTCGTTCCCGCAAGCATTTTTTATCGGCACGGCACAAGCGCTTGCACTCATCCCAGGGTTCTCGCGCACCGGCGCCGCGATGACCGGCGGGCTCTTGAGCGGGCTTTCGCACGCCAACGCGGCCCGCTTCGCCTTTTTGCTCGCAACGCCCATCATTCTCGCTGCCGCGGTCCTCAAAGTTCCTGGCCTGCTCCACGCCGAGTCCGGCATTTTGGGGGCGGCGCTCGTCGGGGCCATCTGCGCCGCTGTCGCCGCCTACATTTCCGTACGGTTCCTCACAAATTACTTCAAAACGAGGACCTTGCGGCCTTTCGCCGTATATTGCCTCGTTGCTGGGCTATTTGCTCTCGTCTTTGTTCTTCTCTTCTAGCTTTTCCACACGAAAAACACAACGGTCGCCGTTTCGCGTGAGATAAAAGAACGGCCCCGCGTGCTAGGATGCGGATATGGCAAAGGAAGGTCTGCGTGTCCCTCCGCAGGACGTCGAGATGGAAAAAGCGCTTCTCGGCGCGCTGATGCTTTCTCCCAACGCGATGTACGAAACGGCGGACTTGATAAGCATCGATTCGTTCTATTCGGGCAAACACCGCACCATCTACGACGCGATGCTTTCCATCCATGCGAAGAACGACCCCGTCGACGTCGTGACAGTCTCGAGCAAGTTGAAAGAACGCAAAGAACTCAAAGACGTTGGTGGTGCGGCTTACCTTGGTGAGATCGTGAACTCCGCCGCCTCGCCCGGAAGCGCGCGACACTACGCGGAAGTGGTGCAGAGCAAGTACGTGCTGCGCACGCTCATCGACGCCGCCGACAAGATCGGCGAACTCGGATTCGAGGAGGATCGCGATGTCGAACAGGTCCTCGACGAGGCGCAGCAGGCGGTCTTCTCGGTGACGCAGGCGCCCGGCATGCGCGGATTCAAAGAGCTCAAGGGTGAGCTCGGCCCCGCGATGGAACGCATCGAACATTTGCAGAAACACGAAGCCGGTTTGCGCGGCGTGCCGACGGGATTCACACAGCTCGATAACCTGCTCGCCGGCCTGCAAAAATCCGACCTCGTCATCCTCGCCGCGCGTCCTTCCATGGGCAAGACCGCGCTCGCGCTCGACATCGCGCGACAAACAGCGACGAAACACGGTACTCCGGTCGGAATATTCTCGCTCGAAATGTCGTCGGACCAACTCGTGGACCGTATGCTCGCCGCGCAGGCCGGCGTCAACGCGTGGCGGCTGCGCACCGGCAAGATCAAGAACGATGAAGAATTCGACCGTTTGCAGGCCGCGCTCGGCGTCCTTTCCGAGGCACCCATCTACATCGACGACAAACCCTCGACCTCTGTGCTGGGCATGCGTTCCGCCGCGCGTCGTCTGAAGGTCGAAAAAGGCCTGAAGCTCGTCATCGTCGATTACTTGCAGCTCATAACTCCCGTCCATACGCGCGCCGACACTTCGATGGTGCAGCAGGTCACCGAAATATCGCGTTCGCTCAAGGCGATGGCGCGTGAGCTCGAGGTGCCCGTACTCGCACTCTCGCAACTTTCGAGAGCTGTCGAGCAGCGTCGCGGCCGCCCGCGCCTCTCCGACCTGCGCGATTCCGGCTCCATCGAGCAGGACGCCGACGTCGTCATGTTCATCCACCGCGAGGACAAGATGAGCGACAACACCGACAGGCCCGGCATCGCCGAGATACTGGTCGAAAAGCATCGCAATGGCCCGACCGGCAAGATCGAATTGAAGTTCGACGAGGAAAAAACGACCTTCCTGCCCGTCGAAAAAGCCGACTTCGGCGACTTCGCGACCCAGGCCGTGGTCGAGGGCGACGAGTCGCCGTTCTGACATGACCGACGCGATCGAACGGCTGACTTCGCTTTTCGAGAAATTCCCGGGCATCGGTCCTCGGCAAGCGCAGCGTTTCGTGCAGTTCCTGCTGCGCTCCTCCCCTGCCGCGCGACGCGAGTTCATCGAACTCGTGCAGTCCCTGGGCGGCTCGGTGCATCAGTGCAAAGAATGCATGCGGTTCTTTTCGGGAGACGGTGTGGTGTGCGGCATTTGCGGGAATCCGGAACGCGACCGCTCGTATCTGGCAGTTGTTGCGAACGACGCGGACCTCGCAGCGCTCGAGCGAAGCGGCACGTATCGCGGCGTGTATTTCGTGCTTGGCGGGACCATCTCACTTGCGAGCGACAAGACGAACGGCTTGCGCATGAAGCAACTGCTCGATTCCGTTCCGAAGCGCAAAGAATTGAAAGAAGTAATTCTCGCTTTCCCCGCCAACCCCGAAGGAGATGCGACATCCGTGCGCGTGCGCGAAGAGCTCATGTCCCACGCGGTCGGTATCAAAGTCACGTCGCTCGGCCGCGGACTTTCAACGGGCTCGGAGCTCGAATATGCGGACCCGGAAACGCTCAGAAGCGCTATTGACAACAGGCGCTAGTTTGCAAAACTAGGGTCACATTTCACGTCGACGTCACGCGGGCGGGAAATGGAGTTGCATGACAGCAGACCCCAGGGCGGTAACCCCGCCCTGGGACCAAATTTTATACGCTACGGCAGCGCCGTTATTTTCACTTTCGCGTACGGTTGGCGGTGCCCGCTTTTCTTGAAGTAGCGGCTCTTCTGGCGGTAGTGGATGATGGTTATTTTCTTCTCACGGCCTTCCGAAACGAGTTCCGCCGAGACTTTTGCCCCGTCGATGTACGGTGCGCCGACTTTCGTTGCGGAGCCATCGTCGACGAGGAGGACCTTGTCGAACGTGAGCTTCTCTCCCGCCTTGTGCGAGCCTTTCAATTTTTCGATGGTGTACACGCTGCCCTCGGTGACGAGGTGCTGCTTGCCGCCCGTTTCTATGATCGCGATCTTGGCCATACGTCGGCAGACTATAGCCTAATTCCAATGCGTGTGCAATAGTACGTTCTGCTCAGAATCCGGAGGCTGTCATGTTCCTTGAAGACCGTGCGATGGGAGAACCGTACCGGCCGGAGAAATATCGTCTGCCACGGCGTTTTATACTGGCGATGTCCGCGGCGATAGGGGTCGTGGTGCTCAGCATTGCAGCTGGCCTCAGCTACTGGGTAGAAGGGCGGATTGATGCTGCGAACGGATGGTTCGGAGTCGGAAAGCTTTTCACGGCTTTCGAGTTCGCGCTCATCCTCGTGGCCATAATCCGGACACACGGTGATACGATCGAAGGAGGCCCGTCATGAAGGACGGGCCTCGGCTTTATTCTTCAAGCAACGGCTTCTCAAGCGAGTCGGGCTCCACCCCGACTTTTGAACCCGTAATCCGGTACACGTCTTTATCGATCTTGCCGAGTTCCTTATACCCCGTGTTGTAGTGAGAAACGGTCGTGCTGAGCGCCTTGCCAAGCGACGCATACGACTTTTCGCTCGCTTCGATGTGTTTTTGGAGCTCGCCGACACGCTTCTGTATTTCCGCTGCGCGTTTTTCTATCTCGAGCGCACGCAACCCCTGCATCACCGTTTGCAGGTATGCGAGGAACGAAGTTGGGGAAACGATGATGACTTTGTATTTCGATGCAGCTCTTTGTATGAGGTTTTCGTCTTCGCCGGCGCCCACTTGGTTCGTAAGCAGGTCGTAATAAATTCCCTCGCTTGGTATGAACATAAACGCGAAATCCATCGTTCCTTCTTCCGGCCTGATATATTTCGCGGTCTCTTGGATGCGCAGTTTGAGATCGTTGACGAAGGTCTTTTCGAGGGCCACGCGATCCGAGCTGCCCACGGCCGCGGTCACGAAGCGCGTGTAATTGTCCAGTGAGAATTTCGAATCGATCGGTACGATCTTGTCGTTGACGAACACGGCTGCGTCTACGATCTCTCCGTTTTTGAACGGATATTGGATTTTGTACATGCCCGGTGGCAGCACATTCTTGAGCACCGTTTCGAGATAATACTCACCCAAGATCCCGCGCTGCTTCGGATTCTTGAGGATGTCCTGGAGCGATTGCAATTGCTCCGCGAACGACTGTGTTTGTCGGCCGATCTCTTTCACAGAGGTTATTTCCTGCGTTATCTCCTTGATGATGCGCGTCGATTCGCCGAGCTGTGTGCGCATCGTTTCGTGCATCTGCTTGCTTGATTCGTGCATGCGCGAATCAAGCGAGCGTGCCAGTTCCTGCATTTGGTTCTGAAGGAGCACCATCCCTTGCCCATCTCCTTCTTGCGTCGCGGGTTTGCGGAACGCGAGGTACGCGAGGAGTGCAATGGCGAGGATCAACAGGGCAAGTGTCACGATTTCCATGCGGCGATTGTAACATGTACCAGTTTATGGTAGGCATTGAACGGGACACCTCGGAGGAGCCTCGCATGGCCAATGAACTCAAGTTGCTCGCGCTGCATGCCCACAAAGATAGCAACGGTGACTGGTACGTGGTTGCCACCGTCGAAACCAAAAACGGACCTTCGACCCGGACTTTTTTTGAGTCGAAACTTCGGCCAATATTCGACACAGAAAGCGGGTTGCTCACATGGGAGAAGAAGATCGAATGACTTACAGCCGCCTCCGTGCGGCTGTATGTTTGCTATACTGGACCTGTATGCTTAGCCAAAAGATCCGCGAAGACATGATAGCGGCGATGAAAGCCAAGGACGACCTGCGCGTGCAGACGCTGCGCGGCGCGCTCGCGGCTTTCACCAACGAACTCGTCGCCAAAGGCCGAAAGCCGACTGAAGTACTGACGGACATCGAGGCCGTCGTCGTCCTAAAGCGTCTCGCTAAGCAGCGCAAAGAGGCGGCCGACGTGTACACCCAGGGCGGCCGCGCGGAGCTGGCCGAGAAGGAGCTTGCGGAGCTCAAAGTAATCGAGTCCTACCTGCCGCAAACGGCCTCGCGTGAGGAAATAGAGAAAGTCGCCCGGGCCAAGAAAGAGGAGCTCGGCGTAACCGATGCTGCGGGCATCGGTAAGCTCACCGGCGCCGTGTTGAAGGAATTCGCAGGGCGGGCGGATGGGAACGACGTAAAGGAGGTCGTGCAAAGCCTGTTTTCTTGAAGAAAAGCTGGACAAATATCGTTGTCGTGATATAATGCTGGGAGTATAAATTGTTGCGTTTGTTGCGTTGAGTCCCCG
>DATJXE010000006.1:0-110904 GCA_035500505.1 Minisyncoccota bacterium
GGCTGACGTAAAAGAACTGGCCCGTCGTGCGGCAGAAATTAAGCGCACGGGGAATGCTTTGACCGAGGCGCAAGCGATCGGCAAGGCTATCCGTGGCAAGGGCATCACCCATCGCGCGGATGTTGAACGTCTCATGAGGCAAGTTGGGATTCAGTATGCCCGTGATAAGCGGGATGCCGAACGAACCGCGCGGAGAAAACCGTGACGGAAGAGAAGACATTCCCAGCGTTCGACGACCACGAGGTCGCCGCGGGAATGAAGTTCTTGCGTTCGAACGAAAAGTACGCAGATCTTGTTCCTCCACCCGGCACGCTCAAGGTCGACTGGTTTCTATTCCACGGCATGGGACGAATCGTGAACGAGCGGCGCACGGCTAGGTCAAAATTGGCATTGCTGACGGGAACGGTCGTTCGGGAGTTTGTGCCAGATTCCTCTCCGGAACGTCGTCGCCTCGGCGAAGGCTATCGGGACGGCATCATGGCAATGTTCCGCAGAAGAAAGGGGTTCTTCGGTTCGAGGCGCGACCTCGAATCAACAGAACATCCGAAAGATGATGGCGATCAGCTTCGCCTCATCTAATGAAAACCGCTTGGGATACGTAGCGTATGTTCCCGGGCGGTTTTGTGTTTTTAATATGCGCGGACGCGCGTTTTGTATGAGAGAGCCGTGGAAATGCCGGCGGCGAAGGCAGCGATGATGAGCGCGGCGGCGAGCGCTATCGGAAGTGGGAGCAAAAGGAGCAGTGCGCCGACGACGATGCACATCGCGATCCTCCCGAACGCCATCGCAACTTCCTGGAGCGCGGTAAATTCGTCGAGATAGGAGCCGGTGTCGGAGGCATGTTCACGCGAAATGAATTCCGGCGAACCGGCGGGGGCGCTCACGTACGCATACGAGTCGGCAAAAACGATGGCGATGGGCGTCCCGGCCGCGAGCCGCAATATCCAAGCCGACATCGAAAAGATGACGTCGAGCGGCAACGACCCGCCCGAAAAGCCCGTGCGCAGCAGTCCGCGATAGATGCTGCGGGCCGCGAGCAGCACGAGAAGCGACGCGCTCATCACGAAGCCGAACAGTAGGTATGAACGTCCCAGAATAAGAAATATGGAGATCGGCCACACGAGAAAGAGCGCGGTGTTTTCCGCTCCCGAGAGCGCCGCGCGAAGGGAAAGCGTTGCATATTTGCGATCAAATACGTTGCCGAACACTTCCGCATAGCCCCACTCAAAGCGTTCCCCGAAATCGTTCAAGAAAAATATCGGGACGATGGAAAGCGCCATGAGCGCGGATGCACCGAAAAGAAGGCGAAGCGGCGAGAGCGCCACCAAAACGAGCGTTGCGCCCGCGAACGCAGGCATGAGCGCTATCAAGAGCTCAAAAAGCGCCCCCTGGGTGCCGCCGAGATTCGCGGATTGGAGGCGATACGGGACCCAGTAGAGCGCCCGGTAAGCACCGAGGCCTATGCCGAACAGCAGGATTCCCCACCCCGTCGGAGCGGAAAAGTATCCCGCGAGCGTCGCTCCCAAGATGGCGAACGAGAGCGCCGCGAGGCATGAACCGAAGACGAGCGCGCGCTTCACGCCGTGGCGCAGGTGCGCGGCCGAGAAAGGCGTGATGACGGCGAGCGTAAGCTGCGAGAACGCGTAAACGATGAGCGAAGCGAAAAGCGCTTTGGCGATGTCCTGCGAGAATACGAGAAAATATTGGAACACGAACACCCAGGAGAACGCCGCAACGAGCGAGAGTCCTGCGCGCAAAAGCACGCGGTGGCCGTGGAGGTAGCGCTGTTCCCTATGCAACTCGTCCGCCATAGCGTTACGATTCCCATGCGCCATGCGGCGCGTAGTGGCGAAGCAATGTCGTCGAAAGGAGCGGTACGAGCGCGATGAGCAGGTATCCTCCCCAGGTGCTCACGTCCGTAAAAACGGCCAGGCCGTTCAGCGGAACGATGAACACGGCATCGAGCGCGGCGGCGATCAACGCCCAGCCGATCGAATACGGCAGCACGTCTTTCCAACTGCGGAACTTGAGCGCCGAGCCTGCCCACATGCACACGACGAGAAGTGTTACGACTTCCCCGAGAAACGGCAGCACGCCGTCCGTCCACCCGTATTCGGTCATGCCTGACCACACGAGCGATAGTATGGCGTAGATGACTACTCCCCAGCCCAGAAGGGCGCCGAGCTTCATGCCTTGATTATGTATGACAACGCGCGTTTGCGCGTACTGTCATGTGGATAGTTACAGTTGCAGATCAGATTCCCCGGTATTGTCCGGCTCGCTCGAGGTCGCCGCAGTCGTTGAAGCGTCGAAGCTCGTATCAATGCTGCTCGTCGCGACGTCTTCGGAACTGGTCGCCGGCGACAATTCTATGCCGGTCGTTCTATGCAGCCGCCACGCGATATCGGCACGCAGTTGCTCTACCCTCGCGTCGAACGCCGCCGTTTGAGACGTTGTGGTCGCACCAACGCTGATCCCCTCGCCTGAATGGTATCGCCTGTTCTGAAAGCCGCTTGAGGTAGTCGCGGTGTCCGTTGCCGCGACCGCGACGATAGATGCTCCCGCGGTCAGCTGGCCTTCCGACGTGTTGTCTTCGGCCGAGGCAACTTTCAGATGCACAGCATTGTCTACCGCAAGCGTTCGAGTGCGGACCTTCGAAATAATGTGGGCGATCGAAGATGCCACGCGCGGGACCGCGCTTTGCAATTGCTGGAGAACCTGCGTGTTGGCCGCGAGCGTTGCTTGCATGTTCGATTGAAGGTCTACGGCGAGAGCCTGGTCGCCGGAGGATGTCGCGACTTCGGCCACGTTCGCGTCGAACTGCGTCGTCGCTTGGTCGAGCCCGGTCGTGACCGCGGATGCCGCCTGTGGCGTCAGTTTACCCTGCGCAGCGAGCGTCTCCGCTTCAGAAAGCCGTCTTGTCGCAAGCTCGGCGCTCCATTGCGCCTTCGCCTGTGGCGAGGTCGCGAGAGCACCCTGGATCGGCTCTTCGACGTTCACCTTGATGGTATACAAAGCATCCCCGGGAAGCGCGCTCTCGGCGGCATACGCCGTGCCGGTGCCGACGACGAGCACCAGGGCGAGCGACGCGGCGGCGAATTGCACGCCTCGCGTCTGCAGCACGGAAAGTTCCGTGGCGGCCGAGAAAGCGTCAAGCATGCGCAGGTGAAACGGCGCGCGGACAGGATGCGCATCCATAAAACCGCGCAATCGCGCACGAATGGAGTCTTTCTCCCGCGCTGAAAGCCCCGTGCCAGGATTTTCCCTATATTCACCTTCCATACATCTTCGTAGATAAAGACGCCTTACCGGGAGTCTTCTTACGCAAAAGCGGCGCCAGGCCCTAGAGCCAGCGCCGCTTTTCGTGTGACACCTGGAAATTACCAGCGTCCGCCACCGCGACTTCCGCCGCCGTAGCCGCCGCCACCGTTCCCGCCGCGGTATCCACCGCCGCCACCGTTTCTCGGGCGCTCTTCCATCGGGCGCGCCTCATTGACCGTGAGCGTGCGTCCGCCGAAATCCTTTCCGTTCCACATGTCGATCGCCTTCTGAGCCTCTTCGTCCGACGACATTTCGACGAACCCGAAGCCTTTGGAGCGGCCGCTCATACGATCCATGATGATGGTCGCAGAGGTAACGGAACCAGCGCCGGCGAAAGCGTCGCGGAGCTCGTCTTCCGTCGTTGAGTACGGAAGGCCGCCGACATACAACTTCTTTGCCATGTTGCCTTTGTGTTTCTTTTTCTAAAAAATGTAACCAACCTTTCCTTGCCTGTTGGCTTTTACCCCCTTACGCATGGAAACTTACATTCGGCCCAATCATGCGGCTTGCCGAGAATTTGTCAAGCTGCTTCCGCGTTGGTCTTGTTCATAAGCTTACTGAGCCGTGCGATGCCGCGATGGATGCGCACCGACACCACGTTCTCGGAGACGCCCAAGCGCTGGGCGATCTCTCCGGGCGAAAGCTCTTCAATAAAGCGCATCGTGATGACGGTGCGGTAGATCTCATCAAGCGACGTGAGGAGCGCCATCGCTTCCCGCGCCTGGGGGATCTCCGCCGGGTCCTTGGCCGCCTCATCCCTCAGCTCGAACCCGTCGTCCTCCATCATGCGATCCAGCGAGGTGGAGCGTTTCTTGCGCGATACATCCACGATCAAGTTGTTGGCAACGCGATATAGGAACGCGCGCATGTAGTCGATGCGCTTGCCCTTCGAGAGGTACAGCCACGCGCGGGAGAAGGTCTCCTGCACGACGTCCGTCGCTACTTCCCTGTCGCGCAGACGGAGGAACACGTGCCGGAAAAGGGCATCGGCGTGGTCGTCGTATGCTGCGAGGAAGCTTGCTTCGAAGTCCTGTTTCCACGCCTGTGTTCTGGTCTTTTTACCGGCCATAGCAATAAAGTGAAGGCCCGAAGCCCTTCTGAGCACAATGCCCCAGAGAGTATGTAGTATACATGAAGGCGAGATTTTGGCTTTCGGTGGACCGTACCGGATTCGAACCGGTCACCCCCACATTGCAAATGTGGTGCTCTACCAAATGAGCTAACGGCCCTACGCGAGGCATTATTCCGCTAATTTCGCGCGAGCGCAATTGCGTGCTCCAGGAATTCCGGCACCGATGAGCCGACCGCTTCCAGCATGAGCTTGAACGAAGCGCCCTCGTAGAGCGCCGGAGAAGCCGTTACTTCCAAGAGGTACGGCTTGCCGCGCGAGAGGATGAAATCGGTGCGCGAGTAGTGCGAAAGTCCCAGCGCCTTGTGCGCTCGTTTCGCCGCCTCTTCGAGCGCTCTTTTTTCCGCGACACTGAAGTTACTCGGCACGACATGCTGCACCATTCCCTCCTGCCTCGTCGCAGAGTCGATGAAATGCTTCCCTTCCGGATGCAGCATGTGTGCGGGCGGAAGTGCGTAGAGCTCCTGGTTGCGGAACCCTTCGATGACGCCGACACGCGCGTCCTCGCCACGGATGAATTCTTGTACGAGCGCAGAACCGAACTGATCGAGCGTCTCGCCGATGGCCTCCGGCAACTCCAGGATGGTCTGCACGAGAAGGACGCCGCGGGAAGCGCCCTCGGTCGTCGGCTTCACGATGTACGGAGGCCCGAATCGCTCGAACACGGCACGCGCCATGTCCCTCGTCGGCACGGCGTTTTCCACGCTGAAGACGAGGCTGCGCGGCACGAGGAGCCCCGCCTTTCGCGCGAGCTCGTTGGTCTTCGCTTTGTTGTTCGAGAACGCGGCCGCGAGCGCTCGAGCGCCCGCATAGGCGACCCCGTGCCTGTCCAGTATCCGCTGCACGGTGCCGTCCTCGCCCGAGCCGCCGAGGAGCGCGTTCAGGACGACGTCCACCTGTGCCAGTATCCGTGAGGGTTCAGCCGGTACGCCCCGCAAGTGCCAGTAGCCGCCTTTGTCGACGAAGATATCGCGCGTTTCGTATTTCTCTTCGGGGAGCGAAGAGAGGATGACCGCGCCGGATTTGAGAGAAAGATCGTACTCGCTCGACGTTCCGCCGCGAAGCACTCCGACGATCGTGCGTGACATGCGAAAAGTATACCATCGCGAGGTGTCGCCGCTAGAACGTCACGGCATTCGGAATGGTGAAAAGGCCGTTATCCGAGAACCACCACGGAGAACATTTCCACGGCGCCTTCGTGATGACCATGTTGATGGCGAACGGTGCGCCGTTGCCGCCGGAGAGCGAGTGGAGGCTTTTCGGGTCGATGAGGCGTGTCCCGTCCAAGCCAATGATAGCTTCGACGCTCCCGGAATATCCGTTGATCTGCAGGTCCGGCACTTCGACTCGGATCTCGTTGTTCGCGATGTACATCTCTCCGCTGCTCCCGGCGCCGTAGGCACCGATCTGATACGTGCAGACCGTCGGCGTCACGTCGCGTATCTGTTCGAGCGACGTTATGCGGTCGACTTTCGCCGTCTGCTGGTCGCGGTAGTTGACGTAAAATCCCGCTGAGGCCGCGAGCACCGCCGCCAACGCAAGCACGATAAGCACCCTTCCCGCTATCATGGAACAATTGTACCTCCCTATTTCAGCTTTCGAACGCGCTCAAGCGTCGGCGCCGGCGATGCCAGGTGATGGCGAACCGGTGCGCTTCCGCATTGGCTAAGAGTATGTCTTTTTCGAACGCCTCGATGGCGCGACGGTCCCCGATGAGGCGCTCGGGCTTGTGGAATTCGTTCTTGACGACGCCGACGAGCGGCACCTCTATCCCCTTTTGGCGCAAAACCTTGCGTGCGGCGTTCACCTGCGCCGCCGCGCCGTCGACGACGAATACCCGCGGCAAGGGCCATTCGGGATGATTGAGGCGTCGTTCCAACACTTCCTTGAGCGCGGCAACGTCGTTGTTGGTCGCGGTACGTATCGTGAACTTTCGGTACGAATCTTTGATGGCTTCGCCGGAATGGACGACCGTCATGACGGCGACCGTTCCGTGGCCTCCGGTGTGGGCGACGTCGTACGCTTCGATGCGCGTACCGCCGCCAACGGATAGCGTGTCCGCCTTGATGAGCGAAACGTCGCGAATGTGCGTTAGCGCGTCTATCTGTCGGCGCAGCTGCGCAGCTTCCTCGAAGCGTTCTCCTTTCGCGGCGACACGCATCTGCGATGCGAGCGAGCGCTTGAGGCCTTTGAAGTTGCCGGAAAAGAGTTCGCAGATGTTCCGTACTCGCTTCGCATATTCTTCTTTCGAGATCTCTCCGGTGCACACGCCTGGGCACAACCCTATCTGTCGGTTGAAACATGGTTTGCAGAGCTTGTTTTTCGCGGAGCCGCACGGGTTGCATCTGGAATCACGGAACGGGAATATCCTCCGCACTATCTTCATCGCTTCCTGCAGCGAGAGTCCGCCCGGGAAAGGACCGAACAGATTCTTGATGGTCTTCTGGTCCCATTTCTGAAAGAGCTCTCGCCCGCGCACTACCAACACGCGCGGAAATTCTTCTTTTGTGACGACAATGTAGTTGAAGCTTTTGTTGTCTTTCTCATCGACGTTGTACGGCGGCTGATGCCGTTTGATCTCGTTGGCTTCCAAAATGAGCGCCTCTAAGACCGAGTCGGTCTGTTGCCATGAAAGCCCGGTCGCCCGTTCCACCATCCCCACGATGCGCGCGCCGCGGGCCTCGTTCAGGTCCGACGCGAAATAGCTGCGCACGCGATCGCGCAGCGAAGTCGCCTTGCCGACGTATAAGATCTGTCTTCCCTTGCGGAAACGGTATATTCCCGGCTCATCCGGAAGGTCGTATTTTTTGAGGTCTTCACGCTGCATTTCCGTACACTACAGGAAGCGGAGCGGCTTTTCCACAGTTCCCATCGATTTACAAGCCGGAACCGTCGTCTATACTGCGGCTTTAATGACCTGGAAGAAGCTTCCCGCCAAAGACACCCGCCCGGGTGTGTTTTTTTATCCTCGTGTTTATCCCGCCTCCGGCGGGATTTTTTCTATATGAAGCTATTTCTCGAGGACGGCACGGTGTTCGAGGGTGAGTCGTTCGGCGCCAAAAAGGCTATGAGCGGAGAGGTCGTTTTCAATACCGGGATGACCGGCTACGTCGAATCACTCACGGATCCTTCCTATGCCGGCCAGATACTCGTATGCACGTATCCTCTTGTCGGCAACTACGGCGTGCCTGACAAGAGGTATTTTGAGTCGACGAAAATCCAGGTCTCGGGATTGGTCGTTGCGGAATATTCGCAAGAATATTCTCATCACACGGCGAAAGAGTCGCTTTCGCAGTGGTTGAAAGAAAGCGGCGTTCCGGCAATTACCGGAGTAGACACCCGCGCGCTCACGAAGCGTTTGCGCGAACGCGGGGTCATGCTCGGCGCACTCGCCGAACAAGCGCCGAAGAAATTCCCCGACCCCAACGAAGAAAATCTCGTCGCCCTGGTCAGCCCGAAACGCAAGCGCGTGTACGGGAACGGTCCTATCCGCATCGTTCTCGTCGATTGCGGCGCCAAAGAGAACATCGTCCGCAAGCTCGTCCGGAAAGAAACGACCGTCATCCGCGTGCCGTGGGATTATGACTTTACGCACGAAGATTACCGCGCGCTCGCGATATCCAACGGTCCTGGCGATCCCACGCAATGCACCGCGACGATAGCGCACATCAGAGGGGCGATGGCCGACAAAAAACCGATCGTCGGCGTGTGCCTCGGCAATCAGTTGCTCGCACTCGCGGCGGGAGCAAAGACCTACAAACTCAAGTACGGGCATCGCGGACAGAATCAGCCCTGCATCGATAGAGAGACCGGCCGCTGCTACATCACGTCGCAGAACCACGGATTTGCGGTCGATACGGAGACACTGCCGTCGCAATGGAAAGAATGGTTCGCGAACGGGAACGACGGTTCCAACGAAGGCATCGCGCATGTTTCCATGCCCTGGCGCTCGGTCCAGTTCCACCCGGAAGCCTCCCCGGGCCCGACCGACACGGGTTGGATATTCGACCGGTTCATCGAAGACCTGAAGAAGAATGCAATATGAAAAAGCCAAAAAAGATACTTCTGCTCGGCTCCGGCGGCCTCAAGATCGGCCAAGCTGGCGAATTCGATTACTCCGGCTCACAGGCCATCAAGGCATTCAAAGAGGAAGGCATCGAGGTGGTTTTGATGAACCCGAATATCGCGACCGTGCAGACCGATGATAAGACCGCCGACAAAGTCTACTTCTTGCCGCTCACGGAAAAATTCGCGCTCGATGTCATCAAGCGCGAAAAGCCCGACGCGATAGCGCTTTCTTTCGGGGGCCAAACAGCGCTCAATCTCGGGCTGCAGCTCGAGGAACGCGGGGTTCTCAAAAAGTACGGCGTTGCCGTCTTGGGCACGCCGGTCTCTACCATCCGCGACACCGAAGATCGCGACCTTTTCGTGCGAAGGCTCGCCGAGATCAAGGTGAAGACCGCGCGGAGCAAGGCAACGCGCTCGGCGCACGAAGCGCTCGCGGCGGCAAAAGAGATCGGCTTTCCCGTCATGATGCGCTCCGGGTTCGCGCTCGGCGGCGAAGGCTCCGGCGTCGTTAGCGATGCAAGAGAGTTGTTGGCGCGTGCGACGGAAGCCTTTCGCATCACGTCGCAAGTGCTCATAGAGGAATACCTGGGCGGCTGGAAAGAGATCGAATACGAGGTCGTGCGCGACAGCGCCGACAACTGCATCACGGTGTGCAACATGGAGAACTTCGATCCGATGGGCATTCACACCGGCGAGTCGATCGTCGTCGCGCCCTCGCAAACGCTCTCCAACGCCGAGTACCACCGCTTGCGCGAAATAGCGATACGGACCATCCGCCACCTCGGCATCGTCGGCGAATGCAACATCCAATACGCACTCGACCCAAAAAGTGACGAATATCGCGTCATCGAGGTCAACGCACGCCTCTCTCGCTCGTCCGCGCTCGCCTCAAAGGCGACAGGCTATCCACTCGCGTTCGTCGCCGCGAAGCTCTCGCTTGGGTACGCGCTGACCGACATCAAGAATTCCGTGACGAAGAAAACGAGTGCCTGCTTCGAGCCCGCGCTCGATTACCTCGTGCTCAAAATTCCCCGCTGGGATCTCACCAAATTCGACAACGCCGCACAAAGGATCGGTACCGAGATGAAGTCCGTCGGCGAGGTGATGGCGATAGGCCGGAGTTTCGAAGAAGTCCTCTTGAAGGCGCTCCGCATGCTCAACGTTCCGCTCAATAAAACCTACCCGAACAAGAAGGCGTATCTGGACGAGATCAAACATCCGACGACCACGCGCATCCTTGCGATATTCGCCGCGCTGCGCGCCGGCGTGACCCCGCAAAAGATCCACGATCTTTCGAAGATCGATCTGTGGTTCCTCGACAAGATGCAGCACATTGCCACGTACGAGAAAAAAGTGGAACGCACGAAACTCAGCGAAACGCTCCTGCGCGAAGCCAAGCGTCTCGGATTCTCGGATGCGCAGATCGCAAGACTGCAGAAGAAAAAGGAGTCCGACATCCGTACCATTCGCAAGAACATGGGCATCCTGCCCGTCGTCAAACAGATCGATACGCTCGCGGGCGAGTTCCCCGCGCAAACGAACTACCTCTATATGACCTACCACGGTTCCGAGAACGACGTTGAGCGGGGCAAGAACGAGATGGTGGTTCTCGGCTCCGGACCCTATTGCATCGGCTCCTCGGTCGAATTCGACTGGTCGTGTGTACAGGCCCTCAAAACGCTCCAAAAAGAGGGCTACAAGACCATCATGATAAATTCCAACCCAGAAACCGTTTCGACCGACTACGACATGTCGGACCGGCTGTACTTCGAGGAACTATCGCTTGAACGCGTCCTCGATATCGTCGATTTCGAGAAGCCGAAAGGCGTTGTCGTCTCGACCGGCGGCCAGATACCGAATAACTTGGCGCTGAAGCTACGCGAAAATAATGTGAAAATTCTCGGCACGGATCCGAGAGATATCGATCGCGCCGAAGACCGCCACGTCTTTTCGAAATTGCTCGACGAGATCGGGACGGAGCAGCCGGCTTGGAGTGAGCTCACGACGCTTTCGGCGGCGAAGAAAACTGCCGAGAAGCTCGGCTACCCTGTTTTGGTGCGGCCGTCGTACGTCCTCTCCGGCAGTGCGATGAAAGTGGCGGTGGACGAAAGATCGCTCGTCGAATTCCTCAAAAAGGCCGCGGCGCTTTCGAACGAGCACCCGGTCGTCATCTCGAAATTCGTCGAGAACGCGCGCGAAATAGAAATAGACGGTGTCGCGCAAAAAGGAAAACTCGTCATCTATGCCATTTCGGAGCATATCGAGAATGCGGGCACGCACTCGGGCGATGCGACCGTCGTTTTGCCGCCGCAACGCACCTACCTCGAGACCATCCGCCGCACCAAGCACATCACCAAGGGCATCATCAAAGCGCTGAAAATAACCGGACCGTTCAACATCCAATTCCTCGCCAAAGACAACAACATCCAGGTCATCGAGTGCAACGTGCGCGCTTCTCGGTCCTTTCCCTTCGTCTCCAAAGTGACCGGCTACAATTTCATCGACATTGCGACGCGCGCGATGCTCGGCAAAAAGGTGCATGCTGATTACCGCACCGTCGAGCTCGACACCGTGGCGGTGAAGTCGCCGCAATTTTCCTACGCGCGCATCAAAGGAGCCGATCCGCTCGGACATGTCGAAATGGCTTCGACCGGCGAGGTCGCGACCTTCGGCGATTCGTATCCGGAAGCGCTTCTCAAATCGATGCTGGCTGCGGGCATGCGTTTGCCGCGTAAAAATATCCTGCTTTCGCTCGGTGGCGAGGAGAACAAAGTAAAGCTCTTGCCTGCGGTCCAAAAGCTGGCCGAAATGAAGTTCAAATTATTCGCTACCGAGCATACCGCCGACTTTTTGCGCGAACAAGACATCGAATGTCAAAAGGTCTACAAAATAATCACCGACAAGAGCCCCGGCGTCTTGAAGCTCATCGAGAGCGGCAAGCTTGATCTCATGATAAACATTCCCATCCGCGCCATCGAGCGCAACACCGAGGACGGCTTCATCATCCGCCGCAAAGCGGTGGACCTCAACATTCCCCTCATCACGAACAGGCAGCTTGCCGAGGCCTTCATTATGGCGCTCGCCGAGCATCCGATGAACGGACTCAAAGCGAAATCGTGGGATGAGTATCGGGAGCGCTAGACATGAGCGACAAACCATGTAGCATGAGAGGTGGAGGTGTATGTCATGCGTAAATTCCTTCGAACCGGCATCTTCCTTGTGTTCGTCGCCGGAGCGTTCGGAGGATTCTTGACCCTAGACCCTCCGATCATTCAGGCTGCGATCCTGGAGCCCGCCCGTAAAACGTTCATCTGCATGCTCGCTCTCTGCCTCGTGGGGCTTGCGGTGGTTTCCATCAGAAAGACTCTCAGGAAAGCGTCCGGTCGGTGAGGTTGCCTAGTCATCCATCGCGACGACTAGGCTTTCCTCTTTTTCAATACACGTTTCAAATAATGCCCCGTATGCGAGCCGTCGGTCTTGGCGACTTCTTCAGGGGTCCCTTTCGCGACGAGTTTGCCGCCGCCCGCTCCTCCTTCAGGACCCATGTCGATGAGGTAATCGGCGCACTTGAGAACGTCGAGGTTGTGTTCGATGACGACGACCGTGTTGCCGTGGTCGACGAGCTTCTGCAATATCTGGATGAGCTTGGCGACGTCGTCATAGTGCAAGCCGACCGTCGGCTCGTCCAAAAGATACATGGTTTTGGTGAGTCCTGGGCGGTAGAGTTCCGACGCAATTTTGACGCGCTGTGCTTCCCCGCCGGAAAGCGTCGTCGCGCTTTGTCCCAGTTCCAGATAGCCCAAGCCTACATCGATGAGTGTTTGCAACCTGTCGGTAATGGCCGGGATGTCCTCGAAGAATTCGTTCGCCTGCTCGACCGTCATCGAAAGCACGTCGTGAATGCTCTTTTTCTTGTACTTCACTTCGAGCGTCTCTTTCATAAATCGCTTGCCGTTACACACATCGCAGGTGACGTAGACCGTTGGCAGGAAGTGCATTTCGACGGCGACGAGCCCGTTGCCTTGGCACGCTTCGCAGCGCCCGCCTTTGACGTTGAACGAGAAACGGCCCGGCCCCCAGCCGCGTGCGCGAGCTTCTTCGCTCATCGCAAAGAGGTCGCGGATGTGCGTCCACGCGCCGGTGTAGGTCGCGGGATTGGAGCGCGGCGTGCGGCCTATCGGCGACTGATCGATGAGGATGGAGCGGCCGAGGTACTCGGTGCCCGAAAATTCGCCTACGTTGTACACTTTTGCCGTTCGATACCGCTTGTCGAAACGCGCCTGCAGGTTGCGGTGCAATATCTCGTAGAGGAACGTGGATTTCCCCGAACCAGAAACACCGGTGATGGCGACGAGTTTCGCGAGTGGGATGTCTACGTTCAAATTCTGGATATTGAACTTGTTGGCGCCGCGGATCTTGAGCTTTCCGCGATCCGACGTGCGACGCTTTTCTGGGGTTCCTATTGCCTCTTCTTCACGCAAATACGCGAGCGTGCGTGAGCCGCTCTTGTTGGTCTTGGCAGTGAGCAGGTCCTCAAGCCAGCCCGAAACGACGATCTCACCGCCATGCACACCCGCACCCGGGCCGATGTCGATGAGGTAATCCGATGCATAGATGGTGTCCTCGTCGTGCTCAACGACGAGGACGGTGTTGCCAAGATCGCGCAAATGCTTGAGCGTTTCGATGAGTTTGTCGTTGTCGCGTTGATGCAGGCCGATCGTAGGCTCGTCGAGCACATAGAGCGCGCCGACCAGGCCGCTTCCCAACTGCGAGGCGAGGCGGATGCGCTGGGCCTCGCCGCCGGAGAGCGTGTTGGCCTTCCTGTCGAGGGTGAGGTACTCGATACCGACATTGAGCATGAATTGCAAACGGCTCGTTATTTCTTTGACGACGACGCGCGAGATCTCCTCTTCTTTTTTCGTGAGCTTCAGTTTGTTGAAAAACGCCATCGCGTTCTCGATAGAAAGCGATGAGAGCATCACGATATTCGTGCCCTTAGCCGGGCCATCGTGCTTTTCCGGCTCATCCACGTGACCGAGAAAAACGTTGAGCGCTTCGGGGCGCAAGCGCGCGCCGTTACAGACCGGGCATTCCTCATCGCTCCAAATGAATTTCGTGCCGAGACCGTTGCATTCCGGACATGCGCCGTAGGGTGAGTTGAAGGAAAAGAGGCGCGGCTCTATTTCGGGGAACGAAAACCCGTCGTACGGGCACATGAATTTCGCCGACACAATGCGCGACTCTCCCGCAGGGTCGGTTATCCGGATGAGCCCGTCGCTCTCGTGCAATGCACGTTCGATGGATTCTGATGCTCTTTCACGGGTACCCTTCGGGTCGTCGGAGAATTCCGACACGAAGATCTCATCGACGACGATATCGATATCGTGACGGTCGTTCTTGGCGAGCGTAATGCGCTCACGCAAAGACTTTTCCTCGCCATCGATGATGGCCTTCTCGTAGCCTTTGGAGAGCATGTCGTAAAGCAACTGATAGTACTCGCCTTTGCGTCCGACGACTACCGGCGCCGCGATGCGGACCTTCGCTTTCGATACGCCTTCGATGAGCTTGCCCGACCTCGTCACCTTCTGATCGCGCGTGATGTGTTTGCGGGCCTTGTCGACGATGCCCACGACCGCTTCAAGAATTTCCTCGTTGGTCTGCTTGCGCACTTCCCTGCCGCAGATCGGGCAATGCGGGTGCCCGATGCGCGCGTAGAGCACGCGTAGGTAGTCGTAAATCTCCGTGATGGTGGCGACGGTCGAGCGGGGGTTGTTGGAGCGCGATTTCTGATCAATGGAAATGGCCGGCGAGAGCCCGCTTATCTCGTCCACGTCGGGCTTCTGCATCTGCCGCAAGAATTGCCGCGCGTATGCGGAGAGTGATTCGACATATTTGCGCTGCCCTTCGGCGAAAATGGTATCGAACGCCAACGAGGACTTTCCGCTGCCGGAAAGGCCCGTAAACACGACCATTTTGTTGCGCGGCATCTCAACGCTCACATTCTTCAAATTGTGAGTTCTAGCGCCCTTAATGACGATTTTATCAGCTGATTGGTCTTTTGGGGTCATACAAATGATTCCGACCCCCGCTTTGCGCTAGGGGTTGCCTACCCGCCTCGGGCGGGTACGGGCGAGTATACCACACTCACAGGAGCGCCGCTTCTTCGTGAAGCTCGACCGTAAATTTGGAGCGGACGGCTTCCCGAACTTTTTCCGCAAGCTCTCTAACGTCTTCCGCCGTCGCATTTCCTTGATTCACAAGGTAATTCGGATGCTGGAGCGAGGCAATGGCGCCGCCGACGGTGGCGCCTTTCATGCCGGCCTTTTCGATGAGCCAGCCGGCAGGAACGCGACTCTCGCGGGATTTGACTCCTTTTTCCTTTTCGAACATCTCCACGATCTCTTTCTGTGCGACGGGGTTCATAAAATAGCTGCCTGCGGCTTTTACGTTCTGCAGATGCCGTTTCTCACGCTCCGCAATGGTTTCCTCGGCAAGTTTCGCGCTTTCTTCGGGCCCGATCTCTCGCAACTGCAACGCGACGCGCGTGATCACCCATTCCGGATGGTCCTTGAAAAAACTGTGGCGGTAGGAAAAATCACATTCCGCATTCGAGAATTCGCGGATCTCTCCGGTCTCCACATTGAGCGCGCGTATTTTTCGTGCGAAGTCTTTTATCTCACTCCCAAAGGCGCCCGCGTTGCCTCGTATCGCCCCCCCTATCGTTCCCGGAATGCCCGCGAGCTTTTCCCACCCCCCATGTCCCTTCGAACCGACGGCCTTGATGGTGGCGAGCAGGTTCGTTCCCGCCCACGCATCGAGCATCCCCTCCTTGAATCCATACAAGTCGCCGCGCAAGCGAATAACGAGCGCATCGAGCCCTTCGTCCGGTATGAGAACGTTGCTGCCGCCGGCGAGGAGGACGAATCGCACGTTCTTCTCTTTCGCCCATTTGATGGCACTCTTGATGTCCGCTTCGCTTCGCACGTCCACGAGGTACCTCGCCGGTCCGCCGATCTCGAAAGTCGTAAGTAGTGCAAGCGGGACGTTTTCTTTTACTTTTTGCATATCATTTGGTAGCGGCTTCCTCGAGCGTGCGGATCTCGTCGCGCAGAAGGGCCGCGGTCTCGAAGTCGAGGCGGTCGGCCGCTTCATGCATCTGACGGCGCTTGTCCTTGATGACCTTCTTCATGTCGCCGCCGAAAGCTGCCGAGTCGTATTCAGCCAATTCTTTGATGGCGCGCTTGCGAGTGCGTTCGATGTCGCCAGTGATGTCTTTGATTCGCTTCTCTATGGTCTTGGGCGTTATGTTGTGCTTCTTGTTGTATTCGAGCTGCACCGCGCGGCGCCTGTTGGTCTCGCCTATCGCACGGTCCAACGAGCCGGTCATTTGATCGGCATACAGAAGCACGCGGCCGTTCACATTGCGCGCGGCGCGGCCGATGGTCTGGATGAGCGATGTTTCGCTTCGCAAGAATCCTTCTTTGTCGGCGTCGAGAATGCCGACGAGCTCGACTTCGGGTAGGTCTAATCCTTCGCGAAGCAGGTTGACGCCGACCAAGACGTCGAACGTTCCCTTGCGGAAATCAGTGAGTATCTCGATACGCTCGATAGTCGTGATGTCGCTGTGCAAATATCGGGCCTTAACGCCCTTTTCAACCAAGAATTGTGCGAGGTCTTCTGCCATCTTCTTGGTGAGTACCGTGACCATCGTGCGTGCGCCTTTTTTGGTCGTGGCCTCCGCCTCGGCAATGAAATCCTTGACCTGCCCGCCGTACTCGCCGGACGAAACTACCGGGCGAACGACTATCTCCGGATCCACGAGCCCTGTCGGACGAACGACCATTTCGACCGGCGTGCCGCTTTTCTCCAATTCATACTGGGCCGGGGTCGCCGAGGTGTACATGGTCTGGCCGGTCCGTTCGCGGAATTCGTCGAACGTGAGCGGCCGGTTGTCCACGGCACTCGGCAAACGGAAGCCGTGCTCGATGAGCGTGAGCTTGCGTGAACGGTCGCCCGCGTACATCCCGCCTATCTGCGGCACCGTCACGTGCGATTCATCAATGACGGTGAGGAAATCCTTCGGGAAATAACTCAAGAGCGTGTAGGGCGGCTCGCCCGGCTTCCGCCTGTCGAAATGGCGCGAGTAATTCTCGATGCCGTTGCAGTAGCCGAACTCGCGTATCATCGCGATGTCCTGGCGCGTGCGGCGTTTCAGGCGCTCGGCCTCGAGTATTTTCCCCTCGTCGTTCAATTGCTTGAGCCGTAGCGCAAGTTCGGCTTCGATATCGGCAAGTGCCGCGTCCTGCACCTCTTTTGGCGTTACGTATTGTCGCGCCGGGAAAATGAAAACGGCGTCGTGCACCGCTGTTATTTCGCGCGTAACGGAGTCGAGCTCTTCTATCTTCCCTATCTTTCCGGCAGCGAGATCGAGGCGATAGATGACGCGTTCGCTCGCCGGCATCAACTCAACCTTGCTTCCGAGCGCGCGGAACGTGCCGGGTTTGAGATCGCCCGCGACGCGCTCAAAGTAGATGGAGATGAGCTTGCGTGTGAGTGCGGCGCGGGTCATCGGTTCGCCCTTCGCCAGTTTCAAATTCACTTTTTCATATTCGATGGGGCTTCCCAATCCGTAAATGCATGAGACCGATGCGACGACGATGACGTCTTTGCGCGTGAGGAGCGCTTGTGTCGCCGCGTGACGAAGGCGCTCGATGTCTTCATTTATCTGCGCTTCTTTTTCGATGTAGGTGTCCGTCACCGGGACGTACGCCTCCGGCTGATAGTAGTCGTAGTAGGAAACAAAATAATGCACTGCCGCATCGGGGAAAAATTCTCGGTATTCGGAAGCGAGCTGCGCCGCGAGCGTTTTGTTGTGCGCAATGACGAGCGTCGGCCTTTGCACCTTTTCGATGATATTGGCGACCGTAAAGGTCTTGCCTGAACCGGTGACACCCAGGAGCGTCTGGTCGCGCTTCCCCTCTTCCAGGCCTTTCACGAGCGCAGAAATCGCCTTCGGCTGGTCGCCGCTCGGCTTATAGTCGGATTTGAGGTTGAACTTGGCCATTCGTGACACTCTAGCAAAAATCGCTTCATTTGACGAAAAAATCCGATAGAGTAAGGTAGCGGCAGTTCACACCAGCCGAGGGTCAAATGGCGCCGAGAAAAAAACGCACGTCGAATAAGAAATTGACTCTGTCCGAAGTGCTGTCGGAGATCGACAACATCGTGGATGACACGATTGAACGACATACCGAAGAAGCACGAAAAAAAGAGCGCGACAGGGTTGAACCTCGTCGTCAGCTCTCCAAAGCCTTCGCAGCGCCGATCCTTAGTGCGCTGGAATCTCGGGGAAACGGCCTCCCAGTCAAAAAAAGGAAGATCGCCGAAGTTTCCGAGCATTGTGGTAAGGAAGCGGCCAAGGCACTCGCCCTTGAGCCGTTGGGTAAGAAAGAAAGACAGAAAGAAGACTAATTGTTCTGTGAGTTAAAGGGCGGCCAATTCGGGCCGCCCCTTTCGTTTTATGCGAGCGTCAAAACGCAGACGTTGCGCTTTCCGCGCTTGAGGATGGCAAGGCCGTTCTTAAAATCGTCTTTTGCTATCACGTAATCTTCCCCCAGAACTTTGCCATTGAGCGTGACCGCTTCGTCCTTGAGGAACTGCCGCACCTCCCGTTTCGAACCAGCTAGTTTTGATGCGATGAGAACGTCCGCAATGGGCTGCTCCTCGGAGACTGTCGTGCTTGGCGCGGAGGCGCGCAGCATGGTCGCACCTTTTTCATCGAGTTCATCGATCGTCCCTTCTCCGAACAGTATGTGAGAAATTCGTTCGCACTCTTCCGCCGTCTCCTCGCCGTGCACGAGTATCGTCACCGCGCGCGCGAGCAACTTTTGCCCATGCCGCTCTTTGGCATCACGCTTGTGCAATTCGAGTGCGGCATCGATCTCCACGTTGCTGAGCATCGTCATCTTGAGGAGATATTCCTTGACCGATTCGTCCTCCATGTTGAGCCAGAACTGATAGAACTGGAACGGCGATGTCTTTTCCGGGTCGAGCCATATCGCGCCCTGCTCGCTCTTGCCGAATTTCTTGCCGGTCGATTTGTTCACAACGAGCGGCCAAGTGAACGCGTAGACGGTCTTCTCCGTCTTGCGCCGGATGAACTCGACGCCCGCGAGGATGTTGCTCCATTGGTCGGAACCGCCGACCTGCACGTCGCACCCATATGCCTCGTTGAGGTGCAAGAAATCATATCCCTGCAAAAGCGAGTAACTGAATTCGGTGAACGAGAGCGGCGATTCTTTTTCGAGCCGGTCGCGCACCATGTCCTTCTTTATCATCGCGTTGACCGTGAAGTATTTGCCGATGTCGCGCAGGAATTCGAGCAAGTTGAGCTTGGTCAGCCACGTCGCGTTATTCTCTTCGATGAAGTCCTCGCCGCCGAAGACCTTGCGGATCTGCGCGCCGACCGCTTCCGAATTCTTCGCGACCGTCTCTTCGTCGAGCAAATTCCGCTCTTCGCTCCTGCCGCCCGGGTCGCCTATCATTCCCGTGCCGCCGCCCGTGAGAATAATGACCTTGTGCCCGTCCTCAAGGAATCTGCGGAGGACAAGCAGCCCGACAAGATTGCCCACGTGCAGCGAATCGGCCGAAGGGTCGATACCGAGATACACGACCCGCTTCTCCCCATCGGTTATTTCTTCGAGCTTTTTCGACGAAAATTGGTGGACGTACCCGCGCTCCTTGAGGATTTCCGAGAGTTTTGCCATAGGGCAAATACTAGCACGTCAGGCGTGCGGGTCGGGCATGCGCTTGTAGAGGTCGGCTATGTCCGCCAAAACTTCCCGCGAAAGCTTCATATCGGCCGACGCGATGTCGGTTTTCAACTGCTCCATGCTCGTGCAACCGATGATGTTCGAGGTCACGAATGCACGGTCGTTGACGAACGCGAGCGCCATCTGCGCGGGATCGAGCCCGTGCTTTTTGGCGAGGTCGACATACGCCTGAATGCCCTGCTGCACGTGCGGGCCGTTGTATCGGTCGCGGTTGCGTGTATAAAGCGTATGTCGCGCGCCCGGAGGATTTGCGCCTCCCAGATACTTTCCGGAAAGCGCCCCACCACCAAGAGGCGAGTATGCCAAAAGTCCGACGCCTTCGCGTAAGCTAATTTCGGAAAGCCCTATTTCGAACGTGCGGTTCGTCAGGTCGTACTGATTTTGGATGGTGACGATGCGCGGCAGACTTTTCTCAGGCGCGATGCGCACGTATTCCATGACGCCCCACGGTGTTTCGTTGGATACACCGATGTGGCGCGCTTTGCCACTTTTGACGACTTCGGCGAGGCCGTCGAGTGTTTCCTCGATGCTTGGGACGTTCTCCCTCTTCAGTTCCTCAAACCCACGCCTACCGAAAAAATTACTCGTTCTGTCAGGTACGTGCACCTGGTACAGGTCGATATAGTCCGTTTGTAAACGTTGAAGCGTTCCATCTATCGCTTTAAGGATATTCTCGCGCGTGAGTCCTTTGCTCGCGTCCCTCGTTCGTATATTCGAAGATTGAAATATGCCAGCAACCTTACTCGCGATAATAAGGTCGTCGCGCTTACCTCGTTTTGCAAGCCATGTCCCGATGTACCGCTCCGTGGTGCCCTGCTTCTCCGGATCGGGCGGAATGGGATACACCTCGGCGGTATCGATGAAGTTGATACCGTGGGAAGTCGCGTAATCGAGCTGCTCGTGCGCGTCCGCTTCGGTGTTTTGCTGTCCCCAGTTCATCGAACCGAGACAGATCTTTGATACCTCGATATCCGTTTGCGGGATTTTCCGATATTCCATGGTTGGGCAGTATAACAAAAAGGGGGCGGCCAGACAGGAGTGAGCGGCCGCCCCAAAGTCTAGGGTGCGAATTCCCACAACGTGTGGGACCGTGCGCAGGGTCATTCCTGGCACAAATTCAGTTTACACCTCTATCACTTTCCCTCAAACGCACCTCGTGCTCATCCATTCCGAAATGGTGCGCGAATTCATGCCATATCGTTTCTGCAATGACCTGCGCGACAGGGATCCCATCTTCCTCCGCGGCTTCCTCGATCGGCAATTGATAGAGCGTGATGGTGTCCGGCAGCGTCATGCCGACGCCGTACGTTTCCCCGCGCGCCGAGAGCGGTATCCCTTTGTACAAGCCCAGCAACGTTTCGTCCTCACCCAGTCCTTGCTCCTCTCGGTCCTCATCGCTCGGCTCGTCTTCGACGAGTATAGCGACGTTCGATATTTTCTTGCGCACCCATTCGGGTAATTGTTCGTACCCTTCCCCGACGAGTTTTTCGAACTTTTCCCGAGACATATCAAGAATTACTGGGTGGAAAAAGCTCATCGTTGGACACAAAAAGCGCCTCGCGTCTGACGAGGTACATATCATCCTTATCAATGGTGGTTTTAACGAGTACCGGTTTTTTGTTTTTGGCATTAATAACGAAATAATCTATACGTGCGCCGCGGTTTACGAGCGGATATACCGTATCGCCATAGCTTTCCGTTGGTGCCTTAAAACCGATCGCGTATGGAGCATCTAGCCTTGCAATAGTGGGTCTCTTATTGACGGGAATTTCGTCACCATAAGAACCCGCAAACGCGCCTTTATCTTTTCGAAATCGCTCCGGAAACACATACAAGACCGTCCGGCCAGGTTCCCAATCTTGAAGTTGCGCAACTCCTCGCTCGCGTAAAAAATCGAAGGTTTCCGACTCGGACAGAACTCTTTCTTCAGGACTTTCAATGCCTTCCAGGCCGCCCATACGTTTATTGCTTCACCAATTCCGCGAACCGCTTCTTCACTTTCTCTATCTTCGGCTCGATAACGATCTGGCAGTACGGCGCAGATGTATTCGTTTTAAAATAATTCTGATGATAGTCTTCGGCTTTGAAGAATTTTCCGAGCGGTACTATCTGGGTCACGACGCGCGAGCCGTCGGTCAAGGAATCCTGGATTTCTTTTGAAATGCGTTCGGCTGTCGCCTTCTCTTCCGGTGTTTGATACAGAATGATGGAACGGTATTGCTCGCCGATGTCGGCTCCCTGTTGATTCGGCGTCGTCGGGTCGTGCGAGCCGAAAAAGACGGTGAGTAGGTCTTCATAAGAAATGACGGACGGGTCGTACGTGACGCGGATGACCTCGGCGTGGCCAGTCGAGCCGCTCGATACCTGCTCGTACGAAGGACTTTCCATGTCGCCCCCCGCGTATCCGGACTCTACCTTTGAGACGCCCTTGAGCATCTGAAATATCGCTTCCGTGCACCAGAAGCATCCGCCGCCGAAAACAGCCGTTCGTTCCATGCCGATACTCTAACACGAAGGTGAAAGAAATGTGGAAAATCCGGTGTAGTATGAGCGAAATCCACGATTTTCCTATGTCACGTCTCGCAACCTGGTGGTCAGGCCTCAAGCGCTTTGTCTTCGCGCATAAAATCTGGAGCGGCATTATTGCCGTTGTCGTTGTGGGCGGCAGCTGGTGGCTCTATGGAATAACGCACCCCGCCGTCACGCAGACCTACTATGTCATGGGGACCGTCTCGACCGGCACTATCGTGCAGTCCGTCTCCGAATCTGGTCAGGTTTCCACGACGAATTCAGTGGATATCCAGCCAAAGGTTTCCGGAGAGATCACGTCCGTTGTCGTGCATGCGGGGCAGCATGTGAGCGCCGGACAAACGTTGATGACCATCGATAACACGACCGCACTCCAAAGCTACAACGACGCGAAGAAGCAACTCGCCGCCGACCAGCTCTCCTACCAGCAAAGCCAGGCGGAGGCGCCCATCAATTACCAGAAAGACCAGAACGCTCTTGCGACCGCACAAGAGAACCTCCAGGACGACTACAACAGCACGTACAACGATCTCGTCACGTCTTACCTCGATCTCCCTGATGTGATGAACGGCGCGCAGGATGCCATTTATGGATACGATTTCGATCCGAAAAAAGTGCAGTGGAACATCGATGTCTTGAGCAGCATGTTCACGGGGCAGGAAAATACGACAAATGTCAACGCGTTCAAATCGACCTCTTTGAGCGACTATCAGACGGCGAACACCGCTTACGCGGCGGCGCTCGCGCTCTACGAAGCGACGCCGCGAACGGCTACGACAACGGCGCAAGACAAGCTCCTCTCGCAGAGCATCGACATGGAGACAGGCGTGGCGCAGGCGCTGCAAACGGAGCTCAACTACTTCGGCGCTGTTTCCGATCTCGCACAGACGTATAACCTCGCGCTGCCATCGAAATTTTCGACGGTCCAGAGCAGCACGCGCACGTCCCTTTCGACCGAGAACGGTGATTTGCAGACGCTTCTCAACGACCAGAAATCCCTCAATAACGACGAGCAGGCCATCACGAGCGCCCAGCAGACGCTGACGCTCGACCAGGTCGGCAACCCCAATGGCGACAATCCCATCAGCCTCCAAGTCTCTGCCAACTCCATCGCGAAAGAACAGGAGGACCTCGCGACGCAGCAGCAAAACCTCGCCGACTACACCATCGTGGCCCCCTTCTCGGGCATCATATCGGCCGTAAATGCGAACGTCGGCGACAACGCCAACGGCACGCTCGCGACCATCATTTCGGATTCGCAGATCGCACAACTCAGCGTGAATGAGGTCGACGCGGCCAAGCTCCAGGTGGGCAACAAGGCGACGCTGACCTTCGACGCCATTCCCGATCTCACGTTGACGGGCACTGTCGCGGAGGTCAATTCCGTCGGAACCGTCTCGCAGGGCGTCGTGTCGTACGACTTGAAGATATCGTTCGACGCGAACGATCCGCGCGTGAAATCCGGCATGACCGTCAACGCAGCCATCCAAACCGCCGTTGCGCAAAATACCCTCATGGTCCCTTCGAGTGCGGTGAAATCGTCCGTTTCGGGCGGCAGCTATGTCCTTGCGTTCGACCCGCCCATAGCGACCTCGACCATCGCCACTGCAGGTGCCCAGGGCATCATCTCGGCGACGCCCCCCGTGCAAGTCCCTGTGACGATCGGGATTTCCGACGACACCGACGTGCAGATACTGTCGGGCCTCACCGAGGGACAACAGATCGTGGCGTCGACGCGCACCTCGAGCGGGACGGCCGTGACAACCACGACATCGGCAGGCGGCGCAGGGCGGGTCGGCGGTGGAGGCGGTGGAGGCGCCACGTTCATCACACGGGGACTTTGATGCATGATCGAGGTCAAGAACATAACGAAGACCTACGGCTCCGGCGAAACCGCTTTTCAAGCACTGAAGGGGATCTCGTTCACCATCGGGGACGGCGAGTTCGTTGCGATCATGGGGCCCTCCGGTTCGGGTAAATCGACGCTTATGCATATCCTCGGCTGCCTCGACACCCCAACCTCCGGTACGTACCTTCTCGACAGCAAGGACGTTTCATCGCTCGGGGACGACGAGCTCGCGACGATACGCGGGCAGCGTATCGGGTTCGTCTTCCAGTCCTTCAACTTACTGCCTCGCACGACCGTGCTTCGCAATGTAACGCTACCGCTCGTGTACGACGACGCCATTCCGCCCGAGGAGCGGCAGGAACGCGCATACGAATCCCTGCACGCGGCCGGGCTTAACGACGAATTCTTCGACCACCTTTCAAACCAGCTCTCGGGCGGCCAGATACAGCGCGTCGCGATCGCCCGCGCACTTGTGAACGATCCGGCGCTCATCCTCGCCGACGAGCCGACCGGCAACCTCGACACGAAGACCGGCGAGATCGTGCTCGGTACCTTTCAAAAGCTCAACGAGGAGCACAAGCGCACCGTCGTTTTGATCACGCACGAGCCGGACGTCGCCGAGCACGCCGAGCGCATCATCATGCTCCGCGACGGGCTCGTCGTGTCCGACTCAAAGACCCACGCGCGCAGGCGTGCAAAACACCATGAAGACTAGCGACCTGCTTGAGGAAACCTACACGGCGCTTTCGGCCAACAAGGTCCGTTCGGGCCTCACGGTACTCGGCATCGTCATCGGCATCGCTTCCGTCATCGCGATGGTCTCGGTCGGCGAAGGCGCTTCGAGCGGCATTCAATCGTCCATTCAGTCGCTCGGATCGAACCTTATTGAAGTAATGCCGGGCGCCGCGCGCGCGGCGGGAGGGTTCGGTGTCGCCGCCGCGCGCGGTTCCGCGACCTCGCTGACGCAGGACGACGCTGATGCGATAGCTTCCCAGGTCTCCGGCATTACCGCGATCGCGACGGAGGTATCGAGCCGACAACAGATAGCCGCCAAAGGCACCAACACCAACACCACGATCGACGGCGTGACGAGCGAGTACGCGCAGATCCGCAATCTTCAGATGGACCAAGGTTCGTTCATCACCGATTCGCAGAACCAGGACCTCTCGAAGGTCGCCGTTCTCGGTCCTACGGCCGCGAGCGATCTCTTCGGCACGGACACGACGCAACCCGACGGCTTGCCCGCGGGCATCGTCGGACAACCTATCCGCATCAAGAACATACAATTTACGGTCATCGGCATAACCGTCGCAAAAGGCGGCAGCGGATTTTCCAACCAAGACGATACTATTTACATCCCCGCGCAGAGCGCGCAGCGCTTCCTCACCGGCGGAAACTCCGTAACGACGATAGATATCCAGGCCGACTCAGCCAACGATATGACCCAAGTGCAGAACGACGTGACCGACTTACTCTTGCAGCGCCATAACATTTCTGACCCGACGAAAGCGGATTTCAGCACGCTCAACCAGAACGACCTGCTCTCCACCGTTTCGTCGGTGACGCAGACGCTGACCATCCTTCTCGCTTCCATCGCCGGCATTTCGCTCGTTGTCGGCGGCATCGGCATCATGAACATGATGCTCACGACCGTGACCGAGCGCACGAGAGAGATCGGGCTGCGCAAGGCGATCGGCGCGAAGCGTGCCGACATCACGCGGCAATTCCTCGCTGAAGCCATCGCGCTCACGCTCGTCGGCGGCATTATAGGCATCGTGCTCGGCACAGGTATCGCGTTCGTCGTGAGTGCGTCGGGGCTCATAACCACCAGCATTTCGTGGCAGGCGATCGCGCTCGCGTTCGGCGTTTCCGCCGTCATCGGCATCGTGTTCGGCTACTATCCCGCGCGGCGCGCAGCGTCCCTTAACCCCATCGAAGCTCTACGATACGAGTAGCGGTGGATTAAAAGTCATTACACATTTGTACTAATCATATGAACAAGACAGCGTGGGTAACAGTGGTCGTGGTCGCCGTCGTATTCGCCGGTGGCGGGTATTATGTCGGCGCAAAGGCGCAAACAAGTCCTGCCCCTACCTCGCGATTTTCCGGTGGTGGTGGCGCGACCTTCGTCGGGCGAGGAGGAGGTGGGTTCGGCGGCGGGGGTGGCGCAACTATCGGAACCATTTTGCAAGTGGGAAACGGCTCGATAACCCTCCAGCTGCCGAACTCGACCTCGACCACCGCAACGACGGGCACGAAGATAGTCCTTGTCGGAAGCCAGACCCAGGTGCAAGAATTGCAAAGCGTTCCGGTCTCTTCCCTTTCCGTCGGACAGACCATAACCGTGAACGGTACCGCGAACTCGGATGGCTCCGTCACCGCGAATTCGATCCAGGTCCTTCCTGCCGGTGTGCGGCGACCGGGAACGTCGACACAGTGAACTTGATACAAAAAGAAAAGCCGCGAGGGAATTCTCGCGGCGTTTCTCGCTTGGTGTCCCGCTTGTGGGGGCAATTAGCGGACTGCTCTCGTCAGTAGTCCAATTGTAAATGATTCATAGTGCATGTCAATTGCGAAAAACAGCCGGCGAAGGGAATCGAACCCTCGGGACTGAGCTGACGAGAGCAGTCCCGCTCCAAGCCGCCGGCTGTGCGAGATTGTAACAGCGGAAAAAAATCGAAAGTTCGTTTCTAATAAAAACACCCGGGGCCTCTCCAGATGTTCATTTTTCTTTTAAAGTTCCCTTATCAACTTTTCGGCCGCAAGAGTGGGAATAGTTGCGCGAGGTGTGCGGGCTTGTTCTCGAAAAATGCGAACAGACGCTCGGAGACGCCGAAACCGAAGGCGGGCGGCATGCCGTATTCCATCGCGCGGATGTAGTCCTCGTCGAGGCGCTGCGCTTCGTCATCGCCCGCGTCGCGCAATTTCTGCTGCTCCTCGAACCGCGCGCGCTGGTCTTGCGGATCGTTGAGTTCGCTGTACCCGTTCCCCACTTCCGAACCGGCGATGAGCACCTGTAAACGCTCGACGGTCTTCGGATTCGGCGCGAAACGTTTTGCGAGCGGCGAAAGATACACGGGAGTCCCGACGAGGAACGCGGGGCCGGAAATGGTCTTGCGGATCGACTTCCATAGGTGGTCCATCGCGCGCGGCAAGTTCAGTTCTTCGCCGACCTCGATCTTGGCGTCACGCACGGCTTGTATCGCCTCCTCTTCGGTACACGTAAGCGGGTCGATACCGAACGTTTCTTTGATGATCTGACAAAAGTCTATTACCTTCCACTCGTCCGCCAGATCCACCGTGTGTCCGTTGATCTCGAAGGTATATTTTCCATAGACTTCTTTTGCCACATAGCGATACAACTCTTTCACAAAATCTCCTCCGTGTCTCAGATCACTGAACGCTTCGTAGGTCTCAAGCATCGTGTAATCCTGTAGGTGCTCACGCGATTGTCCCTCGTTGCGGAATACCCGGCCGATCTCGAACACTTTGGGATAACCGGCGACGAGGAGACGCTTCAGCGGCAACTCCAACGAAATGCGCAATGAAATATCGATATCGAGCGCGTTGTGGTGTGTCGAGAACGGCCTCGCGTCGGCTCCGCCCGGAGAGGTATCGAGAACCGGCGTCTCCACTTCGAGGAACCCGCGTTCGATGAGAAAGTACCGTATCGAATTCCAAAACCGTGCGCGGCGCTCGAACATCGCCCGCGTTTCCGGATTCAAAAGAATGTCGAGGTAGCGCTCGCGAAGTATTTTCTCCTCGTCCTTGAGGCCGAACCATTCGTCAGGAATGGGAAGCAACGACTTGGCGAGCATGCGCCATTTTTTGACCTGCAACGAGTGCTCTCCCCGCTTCGTTTTGAATGCGATGCCCGAAACTTCGACGAAATCGCCGACATCGACGGCATTCGCGAACAGCTCAAAATCCGCCTTCTCCATCTCGGATCCCTGCAGGACGATCTGCATCTTGCCGGTACCGTCAAAAAGATCGGCGAACATGATGCCGCCCTGTCCGCGCAAGGACATCACGCGTCCTCCTATTTTTATCTTTTTTGCGCTCTGTTCGAGCTCATCGAAGTGCGCCAACGCATCCGCGTTGCTCGTGTCGCGGTGTGAATCCGCCGGGTACGCCTCCATCCTGGCCGCCTTCAAAATATCCAGCTTTCTCAGCCTTTCCGCACGAATGTCTTGCTCGCTCATGGCGAGATGATACCACGAACTTTTATTGGGCCGAGGTCACGCAATTGTTGTACGTGTTGGAGTTCCCTTCTTGAATGAATGCCCCATTGCCCTTGTTCCAGAAGACGAAGCTTTCATTGGCATTCGCGTAGCGCGCGCCGTCGGCGGAAATAGTTTGCGGCAAGGTCATGTCGCGGCCATCAGAAAGCACCAGGTGGACGCTTCCCCCCGGCGTGGGCGGGCCGCCCGGCGTCGTTGGGGGCTCTGAAGTGCCCTGCATAAAGGTCGCGCTGATCGATTTGCCGCCGTCGCACGTGAAGATCGCTTCGATGTTCTGCGTACCCGAGCTACCCGATGTATTGTTTTGCGCGGGCTCGGTGCTATTTGTCCCGGTCAGCGCGTATATAATGGCGCCAACGAGAACAACGAAAGCAACGATGATAAGAATGGTCCAAAAACCCCGTGAATTGCCGTTGTTCATGAGGGCACTATACCACGCGAACGGCTAGGCCGCGTGAATATCCTTGAGGTTGCGCAGCGCGCGTTTCAAGTGCGAGAGGTCGCGTTCCTGGAGCCTCGAAAAGACCTTCCGCATCGTCTTTTCCGACTGTCTCCGGTATCGGTCGAGTTCCCGCTCGCCTTTCGCCGTCAATGCGATCCGTACGACCCGTTTGTCTTTTTCGGCGGACGTACGTGTGATCCATCCGAGTTTTTTGAGCTTGCGTGCAAGCGATGTCGCCGAAGGTGCGGTGATGCGCAATTGCCTCGCAACTTCCTGCATCGTCGGCCTCTTTTGGTCGATGAAACGCAAGGTCTCGCAGCGCATCCAGTCGTTCGGGTCCGCCTTTCCGCGAGGAAGGTTCGCACGGATGGTCTGCCGCATTTCGAAGAATAAGGACGCGAGTTCTTGAAAGTTTTTGTCGCTCATATCAGCCGCCTGCCATGGCCTCTGCCCGCATCTCGGGCGTAAGTTCGACGTCGCTTTTCGTCGAGCGTAAGAGAAGAAGTGCGAGGAGACCGCCGATGATCATCGCCAACGCCGCGAACTCGAACACGGTGCCGTACGCGAGCAGATCGGCCTTCAAAATAATGAGCTGCACGCCTTCGGCGACCATTTGCGGTACGTTGCTGCGGATGACGGAGTGCTGAGCGACGCTGAGCACGTTCGCGTTGGTTGCGTTCGCAAGCAACGTACCGAATATCGCGATGCCGAACGCGCCGCCGATATTGCGGGTTAGGTTCAAGAGGCCCGAGGACATGCCGACTTCGTGCAAAGGAACCGCGGTCGTCGATGCGTTGGTGAGAGGCGCCATGCCGAGGCCAAGTCCCGCGCCCAACATGACGAGCGGGATAACGAAATCGAAGTACGTCATTGCAGGATCAAGATGGCGAAGCGAGTAGAATGCGAACGCCACCATGAGCATGCCAAAGGAAACCGTGTACCGAGGATGGAACTTTGCCGCGAGCCACGCACCGAGCGGCGCGAAAATGGGCAATGAAAGTCCCATGGGAACGAACAAGAGCCCCGTTTTGATGGCATCGTAACCGAGGAACGTTTGTGTAAAGACGGGCAGCAAGAACATCGCGCCCAACATGCCGCCGAAGGATATGAAGGAGACCGCGAGGACCGAGACGATGGTCGGATTTTTAAAGAGTTTGAAGTCGATGATGGGGTGCGTATGGCGGGTTTCCCACCAATACGTCAGGAAACCGAAAACGACCGTGCCCGCGTAACACAAAAGGCTCGGCGTTGAGGTCCAGCCCCACGTTTGTCCCTGGTCGAGAACGAGCACCATCGAGGTGATGGCTCCCGCGAGCAAGATGGAGCCGAACCAATCGAACGCTCCCCGCTCGGTCGGCGCATCCTTCGGTAGAAAGATGAGCGTCATGATAAGTCCGGCGATGCCGATCGGAAGGTTGATATAGAAGATCATGCGCCACGAAAAGTGGTCGATGAGATAGCCGCCCAGCAAGGGGCCGATGACCGCCGATACGGCAAACGATGAGGACCAGATGCCAAGCGCTTGAGCGCGAGCTTTTGGCTCCCGGAACGACTTCGCAATGAGCGACATCGCGGTTGGATAGATGGCGGCACCCACGAGCCCTTGGATGGCACGAAAGGCGACAAGTGGGCCAAAGCCCCAGGCGAGGCCGGCCAACACGGACACGATAATGAATCCAACGAAACTCCACACGTAGATGACGCGGTTGCCGTGGAGGTCGCCGAGCTTGCCGAAGACCGGTACGAACACCGCGTTGGTGATGATGTAGGAGGTCGCGATCCATGCAGCGGCCGTGACCGTGATGCCGAAATCGTTGATGACCTTGGGCACGGCGAGGTTGACGACGGTACGATCGAGCCCGATCAGGAGCGTGCCGACCATGACCGTGGCGAGCACGAGCCAGGGATGCCCGACGAGGGAATTATTGGAACCGTTGCGCACCGCCATACGGTTATTGGGTGGAGATCCACATGCGAGCCGACATTCCGTTCTTGATCTGCGGATACTCACTCGTGTTAAAACGCGCTTTTATGTCGAACTGCTGGGTGGCGCGCTGGTCTGAAATGTTGAACACGATGCCGGATTGGTTGGACGTGGGCGCGATCTCGTCGACCACTCCGGAGAATTTCTGGCCTCCGAACGCGTCGACCGTGAAGGTCACCGGATCGCCGACCTTGACCTGGCTCAATCCTTTATTCTCGTCGAGCTCGCCGACGACGCGCAGTTGCGTCGGATCTATCATCGTGACGACCGGAGAACCGGCGTTCACTTGCGCGCCGACCGTGTCGGGCACGGAAATGACAATGCCCGCCACTTTCGTCTGGATGAGCTGGTCGCCCACGCGCGCAACGGTGTAGTTGGCCGGCACTTGGTCGCCTTCATTGACGTAGACGTCCTCAAGAATGCCGGGCGTCGAGGGCGAAAGGTCTATTTCGGGCGCCTGGATGGAAGAGATGTCGACGTAGACCTCGTGCGCCGTCGAATACAAATAGATGAATCCGCCGGCGGCGCCCGCGATGAGGAGCGCGACGAGGCCGGTCAGGATCCATGTGCGACGTGAAGAAGACTGTTGCGGCATATTACTGTTGGGTACCGAAGCTTCTAATCTCGTCCGTAGCCGAGAGCCCGGAGGTTATCTGGGTGTAGCCGCCCGCGCTCGAAATGCCGACCTGAACGGGTACTTGCTGATCGCCGGAGGGTGTCTTCTCTATCACGAAGTGGTCGGTGTTGTTGGTGATGATAGCGCTCGTGGGAACGCTCAAGACGTTCTGCAGTGATTGCGTCGTTATCTTTGTGCTTCCGGTGCCCCCGGACTGGATGCGGGGATCGTTCTGGTCGAACTGCAGGGTGACCTTGTACGAGGAAATGCCATTCTGTACCGTCGCGGCCGGATCGACCGCGGTCACGTGCGCGGAGAACGGCGCATCCCCTTGATAGGCGTCGAGCTGGACGTTTGCGGGATCGCCGACCTTGATCTTCGCGATGTCGGTTTGAGAGACGTACGTTTCGAACTGGAACTGCGAGTCGGATATCATCGATATCTCCGGCGTGCCGGCTGCCGCGATCTCGCCCGGCTCCATGTTGTTGACCGTGACCGTGCCGGAGATGGGAGCGGAGATGACGGATTTGCCAAGCTGCGCTTTTGCCGCGTCGAGCGACGCTTGCGCGGCGGCTACTTGTGCCTCCTGCGCGTCGAGAGAATTCTGGGTTGCCGGAGCTTGTGTGAGTGCGAGTTGCGACTGTGCGGAGGCAAGAGCGGATTGCGCGGTGGTGACCGCCGTTGCGGCAGAGTTGATAGAACTCAGATCGGTTGAAATGTTCGCCCGAGCGGTCGCGACATTGGATTCATAGCCCTGGATGGTCGCCGTTGTATAACTTCCCGAAGGAACAGCCTCGGTGAGCCCGGTCGCTGCAAGACCGAGGTATGCGCTGACTTGGTTGATATTGTCCCGCGTCTGCGAAGCGAGCGCAGCGGTGTCTATCTGGCTTTGGTCGCTCGGGAGCGCGGAGAGGTATTGCTGCCAAACCCCTAAAAGTTGCTCGATCTGGACTCGCTGGTTCACGATCGCCTGCTGGTCCTGCGAATTGCTGAGCGTGAAGGCAAGACTCGGGGTCGCCGTACGCGCGTTGTTAATGAACTGGTCTACCTTGTTGTGGACGGCGTCGTCGGATTTCGCATAGGCGTCTTGCGCGGCTGCAATGACGCTCTGTTTGGCCTGCGCAAGGGATGCTTGCGCGTTCGCGACAGCGGTCTGCGAGACGGCGAGGCTCTGAGGCGTCGCGCCCGCTTGCAGGGATGCGAGGTTCGCCTGTTGCACTTCAAGCGCGGCCTGCGCCGCATCGACGGCGGCCTGCAGATCGGCGCTCGAAAGCGCGCCGAGGGTTTGTCCGGCGCCCACGCGCGTTCCGACCGCGGGACCCGGGTTGGCTATTTTCCCGCCAATTTGGAAACCGAGATCTATTTCATCGGCGGCTTTCACGCTGCCGGTCGTATCGACTTCCTCGACCAAGGGCCCCATCGTGGGGTTCACATAAGCTGCGGAAGGCTTCCGGCTGCCCAGAAGCAGCGTAGTGCCGACCGAAACGACGGATATAACGGCGACAGCGCCGATGATCATCGGCGGCGTCAGATATGCCTTAAAAGTTGACCACATAGATAGTTAGACGTTCTAAGTATTCTCATCATACACGAACGCTCATGAAAATGCAAGGAACCTGTGGAAAACCCAAGGGTCAGAGGAGATACTGGGCGAACGCCTGCGCGATGAACGTCGCGACCATGGTCCCTGCCCATACGACACTTACCATGAAGGACAGTCTCCCTTCCCTATCTTCGACTTCGAACATGTTCCGACCGGACGCCACGTACTGGCCCGTCCGGGGCACCCAGACGACGACGATCGCCTGCCGTACTCCCGCTCCAGCCTGCCACGTGACGCGGTCTTCGTACGGCTCCGCCGTATCCTTCCCCTGGCTCGCTTTGGCCGCGGCGAATACCCCCTGCGGCACTGCCGGCATGTCCCCGTTCAGCTCCCCGGAAGAAACCAGCGGGGTGCCGGTAGCCGAATATATCGCGACCCAGGGCGCGAGCGAATTGGCGAGGTCGATCTCCGCGGGCGCGGAGACGATCTGTTCCGGCGCAGAGCCGCCTGCCAGTTGCGCAGCGGTGTCCTCCGCCATCTGTATCTGCGGATCGTTCAGAGATTGGCGATAATTCTGCTGTACCGTCCCGTACACGAGCGCGCACAAAAGCGTCACCGCGATACCGAGCGGGAGCCAGGAGACGAACGTTCGGGCGAGGAAGTTCATCTTTTGAATATACGCGACTCTCGCGCCTCGTCAAATCTGTATCCTGCTGAAGAAGTAGCTTCCCAATCCGAGAAATACCGCCGCCACGGCCGCGAGAACTGCGATATCGAGGGGAAGGCCGTATGCGGTCTGTCCGATGAGAATGAGGCGCATCGCGTCGATGCCGTAGGAGAGCGGATCGAAGTGCGCGATAAGCTGGAGGAGCGCCGGCGCTTGCGCGAGCGGAAAGATGGCACCCGAGAGGAAAAAGAGCGGCATGACCAGAAAGTTCATGATGAGTTGGAACCCTTGCATATCGCGCAGAAGCGAAGCGACCATCATGCCGAGCGCGGAAAAAAGCGTCGCGATCAAGAGCATGATGAGTATCGCGAACGGCACGAGCGCCCAGTTGTCGGGATGGAATCCGACGAAGAGCGTAAGGAACAGCACAAGGCATCCCTGCAGTGTCGCGACCGTGGCGCCGCCCAAGGTGCGGCCGAACATGATGGAAAGCCTTGAAACCGGCGCGACGAGCGTTTCTTTGAGAAAACCGAACTGTCGGTCCCAAATGACCTGCATTCCGTTGAAGATGGAAGTGAAGATGATGGTCATCCCGATAATGCCCGGCGCGAGGAACTCGATGTAGTTCCCCTGCCCCGCCGCCTGGAATACGCTCCCGAGCCCGTAGCCGAGTGCGAGCAAAAAGAGAAGCGGCTGGCCCAAGGAGCCCACGATGCGGGATTTCGAGCGGATGAACCGCTTCAACTCCCGAAGCCACATGACATAGACAGCCATCATATTATCGTCTTCCGCTCCACGCGCCGCGGTGTTGGCGCATCCTGTCCAGCGAGGAGCCGGCTTCTTCCCGTATTTCCTTGCCGGTCAATGCGAGGAACGCCGCCTCGAGCGAATTCGTATTGGTCTGCTTTTTAAGTTCCGTGCCAGAACCGACGGCGATGATGGTGCCGTGGTCGATGATGGCAATGCGCTCGGCGTTGCCATCGGCCTCCTCCATGTAGTGCGTCGTGAAAAAGACCGTGACGCTTTCTTCTTTGTTGAGTTTGTGGAGGTACTCCCAAATGTGGTTGCGCGTCTGCGGATCCAAGCCCAATGTCGGCTCGTCGAGGAATATTATTTTCGGATGGTGCAGAAGCCCGCGCGCGACCTCCAGTCGCCGCTTCATCCCGCCGGAAAAATCACGAACATAGCTCTGCGCGCGATCATCGAGTTCGACGAATTTCAACAATTCCGTGACGCGCGAGCGACGGATCGCGGCCGGGACGCCGTAGAGGATGCCGTGGAAATCCATATTTTCGTAAGCGGTAAGGTCGTCATCGAGCGACGGGTCCTGGAACACGATGCCGAAAGAACGACGCACCTCGTCGGGCTCTTGCACCGGGTCGTGCCCGTCGACCATGATCGAACCCGAGGTCGGCGACAGGAGCGTGGTCAGCATCTTGATGGTCGTCGACTTTCCGGCGCCGTTGGGGCCGAGGAACGCGAAACGCTCGCCTTTGGCGACGTTGAAAGAAATGCCTTTTACCGCCTCGAAATCACCAAAGGATTTCTTGAGGTTCTGTACGTCGATGATGTTAGCCATTGTGTTGGGGCACAGTATACACTTCCGCGAAAATTTCGCCAAGATTCATGTGCCTCAGATCAGATCGGATTTCGGCCTTGAATAATGCGTATAAGGACGAGGATGATAGCGATCACGAGGAGCACGTGAATAAAGCCGCCTATCGTGTACGCGGTGATGATCCCGAGAAGCCACAAAATGACGAGGATAGCAGCGATCGTGAGTAACATACGAGAAAAACGTAATGAATTACTAAGCTCATATTTTCAGATGAACTCTATGAAAACGGAGTGAACTTAGCCGAGATGCGCGTGGTCGTTCCAGACCAGAAGCCACCAGCTCCGATGCGGATCGCTGGGGTCGTATTTGAGGACCGAGATACCGGTGTTCCGCGTTCTCCATCCCCACTCGAATGGCGCAAAGTCGTTAGCCGTCATGTTTTCGCCATACAACATGCGCGCAATGAGCATTTTCGTAAAAAATCCGTGCCCGACGACCAGAATGTCCTCTTCCGAACGCTGCTCGAGGAATCGCAACGCTTGTCCCGCGCGCTCTTTCATTTCTTCGAACGTCTCCGTGCCTTCTACTTTCTCGCTCCCGGGCTCGCACGAGGACCGTACTGCCGTGTCGTAGAGCTTTTTCGCGTCCGGATCGGACCTCGACTTTCCCACCAAAGACGTGGGCATCGTGCGTTCAGTGAAAAGTTCACTGTATTCGATCGGGTGTCCGGTTTCTTTCACTATCATCTCGGCCGTCTGTTTCGTCCGTTCGAACGGGCTCGCGATAATGACATCGAACGTCAGCTTCTTCGCGCGTTTTGCCAGGTAGCGCGACTGTTCTTTGCCCAACTCGGTCAGGGGCGGCGGCGCGTCGTACATGAACGCGCCGCTCACGTTTATCTCACTTTCGCCGTGCCGCACGAGGTAGATGGTTTTCATTCTCCCATCTTACAGCACGAACCTGCCGTCCTTGTAGATGATTTTCGTTCTGCCGTTCTTTAGATGCGCGGTCACGGTGCGCTTGGTCGTCGAAATGATGTCGGTGTGGACCGAAGAGTCGTTGAAGCCGAGCCGCTCGGCTTCTTTGGTCGTGAGTTTCGAAACGTCGCCCGCGTAGGTGTCGCGATAGCTCATGCCGAGCGCCATGTGCGTATTGCCGTACGTGCCGCCCATATTCTCGTCGAAGAGCGTTTCTGCCATGAACTTCGTGATGCGCGAGTGGCGGCTGTCGGTGAGCGAGTATTCTCCCACTTTGTCCGCATTCTTCGTCGCTATCATTTGTTTGAGAAGTTTTTCATTGGTCTTCGCGGAGCTTTTTACGACGCGACCATTTTTGAACCATAACTGAATGCCGGTGATCTTGTTCGAATAACGGTAGAGCGGCTGGTTGAAACGTATCCAGCCGTTCGTACCGCGCCAATCGGGTGAGGTGAATATCTCGAAACTCGGGATGTTGCGCCCGGAACCCGCATGCCATGCGCGCTTCTCGCCGAGCGTGAACCAAATGTCCATATCGGGACCGACCGCGTGGAGCTTGTCTATCTTCGGCGAGAGCTTGTTCAAACGGCTTCGGTATTTCTCGATATCGCGGTACACCTGTTTCCATTTTTTTATTGGATCTTTTTCATCGAGAAAACAGGCTTTGATTATCTGGTCCCAGTATGCCTTTTCGGAAAGTCCCGCTTCGCGCGCCATCGCAGGGGTGCCGTACATGGCGATGGTCCAGGTGAATTTGCCTTTCCATTCCTTCTGATTCAGCCAGTCTTTGAAGGGCTTGAGGGTCACTCCGCGCTGCATGATCTTCTTCGGGTCGATACCTTTGAGCGCATGCGGGTCGGCATCGGCAAGGATATAGATCGAGTGGTCGATCTGCGCGGCGAGACCTTTCAGGTATGCTTCCGGGAAGAACGTTATCTGATGGTCCTGCGCGTGTTCGTAGAAAAAACGAGTGAAGCTCTCCGCGCGACGCTTGTCGCCTTGCTCGTCATCCGGTGCGTAATTCGATATCACGTGGCCGCCCGCGAGCACGATGGCGTTGCAGACCGCATTAAAGAGCGGTTTCGCAGACTCCGAGGAAGAAACGCGCACAACGTCGCCTTTTCGTATCCCGTTGCCGCCACCGAGCGCGAAGTTGACCAACACGTCCGCGTACTTTTTTAAGATTTTTTCATCAGGTGTGTATGACATGCGGTGTAGAGTACTCGGCGGCGGCTCTTTTGTCGAGACAACGTACAAAACGCCCCGAGGGGGCGTTTTGTGCTGCGTCCAGTCGAAAAAATGTTCTCTATTGAGCGGAGTACGCGTTCGCTTCCGTCTGTAAAGCGGCGCCTAGTGTTGAAGCATCGACGGACGCGCCTGCGGCCGCGACCGTCGCCACCAATTCGGACGTGAACGCGCTTCCGCCGCCGTCGGCTATCACGAGAAACTCGGTCGTCGAGAGCGGGACGATGGTCGTGTCGAAGCGGGCGCCCGTGTGCAGCATGGGCAATCCCCCTACGGTCGTTTGGGATACGTCAGCCGTCGTGGTCGCGCCATTGCCTGCCGGAGAACCTTCCGGATACGCGCGCATCCACGTGCCGCTCGAAGCATCGTAGAAATACTTCGTCTGCGCGATGGGGCTCGCGTGGCCATTCGGCTCGTCAGTGATGGTGCTTTGCGGCGAGGTCACGACGGCGACGTACGTGCCGCCCGGAGTTCCGACCTGCAAACGCTCGACTTCGGTACCGCCGGGGAAGGCCGTGCTGTCGTTCGTCGTCGAAGCGGTGACCGTCAGCGCGCTCGGGTACCAGAACGAGAAGCCATACGTGGGATCGGTATATTCCGTCATGCCGTACGTATCGGCCGGAGTCGAAGTCGCTGTCGTACCCGGCATCGTTTGCGTAGGCGCACTCATGTTCGTCCATAGGTACCAGCCGCCGGCAATAATGATAACGATCGCGATGAGCCAAAGAAGTGTTTTCATGGAGTTCATTGCACGTTCGTCGTGCTGGATGCAGAAGCGTTGACGTTCCAGGACGCTATCGCTTTCACGATGGAGCCTGCGTCCTGCCGCGCCGTCTTCAGGTCGGCGAGCGACGCTTTGATGTCGGCTGCCGCGTTCTTGAGTGCGGTTTTATTGGATGCGGCGACGGTCGCGTCCCCTTGGTCAGGCTGGAGATTTGCGACGAGCGAAACGGCCGCTTGCGCCTGCGTGTTGGCGTCGGCGATCTTCGCGTTCATGTCGGAGAGCGATTCGTTCACCTGCGTCGTGTCGGTGCCCGCGGGCGCCTGCGAGATGCGCGTCTGGAGCTTTCCACTGAGCGTCGTGTAGTTCGTTGCGACGGTTTGTATCTTATCGGCTGCAACCTCGATGCGTCCCTGCGGAATGACGAGGAGGAAGATGCGGTAATCCTTCGTGATGGACTGGATGTCTGCCTTGAGCGTCGCGAGATCGGTGTCGGCGTCGATCTTCGCCTGGAGCGTCGTGAGGTTCGAGGTCTCGCTCTGCACTTCGGCTGCGATGGCGGATTTCTCGCTCGCCGAAACCCGCGCCATGGCCTGCACTTTCGTGTTGAGGTCGGTGAGAATGGTGGTGCGGCGTGTTATTTCTTGGTCCGCACGACTTTTGCCCAACGTGATGCGCGCCTGCACGTTCGTGGAAACGCTGGTCGAACCAACGTTCGCATTAACGGTAGCGCCAACGTTCGCGGCAAGCGCCGCAGCGGAGGAAGCGACAAGGAGCGTCGCGAGGGCGGAAGTTACCGCAAGTGTCGTTTTGATGTTCATATTATTCGGTCTGTTGTACGGGCTGGTCATTGAAACTTTGGTCGACCGATGCGGAATCCTGGCTCGCCGCGTTCGTCTGCGAATCGAGTGTGTTCAGGTCCGCGTTGAGGTCGGCATTGGACTCCCCGCTCGAAAGCGCTTGCTGCGAAGCGGGTGCCTGGCTCGGCGCTTGGGAAACGCCGGAAGTCTGTTCGGGCGCCGGCTGCGGAGAGACGGATTGCTCGCTCCAGACATACCACACCCCGAGGATGATAAGAAGGATAACGATGATCCACACGATCGCTTTGGTGGACATACTGCTTATTTTATTGATGAACGGATAATGTTGTGTAAATCCTACTGCGCTCCCACTTTTGGTGCAAGCTTCTTCCCTAGACGTACGACGGGGGCGGATATTTCACGTACCTCACGGGCCCGTTCCTTGATGTCGATAGGGTACCGCCCGGTAAAACACGAGGTGCACAGGCGCTCTTCCGGAACGCCGACCGCGCGGACGAGCCCTTCGTAGGAGAGGTAATTGAGCGTCGTCGCGCCCAAAAAATCCCGGATGTCGGGCACGGACTTGGTCGCCGCGATGAGGTTCGCCTGCGCGGGAGTGTCGATGCCGTAAAAATCCGGATACAGGACGGGCGGCGAGGAAACGAGAAAATGCACCTCCTTCGCGCCCGCTTCGTAGAGCATGGCGACGATCTCGCGCGAGGTCGTGCCGCGGACGATGGAGTCGTCAAGGACGGCGACCCGCTTGCCGGCGAGAACTTCGGGGATGGGCGTCAGCTTCGCCTTCACACCTTGCTGTCGCATGTGCTGTTCCGGTTGGATGAACGTGCGGTGGATGTAGCGGTTCTTCGCGAGTCCCATTTCGAACGGGAGGCCCAAGCTCCCCGAATAGCCGATGGCTGCGGGAATGCCGGTTTCGGGCACGGGAATGACGACGTCGACCTCAAGCGGAGATTCCTTGGCGAGCTCCATGCCGGAGCGGCGACGCACTTCATAGACCGATTGCCCCAAAAGGACACTGTCGGGCCGCGCAAAATAGACGAACTCGAACACGTCGAATTTCGGATCGGGCTCGGCAAGACACATCCCGCGCATGCCACGGGAATCGACGACGACCATTTCGCCCGGCTCGACCTCGCGCGCAAGCGTCGCGCCCAGAGGCGCGAGCGCGCAGGTTTCCGATGCGAAGACCCAGCCGCCGTTGAGGCGCGCCATCGAGAGTGGGCGCACGCCGCACCGATCGCGAAGCGCGATGAGCTTGTCGCGGGACATGATGAGGAGCGAGAACGCGCCGGTCATGAGCGGGTAGACTTCTTTGACCGCCGCGTCGACGCTCTTCCCCTCCTTCACGAGCGCGCCGACCGCCTCCGCTATCATGCGCGAGTCGGAAAAACTCGTTCCGTCGATCCCCTTTTCCTGCAAAAATCCCTCGAGCGCGGCCGTCGAGGGAAGGTTGCCGTTGTGCGCGAGCGTTATGGTGTCTTCGCCGCATTCGACGATGACCGGCTGCGCGTGCTCGAGCTTCGAGCCGCCCGCGGTCGAATAACGATTGTGTCCCATCGCGATATGGCCCGTGAGTTTCTTGATGTCGTCTTCGGTATAGACCGAGGACACGAGCCCCATCGCCTTGTGGCACCGCACTTGCGTACCGTCAGAGACCGCGATGCCGGAACTTTCTTGTCCTCGATGCTGGAGCGCGTAGAGGCCGAAGTAGGTTAGCCGCGCGACGTCGAGGCCTTTTCCGTAGACCCCGAAGACCGCGCATTTCTCCCCGAGTTCTGCCATGGTTCGATTATAGCATCAGAGCCCGCCCCACCGGCATTTTTGACGACTGAGAATCTGATTGCGACGGCCGCCCTCAGGCGGCCTAGAGTCGGAAGTCGTCAAAAATGCCGGTGGGGCGGGCTCTCGTTCAGGACTACCGACCTTCAAGTATCCTGAGTATCTTCTCCAACTTATCGTCCTCGATGCGCGCAAGCCGCTTTTGCAGGTCTTCTATTTCGAGTTTGGCGCGGACGTTGGTCTCATAGTCAGCCTCGGCTTGGCGCCTGTCGCGATCGGCCTGCCTGTTCTGCGATTGCATGATGATGGGCGCGGCGTAGGCCGCCTGCGTCGAGAAGAGAAGATTCAACAGGATGAAGGGATAGACGTCCCAGTGGTAGAACCAGCCGGCGAGATTGAGCGCGACCCACAGAACGACGAACGTGGACTGCGAGATGATGAAGCCCCAGGAACCCATGCGTTTCGCGACCGTGTCGGCGAGACGGTCGCCGAACGAGAGGCTCTCGACATGTTTTTGGTGCCAGTTCTTTTCCGTACCCATGATGGCTCAAGTATAGCCCACTGCGGGGCCCATCACTGATATTGGATGAATATCGGCGCAGGCGTGAGCGAGAGGACCTCTGCGGGCGTCATGAGGCGATACGCGGGCGCCTGGAGGTCTGCTTTGTAGAACAATTTGAAGCCCGTGAATTGCACCGGCTCCGGCGCGATGACCTGCTGATAGGTGTTGACCTTCTTGGCCGGGAATCCCCAACCGTCCATGTCCATCACGACCTGCACTTCGGGGAGCGGCGTTATCTTTTTGTAGTTCGTCACCATGTCTTCGGTGAAGCGGTGCACGATGAGTATCTTCGGCGGCAGATCGTTCGCGTCTACGATGCTTGCCATGTAATTCGCGACCCAGTTGATGTCGCTCGCATCATACGTGCCTATTTCCCTTCCCGGCGGCGTACCGTCTTTCATCGAAAATTCCGGATCGATGGCAAGTTCCACGTTCGGCAGTTCCAAATATTGTTTGAAAAGCGGTATCTCGGTCTGGACGTTGGAAAGCCCGACCTGTATGTCGAATATAACGAGGCCGTGTATCTGGTTTGCCATGTCTATCGCTTTCTGTATCTGACTATCAGGCATGCGCGCGCGATACATGCCGTCGCTTCCGGCGGAACCTTGCGCCGTCACAGCAATGTAATCGATGGCGGGGATGACCGGCGTCGAAGGATCGGCCGCTTCCCATTGCCTGGTGGTCGAGGCGAGCATCGAGAGCACCTGGTCTTGCGGATATTCTCCGAGCACTCCCATTGCGGTCGAATAGAAGTTGCCATAGTAGGCGACGATGCGGTTGAACGGCAGGATTGCTCCCGCGTTGGGATATGTCCGGTGCACCGGCCAGAGGGGCTTCGGGGCCGAGGTCGTCGCAACATTGCCCTGCGCGTCGATGGGGGTCGTGGTGCCGGCTAGGAAGGCGTTGTACCAGGGGCTCGATGTGGCGACGTGCGCGAGCGCAAGCAGCTTTTCGTTGTAGAGTCCCTTATTGAGCGGCGGGGGTGGCGGATCGGAAGGCGTCGAGGTCGCGTCGCCGCGATCGTATGCAAGCGGCGCGCCCAAGAGCGAGACCGAGTACACGTTGCCGATGGAGAGGAAGAGAATGGCCAGCGCACAAGCGAACACGCCGCCTAAAATCGCGAGCCACCAGCGCATGTTGCCCCTGCCATCCGATCTCCGAGCCATATGGATACCGCAAGTTTATCACGATGCTCACAGAACGAAGGGTATGAGCATGTTCGTCCGCTTCATGTACCCCGGGTATTGATCCGGAAATTCTTTGAGCATGATCTTCTCCTCGGTTTTTGCGCTGTAGATGAAATATATCGAGAATAAAACGAGCGGGACGAACCACCACACGCTCACGAGCGCGGAGCCGAGCGCAGCGAGCATGAAGCCCGAGTAGATGGGATGTCGGACATAGGCATACGGGCCGGTCGTCACGAGCTCCGCCTCTTGCTTGAGCGACATGGGCATTCCCCAATTGCGCCCGAGATACACGCGCGCCCAGATCGCGAGGGCCATGCCGAGCACGCACAGAACGACGCCGAGCCACTGCACGGGGGGCGTCGCGATGCTCTGTTGCGCGCCGACAAATATGGCCTGCACCGTTTTCGAACTGAAGAAGACGGACACGATGACGACGATGACCAGTCGCATGAACAAGGAGTTCATGTTGCGGCGCGCGTAGCGCTTCGTGTTGATGGCCGAGACGAGCCAGACGACAAGAAAAACGACCCAGCAGAGCAGGATGAGATAGGCCTGCGTGTTCATGCGATCAATACGCGGTCGTTGCGACCGTGCTCACCGAAAATGTCGCCGACGCGCTCGAAAGCTGCGTCAAGGTGATGCTGTAGTTGCCGGAGGTGTAGCTCTGACCCACCGAGAGCGTCTGCGGCGGGGTCGGGAACACCGCTATCATGCAGCGGACCTGCGGCGGCGGGTCCGAAGGGAACGAGTTCCAGCAGCCGACCGGCGTCGGCTGGATGGTCGCCGAAGACGAAGAAATGCTTTGCAGGGTGAAGTAGAAACTCAAGTTGCGCACCTCCGCGATGCCGCCCTGCGTGAGCGTCACGCTGCCGGGCGCGTTGAGCTGCTGGATGTTCGAAGTGGTAGTGCCGCCGCCGGCAGTTACGGTGACGGTCGCGGTGCCGAGAATGGGAATGTTCGGACAATTGCAAATGCCGCCCGCGGGGCACGCACACGGCGCTCCGGTGAGCGTTGCCGTGTAGGTACCGGCGGAGACATACACGTGTGTTACGGTGCCAAGCTCGTTGCAGCTCGAACACACGGGAGCGACGAGAAGGTTGGCGCTCGTGCCGTCGCCAAAGCTTACCGTTGATCCGATGTTGGAGCCTTGAGGCGCCGTCGAGGTGAATTGCACCGAGAGCGGCGCACTACCCGATGTCGGCGATGCGGAGAAGCTCACGCTCGACACGGAAGACGATCCGACCGTGATGACGGCCGAAGCGACCGGCAGCGGACCGACGAAGCACTCGGCTCCGGGCGGACACGTGTTCTTCATCAGGCGCGCGGTGTATGTGCCGTTCGTGGTGTATGTGTGCGAAACGGTGTAGGAGCAGCGGATGCCTCCCTGTCCGCCCACAATGGCGGTGATGCCGACGCAGCTACCCTTGGCCATGTCGCCCGTTTGCCCGTCGCCGAAATCAACGGAATAGGTCGTTGAGCTCGCGGTGATGGAATCGCCCGTGGTGAACGTGACCGAAAGCGGCGCGGGACCCGACTGCGGGTCGGCGGAGAACGATTGCCCCTGGGTAGCGCCGCCGCACCATCGTATGAGGAAGGAGCGCGACAGAGGCCCGAAGATGCCGAAGCCCGCGTTGCCGGACGCGGCGACGCCGTTTTGCGCTTGCCACTTCCCTACCGCAGCAGCCGTAAGCGGCCCGTAATATCCGGTCGCCGAAACGTTCAGGTATCCCTGAGAGGAGAGAAATTGCTGAAGCGAGGTGACGTCGCTCCCCGTCGCGCCTACCGAAAGCGAACGCGCGAAGGAGGGACAGATGCGGGGCGCGCCCACAGTTACCGAAGAGCCGACGCTGCCGGAGACCGATGTCGATGCGCCGCCCTGCAGCGCTTGTATCTGGGAGAGGAGTGCCGATATCTGCGCCTGCAGATCGCTTATGGTTAGAGCCGAAGAAACGAGCGGCATCGCGAAGAGCGCCATGCCAACCCCCGCAAACAATGCTTTTCTGAACATACTTCGATATGGTGAGCTTTTATAAGATAATAGACATAGTATCGCACGAAATATTACACGCGAGCGGGCGAACGGGGTTCGGATCGCCCTATCTCTGCCGGCGTCTGGTAACGAGCAACCCTATCGCAACATACAGGCCGACAAAATACGCGGGGTATGCGACGTTCCCGAAATCGAACGACGTGTTCGCGGCGATGCCGAGCGCCGCCGCGAGCGCCAGCGCGAAGAAGGTCAACGCGTTTTCCGACGCCGGACGGGCATAGGATTTCCCAATGGTCGGAACCGCGGCCAAAAAGTCGGCTGCAATGACGAGCACGAGCGCGACAAGCGGGTCGTCGGTGAGGGCCCACGAAAGGATGGCGGCGATGGCGAGCATCATGCACAGAGTGTCGAGCGTCGAATACTTTTTGATGCCGAAACGCAGGGAAAGGAGGGTTATGAGTGCGGTTGCTACCGCGTTCGCGACTACGACCGCAAGCGACCATGACGCGCCCGCTGCGTATTGGGCAAGCGCACCGATGCCGCTGGTCAACGACCAGAGGAACCAGGTCACGAAATCCGGGCGCGCCTTACCCCGTAGTGCCATGAGCGCGTACGGGAACACTGCCGCCAGTGTTATCAGGACCGAAAGCGCGGCAAGTGCCGCGTGCCAATTTGCGATGAACTGGTCCATGGCGGCGCGTTACAAAAATCCCGCTTGCAGGGCGAGCCAGCCGATGAAGAGTACGAGCAAAAGGTAGTAGAGCGCCCACCCTTTCGCGGGCGGAAAGACACGCGACACGAGCCGGAAATGCTTCAGGTACCACTTCTGCCCGAACATTGCGACGAGGTTCGCGGCAATGCTATCGATGCACAGAAGATAAAAAATGACGGCTACGATGGTCATACATCAGTCGGAAAACGCGGATGGCACGTGAGCGACGATCGTGTCTCCGAGCAAGCTCAAAAATTCTTCGCGGCGCGCCTCCATGTCCGTCTCCATGATGTGGGAGATGGGGTAGCACTCCGGCGTGTATTCGTAGTGGGCCCGGACTTCTCTGTCTTCGAAGACGCGCACGTGATACTGGTACGCGAAACCGTCCGTGTAGCGCAGGCTCACTACTTCCCCGTCGTCCTTCCACGCGACGAAGTGGTTGCCATACCCCTTTCCGAGAAGGTGCGAAATGAATTCCGGAATGGAGAGGTGCGGCGCGATCGTTCCTATCAAAAAATCCTGTCTGCCCTCGTGGCGGACGACGCGCAGCCGAAGCGCCGTGTCCCGCACGAGGGGGTGGTATGGCGTGTAGAACGTCCAAAAGAGATACTTCACGCGGTCCCAGAGTTGCTCTGGATACACCATCGCTGAAGCGGGCAGGCTGTCGTACCAATCCCGGGCTTGAAGTTCGGTTCCTGCCTGCATAGAAAACCTCTCTATTGTACCCGTTTCAGGAGATGAAAAAGGGAGATGTCCACAACCGGTCGTTTTACCGCCACTCCTTCACGATAGCGAGCTTCGCCCCACGACAGCGCCTATTGCACGACGAGGGCGCCGTTCTCGACCTTGAGGTACTTTGATACGCCGACGCTCGGCTGCGCGGTCATCGGCTCACCAGGCTTGCGGTCCGCGTAATTTACAATGACTTCCCCGCCCTTGATCTCGGTCGTCTGTGGCGCGATGCGATCCCCGAGAAGCACGGCGTTCGTCCCGGTATACGTTCCGGCGGAACTCCGAAGAGCGGCGACGACGTAATAGAACGTTCCGCTTCCCCCGCTGTTTTGCGTGAGGATGAACGCGACGTCGGGCAGGCCGTCGCCGTTCAGATCCCCCGTCGCGTCATTGCCGAAATAATCCGTCAGCACCTTTGAAGCCGAGCCGGGAGCGGCGGGTACTTCGGAATGCCCGTTCACGAGCGTCACCGGTTGCCCCTCAATGACGTACGTCGCGTTTTTGTAGTCCGCAGGAGTCACATGTCCGCGCATCAAAAACCACGCCCCGCCGACAACAACAACGAGAAGCGCCAGAACAATGACGACTGTTTTCACATGCGGAGTATACCACCGAACGAACAGCCACGCGCCGAGTGGAGGCTGCGCGCGCTAGCTCTTTTTGGCCCTGGGGGTAACGGTTTTATTGCCATCAGAGGTCACTACGATCTTCCCTTCGGGTGCGGTCCAATCGGTAAAGCGCCACCACGTAGGCGTGAACATGAACATGACCGCGTTCGGGTCGTGGAGCTTACCTTGTTTTTTCGGAAACTTTGCCAAATAAACCATTTTCAGCTTCTCGTCCGCAAGAAGCTGCGCGGTACCGTCAAGCTGGAGAGTCTTCATCTCGCTTTCGTTCGACCCAACGACCATGGAGGCGCGGGAAATTTCTCTACCAACGAGCGCCTCGGTTTTTCGATACCCCTTTTCCGTTTCAAATATGAACACGAGTTCGTCCGTGTTCGCAAAATGTACGGTCGCGGCGTGGGGAGAACCGTCCAGCATTTCTATGGCAAAGACGCCCACTCGTTGTCCTTTCAGATATTCAAGAATCTCTGGGGTCATGCCGTAATACTACCCTACTGACGGAGCTTGGTACGACATTGGAATCTTTTTGTAATGAGGGAATGAGCTGATCAGTCAGACTTTTCGGCGAGATTTGGATCGTTTCTTGAGAACCCAGCGCACCGAGCGACTTATCGATTTGTCGGTGCGGTGGATGCAACCGATCCAACAACAGGGCCGGCGCATTCCTTCGATGAGCTCTGATACCACTCTCCTCACATGATCCTTTCGCGTCTCTGCCGTTTTGACCGAAATGGTCCAGCAGATCCATTCGTTGCGCGCAAGAGGAGTGATGTCCTCCCACGCCGCACGCGCTTTTGGCGAGGCGACGAGCGCCTTCTTCAAGTCTGCAGGCAAGGTATGCGCGGTTCCCGAAGATAGTTTCATCTACTCTATTGTAACAAATCCTCCTTTTTTAACTGGGGTCTGGGACGACGTTGGAACCTTTTTAGACAAGAAAGTGGCTGTAGAGAGTAATTGCTAAGGCGCAGACTACAAAAGCTGTCGAGCCGATTGCCCAGAAAGAATTCGGCAAGTTCCGCAAAGGACTTGGCGCATAGTAACCTAACCACGTCGCATCGTAATTTATTTCAGGATGTATTTGCTTTCGTAAAGTGAATTCCCACGTGCTCAAAATGCAGCACCTAAAGACTGCGTATGATGCCGCGGTAACAACCAAAACTGCAAAATAAATTTGCCACCAACTTGGTATGAGCCACCCAAACAAAATAAAAAGCAGTATTGCTACGTGAAAAAATAATATTACTTCAGCGAGAATTCTTTTGCTGGTCATGAATTTCGTTAACTGGGGGACATGGACTCGAACCATGATTCACAGCTCCAAAGGCTGCTGTCCTACCATTAGACGATCCCCCAAACACGACTGATAGTAACAAAAAAACGGCTCGTTGGAACGCGCTGGCCACTGAATCTTGTTTCGGGTAAAATCGACCGATGCGGCAGATAGCAATGCTTACGGCCGCGGCTATCGGAGCCGTTTGCATCATCGCGGGGCTCTTCACGCTCAACCAGGTCGACCAGGAAGAACTCGACCTGACCGCGCGGTTGCAATCCCACTCGCAGATTGTCGCCGACAGCCTCGTCGACGAAGTCAGCCCTGCCTTCCGCTCCTACGCGACCAGCACGGTCCAAACGACCGTGGAAAAGTTCGCCAACGAGGAACGCGTCGTCGGCATCGGCGTGTACGACGCGAACGGCAATCCGGTCGCGCTCTCGGATGGACTTCCCCAGAACGTCAGCGGAGAGAACGTCATCCCGACCTCGATGGACAGCGACGCGGGCACCGGCGCTTACATCGGCAGCAGCCAGGGCGCGCTCTATGTCTTCTCCGACCCTATTACCGTTGACAACCACGTCATCGGCGCACTCGTCGTCGTGCAAAGCTCCCAATACATCAACGACGCGGTGACGGGCATCTGGAAGGACGCGCTCGTGCACCTCTTCCTCGAGATCATCCTCTTTGCGGGAGCCATCATTTTCATCGTGCGTTTCGTGTTCCGCCGAGCCATAACCGATGTCGCGGAATCGGTGCGCTCGATACGCGCGGGCGGCTCCGGCGACGAGCGGGGCGGCTCCGGCATGAGCATATTCCGGCCGCTCACGAGCGAGATAGCGAAAATGTCGACGAGTTTGCGCGATGCGCGCAGGGCCGCGAGCGAAGAAGCGCGCATGCGCCTGGAGAAACTCGACTCCCCTTGGACCGCCGAGCGCCTCAAGGAATTCATCAAAGCCTACCTCAAGGACCGGCCGATATATGTCGTCTCCAACGCCGAACCGTACGTGCACAACAAAGTAAAAAATAAGATCGAATGGTCGGTGCCCGCCGGCGGTGTCATCACCGCGATAGAGCCGGTGATGGAGGCATGCGGCGGCACCTGGATCGCGCAAGGGAGCGGCGACGCCGACAAGGCGGCAGCCAACAAAGAGGGCAAGCTGCGTGTGCCGCCTGAGGAGCCGAAATACACGCTCAAGCGCGTCTTCCTTTCGCCGAAAGAACGCAAAGGCTACTACGACGGCTTTTCCAACGAAGCGCTCTGGCCGTTGTGCCATCTGGCACACGTGCGCCCGCAATTCCGCAAAGAGGATTGGGCCGAATATCGCAAGGTCAACGGCATGTTCGCAAAAACGCTGCTTGAAGAGATCCGGCACGTCGAACGCCCGATAGTGCTCGTGCAGGACTACCACCTCGCGCTCGTCCCCGCGCTCGTCAAAAAAAGCCGGCCCGACGCGCAGGTCGCCATGTTCTGGCACATCCCGTGGCCCTCGGCCGCGCAATTTTCCATTTGCCCCTGGCGCAAAGAGTTGCTCGAGGGCATGCTCGGCGCCGACCTGGTCGGCTTCCACACGCAGCAGTACTGCAACAACTTCATGGATACCGTCGCCGCCGAGATCGAAGCGCGCATCGACTTGGAGCGCTTCGCGGTCGTGCGCGGCGGGCACGAAACGCGCGTCGAACCCTTCCCCATTTCCATCGCCTTCCCGGGGAACGCCGAGATAGAAACCCCGCCCGACAGATCGATGCTCGACCAGCTCGGCATCAAAACGCCGCTTTTGGCGCTCGGCGTCGACCGGCTCGATTACATCAAAGGCATTCCGGAGCGCTTCCGCGGCGTCGAATTCTTGCTCAAAATGAACCCCGAATACCGCGAAAAATTCACACTGCTGCAGATAGCATCCCCGACGCGGCACGGCGTCGAGAAGTTCGAAGAATACGCGCAACAGGTGTTCACGGAAGCCGAGCGCATCAACGAGGCCTACGGCACCGAAACCTGGAAGCCCATCGTCATCGAGCACAAAAGCTACTCGCACTCGGATTTGCGCAAGCTCTATCAGCTCGCCGACGTGTGTCTCGTCACATCGCTCCACGACGGCATGAACCTCGTCGCCAAAGAATACGTCGCTGCGCGCTCGCAGGAGAACGGCGTCCTCATCTTGAGCCACTTCGCCGGCGCCTCGCGCGATCTCCCCACCGCGCTCAGCGTCAACCCGTACAGCGCGGAAGAAACCGCCGAGGCGCTCAGGCTCGCCTTCACGATGCCCGAAAGCGAACAGCACCGCCGGATGAAGCAGATGCGCGCGGCGGTGCGTGATTACAACGTGTACCGCTGGTCGGCGGAGATCATCAAGGCGCTCGCGAAGCTGTGATATGGAGCACGCGCGTCGCGCTCTCGAACATATCGGGCGCCGCATGTCTCGCGGGCAGCAGCTCGTGCTCTTCCTCGATTTCGACGGCACGCTCGCGCCCATCGTACGAGACCCCTCGAAAGCGCGCATGGCGAAGCGCACGCACACGCTCGTCGAGCGACTGGCACGGCGCGTGCCGCTTTACATTGTGACAGGACGTTCGTTGCGTGACATACGAAAACGCGCTCGCATACGCGGAGCGCGGTATGCCGGCAACCATGGCATGGAATGGAGCCGCGGTGCCGCGACCGAGAGTGTCCGCGTTTCGAGCGCCGCGCAAAAGGATGTTCGCGACGCGCTGCGGGCACTGCGCCCCCTCCGACGGTACCGAGGCGTTTTTATTGAAGACAAGAAAATATCGGTCGCGTTCCATTACCGCGGTGTTTCGCGGCGTGAGATGCCGGAAGTCATCCAAACAGCGCACCGCGTGCTTGCTCCAATCCTCAAACGCGGCCGCATCGAGGCACTGCAGCAAAAGAAGCTGCTCGACGTGCGCCCGAAGGGCTGGCACAAGGGCGGCTTTGTCCGTTTGGTCATGCGGCACATGCCGAAGAACAGCGTCGCGGTCTATATCGGCGATGATGCGACGGACGAGGACGCGTTCGGCGCGCTCCGCGCGAGCGAGATCGGCATTCGCGTCGGTAAACGTTCTTCAAGTCGCGCGGGGTACTACCTTTCTTCGCAGCGCGCCATGGACGGCTTTCTATTGCGGCTCGCCGCACAGATCGACGACCGCTAGCTCGAGCGGCAGGTGCGGCACGGCCGCATAGCCGATGGCCGCGTACGCGTCGAGAAGTGCACGCAGTGTTTCAGAGTTCACGCCCCGCTCTTTCGAAACTTCTTTGGCGAGCGCGGCGTCCTCGGCGGAAATTCCTTCCGAAAATTCTTTCGCAAGTTCCGGCGCGTAGCGCATGAGGAGCACGACGCGCATGAGGTGGATGAGGAGCTTCGCCAGCATCCGCGCGTCCATGTTGGCGGCGACCGCTTCTTCTATCGCACCGAGCGCGGCTTTCGCGTCCTTTTTCGCGATCCCTGCGAGAAGCCGTCGGACTAATTCCCCACGCGGCGCGCCGGAAACGGTCTCGACCTCCGCAATGTCTATCTTTTTGTCGCGCGAAACGGCGAGAACTTTCTGCAAAATGGAAAGTGCGTCGCGGAACGAGCCTTCCGCAAGGAGCGCTATCAATTCCGCCGCGGAACGCTCGAGCGAGTATCCCTCTTTCTTCGCAACGTCGAAGACCGCTTGCGAAAGCACCTCACGCGTCGGTTGTTTGAATACGTAGATCTCGCAGCGCGACTGTATCGTCTCCGGCACTTTGTCGCGCTCGGTCGTCGCAAGCACGAAAATGGCGTGCGAGGGCGGCTCTTCAAGCGTCTTCAAAAGCGCATTCCACGCCTGCTTCGAGAGCATGTGCGCTTCGTCGATGATGTAGAACTTGTACGGGGAATCAAAAGGTGTGGTTTGCACGCCTTCGCGCAGCTCGCGAATGTTGTCGACGCCGGTGTTGGACGCCGCGTCTATTTCGTAGAGATCTTTGTCGGACGTGCCGAGCGCCTTGGCGAGAATGCGAGCGACGGAAGTCTTCCCCGTGCCGCGGCTCCCCGCGAAGAGGTATGCGTGCGCCACCTTCCCGTTCTTGATAGATTCCTCAAGCGTATCCGTCACCTGCGGCTGCCCGCGCACCTCGGCGAACGATTGCGGGCGGTATTCCCGATATAGCGTCGCGTGCCGGGCTTCCTTTGCCATGATAGGCAGTATACAAAAAGAGACGGCGGCGCACGAGGCGTCGCCGTTTTTTCTCACTGCCGAACATTCACGACATGGGGTCGCCGTTATCATCCAAGCCTTTTGGCCATTCCTTTATACCGACGATTCGCAGAGCCGTGCGGAGCTGGGCAGAACCATTCCGCTGTAGAGACAAAGCGGAGAACATCTTCCTGAGGTCCGTTTGCCTCTGGCACCACGCCTCGGCCAACATGGGTCGGAGGGCTTCCGGGAACTGCATGACGACTGCGACAACATCGATGCTCAACACGAACCGCTTGGTGATCTCCCGCATCTCCGAAGAAAGGGGCGGCATGCGGATCACTTTGCCGATCAAAGCAGGAGGCTTTTGGATTGCCGCTGCGACGTGTTTGGCGAGGGTGTACTCTTTTCGCTTCTCCGCAACGCTGTCCAGAAGATCCAGCAAGCCCTGCCCGCAATATGGCCCCGGCCTCCTCCCGTGAAAAAGCGTCGTGTTCTCCTCGTCGTTTTCCTGTTGCGTTCTTTCGCCATATCGCTCGACGTGCCGCTTCCAGACTGCGACAACAGTTGCTCGCTTCAGGTATTTGTTTTGTATAACGTTCAAAGCGAGTTGTGCCAACGCCTGGGTCGTTACGACTTGCGCAGAAGCTTCGGAGTATCCCATGTTCGAGGCGATTTGCCGATAGGAGTGATTGGTCGCAAAAAGCTGGAACGCACGGTACTTTCGCGGGGGAAGAGATGGCACCTTCCCCACTGTCGCCTCCACCAGTTCTTCGTCGACTACCCAGGAGGACTTGGTCGCCGCGACAGGCTCCACGGCTGTTTTCCCTTTCCCGGCTCGTTTGTTCGCCGGCGGCTTCGCGGTGTGAGCTTTCGTTCCCCTGCTCAATTTCACTTCCAGCCCGCCGACGCCGACGTGCCTGATCTGCGGGTTGAGCCGGAGCGGTACTTGCGCGGGAGGAACGTTATGTTCCGGCGTGAGAACTTTCTTCTTCGACGCAGTCGCGAGCTCCTCGCATGCTACGCAGAGACCTTGCCCGGTCCCCTTCCCCGCGTTGGTCAATTTCACGAGATGGCGTACGCCGTGCTTGATGCACGTTTTGCAAAGACGGAATGGGGATGTACATCCTTCGCATTTCGCGTTGTGTCTGTTCCTGGCAGAACGGATCTTGCACAAGTCTTCCGTAACTTCCCGCTGGTCCTGCTCGAATGCGCACGGACCGAACGTCTTTTCAGCGATCCTGACCCGTGGAATGAGCATTGGTCGGTCCTTTCATGGTTGTTCGGCTGTCAGAGAGCAGCCTATTTTGCAGAATAGAATATCTCTTGTGCTTGGGCAACACTCGTCGTTTCCATGAGCCGGACGCGCAGTTCCTTCGCGCCGTCCCAGCCGGATATGTAGGATTTGAAATGCTTCTTCATGGTCGCGAAATTGGAGACGCCGCCGAGGAGTTCCTCGAAGAGCGCAAGATGCCGCATGAGTGCCTCAAGCCGTTCGCGTGGCGAAGGTGCGTCCTTGCGTCCAGAAAAAAGCCACGGGTTCCCGAAGATGGCGCGCCCGAGCATGACGCCGTCGCACTTCGTTTCGGCGACCTTCGCTTTTGCATCGTCCAGATCTCTTGCATCGCCGTTGCCGATGATGAGCGCGTTGGCCTTCACCCCATTGCGAATATCAACGGCTCGCGCTATCGCGTCCCAGTGCGCCGGTACGTCCGACATTTCCTTGCGCGTTCGCGCATGGAGCGTAACGGCGGCAAGGTCTTCCGCAAGCAGCTCCGGCAGCCACGTCTCGAGTTCGTCTTTGTTGTAGCCGATGCGTGTTTTCACCGAGACCGGTCCGTCGAATCCTTTTTTCGCGGCTCGTATGAGTTCACGCGCGAGCTTCGGTGTTTTGATGAGCGCCGCACCGCAACCGCTTTTCTCGACAGCACGATCGGGGCATCCCATATTGATATCGAGCCCGTCGAATCCGAGTTCCGCAACAATGCGTGCCGCTTGTTCCATCCGCTCCGGCGATGCGGTGAATAGTTGCGCAACGATGGGCCGCTCGATATCGGAATACTCAAGCTTCGCGCGCAATTGCTTCTGCCCGTGCTCATCCGCAAGCAATAATCCGTCGGCTGAGGTGAACTCGGTGAACATGACGGCCGGTTTCCCATATTCAGCTATCAGCCGCCTGAACGCGGCATCCGTCACGTTTTCAAGGGGTGCGAGGGCAAAAATAGGTTTCGGCAAATCGCTCCAAAGATTCTTCATCGGGGCAGGATAGCACGATTTGACACAGCACGCTCCGGAAGGTATTATATGTTCGGGAGGAAAAGATTCTGACGGCTGTATACGTGCGTACCTCCCACGTCCAACACAAGAATGGAACTGTGGCAGCATGAAAGAATCAAGGAAACGCCGACGAAGGTCGGGAATTTTCAAGAGGCCCACACTGGAACTACTTGTAACGTCTTTGGAGGTCGAGAAGAAAATGCCGGCTGATACGCGCCACAGCGTTGCCGCGATGCTATTCTCCGACTTCCACAAGATGGGCAAGAAACTCCAGGATCGCTTTGCCGCGATCATGAACAGGGGGACACCCGACGAGAGACGCCGTATCGGGAGTCTCATTGAAAGAAAGTAACAACAAGCGCTTCTTCACTACTGGGCGGCCCAACGGGCCGCCCTTTCCTTTTTATTACGAAGCCGACTGCTGGCTCTGCCCTTTCAATTTATAGTACACCTTGTCGCCGAAGCGCAGGTCGACGTATTCCAGGTCCTGTTCTTGCCCTTGCAGTGCCTGCGAAGAAAGCACGAGCTGCAGATTGCTGACAAGCGTTCCCGGATCCTGGCCGAACGACGCATACACCGAGAACCCCTCTCCGAGCGGCACGGTAAAATCCTCGTCGCTCTGCACACTCGCGCCTTTGGGTGTGAGGCCGCCCTGCCCGAGGAGTTGTAGAAAGACGACGAGTCCTTGCGCGTGACCGGGCGCGAAGGTTTGCCCGATGGGAGCGGCCTGTGACGAAGTCGCGACGCCGCCCGAAAACACGTACTCGTTCGAGGAGCTCGCGGCCGCCGAAGCGGTGGAGAAAATGAAACCGGTCTTGTCCATGTCGAAACATCCCTCGCCACCGCACCAGAGCGCGAAGGGCAGCCGCTCGGTTATTGCCACCGTAACAGCATCGGCGAGAAGCGACGGGCTCGAAACCACGGCCGACTGCACGCGCGGAAATTGCAGCGGAATGTCTTTTTCGATGAGCGCTTTGGGATACAAGAAAATGTTCGCGCGAGAGAGCAGGTGGTGTGAGCCGTCGTAGATTATCGACTCCGCATAATTTTTTACCGCGTTCGCGGAAACATTCTGCGCGCCTTCGACACTCACCGACAGGACGGAATATTGCGGGAGATAGGAGAGGTAACTCGCCACGAACGAGAGCGCGACGATAAGCGAGAGCACGAGAGAAAGCGCGATGATGCGGGCTCTCCTGCGCCGCGCACGCACCGGCGATATCCTTCTTTGTGGCCGCAGCGGAAGCGGCGGCTGGTCGAGCAAGTGCGCGCCAGGGCTTCGCTTGCGCAGGTCAACTATTCTTCTTGATGACATCGTCGCCCATGTAGCCCCGCAAGACGTCGGGGATCGTTATCGAACCGTCCTTCTCTTGGTAGTTCTCGACTATCTGACAGAGTATCCGCGGCAGCGCAAGCGCGGTGTTGTTGAGCGAGTGCGCGTAGCGCACCGTTCCCTCTTCGTCGCGATAGCGGATGTTGAGCCGTCGCGTTTGGAAATCGTGGAAATAGGAAGATGAGTGCGTCTCGCGATATTTCTTTTCGCTCGGCATCCACGCTTCGATGTCATACTTTTTCACCTGCCCAAGCCCCAGATCGCCGCCGCAGTTGACGACAACGCGGTACGGCAATTTCAACTCCTGCAACAGCTTCTCCGAATTCGCCGTCAGTTCTTCGTGCCACTTCACCGATTCTTCGTGGTTCGCCTCGCAAAGCACCACCTGCTCATATTTCACGAATTCGTGGATACGGAAAATGCCCTTGGTGTCCTTGCCGTGACTTCCAGCCTCGCGCCGAAAGCACGGAGAAAAGGAAAAGAATTTCACCGGCAGATCACTCTTCTCGAGTATTTCATCCATATAAAAACCCATTGATGCGACTTCGGACGTGCCCGCGAGATACTCCCCGTCCTGCGTTTTGTAGAGGTCTTCTTCGCTTTGCGGCAAGTAGCCAGTGCCGACGAACGGTTCGCGGCGCACGAGCGACGGCACGATCATCGGGATGAAATCTTTCTGAGAAAATCTTGACTGCACGAACTGTTCGAGCGCCCAGACGAGTCGCGCGCCCGCGCCCCGCAGAAAGTATCCGCGAAAGCCTGCGACCTTGGCGCCGCGTTCGAAATCCGCCATGTCGTTCTGAAGCATCAATTCGACGTGACTCTTGGGCTCGAAGCCGAATTTGGGCTTGTCGCCCCACGTGCGCACTTCCTCGTTGTTGGCGTCGGAATCCCCTTCCGGCACCGACATGTCCGGCACGTTGGGGACCTGCACCATGAGCGCACGCCACTCCTTTAATACGTCCTGCATGGATTCCTCTTCGAGTTTCAGGGTTTCCTTGACGCCGGTCATCCGCGCGATGATCTCTTTTTTTTCTCCGTCACTCTTAGCGGAAGCGATGGCGTTCGACGCGGCGTTCTGCTCCGCGCGCTTCTCGTCTATGGAAAGCTGGAGTTCCCGACGCTTGTCGTCGAGCGAGAGGAGTTTCTCGATATCCACCTCGATGTGCTTCTTTTTGGCGCCCGCGATAACGATATCCTTATTTTCGCGGATAAATTTGATATCGAGCATGTATAGTAGAATACCACTATGGAATGGGGTCTCAAACTCCTTGCGCCGGAGAGTTTTCCGCCGTTGCTCGGGGAAATCCCGGATGCACCAAAGCAATTACAGATGCGCGGAGAATTGCCAAGCTTCGATAAGAAGTGGTTGGCGGTCGTCGGCTCGCGTGCGATGACGCCCTACGGCAAACAGGCGTGCGATTATCTTGTATCGGGCCTTGCGGGATACCCGATCGTCATCGTGTCGGGCCTTGCCTACGGCATCGACGCGCAGGCGCACCGAAGCGCGCTTGATGCCGGACTTCCGACCGTCGCCGTTCCGGGCTCGGGACTCGATTGGAAGACGTTGTATCCGAGGGCCAACGTTCCGCTCGCAAAAGAGATACTCGAAAAGGGCGGCGCGCTCGTATCGGAAGAGAAGCCCGACACGAAGGCCGCCGATTGGACGTTCCCGCGTCGCAATCGCATCATGGCCGGCATGTGCCACGCCACCCTCGTCGTCGAAGCCAAGGAAAGATCCGGCTCGCTCATCACCGCGAAGCTCGCGACCGATTACAACCGCGAACTTCTCATCGTCCCCGGTTCGATATTCTCCGAAGAGTCGCGCGGCGCGCACCAGTTCCTGCGTCTCGGCGCGGTAGCCGTTACATCCTCCGCCGACATTTTGCAGGCACTTGGCATCGTGCCGGAAACCAAAAGCGCCGCAGCGCGCAACGATCTCTCATCAGACGAGTTGCGCGTCGTCGAGCTCATCGCCTCTCCCATTTCGCGTGACGAACTCATCCGCACGCTCGAGATGTCGACCTCGGAAGCGAACATCCTGCTTTCGACGATGGAGCTCAAGGGCGTCATTGTGGAAGAACTAGGAGTTGTACGGGTTCGATAACGCAGACTTGTCGTGTCCCATCAGGACGTGTAGCATAAAGTCGGATCCACAAGGAAACTACCACCATGACGAATCGACAAGCAAGGATGGGTGTCCGTCAGCGTGCCGAGTGGCTGTGCAAGGCTATCATCGCAAAAACGCCGTTGAAAGCGCTGTGCGATATGTTCGATGCGAAAGAGGATGATCTCCGCATGTTCGTCAAGCTCAATGTTCCGGACATGCTGGATCAGTTCGAAGACATCGTGCGGATGTCGAAGCCCGCGGTTACGCACCGTCCTCCGAGCGTTCCCACACATCGTCGGCGCAGAAGAACAGCTTTTCACCAGGCAGCATCCCCACAGAACGAGACGCGGCTCACGGTGCAGGAGCAGCAGCTTGCAGATCTCCTCTCCGGCGACTTGCGCTTTTCGGAAGAGGATCGCCCCTTCAACCAGTTGCCCGAAGAAGTCCGGGACCAGCTCCGCGAGAAAGTCGATGATTTCATGATTTGGAGGGAGCGCGAGATGCTCCATCCTCGATCGAGGCTCTGAATCCCAGTGCCGGGTCTGCGTGAGTGCAGACCCGGCATCTTGTTTGTATCCGACACTTTCTTGTTATATAACCTTCGCAGCGTATGTGTTGCGTGTTGCGTCGCGTATCTGGCAACAGATACAAAGGAACGCGACATGGCTAGGAAACCGAGATTCTGGAAAAGTCTTCCGCCCGAAGACAAAAAAGGGATCGTCAAAAGCCTGCTCGGGGCAGGCTACACCCGGGAAGCAGTCGGTACTGCGTTGGGCACTACCAAGGACGCAGTCGTGGGCTACCAGCATCGGAAACTTCCCGAACTGACCGGCCAATCGGAGGGAACGCTCGATTTCGTGCCGGAAGACGTGTTGCGTGATCTCCTGACGAAGGTCTGGCCGGTTGAAAGCGGTACGTCTTCGGCTGCAACCGAACAAGATTTAACTTCGGATGAACCTGGTCGAGTTGTGACCCACAAACTCGCGAACGCCTGGAATCAATGCAAGTATTCTGGCGGGTGCGGATACGAACGTCTCCCTGGGATGAACAATTGCGGACGTCCCGGACACGACAAATGAGTTCTGTTGCGTTGAGTTGCCCGGCACTTGTCGGGCATCTTTTTTATGGAAACAACTTGACACGTGCTAGTGTTGTGAAGTATCAATGCCAACTCGCATGAAACTCGTAATAGTAGAATCGCCCGCAAAAGCGAAGACGATCGAGAAATATCTCGGGAAGGATTTTACGGTGCGCGCCTCGGTGGGCCACATCCGCGATCTTCCCAAGAGCAACAAGGACGCCGTCGACGTGGAGGGCGGCTTTGTGCCGCGCTACCAGATCGTCGCGGAAAAACAGAAGGTCATTGATGAGCTGGAGCGCGAGGCTCGGAAGGCGGACGAAGTCATTCTCGCGACCGACCCCGACCGCGAGGGCGAAGCGATAGCGTGGCACTTGGCCCAGACCATTGGGCTCAAAAAACCTAAGCGCATCGTCTTCCACGAAATAACCGAAACGGCAGTGCAGGATGCCTTGAAGCATCCGCGCGCGATAGATGACGAGCTGGTACGCGCGCAGGAGGCGCGCCGTGTTCTCGATAGGCTCTTTGGATACGACCTCTCCGGACTCATCTGGAAAAAGGTACGGTATGGCCTTTCCGCAGGCCGCGTCCAGTCCCCCGCCCTGCGTATATTGATGGAACGTGAACGGGAGATACGAGCCTTCGTGCCTGAGAAATTCTGGGTACTCGAGGCTGATCTCAAAACAAAGAAAAACGAAAAATTCACGGTCATTTGCTCGGAAGAGCCGAAGACGGAGAAAGAGGCCGACAAAATATTGAAGGCCGCGCAGGAAGGTTCGTGGAGCGTAAAGAGCTTGGAGGAAACGGAGGCCGCCCGCCAGCCGCGCGCACCCTTCACGACCTCGACCCTGCAACAGGTCGCATCGACCCGCTTCGGCTTCTCCCCCTCGCGCACGATGCGTATCGCGCAAAAATTGTACGAGGCCGGACACATCACGTATATGCGCACCGACTCGACGAACCTTGCGAAAGAGGCACAAGGTGCCTTGATCGCGCTCGTGCGCGACGAGTACGGCGAGAAGTACGTGTCTCCGCGCGTCTACAAAACCAAGAGCAAGTCCGCGCAAGAGGCGCACGAAGCGATCCGTCCCTCGAATCCGCGTAAGGTCTCTGCGGGAGGCAACGACGAGCAGAAAAAACTCTATCAACTAATACGCGCTCGCGCGCTCGCCTCGCAAATGGCGGCGGCGTCCATCATGCGGACGAAACTGACGGCGACGGTCGCGGATGCGCCCGATTTTGCCGCCAATGGTTCGCGCATCATCTTTGACGGCTGGCTCAAGGCCGACCCGGCCGCGCGCGGCGAGGACGTTGAGTTACCGAAGGTCGCTGCGGGCGATCCGTTGACCCTCATCGAGGCCCGTTCCGACGGGCGCGAAACGCAGCCGCCTGCGCGCTACTCCGAGGCAGGTCTTGTGAAGGAATTGGAAAAAAGAGGCATCGGACGGCCGAGCACGTACGCTTCTATTATTAAGACGCTCGAAGACCGTGGCTACGTGGAGAAACAAGGCCGCACGCTCCTGCCAACGGCGACCGGCGATGTTGTGTCGAGTTTTATCGAAACGAATTTCGGCGACTATATTTCCGATACCTTCACGGCTGAAATGGAGAACGAGCTTGACGAGATAGCGGAGGGAAAAAGAAAGTATGAAAAGACGCTCAAAGATTTCTACTCTCCCTTTAACAAAGCGGTGAAATCAAAAGCGAAGATCCCGAAGATAACTTCGATGGGCGACGCGCCAGAAGAATTCCCCTGCCCCATTTGCGGCGGACCGATGGAATACAAACTCTCGAAGAACGGACGGTTCATGTCGTGCAAGCGTTTTCCGGAGTGCCTTGGCGCGCGCAAGGAAGATGGTTCCGAAATAGCGCCGCCGAAAGAGTTGAACGAACCGTGCCCGCTCGATGGCGGCAAGCTCATCGAGCGCGAAGGCCGTTATGGGCGTTTCATCGCCTGCGCGAACTACCCGAAATGCAAATTCGTGAAGAAAGACCCGGTCGAAGAAGCGAAATCGAAGACCGGTGTGCAATGCCCCGTGTGCCACAAAGGAGAAATGGTCGAACGGCGCGGACGCTTCGGCCTCTTCTATGCGTGCTCGAACTACCCCGACTGCAAGAACACCATCAAAGCGCGGCCGACCGGTCGCATCTGCGAAGTCTGCGGTTCCCTGATGATGGAAGGAACGAAGACCATCCCCGAGCGCTGTTCGAACAAAGGGTGCCCCAACCACAACCCGCATAAGCTCGCCGGAAAGAAGTGATACTTCATTGCCAAGTTCACTGTCAGCAGTATTATCAGTGAATGACAGCCGCAACGCCCAGGCCACTGAAGGAAATTCTCGACGCAATGTCGTCCAAGGACACCTCGGACATCGACCTCGTCTCGAAAGCATACGAATTCGCCGAGACCGCGCACAAGGACCAGAAGCGTTACTCGGGCGATCCCTATTTCATCCACCCGGCAGAGGTCGGTTTTTCTCTCGCGCAGGCGGGAATGGATGCACACGCGATCGCGGCTGGCCTTTTGCACGACACCATTGAAGACGCCGGCGTGAAGCCCGCAACGATCGAGGAGCAATTCGGCAAGGAGGTCTTGACGCTCGTCGAAGGCGTCACGAAACTCGGCGCTCTACGCTATCGCGGCCTTGAGCGACACACCGAATCGCTCCGCAAACTCTTCGCGGCGACCGCAAAGGACATCCGCGTGCTCATCATCAAACTGATGGACCGCCTGCACAATGCGCGCACGCTCGAATTCGTGCCGAAGGAAGAAAAGCGCACGCGCATCGCGCTCGAGACGCTCGAGATATACGCTCCGATAGCGGACCGCCTCGGCATGAGCCTTCTCAAGCAAGAGCTCGAGGACGCGGCGTTCCCTTTCGCGCAGCCGAAAGAGTACGAGAAAACGCGCGAGATATTCAAGGAGCGCAAGCATGAGAACGAGAAGCGGCTCGAGAAGACCGAGCACGACCTCAAGCGCGAACTCGGAGAGGCGGGGCTCTTGAATTTCCGTACCGAAGCGCGCGTCAAAGGCGCGTACAGCCTCTTCCGCAAACTCGAGCGCAAGAGTTGGGATTTTTCGAAGGTGTACGACATGCGCGCGCTGCGCGTCATCTTCCCGACGGTCGCCGATTGCTACTCGGCGCTCGGCGTCATCCACGCGCACTGGCGTCCGGTGCCCGGCAAGATAAAGGATTACATCGCCTTCCCGAAACCCAACGGCTACCAATCCATCCATACGACCGTGTACACGGGCGACGGCGGCGCCATCGAGATACAGCTGCGCACCGAAGCGCAGCACCGCGAAGCGCTTTTCGGCATCGCGTCCCACCTGACCTACAAAGAATCGCTCGAGGGCGGCAAGCGGCGCAGCAGTCTCGACTGGCTCCGTCAATTCTTCCCCGGTCGCGGAAAGAACGCGGACAAGCTTGCGCCGAACGAACGGGGCGGCGTGCCGGAGTGGGTCACGGAACTCGCTCACGCGCACGGCGATCAGGAGTCCGAGGAATATCTCGACACCCTGAAGACCGATTTTTTCAGCCACCGCGTATTCGTCTTCACGCCAAAAGGCGACGTCATCGACCTGCCCATCGAAGCCACGCCGATCGATTTCGCGTATGCGGTGCACTCCGATCTCGGCAACCACATGTCCGGCGCCCGCGTCAACGGCAAAATGGTGTCGCTCGAAACCCCGCTCCGGAACGGCGACATGGTGGAAATAATCACGAAGCCTGCAGGAAAACCGTCACGCAAGTGGCACGACATCGCGAAGACGAGCATGGCGAAGAAGCACATACGCGCGGCGCTCTCGGCGGCGGATAGGAAAAGGTAGGGAGCAGCCCGCTTACACATCCTCTTTACTTTCCACTTTCGATAAAGCAACCTTTCGCCCTCAGGGTCCGGCACAGATATGGACGCCGAGGTGAAATTGAACACGAGTAAAGAGGATGTGTAAGCGGGCTGCCATTGGTCGAGGTGGCGCGGAGTGGGTCGTTTTTGCTATCTTCTTCGAACAAAAAGACTTTTATATATGTGCCGGACCCTAACGTGAAGTTACAACATGCTCGAACGCGAGAGGGCAAAAACGACCCACTCCGCGCCACCTACACCGAAAAATTCGAGATAGAGTACAGGTCGTCGGACCCGTCACTTGCGGACCCTTGAGGAGCAGATGGTTCCTCCCCGACTTGCTCGGATGGCGCGGAAGCGGGCGGTTGCGTGGCGCCCGCGCGAGAGACCATGTCGCGGATGTGCGCGAGATCGTCGACGGAAAAGAATTCTATCAACACCTTCCCGCCCTGATCCTTTTTCTCGATGCGCACGCGCGTGCCGAATTTTTCGGTAAGTTCGCGCTCGAGGAGAAGGAGTTCCGGCGTGAGGTCACCCTTGCGCGCGCGCTCCGTCGCGATCCGCCGCGCCATTTGTTCGGTATCGCGCACAGTGAGACGCTTGGCGATAACTTCTTTGAAAAGCGTCACCTGTTCGGCCGCTCTGTCCATGAGCATCAGAAGAGGCCGCGTGTGACCTTCGCTTATTTCCCCGCTCGAAAGCGCGTCTTGCATTTCTTTGGGCAACCCCAAGATGCGCAGCGTGTTGGAGACGTACTCGCGACTCTTACCGACTCGTTTTCCTATCTCGGCATGCTTCAGGCCGAACTCGTTCGCGAGGCGCTGGAAAGCCAAGGCCCGATCGATCGGGTTCAGATCTTCGCGTTGTAAGTTCTCGATGATGGCGATCTCGAGTTTCACCCGGTCGGAATCTTCGGCCGTGCGGATGACGACCGGCACTTCGCGCACGCCGGCCATCTTCGCCGCGCGAAGCCTTCGCTCGCCGGCTATCAGTTCGTACTCGACGGAAATACCTTCCCCAGGCCGTTCTATCTCTTTGCGCGTAACAGTAAGGGGTTGGAGAACGCCATAGCTGCGTATCGACTCCGCGAGGGACGCGAGCGCAGCCTCGTCGAAAGTCTTTCGCGGCTGGAACGGATTGGGTTTTATCCTTTCAACCTCGACCCAAAAAATGGAATCATAGCGTCCATTACCTGGCATAGCGCAAGTATATCACGCTCATTTTTAACTCGTGTTGAAGTTTTTTACAGCTTTTATCGATATGACACATGCTATACTTTTTCGCATGCAAACCTACTCGATCAGGTCCGCCGACATGGTGCTCGACGCGCCGCATGCGCGCGGGCGCACCTACATATTGAAACTGCGCGACCTGCCTCCTGCGGAAAAGCCGCGGGAAAAACTTCTCGCGCTCGGCGCCTCCGCGCTTTCGGTCGCGGAACTCATCTCCCTCGTGCTCGGGAACGGGACCACGAAGGAGGACGTCCGCACGATGAGCGAGAGGATCGTGCGCGAGTACGGCGAACGCAGCCTTGCAGGCGACACCGATCCGGAGAAGCTCAGCAAGGACCTCGGCATTCCGCTCGTGAAAGCGATGCAGATCGCGGCATGCGCGGAGCTCGGCAGGCGCTTTTTCAGCAAGAACGAGCGGGGGCTTGTCGTCGTGCGCACGGCGAGCGACGTTTTCGACTACCTCAAAGATATGCGCGACCTTTCCAAGGAGCACCTGCGCGGGCTCTACCTCGACAATCAGCACAAGGTCATCCACGATGAAGTCATTTCGATAGGCACCATCGATGCCAATCTCGTGCACCCGCGTGAAGTGTTCAAGCCGGCGCTCGAATATTCCGCCGTCGCGGTCATTCTCGCGCACAACCACCCGTCCGGCTCCACGGAGCCGAGTGAAGCCGACATCGGGATAACGAAACAGCTCGTGCAAAGCGGAAAGATAATGGGCATCCAACTTCTCGACCACGTCATCATCACGAGGACCGCGTTTGCGAGCATCCCCGTCTCGTATGACTAGCGCCTACGCCGTGCGCTCGCCGGTCTTTTTTACCGGCGCACCGTTCGGATTTTCTTTCGTGCGCGATATGCCGCGGGAGGACGCGTTCCGCCGCGTCGAATTCCACGTCGCGAGCGGCGATTATTTCGGAACGCTCGCAACGCTGATGCAGTTGATGGCCGACGCGATAGCTTCGGGAGACGCTGCCGCGAAGCAGCGATGTATCACAACATTGAAAGAATTGTCGGAAGATCTCGTGTACCTCCAGGAGCGATACGCGATACGGAAAAAATAAAATCAAAAGGGTCCGTTCGCATTCCGGCGTCGGACCCTTGGAGTTTTCTTATTCATGCCACGTCTCCTTATTCCGCAGCCATCTGCTGCTGTTGCCTGAGAACGGTCTTAACGACGACATCGCATCTCTCGCCGATAGTTCGTACTGCATCGCCGTGTGCAAGGTCGTAGGTCGTGCGCAGCGGCCAGGAAAATTCATGCTTAGTTCCATCATCGAGTCGATAGCTGAGTGACGTTTGCCACCCACCTATTTTCTCGCGGATGTATATCTTGGGGTACCGAGCATTCCGAGGAATGTCCATTACCTCCTCCAATCGGCAGACGCAGAACATGCTGCCGGAAAACATCCAAGCACATTTCCATTCGAGAATCAATTGAACTTGTTCATCGCGATCTCGCGTCCGTCGGTGACGATCATTTCGACGGCGTCGGCGACGCGTTTGAAGATCCGTTTCAATTCTTCGAGTTCGTTCGGCTTAAAGCGAGTGAGGATGAAATTGACGACGACTTTTTCGCCGACGGGTTTTCGGATAGCGCCGCTCGCGGTCGACGGCGAGACGCCGACGCGGATGCGGACGAACTTTCTCGTCTTCAACGCGCGCTCGATGGATTCAATTCCCTTGTGGCCGCCCGATCCTCTGTCGAACGAGAGCTTCATGGTGCCGAGCGGAAGGTCGAGATCGTCGTACACGACTATCAAACGTTCCGCTGCCTTCTGACTTTTCACGAATTTCGCGAGCGCGGCGCCGGATTTGTTCATAAACGTGTCGGGTGCGACCAAAACCGCGAGTGTTTTGCCTATCATGCCGCGGCTGACGCGCGCTTTCGCCTTTTTGTCCTCCTTCCACTCGCCGAATGTGCTCGCCTTCGCAAAAAACTCCACCGCCATGCGTCCGGTGTTGTGCCGCGTCGACACATATTCCTCTCCGGGATTGCCGAGACCCGCGATGATCCACGTCATTGGGGTAGATAATAGAACAAAAAGTGACAAAACAGAAACAAAAACCCCTTTCCCGCGCGTTTTTCGTGATGGAACACTGCGATTGCTTTGTGTCAATGACACTCGCAAGTATAATGATGCGCACATGACCTCCGTTAGAAAGAATTCCGACGGTGGATTTCTCCAAAAGGTTTCGCTGCAACGATTTCTCACGAAGAGGAACCTGTCATAAGCCGATCCGTATGGACCAAACTCGGGATCCGAAGCACGAATCGTACCTTTCGCTCGGTCTTTACACGCTCATCGCGCTTTTGCTCGCGCTCCTCATACGATTTTTTGTCGCGGCGCCGTACGTCGTCGACGGAACGTCGATGCTTCCGACGTTCCAGAACTGGAATTATCTCATCATCCAGAAAATGACGGCATGCCTGCCGGGATTTTCCTCGTGCATGTACCTCGGGGAGCCGCAGCGAGGCGATGTCGTCGTTCTCGATCTGCCCGAACAGACGTCCCGCGCGCTCATCAAGCGCGTCATCGGACTTCCCGGCGACACGGTCGTCATTTCCGGCTCGAAGCCGACGATCACCATCATCGATGCGAGTGACCCGAAGGGATTCGTCTTGAACGAACCGTACATCGATCCGAACAATTACGGCGGCCCGACCGACATGCGCGTGACACTCGGCGAAAATCAGTACTTCGTGCTCGGCGACAATCGCGGTGTCTCCGCAGATTCGCGCACGTGGGGAATTTTGCCGCGCCAAGATATCGTCGGCCGCGTCATTCTGCGTTTGTATCCCGTGAACGAACTTGGCATCCTTCCGGGCGAAGCTCGCTACGCGGGTCCGACCCAAACCAACAACGCGTCATGATACGGATCCGCGACACAAGGCACCAAAGCACCGCCGCGCTTCTCGGGAACGCGATCGCCATCGCCGAGTACTACGGATTCGCGCCGCTCGAAGAAGCGCTGCGCGCGCAAAGCGGAAAGCGTCTTCCCCCTCTTCCGAAGAACGACACCGAAATCTCGTTTACGAGACGCGAAGAGCGGCCGCTCGCGCAGATCGCGCGTCGTGCGGTGCAATTCGCGCGCGCCGGTGCAATGCCGGAAAGTGGCGCGCATCTCTTCTGGCGGACGACACAAGGCAACGGTTCCATTCCCTCCATCTCGCTCGAACTCCACGTCGTCGGCGCGCGCGGCGCGATAGCCGAAGCACTGCTTCTCATCGTCGCCTCGACCATCGCCCAGGAAGCGGGACTGCCGGAGCGCGTGCTTTCCATCAACAACATCGGTTCGTTCGAATCCTCCAACCGTTACGTGCGCGATGTCGGGACGTACTTACGCAAACACATCGACACCATTTCGCCGACGCTTCGACCCCGCGCGGCGACCGACCCCTTGGGCACGCTCGTACAATTAATAGAGCGCGGACACCCGGCGGTCCCGCGGGCGCCGCAAGCGATGGAATACCTCACCGAGGAAGAGCGCCGCAGATTCTGGGAGATACTCGAATACCTCGAATTTTCGGGGCTTTCCTACGAGCTCTCTCCCTCCATCCTCGGCAGCCGCGACTGCTGGGCGCATGCTCTCTATGAGATATCGACGATGGATCAGGAGACCAATACGCGTATCCCGATAGCCTTCGGCGGACGCTACGATCCCCTGGCGGCCCGCTTCGGCGCCCCGACCGGTGCGGCAACTATCACGATATCGTACGAGATCAAAGGGAAGACTCGCGTCAAACGCGAGGTCGCGGGTGTCCCTTCCATTTACTTCGCGCATCTGGGGCTCGAAGCGCGTCGCGCGTCGCTGAAGGCGCTCGAGATATTGCGTCACGCCGAGATCCCTGTTTACCACAGCCTTCTCTTCGAGCGAATCGGCGAACAAATGCTGCAGGCCAAGGGGCTCGCCGCTCCCTATGTGCTCATCATGGGATACAAAGAAGCGACCGAGGGAACCATCATGGTGCGCGAAGTCGCGACCAATTCGCAAGAATCCATTCCCCTTCCGGAATTGCCGGGCTACCTCAAGCGCAGACGAGTCGGCAACTCCAGGAGCGGCATCGCGGCGTAGTCTTGCCCATCCCTTCACTGCGTGCTACAGTGTCGCCTCATGGCAACGAATGCAGAAGTGCAGAAGAGCGGGAGCGAGAATTCGCTTTCGACCATTCGCAAATTTTCCCGCCGCGTGCAGGGCACGGGGCTCGTGAAGACCGCGCGCAAGCAGCGCTATTTCGAACGACAGAAATCGAAGACCGTTCAGAAGAAACGCGCGCTCAAGATGCTCAAGCGCCGCGCCGACTACCAAAAGGCCGTCAAGGAAGGCAAGATCGCGGAACGCGACGTGCGCGGCCCGCGTCCCAATATGCCGATGCGCCGCGAGAACGAAGCTCCCCGCTCGCAGTCCGGACTCGGCGACGCAACTCCGATCGCTCGCTAATGCGGAACGCTTCGCTCGCAATACGGAAGACAATGCGCGGCCCCCTGCCGCGCGTACCGTTCGAGAAACTCTCGAAAGAAATCCTCGGCGGCCAGTACGAGCTCTCTCTCGTCGTTTGCGGCGATGCCCTTGCACGGCGTATGAACGAAGAGTACCGGAAGAAAACGTACAGGCCCAACGTCCTCTCATTTCCCCTTTCAACTCATGAGGGCGAGATATTTTTGAACGTGCAACGTGCCGCGCGAGAAGCGAAAAAGTACGGGACGACGCTGCGAAAGCGCGTCGCGCTCCTGTTCGTGCATGGTTGTTTTCATCTCAAGGGCCTCACGCACGGGAGAGCCATGGAAGCGAAGGAACGCGCAATTCTGTCGAGGTTCAACCTTGCTTAAAATCCAGGTGAAGATTTTCACAAAAACGAGGTTTTCCGTGCCCGTTTTCGCGGTACAATAGGCGGAATGGCACGAAAAGCGTACTGCGGGATCGACATCGGGACCTACCACGTGAAGGTGGTCATCGCGTCTCCGGCCGAAAATCCAGAACTCCCAATGCAGATCCTCGGCACCGGCACCGCCACGTCGCGTGGGCTGCGTCATGGTTACATCGTCGACCGCGCGGAAGCGACGCGCAGCGTCAAAGAGGCGCTCGCAAGAGCTTCGAGTTCGGCGCGCGTGCAAATACGCTCCGCGCGCGTGGGGCTTGGCGGCGTGGGTATCGATGAGATCCGTTCATCGGGCGACGTCACACTCACGCCTTCCGGCGGCATCGTCACGCAACAGCAGATAGACCGCGCGATGCGCGAGAGCGAGAAGCGTGCGTCGCAGAAACTGACGAACCGCACCATCATCCACACGATCCCGCTCGAATATCGCGTCGACGGATCGAAAGTGTTCGGAGCCCCTATCGGCATGCAAGGCACGAAACTTGCGGTCGACACGCTCCTCATCACCATGTTCTCGCAACATCATGACGACCTCGTGGAAGCGGTCGAAGCCGCCGGCGTCGAAGTGGATGGTGTCATGGCGGCGCCGCTCGCCGCGTCGTTCGTAACGCTCACGAAGGCGCAGAAAACGGCTGGTGTGTGCCTCGCCAACATCGGCGCCGAAACACTTTCGATCATCGTGTTCGAGGACGACACGCCCATTTCCATAAAAGTGCTGCCGACCGGCTCTTCCGATATCACCAACACTATCGCGCTCTCGTTCCAAATTCCCCTTCCGGAAGCTGAGCAGATGAAACGCGGCGCGGTGACCGGTTCGGAAATTCCCATCCGTAAAATGGACACGCTCGTACAACAGCGGCTCAAGGAAATGTTCGCGCTCGTCGGTGCGCACCTCAAATCGATCGGTCGCGCGAGGCTCCTGCCCGCGGGCATCGTGATAACCGGCGGCGGCTCGGGACTCGCCTCAACGCAAGAGATAGCCAAGGCGATATTGAAACTGCCCTCACAGGTCGGACAGATCGGTCACATGCCCCGCAGCGCGGCGGTGGATGCGACGTGGGCGGTCGCCTACGGCTTGTGCCGGTGGGCGTACGCCGAGGACAACGCGGACAAATCCTCCTCGCTCGGAGAGGTCTTGGGTGGCGGCTGGGAGTCGCTCAAACGGGCGTTCAGAAGTTTGTTGCCGTAAAAAACGGAGAAACGGAGAGGAGGATATGTCAACTTTGCGCGCTCTGTAAAACTGCTATCATGCGCAGACTATGGCCAAGTCAGTGAAGCCCGACGTTGAAAGTTTCGCGCGAATTCGGGTGGTCGGGGTCGGTGGGTCGGGCGGAAACGCCGTCAATCACATGGTCCAATCCAAGGTGGAAGGCGTCGATTTCATCGCCGTCAATACCGATGCGCAGGACCTCCACAAATCAAAAGCGAAAAAGAAGATACACATCGGCAAAACGCTGACGCGCGGCCTCGGGACCGGCATGAACCCGGACTTGGGCAAACAAGCGGCGGATGAGACGCGCGAAGACATCCAGGATGCGGTGAAAGGCTCCGACATGGTGTTCATCACCTGCGGCATGGGCGGCGGCACCGGGACCGGCGCGGCCCCCATCGTCGCGAAGATCGCGCGCGACATGGGCGCGCTGACCGTCGGCGTCGTCACTCGCCCGTTCGCGTTCGAAGGCGCGCAGCGCCTGCGCATCGCCGAGCAGGGCCTCTCCGAACTCCGCAAAGCCGTCGACGCGCTCATCATCATTCCCAACGACAAGCTCTTGCAGATCGTCTCTCGCGATACCGGCATCAAGAACGCCTTCGCGATGTGCGACGACATCTTGAAACAAGCCGTCGAGGGCATTTCCGACCTCATCACGCAAACGGGCATCATCAACGTCGACTTCGCCGACGTGCGTTCCATCATGCAGAACGCGGGGTCGGCACTCATGGGCATCGGGGTCGCGATGGGCGACAAACGCGCCGAGCTCGCTGCGAAAGCCGCCATCAATTCTCCGCTCCTCGAAGTTTCCATTACTGGTGCCAAGGGCGTGCTCTTCTCCATTGCCGGCGGCGAGGACCTCGGTATGCTCGAAGTGCAGGATGCCGCCAACGTCATTACGGAAGCTATCGATCCAGAGGCGAAGGTCATCTTCGGCGCCGTCACCGACGAGAGCCTCAAGAAGGGCCAGGTGCGCGTCACTGTCATCGCGACCGGCTTCCCCGAGAGTTCGACCCGCGCCGCGTCGCTCTTTGCAGGACAGCGACCCCGCAAGAGCGAGGAAATTCCTCCCGCTGCCGCCCCCATTCGTGAGCGCATCATTATCGATGACACCGAGAAACGCGAAAAGGCGAAGCCTGTTGCCAAGCCGGAGCCTGCGCGCGTCGCCGAACCGACCAAAGAGGAGGAAGACGACGACATGTGGGGCGGGTTGCCCTCGTTTTTGCGCAGAAAGTGATATACTAGCGTTCCATGAACGATTCCACCTACGAACTTTTGATCGTGGGCGGCGGCCCCGCAGGGGCCGCCGCGGCCATCTACGCCGCGCGCAAGCGCATCAAAACCCTCTTTTTGACGACCGAATGGGGCGGTCAGAGCGCCGTTTCGAGCGAGATACAGAACTGGGTCGGGACGCCCAAGATAATGGGCACCGACCTCGCCGGCGCTTTGAAAAAACACGTTGAATTGTACAAAGGCGACGTGCTTGAGGTCGTCTCCCCCGCCGAAGCTGTCGAACTGACACCTTTCGACGACCACGTCGAGATAAAAACGAAGAAGGGACAAACGTATTCCGCAAAATCGGCGCTCATCACGACGGGCGCAGAGCGCCGCAAACTTGAGGTGCCCGGCGCGGCCGAATACGACCAAAAAGGCCTCACCTACTGCGCGAGCTGCGACGGTCCGCTCTACGCCGGAAAGGATGTCGCCGTTATCGGCGGCGGTAACGCGGCCTTTGAGACCGCGCTCCAACTCCTCGCCTATTGCAAAACCGTAACTCTTTTGAATCGCACCGAGAATTTCCGTGCCGACGAAATATCCATCGCCGCCGCGACCGCGTACTCGAACATGCACATCATCAAGAACGCCGTGCCGACGCAGGTTGTTGGTGCGCAGTTCGTGACAGGAATAAAATATAAAGACACAACCAGTGGCCAAGAGACATTGTTGCCCGTCGAAGGTATTTTCGTCGAAATAGGCCTTCTGCCGAACACGACGTGGATCGGCGACAAACTCGAGAAAAATCAGATCGGGCAGATCAAAGTGAACCCCAAAACGCAACGGACCTCGCATCCGCTCATCTGGGCCGCGGGCGACTGCACCGACGGCCTCTACCATCAGAACAACATCGCGGCTGGCGACGCCGTCAAAGCGCTTGAGGACATCTACATGGCGCTTCGGAGAAACTGATTAACCTTTCTTCTGTTTGCGTAGCAACTCCAGAGCTGCCTTATCTCCTTCACTCAAGTCGTCCGGGGCGCTTGTGATGTCTTCGTTTATAGGTGCTAGCTCTTCGAATGTCATTCCAACTGGGTGCTCGAAACCGGCAATTGGTATTATTCCTAAATGCCCCCCATCATCCGTTGCAAATGCAATTTGATATTGCCCTTTGAGCGCGTGATGTTCAATTCGACTCATGTGCGCATTCTCGTGTGAGAGTATCTTCCGAACCTCACCCTCGGGGAGTAGTTCACGAAGGCAGTAACTGAATTCAGCTATGGATCGTACCGCCACAATATTAGGCATATCTAGAATCGTTGATGCTCGATTGACATATTCTTCTTCACTAACCTTTCCTTCTGACCATTCAACAGCAAGCCTCTCCCCCTCGATCAAGACATTTTGCATTTCCTTATAGGGAATCGCGGCAAGCCTTGCCCGTTTAATTTGAGCCATGATCGGGCGCATTTTCTTCTCGAACGATTCTTCTGCCTCGAATGACATACAAACTCTAGTGCCTGAAATGTCGAACTCCAGTAAAGACCATCGCCATGCCGGCTTTGTCGGCTGCGTCGATCGACGCCTGGTCGTTCTTTGAACCGCCGGGCTGGACGATGGCCGTCGCGCCTGCTTCGGCAGCGGCTTCGACGCAATCCGGGAACGGGAAGAACGCGTCGGAGGCCATGACCGAACCCTCGAGCGAAAGCTTTGCCTCCGCCGCCTTCACCGCGGCGATCTTCGCGCTGTGGATGCGGCTCATTTGGCCCGCGCCGATGCCGATCGTCGCACCATCCTTTGCGTAAACGATGGCGTTGGACTTCACGTGCTTCACGACCTCAAAAGCGAATTTCATGTCGGACCATTCCGCTGCCGTTGGTTGTCGTTTTGAAACGACCTTCGGCTTGTTATTCGAATCGACGTTGACGTTGTCGCGCGACTGTACGACGTAGCCTCCCGCGATCGAACGCACGAGCATGCCATCCGCCTTCTTGTCCGGCATTTCGCCGGTGAGGAGCAGCCGGAGGTTTGGTTTTACGGAAAGGATACCGAGCGCGTCTTCGTCAGCCGCCGGTGCGATCACTACCTCGAGGAACAGTTTTACCAACTCGCTCGCAACGGCTTCGTTCAGGGTCGAGTTCGCAGCGACAATGCCGCCGAAGGCGGAAACCGGATCGCACGCGAGCGCCTTGAGATAGGCTTCCTCCAAGCTCTCGCCTGTCGCCACGCCGCAGGGGTTCATGTGCTTCACGATGACGACAGCCGGGTCTTCGAATTCCGCGACGCACTCGAATGCGGCGTCCGCGTCCGCAAGATTGTTGAAGCTCAATTCTTTGCCTTGTACCTGCTTTGCACGGGCGACGCCCGGCCGCATATCGTCCTCGTTCACGTACAATGCGCCGCTTTGATGAGGATTCTCGCCGTAGCGAAGCTTCTGCGCCAGTTTGAGACGCAACACGAGTTCTTCCGGCATCTCCTGCATACTATTGTGCGACGACCGTGACCGACCCTACCGCATCGTCGTTCAGGTGGTCGTGGTAGCCCCACACGCCGACTTTGTTGAATGTGAAGCTGTAGCTCGTGCCGCCCGCGCACTCGTCGAACGGCGGCACGCCCGTGTAGCCCGATGCGCAGTGTTGTTCCATCGTCGTGCCGTCGTAGCCGTTGTGGAGGTCGTGCGGGTCCGACGCGATCCACATGTCGCCCCCGGTCGAAATCCAGGTGACGGTGCCGCCCTGCGCCACCCTCGCGTCCGCAGGACTGAAAGAACTGCCGTTGTACGTCACGGTAACCGACGTCGGAATACCTGTGCCGGATCCGGAGGGAAGGGTCGCGCCTTGCTGCGAGGAAGGAGTGCTTGTTTGCGAATTCCCGACAGGCTGCGTCGTGGCAACCTGCCCCCGCGTCGAGCTCCACCACCAAAAAGCGCCGACAGCGATGACAACGACCACTACCACCCAGGCGAGCTGTTTTCCCGTGCTCATACGGCGGCAGGCGCTCGTTTGCGCGCGAGGTATTCCTTGCCGTGACCAACATCGGTATTTATCGGAATATTCCGCTTGCACAGATCGCACTCCGCTTCGGGCCACTGTTCCATATGCACGGTCAGCATCGAAACAAATTCATCCGGATTGCCGAGAGCTTTCTTCGTCACCCCGCCGCGATTGACCACTGCAACGGCCCCAACGACGTCGCCGCCCACTTGCCGCGCCTCCGCTATGACCTTTTTAAGAGAGCCGCCCGTCGTCACGAGATCTTCGACAACGAGCGTCTTTCTGCCTTTCACGATATCTTCGTACCCGCGCTTGATGATGAAGTCTTCGCCGTCTTTGTCGGCGTACGCGCTGTAGACCTCCCTGCCTTCAAGGTCGGAGAGGTGGTGCGCGACCCATTGCGAGAGGATAATGCCGCCGGTCGCAGGTCCGACGACCACTTCCACGCCCTTCCCCGCGAAGCGCTCCGCAATACTCCGGCAGATCTTGGAGACTTCGCCGGTATACGGGTACACGGCGTTCTTGTTGATGTAGGTGTTGGCATGAAGTCCCGACACGAACACGAAGTGACCGCTCCGGAACCCTCCGACTTTTTGATAGATATCCAATACGTCGGCCTCGTTCATAGAAAGGGATTATAGCGCACGTTTGATGGCGTCGTGAAATCCGCGCGCGGCCTTGCCCGCAGCCTCGGCAAAATCAGGTCCCGAAGAGGCGTACAGGATCGCTCGCGAGACCGAAAGCACAAATCCGGCGCCGTTCGAATCCTTTGCCGCGGCAACGCTTTTGCCGAGGTCCCCGCCCTGTGCGCCAGTGCCAGGGATCAAGAATGGAAGTTCCGCTGCTGCCGCTCGGACGTTCGCTATCTCTTCGGGATAGGTCGCGCCGACGACGAGCCCGCAATTCCCGTTTTCATTCCACTCATCTGCACAATGACGCGCAACGTGCACATACAACGGTGCGCCTTCGATCTCGAGATCTTGGAATTCGCCCGCGCCTTCGTTGGAAGAACGACACCACACGAGCACTCCTTTTTCTGGACGCTCAAAAAGGGGCTTGAGTGCCGCAAACCCCGCGTACGGCTGCACCGTGAGCGCATCAGCCTTCAGGTGATCGAACGCGGCGACCGCATAACCAATATTTGTGTTTCCGATATCAGCACGCTTCGCATCAAGGATAATAGCCGTGCCCGGAGCTCGTTCGAGTGAATACTCGACCGTCTCACGCAACGCGGCATATCCTTCCTCGCCGTGCGCCTCGTAGAACGCACTGTTGGGCTTGAACGCACACGCGATATCGCCTGTTGCATCGATTATGGCCCGATTGAAGGCAACGATGGTCTCTTTGGCACCTGCCTTCCGGAGCGCTTCGGGTATCTTTGAGAGATCGGGATCAAGACCAACGCATAAGAACTTTTCTTTGTCCCACTGCGCATCGAGCAAATCTCTAAAGTTCCGCCCAGTCATCGCAGAGCATTGTAGCAGAAATGGGTTAGAAAGTAGTGGTCAATGGAGACCCGAGCCCGGTCACATAATCGTAGTGTTTGCGCGCGGTGCAAAGGTAGCCGCAGAGTCCATTGGTGCCGCTCGTAATGTCGCGGAAATAGTTCGCATTGTTCTGCGCGGCCTTGTCGGCGTAGAGCTCTCGCAAACTGATACCGCTCCCGAGCGCCGCGATAGCGGCCCACTGCGGGGCGCCTGCGGAGGTGCCGCCGACCTTTTGCCATTTCCCTGCGTGGTAGATGGGAAAACCAGAGGCGGGATCGGCGTCGTAGGAAACGTCGGGGATCGCGCGCATACCGCCCGCTTTGGGAATGTTGTAGGCGGATTGGAACGAGGGCTCCTTTTCGTATGCGGAAACTCCGCCGCCCGAGCCGCTCCATGCCGTCTCGCCCAAAAAAGCCCCGTTCGAAGAGAGCGACACATGCGTTCCTCCCACGCCGATGACATTGGGCGATGACGCCGGCCACGAGGCACCGGTGCCATTGTCGCCTGAAGAAGCAAAAAAGAGCGCGCCGGAGATGCTTTTGAAGTGGGGGTCGAGCGAGACTTCTTCGGGAAATTCCGCACCGCCCCAGCTCATCGATATTGCCGCGACTCCGTTGCGTGCCGCAGCGTAATCGACCGCGTTCAATAAATTCGTGCCGCTTGGGGTCGTAGCCTCGACGAGGAGAATCTTTGCATTCGGCGCGATCGCATGCGCCCACTCCACATCGAGCGACGTTTCCAGCGCCCAGCCGCTGTTCGTGCTTTCTTTCGCGCTCATCAGATGCTGCTCAAGGCAACCGTTCCCTTTCGTGCATGCCGGCAAGCCGAACTGCTTGTCGAACACGGCCAAGTCGGATTCTATCGTCGTGTCATCATAGGCCCCGATAATGACGATGGTACCTTTGCCGCCATTTTCAGGAAGATGATATATCTTTTTTATCTCATCCGGCGTCATCCCGACGGGAGATTTCGTGGTGGTGCCGAGTACGTGAATGGGCGGTTTGCCTTTGTAATTCGAGAAATGATATGACGCCTCTGCGCCTCCCGGCGTGGCAAATAGCATTAGGATAAGCCACACCGAACACGCCGCGCGCGTCATGAGCGCGAATGACCCCTTTTTCATGAACGCGAGTATACAAGGAGCGAAAAAGGAATTTCATCTCACCCTGTGGATTGCGAACGAATTGTGCTACCCTAGTTTCCATGCTTATCCGCACCTGCATGGCAAAAATCCACCGCGCCACCGTGACTGAGGCCGACCTGAACTACGTTGGCTCTATCACTATCGACGAAGACCTCCTCGACGCAAGCGGCATGAGGCCGTTCCAGTACGTCAACATCACGAACGTCGCGAACGGCGTTTTCTGGCAAACCTATATTATGGCCGGCAAGCGCGGCGCTGGCGGCATATGCCTCAACGGTCCGCCTGCGCACCACTTCCATCCGGGCGATAAGGTCATTATTCTCGCGGAAGCTTGGCTCCCTCCCGAAGAGCTGAAGGACCTGAATCCAGTCGTCGTGTTCGTCGACGACAAAAACAAAGTGACGGAAGTTAAAAAACACAAACTTATCGCGCCAGGCACGAAACGCTGAACTACATCCCCTTGGGCTGCAACATGCTCATGCGGTTGCCCTCACTGTCGATGATGGCGCAGTAGAGGCCGATGCCGGGAATTTCGTCCGGCTGACCGTCGTCTTTGCTTCCGCCAAGTACTTTGCCGCCAGCCGCCGCGACTTTCTTCATCGCTTCCTGAATATCGTCGACAGCGACGACGACCGACGGAGCCTGCGAATCCTTACTGCGCTTGTACAAACCACCGTTGATGCGCCCCGGCTCTTTTATCATGTGCGTTGCGGGATCGGTCTCGCTCGTTGAAACGACGACATAGTTGCCCATCTCGGGCCCGAGCTTTTGCGGCTCCCAGCCGAACGCATCCTGATAAAATTTCGCCGCGCGATCTCTGTCTTCATACGGCAGTTCAAAATGTACGACGGGGTTCATATATTTTTGTCGTTAGAACGAATAGGCCCCCAGTATACCAAATCCGCTATGCTCCTTAAGCGTCCCAGCGCCAATCGCGGATCTCCGGCATGTCGACGCCGTTCTCGTCGATGTAACGTTTGTGTTCGACGAGCTTGTCCGCCAATTCCTGTTTCAAATACGCGCCCTCGCTTCCGGTCTGCGGGAGCCTGTCGATAACGTCCATCGCAAGGTGGTAACGGTCCATGTCGTTGAGGACGGCCATGTCGAAAGGTGTCGTGATGGTCCCCTCTTCCTTGTACCCGCGCACATGGATGTTGCGGTTGGCGCGGCGGTACGTGAGCCTGTGGATGAGCCAGGGATAGCCGTGGAACGCGAATATGATGTGCTTGTCTTTGGTGAAAAGCGAATCGTAATCCGCGTCGGAAAGACCGTGCGAGTGTTCGCTCTGAGGTTCGAGCCGCATGAGGTCGAGAACATTGATGACTCGGATCTTCAGCTTCGGAAGACGTTTCCGTAGGATAGAAACGGCCGCGAGCGTCTCCAGGGTCGGGATGTCGCCTGCACAGGCCATGACGACATCCGGCTCGCCGTCCTGATCGTTGCTCGCCCACTGCCAGATGCCGATGCCTTCGGTGCAGTGTTTGACAGCGGCGTCCATGTCGAGCCACTGTACGCTGTCATGCTTGCCGCACACGACGACGTTGATGTAGTTCTGCGAACGGAAACAGTGATCCATAACGGAAAGCAAGCAGTTCGCATCCGGCGGCAAGTACACACGCACCATCACCGATTTCTTGTTGACGACGTGGTCGATGAATCCCGGATCCTGGTGCGTGAAGCCGTTGTGGTCCTGCCGCCACACGTGCGAGGTCAGGAGGTAATTGAGTGACGAGATCTTTTCACGCCACGGCAACTCAAGCGACATCTTCATCCACTTTGCGTGCTGGGTCAGCATCGAATCGACGATTCGGATGAACGCTTCGTAGCTGTGGAAGAGTCCGTGCCGTCCGGTCAAAAGATATCCTTCGAGCCATCCTTCGCAGAGGTGCTCGCTCAACACTTCGACGACGCGACCTTCGGGTGCGAGGAATTCGTCGCCGGACTTGAGCTCCGCTTCCCACTGACGATTCGTCACCTCAAAAACTGCCTCGAGGCGGTTCGATATGGTTTCGTCGGGACCGAAGACGCGGAAATTTTTCTGCGCCGCGTTCGCCTTGATGATGTCGCGCAAAAAAGGCCCGAGCACGTGGACGTTGCCGGCGATGGCTTTGGTCGGCGCGGGCACCGCGACGGCGTAGGAACGGAAATCCGGCATGATGAGATCTCGGCGCAATTTGCCGCCGTTCGTGTGCGGGTTCATGCCCATCCTTCTCTCGCCTTCCGGCGCGAGCTTGGCGAGTTGAGGGAGGAGCCGTCCCTCTTCGTCGAACAATTCTTCGGGCCGGTAACTTTTCAGCCAGTCCTCAAGCATCTTCAGATGTTCAGGCGGCTCGGTCGCCGAGACGAGAAGCGGCACTTGGTGCGAACGGAACGTCCCCTCGACGGGAAGGCCGTCGACGGTCTTCGGCCCAGTCCAGCCTTTCGGCGAATTGAACACCAGCATCGGCCAACGCGGGCGCGAAGGGTCGTTGTTCGTGCGCGCGTTTTCTTGTATCCGTCGTATTTCTTCGATGGCTTTGTCGAGGGTCGCCGCCATCGCCTGGTGCATCAGGCGCGGATCGTCCCCTTCGACGAAGTACGGCGTCCAGCCGTACCCGCGGAAGAGCTGTTCCAACTCTTCGCGCGTGATGCGGGCGAGAACGGTCGGGTTGGATATCTTGTAACCGTTCAGGTTGAGGATGGGCAGTACGGCGCCGTCGGAAACGGGATTCAGGAACTTGTTGGAGTGCCATGCGGTCGCCAGGGGGCCGGTTTCCGCCTCTCCGTCGCCGACGACGCAGGCTGCAATGAGGCCGGGATTGTCGAAAACGGCCCCAAATGAGTGGCTTAGGGAGTATCCCAGTTCCCCGCCCTCGTGGATGGAACCGGGGGTCTGCGGCGAGACGTGGCTCGATATCCCTCCGGGGAACGAGAACTGTCCGAAAAGCCGCTTGAGGCCTGCGATGTCTTGGCTTACGTTCGGATATATTTCGCTGTACGTGCCCTCAAGATACACGTGACCGACGACCGCCGGCCCGCCGTGCCCGGGACCGGATACGTATATCATGTCGAGGTCGTATTTTTTGATGACGCGGTTGAGGTGTGTATAGATGAAATTTTGCGCGGGCGTCGTTCCCCAGTGTCCCAATAAAAGCTGCTTCACGTGTTCGAGCTTCAAAGGCTCGCGCAAAAGCGGATTGTCGCGCAGGTAAATTTGCCCGACCGAAAGATAATTCGACGCGCGCCAATACGCGTCCATGTCCGAGAGCACTTCCGGTGTCAGCCGTTCATCCATGATGTTGTAGGAAGCGGCTCGCTTCCTCGGCGATGACCGATTCTTCATCGGTGTACATTGCGAGGACCGCGACCTTGCTCCCGAGGGTGGAGATCACGGGTTCGTTGGCGTCGTTCTTGTGCTCATCGAGTTCGATGCCGAGGAACCCCAACCCTTCGCAGACCCGCGCGCGGATCTTCGGGGCTTTTTCCCCGATCCCGCCCGCAAAGACGAGCGTATCCAGACCACCGAGCGACGCCGAGAACGCTCCGATGCATTTTTTGACCTGATAACAAAAAAGCGCGATGGCTTGCGCCGCGCGGGCGTCGGTCGCCTCTTGTTCGAGAAGCGCGTGCATGTCGGCGCTTATCTCGGACACGCCGAGGAGCCCGGAGCGGCCGTTGACCATTTCGTTGAACTGCTTCGCGTCCATCCCCTCCGTGCGCGCGAAGTACCAGGGTAACCCTGGATCAAGGTCGCCGGAGCGAGTGCTCATCATGACGCCGGAAGCGGGCGTGAAGCCCATGCTGGTGTCCACCGGTTTCCCTTCGCGCACAGCCGCAAGACTTGCGCCGCTTCCCAAGTGCGCAAGCACCACACGGCCTCGCGCCGCGTCTTCTCCCTGCACGCGGGCGAGCTCTTTCATCAGATATGAATACGAAAGCCCGTGAAATCCGTACCGTCGAACCCCTTTCGCTTCGTAGCGGCGAGGGATCGACAACATACGAGCGACCTCCGGAAGGTCATGAAAAAAACCGGTGTCGAAACATGCGATATGGGGCACATCCTTGAATTGCGCCTGGAATTCTTTGATGAGCCGGAGTTCTTCAGGGAGATGGTCCGGATCGAATTGCTCGTAGGCGTGCAGTGTTCCCAGCATCTTTTCGTCGATGAGCGTCGGAGCGTAATAGGACGGACCGCCGTTCACCACGCGATGCCCCACCGCGCGGATGGTCGCGTCCAAAGAATGCTCTCGCAACTTTCCCGCGATCTCTTGCGCGGCATTCGCCACCTCGACGCTGCCGGACAGAAGTTTCTTCGTCCGGTCCGTCGCGTCACACACGGCAAATTTCACACTCGAGGAGCCTGCATTTACGGCCAAAATGTTGGAAGGACCCGTTTCCATGCGTATGCATCGATTCTAGCACGCAACCAGAACCGACCTGTGCGGCACACCCAGCGCTCGTGGCGTAGGGTTTCAGGAAGGAAGCCGTCGCAAAAGCGCCTCGACGCCCTTGCGCATCGCTTCCGTGACGTCAGCGTCCTTGAGGATGTCCCGCATGGTTTCGGACAACTGCTCGTGTACTTTCACTTCGTTGTCGAAGAGGTACGACGGAAATTCTCCGAACCGCTCGAAATATTCGATGAACACCTTTTTTCGGACGGACGGGTCCTTGTGCGTCGCGGCCTGCTTCATTTGCTCAAAGTCGAACTTCTGGCGCTTCACGCTCTCATCGCCCGTCCCGGAGCGCCTAACCATGGCGCCGTTTGATGAAACACGGCAAGCAGTGCGACTGCTCGCGTCTTGTTTTTATGTATTTGTTGCCGCACTCGCAGACGAGCACTGCCGGTTGCGCCGGGTTGTCTATCCACTTGCCGTTTTTCATGAATGTTTTTGCCATATTAGTCGACGAAGGTGAGGGCCGAACCCCGCTTTCCCGCGCGGCCGGTGCGGCCGATACGGTGCACGTAATCTTCGTAGGTGGTCGGAGCGTCGTAGTTGATGACATGCGAGACGCCGTCGATGTCGATACCGCGAGCAGCAACGTCGGTCGCGACCAGGACTTGCACATGATCGCGCTTGAAGAGGTCGAGTGCGCGCTGACGCTTGTTCTGGGTCTTGTTGCCGTGGATGGATTCCGCCGCGATGCCGCGTTGCTTGAGGAGCTTCGCGAGCTTTTCCACGCCGTGCTTGGTGCGGCCGAAGACGAGCACTTTGTCAAAATCCGGTTTTCCGAGAAGCTCGCACAAAACGTCGAGTTTTACCTTGCCGCCCACGCGCACGATGTCCTGACGGATGCTCGCCGCCGTTTCGCCCGTTTTGACCGACACGCGTGCCGGATTCGTGAGAAAAGTTCCTATGAGCCCTTCTATCTCGCGCGAGAGCGTCGCCGAGAAAAAGAGCTTGTGTTTGAGGTTGGACATGTGCGAGAGAATGAATTTGATGTCCCTGATGAAGCCCATGTCGAGCATGCGATCGGCTTCGTCGAGAACGACGGTCTGGAATTTGGAAAGGTCGAGCACTTTGCGGTCCATGAGGTCCTTGAGGCGGCCCGGCGTGCCGATGACGAAATAGGGGTCCTCGCGCAAACGGCGCATCTGCGGGTTGATGTTGGCGCCGCCGACCGCGCACAACGAAAGGAACCCGGAGCCCTGCGCGAATCCTTTGAATTCCTCGTCTATCTGCTGCGCGAGCTCGCGCGTCGGGACGATGATGAGGACCCGTTCGTTCCTGTTGTTCACCACCTTTTGGAGGAGCGGGATGAGGAACGCGCCGGTCTTTCCGGTGCCGGTGTTGGCGATACCAATGAGATCTCTCCCCTGCAAAATCAGAGGAATGGCCTGGTCCTGGATGGGGGTCGGCGTTATGTACCCCTTTTTCATGATGTTCCCCTTGATGCGTACATCGATCTCGAAATCAACGAAATGATGCGTGGGAACGTACGCTTCCTGCTTCTCTTCCGCCGCGGGACCTTTGGTGTTGATGAATCTCGATACGTCGATGCCGCGCGCTTTTGGCGCCGACCGGCGAAAGGGCCGATTGTTCGGATATCTCGAAAACTGCCTACCGCGAGGCGACCTGTTGGATTTGAAGTGAGTTGTCATATGAGCCCGATATACGGGCTTTTCCGCTCCGCCCTCCACCGCGAGGGCGGAGGGGGAATGCGGACTAAAATAAGTTGTCGAACGATCTCGGGACGGATTCGCCTGAAGCTTCGAGGCGGCCTTGGAAATCCCAAGACAAAAACCGAGGAGAAATGTTTGACGGGAGTAAGTATAGCAGAAAGAGAACGCTTGTCAACCGCGGTCGGCACCGATGTATACTGAACACATGAAAGGGTACGTTGCCAATATCGAAGAGTTGTCGCTTTCCAACGATTACTTCAGGAAGGTTTTGTACACCGATCCTCGCATCCAGCTCGTGATCATGAGCCTCTTGCCGAACGAGGACATCGGCGAAGAGGTGCACGAACTCGACCAGTTCATCCGAGTCGAAAAGGGCGAGGGCAAGGCGGTACTGGATGGCGAGGAGCATGCGATCGGCGACGGGTCTGTCGTCATCATCCCCAAAGGCACGCGGCACAACATCGTCAATTCCTCCGGCACGGAACCCATGAAGCTCTACACGCTGTACGCGCCGCCGAACCACGCGGAAGGCACTACGCACAAGACCAAGGCGGAGGCGGAAGCCGACGAGGAACATTACGAATAACAACAAGTGCGGAGGGTGAGGGATAGGAACTACTGGGAAACCCTCGGTTTTCCCAATCCTTCCTCCACGGGAAAACAGCATGTTTTCCCGACCCCATTCTGGTTCGAATCCCCCACTCCACCGTATTCGCTTTGCTCTCGGAGGGTGAGGGATTCGAACCCTCGGTGCCTTGCGACACACACGCTTTCCAAGCGTGCGCACTAGACCACTATGCGAACCCTCCAATCATGAGGAGTATACGCGAGAGTTTGTTTCTACAAAAGGAGGCGGCCACACCAAGGAAGGGCGTGGCCGAATCTTATTCACTTCTTGTTGGTAGCCATGCGCAGAGCGGCGAAGAAGGTGCGGAGCGAATGGATGGCAGAACGTTGCATTGGCGTCGCTCGGCTCGAATAATTGGTCTGCACACTGAATACCTCGAGCCCACTTTCGATGTCCGCTAGGTCCAGCTCGGCCTTCGGTAAACCTTCCGATACGAGCGTTTGAAGGTTTGGCAAACTGCTTTCCGACGGCCTGAAATGGAAAACATCCGGCAGCATTTGTGGCACTTGTGGCGCCGGCGGCGGGTACTTCGGCTTCTGCGAAACAGATATGTGGGTCGGATCGACCAGGCTTGATTCCTGGACCGGCCGCGGCCCGAACATATCTATGACCTCCGCCGATTTGCTTGTGTCGATGTACTTTCCGCCACGCACCCCTCCTCGTTCCGGGAACTCCTCGATGTCGGCCATGACGGGATCTCCTTTCTCCCTCCCCCACTATATATCCATCCCCTCAAGCGCCGCAATGCGCTCTTCGATGGGTGGGTGCGTGGAGAAAAGATTTTGGACCCACTTCCCTGCCGGGTGCGCGCCGAAGGGGTTGGTGATGTAGAGGTGTGCGGTCGCCGTCGACGCGGTCTGAAGCGGAGCTTGGTAGCTGCCGAGCTTTCGCAATGCCGATTCGAGGCCTTCGGGATAACGCGTGAGAAGCGCGCCGGACGCGTCGGCGAGGTATTCCCTTCTGCGGGATATCGCGAGCTGTATCAACGTTGCCGCGATGGGAGCCAGGATGATGGCGAGGACTCCCGCGATAAGGATGATGACGTTGGCGTTGTTCCTGTCGCGCCCGCCTCCACCGAATCCGCCCCAAAAACTCACGCGCAAAAAGATGTTGGCAAGCACCGATATGACGCCGACCAATACGACGGCGGCTGTCATGACGAGAATGTCTCTATTGCCGATGTGCGAGAGTTCGTGCGCGATGACGCCTTCAAGCTCGTTGCGGTCCATCATCTGCAAGAGTCCCGTCGTAACGGCGATAGCCGCGTGGTTCTTGTCCCGACCGGTCGAAAAAGCGTTGGGCGCGGGGTCCTCGATGATGTAGATGCGCGGTTTCGGCAGCCCCGCCGTGATGGCGAGGTTCTCGACGATGCGATGCAATTCGACGTATTGCGTGGGGTCGGCCGGTTGTGCGTGCGCTTGTGCGATGGCAACCTTGTCCGAGAACCAGTATGCCCAGATATTCATCACCAACGCTATCGCGATGGCAACGTAGAGGATGGCCGTGGAATCGTAATAGTATGAAACGAACCAGCCGATCAAAACAACGAGCACCAAAAAGACGCCCATCATGAGCCACGTACGGAATACGTTCCTCGATTGCTGCGTATAAAGACTCGCCATAGTGACTCCAAATTACAAGGTTGAACCTTGTAGTTTAAAAACTGACTTTAACTGGCTGCTGTGCGGCAGCCTGTTCATCGGCACCAAGCTGGAAGTAATCCGCTGGTTTGAATCCGAACATATTGCCGATGAAGTTGCCCGGGAATCGCTGCAAGCGCGTATCAAGGTCCTGAACGACGGAATTGTAGAAGCGACGCGCGGCCTGCAATTTATTTTCAGTGTCTGTGAGTTGTGCTTGCAGGTCGAGGAAGTTTTGGTTGGCCTTGAGCTCGGGGTAGTTCTCGGAAACGGCAAAGAGCGACTTGAGTGCGCCGGAAAGCATGTTCTCTGCTCCAGACTTCTGCGCGGGAGCGCTTGCACTCATCGCGGCCGTGCGCGCTTTGGTAACGTCCTCAAAAACAGTCTTCTCGTGCGAGGCATATCCCTTGACCGACTCGACAAGATTCGGAATGAGGTCGTAGCGGCGTTTGAGCTGGACGTCGATGTCCGACCAGGCTTCTTTGACGCGCTGTGTAAGGGTTACGAAGCCATTGTACGAAAGGACGGCCCAAATAATGAGGATAACGACTACGGCGAGCAGTATCCAGGTGATCATGATGACCATTATACAACACCGCCGTATAAAATCACGCAAAAGGGTGCTAGCATTGCGGCATGGAACAAATGCCGAACCGGAGGGACATTTTGAAAGGTATCGCCGGAATAGGTGCCGCAGCTTTCGCTGCACAACGGTTGGATGCCGTTGCCGGAAAGGAAGACCTGGCGCAGGAACTGCGGGACGAACTCAAGAAAGTTGAAACGTTACGGGATCAGTATCTCGAAGCGCAGAAAAACGGGGATCGCGCGGCACAAGAACGGCTCGATCATGAGATAGGCGAAGCGATCAAAAAAACGCTGGATCTGAACAAGCGGATGGAGCCGAAGTGAATCACTTTCCGTACTTGCTGTTCACCGTATTCAGGATGCTGTTGCCGAGCGAGAGGGCTTTTCCTTGCAGGGTGATCAATGTGCCTACCGCTCCCCAATTACCCGCGTTATATGAAGCGTACGCATTCGCCATTTGATTTTGGACCCCGAGGAACTTGTTGATCTGCGTGACCAGTTGCGTATCGCCAAGCACTGCGGCTTCCGCATGCATTTTTTGTACTGCCGACGCGCCTGCGGCAATAGAAGCGGTGTCCGCACCTCCTGCGCCGGCGCTCGCGAGCGCGTTCAACCCCTTGCTTGCCACCGCGGCGTTATTCACGAGAGCGTTTTCGGCAGCCTGTTGATTCGCTTTTGCCTGAGCCGCCTGGAGTTCCGCACACGGGCCGCTGCAATCATAGGGGTTGTCATTGGAAAGTTCGGTTTCCTGGGTCGCGTTGGCTTGGGTGTTCGAGGAGTTGTTTGTGTCCGTTGGCTGTTCTGCGGAAGCAGGTGCTGTCGCTCCGTAGGCGAGGGCCTCATTTTCGGACGGAGCTGCCCAGTCGTATTGATAGCCGGGTGGCGAGAAGGCGAGTCCTTCATCTTGGGAAAGCGTTACCGAAGCTGCGGGAGCGGGCTCTTGCGGCACTGGAACTGGCGCTTCGGTATTCACGACCGAGGTTTGTTGGCTCGCAACGTAGTCGGAAAACGGTCCTCCCTGGCCGACCGGCGTGCTCCCAGGAAGCGGCTGTGAGGGCGGCGTCGGCGTCACGAGAGCGACATCGCTGCCGGTACCATTGAGTTCTTTTTCGAGCGCGCCGGAGACGACGTAGTTGCTGCTGCCGCTTTGCGTGTAGTCGGTCACCGGAACGTTCTGGACCGTCTTATCACCGACTTGAACGCTTACGGTGTCACCTATCCGCAGGCCGTAAGGATTGTCCTTGGGGACGGCAACGGCGTCCGTGGACCCGTTCAACGGAGTACCGCCGGCCGCGGCGGTAGAGCTGTCTTGCCCGCAGAATCCTCCTCCGCCCGTGCAAGTGAGCGTAACCAGTGCCGGCGAGTTCTCGCTCGGATTCGTTCCGAACGCGTCGTTGAATTCGAGCTGCGACCAATTGGGTTGTGAGGCGGTCGGTGACGGTGGCACGTTCTGTTCGGCCACGGCAAGGGGATTTTCTCCATTATCTTGGATTTGTGGTGGAACATTTTGTTCTGCGATGGCGAGAGGATTCTCGCCATTATCAGAAATCGTCGGCGGTGTATTCTGTTCGGCGACCGCGAGCGGATTTTCCCCGTTATCTTGAATGGTCGGGGGAACGTTCTGTTCCGCAAGTGCAAGCGGATTTTCGCCGGTGTCGGGATACGTGAAGTAGTTGGCCTCGGCAGGCACGATGGGCGCTGGAGCGGGGTTTCCCCCCTGATACGCGAGCGCCTCGTTCTCCGACGGACTCGCCCAGTTGTATTGATATCCCGGCGGCGAGAAAGCGAGCGCTTCGTTTTGTGCAGCTTGATATGCGTTTGATTGCTCGTTCGAAAGCGGGAGTGGTTCGCTTGCCACCTGCTCAGTGGGTGTGGGCTGTTCAAGCGCAGGTCCGCTCTCAACCGACGTTACAGGGGTAGGCTGCGAAAGTTCCGAGCCTGTCTCAACCGCCGTTGTCGGGTACGGTTCTGTGTTCGGTTCCGCGGCAGGTGTCGGCGACGTTAGGTCGTTCCACCACTGCGAGAATTGTTCTCCGAGCGTCGGTTGCGACGTAGGAGCGGGCGCTTCGTTGATACGTTGCTGTGCAAGTTGATCTTGTATCAGTTGAAGTTCTGCCGGCGTTTTTGTCTCCAAGTCGGGTCCCGGCTGAGACCAAGTTTCAGGAGTAGAGAGCGAAGCGAAATCGGGTTGCGAAAATGACGGCGTGTTCACGACTGGCGGCGCGCTCCAAGGATCGAGTGCGTTCGGGTTGCTGTTCAACGCGAGCGCCATCTGCGAGCCCGAGCCGTAGCTCGACGTGTTGGCAATGACGCCGACCTGCATCGTCCCCGCTCCTTGCTCGTTGCTCAGGCCGATAGCGTTCGCGGCTGCGGGCGTGAGATCGATGCCTTTTCCGCAACTCGGACAAACATCGCCGACGACCGCATTCACTGACTGACCGGAATCGGGATTGCTTATGCTTAATACTTGTCCGAATTTGTATCCGGAATCGGGTCCCGCCGCGACGGTCGGAACATTTGGGTCGAGGTAATTTCCTTTGGAACCGTACAAGCCCCCCTCCTGCGAAACGCTGCATCCCGAGGGTCCGCCAACGCAACCGGGATAGTAGATCGTCGCCGTAACGTCAGTCGCATTTTGCGCTGCGTTCTGTTGATTATTCAGTGTGTCTTGCGCATACGAGCTCGTATTTTGCGCCTGCTCGTTGGTGAGTCCTGGCAACGACCCCATCGGTTGGGACGAAAACGTACTTTGGGAACTCGGCTGGTAGTCGACGTTCGGCGTGCTGCCGCTCGAGGGCGCGCCGGAAGGTTCGCTCGTCAACGATTGCGCTTGGCCGCTCGGGAGCGTCGGTTCGGGATTGAAAACGATGTTTTGCGCATTCTCGTTAGGGACGAGATTTCCCGAAGATGGAACTGCGTTTTCTTGCCCCGTCAGCCACTTGAACGCGTTGTCGAGCACGGACGTTCCGGGGGTTATCGTGTCTTGGGTCTGCAAAGCCGTCTGCGTTTGGATTCCCGTCGGAGTCGAAGGTGGTTCGAGCGTAATGCCGGTGGCCGGGGTCACTTGCGGCGTGGAACCGGTGGTGACACCCGCTCCGCTTTGTCCAGCGGTCGTCAGCGGCTTCGAGCCCGAGACCCACTGCCCGTCCGCATTCACATACGACGTTTCCTGCGCCTTATTTTCCGTGACACATATCCCTTTCACTTCCGTATTGGCGACCGGAAGTCCGTACCCGCATTGTTTTCCCTGCTTGTCGGTTTGTCCGAACTCGCACGCGTAGTCGTATTGGGACGTACAAAGCGCGTCGAGCGCAGTCGAGGACTGAGCGGTCTGGGTTTGCGCGCCCGCAGGCGCCGCAGCAAGTAGGACCCCAACGACAAAAAGCACCGCAATCGAAGGCGATTTCACCTCTTCATAGTAGCAAGGCGCGGCCACGTAAGACGTGGTCGCGCCTCCCTTCTGTGGAATCGCCGAAATGACTATTCCATGTCCATGCCACCAGGCATGGCCGGAGCGTTCTTTTTCTCTTCGGGAACGTCTGCAACGGCCGCCTCGGTCGTGAGGAGTACTGCAGCGGCAGAAGCGGCGTTCTCGACGCCCGAGCGCGTCACCTTCACGGGATCGATAATGCCCGCCTCTATCATGTCCACGATCTCCATATCCTCGCCCTCGGCTGCCGCGTCGAACCCGACGGCCCCGCCGCGGCGAACCACTTCCTGCAAGATGACTGCTGCGTCCTCGCGTCCGGCGTTCTCGGCTATCTGCAAGAGCGGAGCAGAAAGCGCGGAAGTGAGGATCTTGTAGCCGACCGTGTACTCGTCGTGCGCTTTGCCGTCCACCCGCTTCGCGAGTTTCGCGCCGACTTTGGCGAGCGCCGCTCCGCCGCCCGGCACGATGCCTTCGGCGATAGCAGCCTTGGTCGCATTGACCGCATCCTCTATTTTGTCTTTCAGGTATTTCATTTCGGTCTCCGTCGCCGCGCCCACGCGGATGACGGCAACGCCTCCGGTCAGCTTCGCGATGCGCTCTTCGATCTTTTCTTTGTCGTACTTCGAATCGGTGCTCTCAAGCTGGCCGCGCAACTGCTGTGCGCGCGCCTCGATGTCGGCCTTCTTGCCTTTGCCGCCGACGATGGTCGTCGAATCTTTCGTCGCGACGACGCGGTTGGCCCGGCCGAGCATGTTCAGTTCCGCGTTCTCAAGTTTGATGCCGAGATCTTCCGAAATGACCTGCGCGCCGACGGTGATGGCGATGTCCTGCAATAATTCTTTCTTGCGATCGCCGTAGCCCGGCGCCTTGATGGCAAGCACGCTGAAGCCGCCCTTCAATTTGTTGATGATGAACGTGGCAAGCGCTTCGCCGTCCACGTCGTCCGCGATGATGACGAGGTCCTTCTTGCCGGACTGCGCGACCTTCTCGAGGAGCGGCAAGATGTCCTTCACCGAGGATATCTTCTTGTCGGTGATGAGTATCGGCGCATCTTTTGCTTCGGCCTCCATGCGCTCCGCGTTCGTGATGAGGTAGGCGGAAACGTAGCCTTTGTCGAACTCCATGCCTTCGACGTAATCCATTTCGATGCCGATGGATTGCGATTCCTCGACCGTCACGACGCCGTCCTTCCCCACTTTCTCGACGGTCTGGGCGATGGTCTCGCCGAGCTCTTTCGATTCGGCGGAAATGGTCGCGACCTGCCGGATGTCGGACTTCCCTTTGATCGGTTTTGCCATTTTCTTGAGTTCCTCGACGGCGTCCTTGGCGGCCGCTTCGATACCACGGCGCACCATCATCGCATTCGCCCCGAGCGCGGTGCGCTTGAGGCCCTCGTGCACGATGGCCTGGGTAAGGACGACCGCCGTCGTCGTGCCGTCGCCGGCCTTGTCGTTGGTCTTGGTCGCGACTTCCTTCACGATCGAAGCCCCCATGTTCTCAAATTTGTCCGCGAGCTCGATCTCTTTTGCGATGGAAACGCCGTCGTTGGTGATGGTCGGGCCGCCCCACGATTTGGCGAGCGCGACGTTGCGGCCCTTGGGGCCGAGCGTTACCTTGACCGCGTTCGCGACGATGTCGACGCCGCGCTTCAAGGCACTTCGCACTTGTTCGTCAAAAATAACTTGCTTTGCCATATACCTATTTGATGATCGCTAAAATGTCGGATTCCTTTACGAGGAAATATGCCTCGTCGTCCTCGCCGATGTCGACTTCGTTGTCCCAGCCGGCGTTGAAGTACACCTTCGAGCCGACCTTGACCCTCGTCGGGACGAGCTTGCCCTCTTCGTTCATGTTGCCCGGGCCGACGGCAATAACGACGCCTCGCTTGGACTTTTCCTTCTCCGCCGTGTCGGGGATGATGATGCCCGCGACCGACTTTTTCTCCGGCTTGTCCTCACGCTTTACGAGCACGCGATCGCCGACCGGTTGGATATTTATTTTCTTCGTTTCTTTTGCCATACGAATCAGTTTTAGCTCAATAAATAACGACTTGGGACGTGTCCGGCATTGGCCGAACGTCGCGCACAATATATAGAAAAAAGGAGGGTGAAGTCAAGGAAATCAGCAGTTGCATTCCTTCTTTTCCCGTGCTACGATCGTCCCGATGGTTTTTCTCCAGGCAACGCTGCCGTACGTGCAGATCATCCTGTCCGTGCTCATCATCGGGAGCGTGCTTCTGCAGCGCACGGGGGCTTCCTTGGGAGGCGCCTTCGGAGCCGACAACTTCAGCTCCGGCTTCCACACCCGCCGCGGGCTGGAAAAGACCCTCTTTTACACGACCATCGTTCTTGGTATACTGTTCGCGATAAGTGCGTTAGTCAGTTTGCTTATTAGGTAATTCCGCGAGCCCGCCCGGGTTTCGCGCCGCCCTTTCGGGGCGTTATGGTTGATTCAGATCCCGACATATCCCTATCTTGGCAGGAAAAACTCCTCGCAACACGCCGCATGCCTTTCCTTCGGCGCTTTGAGGAAATCCTCAACCGATTCTCTCCGGCAGAGCGACTTCTTTTGTATGCCCTTTCGGCGGTGCTCGCCGTAAGCGCGCTCATACTCGTCGTCGAAGCGTCGCATGGCTTCTCCGTCGTCATTCCGGCACAGGGCGGTTCATTACTGGAAGGCGAAGTGGGTCCCGCGCGCTTCATCAATCCGGTGCTCGCGCTTTCACAGGCCGACCAAGACCTCACGCAGCTCGTCTATTCCGGGCTTGTGAGGCCGGAAGCCGACGGCTCTTACGTGCCTGACCTCGCACAGGGGTACACGATATCCGACGACGGGACGGTCTACACCTTCACGTTGCGCCCCAACGCGACGTTCCAGGACGGGAGCAAAGTAACCTCCGCCGATGTCGCCTTCACCATACAGCTCGCGCAGAATCCGAGCATCAAAAGCCCGCAACAGGCGGATTGGCAGGGCGTGCAGGTCTCGACGCCGGATGCGGAAACGGTCGTCTTCACGCTCCCGCACCCCTACGCGCCGTTCCTCCAGAACGCGACGCTCGGCATTCTCCCGAAAAGCCTCTGGCAGAACGTCTCCGCCGAGGAATTCCCCTTCTCGCCCCTGAACACGCACCCCATCGGAAGCGGCCCGTACGAGGTGAAAAGCTTCCAGACCGACTCGACCGGCTCGCCCACCCGCTACGATCTCGTACCGTTCCCGCAGTTCGCGCTCGGCAAACCCTTCATCAGCCACGTCACCTTCCTCTTTTACCCTGACACCTCCTCGCTCATCCAGGCGTACAACGCCGGACGCATCAATGCGATCGCAAGCGTGAACCCGATGGATCTGCCGCACCTCAAAGGCTCCGACGGAGAACTCCTGCAGGTCCCGCTCCCGCGTGTTTACGGTATCTTTTTCAACCAGAGCCACAACCCGGTGCTCGCCGATGCGGCAGTGCGTTCGGCTCTCGACGCCGCCGTGGACAAGCAAGTGCTCGTGAACGACATCCTGGGCGGTTTCGGCGTCACGCTCGACGGCCCCATCCCGCCGGGCATATTGGGAGAGGCTCCGCAGACGAGCATCCTCAAGTCGCCATTCTCGGTCGCGGCCTCGACCTCGCCCGTCGTCGCGGCGAACATCTCAAGCGCGCAATCCATCCTGCAAAAAGGCGGTTGGAATTTCAGTTCGACGACCAGCGCGTGGACGAAGGGAACCGGCAAAAAGGAGCAAACGCTTTCCCTGACGCTCGCGACCGCCGACCAGCCGGAGCTCGTCGCAACAGCGAACGCCGTCGCGACCGCCTGGAAGTCCGCGGGCATACAGGTAACCGTCCAGGTGTATCCCCTCGCCGATTTCAACAACACCATCCTGCGGCCGCGCTCGTACGACGCCGTCCTTTTCGGACAAGTCGTCGGGCGCACCGTAGATCTCTTCGCCTTCTGGAATTCAACGCAACGCAACGACCCGGGTCTCAACCTCGCGATGTATGCGAACAGCCAGGCCGATTCGCTCCTTTCGCAAGCGCGCGGAGAAAGCGACCAGAACGCGCGGGACACACTCTACCAGGAATTCGCGCAACAACTCCAGAAAGATGAGCCGGCCGTGTTCTTGTACGCCCCGGACTTTCTCTACGTCGTCCCGCAGGGTATGCAAGGTCTACAGCTCGGCGCCCTGACGACGCCCGCGGAGCGATACCTCAATGTGTATCAATGGTACGACGAGACCACGCGCGTTTGGGACGTATTCGCTCCGCCTTCCGCATCAATGTAATAACAAAATAACAATAGTAATATGGAACCTTCAGCACAATCCAACAGAGGCCCCGCGCCGCGAAAGATCGCGCCGCGAGGTCCTCGACCGCAGTTCGGCAACAGACCGCGCCGCTTCCGCCCGCTTTCAACGCGTCCTGCACATCCGCGCCGCGGTAAGCAGCGCATCGAGCACGCGCCCGAAACGGGCAAACGTTCGCAAAAAGTGCCGCCTCCGGCCGAAAACGTGGTCCGCATTATTCCCTTGGGCGGCGTCGAAGAGATCGGCCGCAACATGACCGCCGTAGAAACAGCCGATGATATCTTCATCCTCGACTGCGGCTTCCAATTCCGCGAGGACGACACTCCCGGCATCGACTACATTCTGCCCAACACCGGTTACCTCGAAGAGCGGCGCGACAAGATACGCGGGCTCCTCATCTCGCACGGCCACCTCGACCACATCGGCGGTATCCCCTACATCATCGACCGCATCGGCAATCCGACCATCTACACACGCAAATTGACCGGCAAGATGATACAGAAACGCCAGGAAGAATTCTCGCACCTGCCGCAGACGAACATTCGCGAGGTCGAGAAGGACGAAGTCATCAAACTCGGGCAAACGACCGTGCGCTTTTTCGGCGTCACGCACACCGTACCGGATTCGATGGGCATCATCATCGAGACGAAGTGGGGTGACGTCGTCTTCACCGGCGACATCAAGCTCAATCACCGAGACGGCGAGCCCTCCGACGAGGAGAAACGCGAATTCAGCATCTTCAAAGACCGCAAGGTGCTCGCGCTTCTCATGGACAGCACAAATGTGTGGCAGCCGGGCTTTTCCATTCCGGAATACAACGTCTATCAGACGCTCGAAAAGATAGTCAAAGATTCCAAGGGTCGCCTCATCATCGCGATGTTCGCTTCGCACCTTGAGCGCCTCATCCGCGTCATCCGCTTCGCCGAAGAAGCCAACAAGAAAGTCGTCATCGACGGCCGGAGCATGCGCACCAACGTCGAGATCGCGCGCGAGTTGGGCCTCGTGAAATTCAAGGACGACACGGTCGTATCGGTCGAAGACATGGAGCGGTACGCACCGGAAAAGCTCATCATCCTCGCGACGGGCGCGCAAGGCGACGAATTCGCCTCGCTCGCCCGCATCGGCAACAAATCGCACAAGTACATCCGCCTGCAGCCGAGCGACACCATCGTGCTCTCTTCGTCCGTCATTCCGGGCAACGAGCGCGCGGTGCAGAAGCTCAAGGATAACCTCTCGCGCCAGGGGGCACACATCATCACCTACCACACGAGCGACGTGCACGCTTCCGGACACGGCAACCGCGGCGAGGCAGAGTGGATACACAAGCAAATTCGTCCGAAATTCTTCATTCCCGTGCACGGTTACCACTACATGCTGCGCGTGCACGCCGACGTTGCCGTCGAACTCGGCATGGATCCGAAAAATATCGCCATCCCCGACAACTCGTCGGTCATCGAGATAATCGATGGCGAGAAGATAACGAAGCACCCGATCAAGGCGCCGTCCGAAACGCGCGTCGTCGAAGGGCAGACCGTTTCAGAGCTCTCCGATGTCCTCATGCGCGACCGCAAGGCGCTCGGGCAAGAAGGCTTCTGCGTTGTCGTCGCCACTGTGGATCGCCGCACAGGCAAACTCCACAAATCCCCCGACATCATCTCCCGCGGATTCGTCTATCTGCGCGACAACAAGGAACTCATGGATCAAACCCGCCTCATCATCAGGAAGAGCGTCGAAACAAGTCTTCGCAACCCCCGCGCCGCCGATCTCGACCAAGCCCGCGATGATCTCGCCGAGAGCGTTTCCCGCTTCCTCCTCCAGCGCACGCAGAAACGCCCCATCGTCATTCCAGTCATTGTGAGTGTCTGACGTATGTTGAACCACATCACGCTTCTCGTAAGTGACGTGGAAAAGAGTTGGAAATTTTACGCAGAGGCATTGAAACCGCTCGGATACAAACTCCTGCGTAAGCATGCGGACCATGCGGGATTCTTTGCGCAAGACGTGACTGGCAAACGAGACTTTTGGATCAAACTTGGAAAAAAGCCAGGGCCCCTATCCTTTACTTGCCTTGCATTCGGCGCAACAAACACGAAAGCAGTTGATGAATTCTACAAAGCCGCTCTTGCTGCAGGTGGAACTGATAATGGCGCACCTGGACTTCGACCCGAATACAATACAAAGTATTACGCAGCGTACGTGTTGGACCCTGATGGCTACAACATAGAGGCCGTCGTGGATTCAGCATCATCTGAAGCATAGGAACATTGAAATATGGCTGTCTGACATCCCATAAAGTCAATTGCGGCAAGGCGGCCACGACCTTGCCGCTTTGTCTTTGGTGTTGTAGAGTGCAGTCGGTACCACTGTCGTCGCGTGGCTTCTCCATCGATAAAAACAACACGGGTGCGGAAATCCTGGAAAATATCGGGATTATCGACGGCAGTGTGAATGGTCCCAGGGTTGTGGCACCCCTGGGATTTTCGTTTTATGCGATCCGCCACTTCCCTTTTACTTGATGAATGAGTCCGTCTCTTCGAAGCCCCGCGAGCGCCAAGCTCAACTTTGCTGATCTACCCAACGGCTGTTTGCCTTCCTGCAATCTTCGCAATACTGCGCCGCGGATCTGACGCAACGAACCTTCGAATTTTGATTGCCGAACGTAGTGTGCACTTTGCGCATTGGTGCGGACGCCGTTTCGTTTGAGATGCGCACCGTAGTCGAATAGTGCCGAGTGCCACTGCCGCGGGTCTTGCTCTATGGCAGCTGCGGCAGCTATTTTTTCGACGTCGAAATCTTCGACCGCCGTTCGTTTCGTAAGAAAGTGATGGATGATGGCCGTGCGCACGTTGGTCTCGACGAGTACTTCCGACTCGTCGAACGCGAACACGCGTACCGCATTCGCCGTGTACTGTCCGACGCCGGGAATTGCGCGGAGGCTTGGATATTCGCGGGGGAATTTCCCGCCGTGCTCTTCGACTATCATCACTGCTGCATCGTGCAGATGTTTCGCACGACGATTGTAGCCGAGTCCGCCCCACTCTTTAAGGACTTCCGACAATGGCGCTTTTGCAAGCGCGCGAACATTGGGAAACTTTTTGATGAATGAGTTGTATTTTTCTACGACGCGCGACACTTGCGTTTGCTGCAACATCACTTCCGAGACGAGGATTTTGTACGGGTCGGTCGTTTTCCGCCACGGCAACTCGTCGCGGCCGTGCTTTTTGTAGTAGCTCCAAACTTCCTTACGAAACGCTTCGATCTTTTCATTGAATGTCATAGATGACATCTTTGCGCTCGACTTTCACTTCCCATCCAAGTCGCTTCGCGTGCCGGTAGAGTTTTGCGTTAGGGTTGAAGCAAATGGGCTTCGCGACAATTTCCAAGAACGGCACATCGCTTTCGGTGTCGCCCACACCGATAGAATCTTCAAGCGTGAGGCCTTCTTTCTCGACCGCGCGCTTCACGATGTTGGCCTTGTTGTAGATGAGGTGCTCGTCCACGACGTTGCCGGTGAAAAGGTCCTGCGGGCCGATCTCGTAGATGATGCCGTACGCTTTGTCGAACCCGATGCGCGGGCAGAATTTGTCGAGCACGGTTTTGGGCGAGTGCGATACCGCAAGCAAAAAGTACCCTTTTTCTTTCAATTCCTTTATGAGATCGCGCGTGTAGCGGTAGGTGTGCTTCCATTGCTCTTCGACGACTTTCTCGGCCGCTTCCACGAGCGCGCTATAGTGAACGCCTTTCAAATGCGCGCGGAACGCCTTCACGACCGCGTCGATATAACTTTCGTAATCCCCTTCGCGGTCGAGCCACTTGGTGTACTCACGCTCGTACACCTGTCGTGTTTCCTCTGGAAACGCGCCGCTTTCGATGAGCGCATTCACGACCTGTATGAGGAGCGATGAGCGAAAAATGGTCCCGTCGACGTCGAATATCGCCACCTTTCGCTCCTTTGCCATGCTAGTTTTGGATCTTCGGGCCGCCGACCTTCTTCAAAATGTCGGACGAAAAGTCGAATTGCGTACCCTTCTGCGAGGCATACCGCTCTTCGCCGAGCTGTATGAGGCCGAGCACGAGGTCTCTATTGGAAACACCGGCTTTTTTCCAGTTGTGGTGGTACAAGCTTCCGGGGAGCGTGTTCACCTCGTTCACGTATATATGTTTTGTTTTGTCGTTGACGAGGAAGTCGACGCGCGCGATGCCGCTGCAGCCGAGCGTCCGATACACCTTCTCGCCAAGCTCTTTTATCTTCTTCGTCAGTTCCTCGCCGATCTGCGCGGGAATTTCGCTGTACGCGCTGTTGACGCCGCTTTGCTTGCCGCCCGAGAGATATTTGTCGTTGAAATCGAACATCTCCGTTTTGTTGAGCGGCCGCTCGCACTCGGCCGTCCTCACCTCGTCGTTGCCCATGATGGGAAGTGTCACCTCAAGGAGCGGTTCGACGCCTTCTTCGACCAACACCTTGTGGTCGTAATGGAGCGCGACCTCGATGGCGTTCTCCAGTTCCGCATCATTCTTCGCCTTCGTGATGCCTATCGAAGAACCGAGGTGCACGGGCTTCACGAAGAGCGGGAATTTGAGTTTTCGTATCGCGTGCCGGTATGTTTCGGCATCCTTCTGCCACTGCGGCCTCGTGAACCATACGTACGGCACGACGGCCATCCCTTCGGCCGCAACGACCTGCTTCGTCAACACCTTGTCCATCGCGACCGCAGAGGCGAAGATATCGCACCCGACGAACGGCACGTCCGCCATGCGGAGTACGCCCATGAGCGAGCCGTCCTCGCCGAAGGTGCCATGCATCGACGGGAACACGACGTCGATCTTTACGCACTTACCGAACATCCGCGGCCAGCACAGCTGAAGCCCGTCCTCAAAAAGGAGTTCGAGCGGCTTCCATTTCGCGACCTGTGATTCCCAATCCGGCTCCTTGAAGAAGCGCAGATCGTTCATCCGCTTGTCGGAGTACCACTTCCCCTCTTTCGAAATGTAGACGGGCCACACGTCGTACTCGCCGGTCGAAAGCAGCGTGTCGATTATCGGGATATGCGCGGTGATGATGGAGACGTCGTGTTCCGCGCTCTTTCCGCCGAATATGACCGCGATGGTCCTCATACGTTACGCATATTGGTCTGGCCAATCATTCTGTATTAGTACCACATCGCCGGAAACAGTCATGTGCTGCAGTGCTTCGAGCGCCTTCGGCATGTCATCGAATTTCAACACTTCGCCATGAAAACCCGCCTTTCGTAAGCTTTGTTCGATGAACGGTGTCACGGAGGTTTTGACAAGCACGACCTTCTCGATACCGGCCCTCGCGAGCTCTTCGCCTATCTTTGCATGCACCATCTGCTTGCGAGCGCCAGCTTCGACGAGTCCCGGCGTCACGTAGAACCTCCGATGACCCTTGAGCGACGCGAGGAATTCGATGACCGCTTTGGCGCCGTCGGGATTCCCGTTGTAACTGTCATCAAGCGTAACGACACCGGTGGCGTCGACTCTTTTTTGGAGACGATGCTCGAACGCCGCCGTTTTGGAAATACCGGAAACGATCTGTTTCAGGTCAAGTTTGAGTTTTGCCGCGATATCGGCCGCAGCGACCAAGGGGCCGATCTGATGCAAACCAAGGAGATGCGAGCGTGCGTCTATGCGCGAGTCGTCATCGAGCACCAGCGAGAAAGACGTGCCGTCGAGGCCGGTCTTCGTGTGGCCGACCGCAAATCGCCCCGCACCTGCGCGCGAGTACACGACATTTCTCCCCTCTGCACGGGCGCTCGCAAGCTCGTTCTCGCCATTGATATAGAGGTTCTCCGGCGCGACGAATGCTGAAAGCTCGAATATCGTGTCCGCCGCGCGCTCGAGCGTTCCGAATTTCTCCAGGTGCGCTTCGTTGACGCCGGTGATGATGCCGAGGTCCGGCTGCACGAATTCGCAGAGTTTTCGAATGTCGCCCGGGTAGTATTCGCCGAGCTCAAAGATGAGCACGTTCTCGTCGCCGGAAAGAGTCGAGATGAATTTCGCGATGCCAAGCGGGGTGTTGTGACTTCCGGGCGGCGCGGCGACTTTTTTCCCTTCCGAAAGAACAGTTCGTAGTATCTCCCGCATCGAAGTTTTTCCGTACGACCCTGCGATCGCTATCTTGAATCCCTGGTGTGTCGTGAGCGTTTGCTTCGCTTTGGCCACGATGGAATTCTCGATCGGCCGCTGCAGCAACTGCACTATCCACGCGAGCGCTGCAAGCATGTACGGAAAATAGAACGGCAAAAGGAAAACGACGCCGGCGAGGACGACTATCGGCACGTCACTTCCCGTCGAACCGGCGTACCACATGAGTCCGACCGCCCATACGATGATAACGATCCACGAGATCGCGAAGAGCACTTTCACTTTTGCGGTCCATACGAGCGTTTTCCGTTTTTCGACATGCGCGAAATCCGATGTGCGGTGATACCAGCGCAAATACTCGCGAATATCGTACTCGCTCGCCTGCAACATGTAGATGAGCGAGCGCACGAAACGCGGTCGATAGCGGGAGAAGAGTGAGGTAACGTCCTTCATATGAATTCTTCTATCATGCGCGCGACGTCCGCCGCTTTTTCCTCTTGCACGAAGTGCCCGGCGCCCTGGATGACTTCGAGCTTCGCGTCGGGAAGAAGGGCTTGCAACCGTTTGCCTTCCGAAAGTGGTGTCGTCGTATCGGCGCTGCCCCAAACGAGGAGCGTAGGAACGTTCACTTGCGGCGCGAGTGGTGCGAGGTTCTCCGCGATGATGTTGAGGAAGGTCGGGGCCATCGAACCAGCTTGCGCGTAATCGCTTCCGGCCGCGCTATAGAGTTTGTTGCGTAGCTTCGCGCGAAGGAGCGTGAACGGCGGCACTGCCGTCGCGGCTCTTCCCGCTTTCGCTATCATCTTGAAACTCCAGTTGCGCAGCGTGTTGCGCTCTGCGGCGCCAGCCGAAGCGATGAGCACCGCCTTCTGCGCAGAAAGGGTATGTTCTGCGAGACCCTTCAAAATGATCCTTCCGCCGAGCGAGTGCCCGAGCAACACGTGCGGCTCGACGGCAGTCTTCGCGAGAAAATGGGTAACGAACGTTACATAGTCCGCAACATGCCATGAACTTTTGGGCGTCTCACTCGCCCCAAATCCCGGCAGGTCAAGCCGGACGACGCGATACTTCGTTGAAAGTAGTTTCGATATCGAATCGAAACTGTGCAAAGAGTTCATCCACCCATGCAGCATCAAAACGACTGGCCCCTGCCCTTCGTCCATATACTCCACCGCAAGGTTGTCGACGATAACCTTCATATCACCTTGTTTTAGGCCACCGTTTGGCGGCCTCGGGCCAGAGCTTGGTCAAGGGGTGCGTAACACAGTCATCGTGCGGGCGTGCGGGGCACACGTAGCGGCCGTGGAGCACGAGGCCGTTATTGACGTATTTCCAATCTTTTTTCGGCACGAGCGCTTCGAGGTCCTTCGATATCTTCGTAAGGTCTTCCTGGTCGGTAAGATCGAAACGCTTGGCGAAACGCTTCACGTGCGTGTCGGTCGGTATTCCCTCCCAGGTGTCATAGAGCTCGCCCAGGACGACGTTGGCGGTTTTGTACGCGACACCGGGCAGGGTTGTCAGTTCTTTGACGGTGCGCGGGATTTTGCCGCCAAACTCGTCACGGACTCTTTTCGCGGCCGCGATGATGGCCTTCGCCTTGTTGCGGAAAAAAGAGACCGACGAGATCTCTTTCTCGAACGTCTTCGGATTTGCTCGCGCGAAGTCATTCGGCGTTTTGTACTTCTTGAACAAGGTTGCCGTCACCTTATTGACCTGCTTGTCGGTCGTCTGGGCGGAAAGCATGACCGCTGCAACGAGCTGGAACGGGGTTTTGTAGTGGAGTTCCGTCTTCGGCTTTGGGTAGGCCTTTTTGAGATACGCGACTATTTTGGCAGCTCGTTTTTTGCGCTCATGGAGCTTCGTCGAATTCATGGGGCAATCCTAGCATATTGCGAGGAAACGTGAGCTGTGTTAAAAAACGTGCCGGTCTAAGAGGAACAGCACATGCGACACAATCACGTTGACGCATTTACGACCAAGCTGCTCGAGTTACAGCAGAGGCGGAATCTTGCTTGCCCAGTCGGGACTGCCGTACCGGAAGGACGCGTTGCGTACACGGTGCCACCCGAACTTCGACCGATGCTCGTGTGCATCATCAGCGAACGGGTGCAGCTCAACGCGAACAAAGAGTTCGTGCACAACGAATACTATGTGCACTCCTCCTTCGTGGAACAGATGTACAAAGATATCGTATCCCAACTCCGGCTTGCTGCACATTTCCCGGAGGACGCCATCATTGAGCTGCATACGGACTGGATGTACAGCTACACAACGCTCGAGCGCGAACGCGGGGTCTATGAAGCGGAACGCGCAAAGAACGGAAAAGTGGAGAGCGAGCCGGAATCAGGACTCTCGTTCGAGGAAATGAAAATGTGGCCTGACCCGCCGTGCCATCTGCTCGAGTATTACTTGTCGGAATCGACGTACCGCCTTCCGCGTGGCCTTCTCGAACACCACTTATCCCTCAACGACAAGGCGGCATTTGATCGCGCCGTCGGCCGCAACAAAAGCCCTAAGGCAATGTAATTGCCGGCAACACTTCGGACCCGCAGGTGCGGGTCCTTCCTTTTTATTGGATCACGATAGGGATCGTCACCGAATCGTCGTTCTGCGGCAAGCCGGACGGATTGTCTTTCAATAAAATGAGGGTCGCAGGGCCGTGGTAGGAAGGATCGACCGTTACTTGCGCGGTGAACGTAACGGGTCCGGCAACCGTCCAATCCCCTTGCGCCCGTCCTTGTGCGGCACCTATCACGTTGTCGTCGGCGTCTTGCACTTTTATCGGAAATACCGCTTCAAAGAACCACTGGTTCGGCGCCTCCCCCGCGACCGTGAATGCGTGTCCAACGGTCGCGTTCGGCAAGGGCGACGTCACGACGACGCTCTGGTCGAGCGGCGCGGTCGAGGATGCGGGGACTGCGGATTGTCCGGTTTGAGAAGTGCTGGTCGCATTCTGTGCGGGCGGTATCGTCGGCGCGGAGGCGGGCGTCGTAAAGAGGAACCACGCCAAAACGATGATGACGATCGCAAGTATGACGATGAGTATTTTAGCTGTTCGCGGACTCATGGCATGCATACTACACCTCCGTTACGCCCTGCGCTCTTCCTCGTAAAGCCAGTAAGAATAAAGCACGAGCCCGAGCACGATGACCACCAACATCGTCACGATTATTTCGAGGGCGAGGCCGGGCACGAACACGCTAAGGACGATGATGATACCGAGTATCCGGAACAAGTTGCCGCCGAGTTCGTGCGTTTTCTGCCACACGCGGTCCGAGGAGATCGTCCACGGTGTCCTGATGCCGACGAACCAATTGCGACGCGTTTTGGGCAGGATGGAACCGATGTAGTAAATGAGCACGCCGATCGCGGGCAGGATGATGAACCGTGGATCGAGTGGCGCACCCAAATTCCATGCGATGAGCGTCGCCTGTATCAGGGCAAAGACGAGCATGAAGAGCGCGACGAACGTTTCATACTGCGCGCGAAAGTATCCGATGTTGACGCGCAAGGGATCGATATACGGTATCGCGACGAAAAGGAGTAGCACCACACCCATGATGAGCGGCAAAAGGAATGCGCCGGCGAACGCGTTCATCGTGCCATTGACCGCACCGTTCATGTTCCAGTGCGTCGCGATGACGGGCGGCAGGCTCGGATACGCGAGGATGGTACCGAGCCACACCGCGACGAGAATCGCCCATGATGCCGTGCGTGCGACCCGTGAAGACATACGATGTAGACGCTTCAGTATACGCCGCCGTTACAGGTGCGCAAAAGGCTCTCTTCTGCTAGTATGCCCGAACTCTATGGCAGCCAGGAAACGCAAGAATATCGTGGTGATAGGCGGCGGCACGGGCACATTTACCGTACTCTCCGGGTTGAAGAAACACCCGTTCAACCTGGCAGCGATCGTTACCATGTCCGACGACGGCGGCTCGACCGGGATGCTGCGCGACGAACTCGGCGTCTTACCACCCGGCGACGTGCGCACTTGCCTCGTCGCCCTGTCCTCTTCCGACAAGCTGATGCGTACGCTGATGAACTATCGCTTCGACAACGGTAAGCTCAAGGGTCACAGTTTCGGCAACCTGCTCCTTTCCGCGCTCGAAAAAATAACGGGAAGCTTTGACGAGGCCGTCGAAAAGGCGGGCGAGGTCCTCCGCATCCGCGGCCGCGTCATCCCCGCGACGCTCGACGAAGTGCGCTTGATGGCGCAAGTCGGCTCGCGCCTTATCCGCGGCGAAGAGAAGATACAGAACTCAACCCTCAACGGTTCTCTCAAGTACCTTTGGCTCGAGCCGGTCGCGCGGGCCAACCCGAAAGCACTGCGTGCCATCCGCGAGGCGGATCTCATCGTCATCGGGCCGGGGAACTTCTACGCGAGTCTCGTTCCCAACCTGCTCGTTCGAGGGCTTCCCGAAGCGATACGCAAGAGCAAGGCCAAAAAGGTGTTCATCTGCAACCTCATGACGAAAATGGAGCACACGCATGGCTGGAACGTCGCGGATTATGTGAATGCTGTCGAGAAGTATCTCGGCGGCCCCGTCGACGTTGTCGTGTATAACAACAAGAAGCCGGACACGCGGATGTTGAAGAAATATGCACGCGAGGGCGACACGCTCACTTCGTGGGACGAACTTCCGGAAGGCCACGACCTCGTTGGCTCCAACCTGATGTCGCGCCACGCGCACGTCACCAACAAGATCGGCACGCCGGCCAAAGAAAGTTCGCTCGTCCGTCACGACCCGAGCAAGCTCGCGAACATTCTCATCAAAGTGCTCGGAGGAAAAAAGAAGAAAAAGTAGTTGCGCGCGTGCACACGCGTGGTAGGATTGCGGAACAACTGAATATCGTATCAAGAGTGCGGCGAGAGATCTGGCTCGATGACCCGTCGGCAACCTGCAAACGTAAGGTGCCAATTCCAGCCCGCTGGGAAGATACTTTTACACATAAGTCCCCTGCGAGAAGATATTTTCTGTTGCAGAAAAACTACCAGTATGTTCAATCTTTTACGCAGGTACACAACGGAGAGCGTTACGAGCGGGCATCCCGACAAGGTGTGCGATCAAATGTCCGACGCGATATTGGACGCGTGTTTGGAACAGGACTCGGGAGCGCGCGTTGCAGTCGAGAGTTTCGGCAGCCACGGGACACTCATGCTCGGCGGCGAAGTGAAGACGAGCGCGAACGTCGATTTCGAGCGCATCGCCCGCAAAGTCTATTCCGACATTGGCTACACCGATGAATTGAAGGTGCTCGTTACGATCGCCAAACAATCCCCCGATATCGCGCAAGGCGTGGACACCGGCGGCGCGGGCGACCAAGGCATCATGTACGGCTACGCGACGAACGAGACCGAAGAGATGCTTCCGTTGGGAGTTGTCCTCTCGCATGCGCTCGCGCGCAAGCTTGAAAGCGTCCGGCGTTCGATGGAACTTTCGTGGATACGTCCCGACGGCAAAACGCAAGTGACGATAGACCAGGGAAAAGTTCTCACGGCGCTCATTTCGACGCAGCACTCCGAAGAGGTCTCGCAGGAGAAGATCCGCGAAGGGCTCATCGAATATGTCTTCAAACCCGTCCTCGGTGATGTCTCAAATATCGAGATCCTCGTGAATCCGACCGGCAAATTCACTATCGGCGGATTCGCGGCCGATGCGGGATTGACCGGGCGCAAAATAATGGTGGACACGTACGGTGGCCTTGTCCCCCACGGCGGCGGTGCCTTTTCAGGCAAGGACGCGACCAAGGTGGACCGCAGCGCCGCCTACATGTGTCGCTTCGTAGCCAAGAATCTCGTCGCAAACGGCCACACCAAGAAAGCGCTCGTCTCCGTCGCCTACGCGATCGGCCGGGCCGAGCCCGTCATGGTCGAAGCCTTCGGCGACGAGGGGCAAGACCTTACCGAACTCGTCACCAAAAATTTCGACTTCCGCCCGCGCGCCATCATCGAGCGCCTCGGTCTCACCAAACCCATCTTCAAATCGACGGCTGCATACGGCCACTTCGGGGTCGAAGGACGCCCTTGGGAAGAGGTCATCAAGTTGTAATTATTCGACGGTGACCGACTTGGCCAGGTTTCTGGGGCGGTCGACGTTGAGGCCTTTTTCGCGCGCGAAGTAGTAGGCGAAAAGCTGGAGCGGAATGACATTGAGTATCGGCGAGAGCATCTCGAGCGTTTTGGGGACATAGATGACGTCGTCGGCGAGCGAGCGTATGTCCTCGTTGCCTTCGGTCGCGAGCGCGATGACGGGGCCTTTGCGCGCCTTTATCTCCTCGATGTTGGACGCGACTTTCTCGTAGACCGAATCGCTCGGCGCGAGCGCGAACGTCGGGAAGCCTTGGTCTATCATTGCCAGAGGGCCGTGTTTCATCTCACCTGCGCCGCAGCCTTCGGCGTGAATGTAGGAAACTTCCTTCAACTTCAGCGCCCCCTCGAACGCTATGGGGTAGTTGTATTTGCGGCCGATGTAGAGGAAATCGCGCGCCAATCTGTATTTCTTCGCGAGTTTTTCGATCGTGTCCCGATCATCGAGTATCCGTTGGATCTTGCTCGGGAGTGCGGTCATCTCCCGCGCGATCTCGCGGGAAAATTCCTTGCTCATCTTGCGTTGCTTCCCAAGGAATATCGTGAGGAGCGCGAGCGCGGTCAACTGCGAGACGAGCGCTTTGGTGGAAGCGACGCCTATCTCCGGGCCCGCGTGGTTGTAGACGCCTGCATCGGTCTCGCGTGCAATGGTGGAGCCGACCGTGTTGCAAATGCCGAGCGTGAGCGCCCCGCGACGCTTTCCTTCGCGGATGGCCTCCAGCGTGTCGGCCGTCTCACCGGATTGCGAGATGGCTAGGAGCATCGTCTTGTCGTTGATGACGGGTTTGCGATAGCGGAATTCGCTTCCGAGTTCGACCTCGACGGGAATGCCCGCGTGCTCTTCGAGCATGTATTCCCCCGTGAGCCCCGCGTAATACGCGGTGCCGCACCCGACGATTATCATCCGCTCCATCTTCGCCAGCTCATCCGCGACGGCTTCAAGCCCGCCGAGTTTCGCGATCCCTTCTTCGGGCAAGAGCCGGCCGCGCAACGTATTCTGCACGACCTCCGGTCCTTCCATGATCTCCTTCATCATGAAATGTTGGTAGCCGCCGCGTTTCGCGGCTTCGACGTCCCAGTCGACTTTTTCGGGTTTGCGCTCGACGCGCCCGCCCTTTAGTTTGAAAATATCGTGCTTCTCCGGCGAAATGACGGCGACTTCGCCGTCCTCAAGAAAGACGACGCTCGAGGTGTGCTTCAAAATGGGCGAGGCGTCGGAGGCGATGAAATTCTCCCCATCGCCGAGCCCGACGACGACCGGCGCGCCCATGCGCGCGCCGATGACGAGTTCCGGATTTTGTCGGTACTGGATCGCAGCGCCGAAGGTGCCGCGGATTTCATTGAGTGCATCGATGGCCGCTTTCTGGAAATCCTCGCCCGAGGCGGGTCGGCCTTGGGCCGACTTTTTGAGGTGCTCCTCGACAAGGTGCGCGAGGACCTCGGTGTCGGTCTGCGACTTGAAGGTATGGCCGAGTTTTTGCAACTTTTCCCGCAATTCTTTGTGATTCTCAATGATGCCGTTGTGCACGACCCACACTTCCCCGTCACAGCTTTGGTGCGGGTGCGCGTTCTCCTCGGTCGGCTCGCCGTGCGTCGCCCAGCGCAAATGCGCGATGCCGCTTTTGCCGAAATAGCCGGCCGGCATTTTGCGTCGCAGGTTCTGCACGGCGCCGGTCGCCCTCACGCTGCCGGACTCGGGCAAAAAGATGCCCGCGGAATCGTAGCCGCGGTACTCAAGTGCGACCAGCCCGTCGAGCAACACCTCTCCGGCGTTCTTGCCGTTCTTGGTCGTGTAGGCAAAAATCCCGCACATACTTGCTTAGACGGCACTGTAACACAGAGCTTTCAGGACGAGAAAACAATGTCGGCGACCTCAGCACGGAACGAATTGATCGCTGAGTTGATGGAAGCGGCGTCGGGCGGACGTTTGGGGTAGGTTCTGTTGGAAAGAATGACGAGGCCCGTTCGTTTTTCCCTGTCCACGACGACCGAAGTGCCCGTGAATCCCGTTTTGCCGAACGTTTTGGCCCCGCAATGGCCCATGAACCATTGCTGGTACAGCTGCCAACCGAGACCCTTTTCCGCGGCATCAACTACCGCCGGGAATTTTCCCTGTAAAAGCGCCTCAAGAAAGTTGAGAAGGTCGGGCGCGGTCGCGAACAACCCGGCGTGTCCTACGGCACGCCTCTTCTGGGCAAACATGCGCGCGCTCTCGTCGTGCACGATGCCGCGGATCTCTTTGCCTTCGACCAGTTCCGTCGGCGCGATGCTGGCAATGTCGTGAGGGAAAAAGGTCGTGTCGTTCATTTCCAATGGTCCAAAAAAATATTTGTGCGCAAGCGCAGGGAGAATCTCTCCGCCGACGCGTTCGAGCACGATGCCGAGTAAGAATGCCGGAAGATTCGTATAGTCGCTCTTGCCCGGCGGCGCATCGAACCCATGCTCGAAGATGTGTGTGCGGACTTGCTCGAACGTCGGATATCGCAGCGCCGACATCCGCGGTCCATGCACGCGGTAGCGCAACAGGTCTTCGATGGTCGCGCCAAAATCATTCCGTAATTCGGGAAGGTGTTTTTTTACCTTGTCATCGAACGACAACCTCCCTTCCGCGACGAACATCGCGGTCAGCGAAGCAACGGGGATCGATTTGGTCACCGATGCGAGGTCGTAGATGGAATCTTCGGCGACCTTCGGCGAATCGTTTTCGTAGGTAAATCGCCCGAACGGCAAAACCTCGCGCTCGCCGTTTTTCCGCACAATGCCTATCACGCAGCCGGGAAATACTCTCTCTTCTATAGCCTGCCGTGCCCACGTTGAGATTTTTTCAGGCATCCGGATACGCTTCCTTAATTTCTTTTGCGAGGTAGGGGTTCCACATCGCAGCCGTTGCGCTCATGACAACATCGGCACCGGCATCGCGGTATTCCTTGAAATCGCTCGGGACGGTAACGCCGCCGACGCCGACGATGTCGTACGAGAAGCCCAGTTCCTTACGAAGCTTCTTTAAACGTTTGACCATATCGAGTCCCGCCCATTTGATTGGGTAACCACAAATACCGCTCTTGAGGCGCCACGCTCCGCCCGGCAGAGCCTGCGTTCCGTCCGGCTTATACACGGCGGCGGGAATGGTGTTGATGGCCGCAATTCCCTGCACGTGCGCACCGACCTGTTCGACGACCTCGCGCAACTCCGCGTCGTTCTCGAAATAGGAGATCTTGATGGCAAGCGGCAGCGCACCTATCTCTTGTTTGATGGCTTTCACTATCTTCGCGCTCATCTCCGCGTCGTAGCAGAGGAGTTTCTTTACGCGATCGCCTTCGTTGGGGCAGGAAAAATTCGCTTCGATGGCGTGCACACCGCACGCCGCCATCATCCGTGCGACCATAACCCAATCGTTGATGAAATCCTGTTCAGTCGCCGTCGCCTCCCAGCGCGTTCCTTCTATCATGCCGCACACCATTTGCCCTTCCCGCGTGTTCGCGTATTTCATGAGTTCACGCACATCTTTCTGCCACACTTCTGCAGGATACGACGGGTTGCCGAACGAATTGGTGATGGCCAGCGGTTCGGTGTACCCCGCCTTCGTGGTCAATCCCTTTTCCGCCTTCTCGAGCGTGAGTTCGCCCTCGATTTCGACCGGAAGGACGTTGGGCCACTCGTTGCATTTCTTTTCGCGTGAACGCACCGTTTTATACACGGGAACGTCGAACCCTTTTTCAAGCGCCGCTTTCACGAATTTGCCGTTGACGAGAGGCCCCGCGGCGATGCCGAGCGGATAGCTGATACCGTGACCAAGGTAGGTAAAACGCGCTTTGGATGTCGGCAAGACAACCCCGTCGGCGAAATCATTAAAGGGGCCTTGTTCCCAGTTCTCGTAGTAACTCTTGGTGGGGTCGAAGAACGGCGCCCGCAACATGAGGCGATTGTAGCACGCTCACTTTTTCTTGCGCGGTACCTTTTTGCCCTCGCGGCGCGCTTCGGAAAGCGCTATCGCGATGGCCTGTTTGCGGCTTTTTACTTTGCCGCCCCGGCCGCTTTGAAGTTTCCCGCGCTTAAAGGCACGCAGTTCGCGCGCGACGTCCTTACCGACGCTCTTGCCATACCTGCGCTTTTTCCGTCTCGCCATACCAGTATTGTCGAGGTCCGCGAATGAAGCTGCCGTTAATTCAAGCGTTACTGACACTGGAGCGCCGCGCGGCACTGGGCCTTTGCGGTCGCGTTCGGAGCCTGGTCGCATGCCGCACACTGCGCTGCGTTGGCGCCAACGGACGCGCCGCCGGAAGCACTGCCGTGCATCATGGTACTCATGTCCTCGAAGGTGACACCCGCGGGAAGCGTGAATTCCGCGCTGTCGACGCTCCACGGTGAACAGGTGTAGTTTACGTTCTCGTTATACGGATCCTGTGCGCTCGAAGAGCCGGAAGACGACGTTTCGGACGAGACGCTCATCTTCATGCCCTGCGGCGCCGCGCTCGACCACACGTAGACAGTCTGCCCGTCGGAGATCATGTGGCTCGTAACAGTCCCGGTTTGCGTTTGCGACGTGAAATCGCCGCGCATCTCGCCATTGCCGACATACACGGTGCCAGAGGAGCCGTTCGCCGTATCGTTCACCTGACATTGCGAAGAACCGTGCGCGAGCAGGTCTTTCATCGACCCGCTCGACTGCCCTTGCGACGTCGACGTACTGTTCTCCATCATTTCCCCTCCGGATCCGCCGCCGAGCGCGCCGGAAGAATACAACCAATACCCGCCGCCGATGACGATGATGGCGGCAACAACCCACAAAACAGTTTTATTCATACCCCTATATAAAAAGAGTTGCTAAGAGAACCAGTATAGCATTGCTCATAAAACGCTTCAAAAATTCTCAGATGCTAGGCGCGGGGAAGAGAAGATCCGAGTCGTATATTTAATACGATGAGGATCTTCTAGGGGCCCCGCAACAACGCAGCTGAGGATTTTGGAGGCGTTTTATTTCATCCGCACGCCTTTGAAGGCCCTACCCTTCTTCGCCATCTGGTCCATGAACCTGCCGGTCTTGTTGTTGACCTTGGTCCACCGCCTATTGCGCGGCGAGAGCACCTGGCTGCGTTTGGATACTTCCCCTTTGCGGCCGTGGCCCTTGCGAGCGTTCTTTGCCATATACCCCTATAGTATAGCCCTCCCGGGTCGGGCAAGGCGCTTATCCACCTGCCCCCTTCCCTCGAAAAGTGGGAGGCGTATACTGTTCTGACTTAGCAATGTAACGATAAAAGCCATCTTTATATGGATCAACCTAACGGCATGATGCCCCCGGCGGCGCAGAAGAACACGCTGATGGGCATCCTTTGTTACCTCGGTCCGCTCGTTATCGTCTCCTACCTCGCCGCGAAGGACGACCCCTTCGTGAAATTCCACATTCGCCAGGGTCTCGTCTTGTTCGCCATCGAGGTGATCCTCTGGATCCTGACCAGCTTCTTCTGGCAGCTGTACATGCTCTGGCCGCTCTACGACCTCATCGACCTCGCGCTCTTCGTCCTCTCCGTCTTGGGCATCGTGAATGTCGTGCAAGGCAAGGAAACGCCGCTTCCGCTCGTCGGCTCGTGGGGTAACAGCTTCCCGCTGTAAGTTTCGCTAAATAAGAAAACAATTCGCCGGGCGGGCCCAAGGGGCCGCCCCGC